>NZ_JBXWOJ010000001.1:0-628738 GCF_059610805.1 Ruegeria sp. CDSC025 | reverse complement strand
GGTAGGGATCGAACCTACGACCAATTGATTAACAGTCAACTGCTCTACCGCTGAGCTACGCCGGAACGGTTCGCGCCATATAGCAACCCGAAATTTCGCCGTCCAGAGGGGAAGCGCGGTTTTGGAAAAAAATTTACCTCGGCATCTATGGGGTTCTGGCGAAGATCGCGCCGACGGATAACTTTGACTGCGGTGCAACCAGAAATCGGCACGTAAGATCAACGAGATGGGCGAATACATTCCGTTCGGCAGCGGGCAACAGGGCGGCGGGGGTTTCGGTATAGATTCGCTCGGCCAATTCCCGGGCGGTCCCTGGCCTGGTTTCCAAAGCATACAGAATCTGTTTTTCCCGGGCGCGCCGGTGGGTGATCAACCAATCGAGCCTTTTGGCAGGGTCGTTAATCGGTGCGCCATGCCCTGCGTGGAATACGGACCAGTTATGTTGCCCTAGCTTTTCGCAAGCCGCCATGAAATCGGTCAGATCACCATCAGGTGGTGACACCAGTGAACTGGCCCAACCCATCACATGATCGGCGGTAAAGCAGACATCCCCCCAACCCAGCGCGATATGGTTACCAAGATGACCGGGCGTATGGATCACATTCAACTGCCACCCTTCGGCGGCGATTACATCTCCATCTTCGACTTCGATATGCGGGCGGAACGCCGTGTCGATCCCTTCACCTCCGCCTGCGAGCCCCTGAGTAGCCAATTCGGCCATCACCTCACTGCGGCCTGCTTCGGGGCCTCCGAAAGCAATGATCTTTGCTTGCGTTCGTTCGGCCAGCGGTGCAGCAAGCGGAGAGTGGTCCAGATGAGAATGTGTGACAATGATGTGGCTGATCCGTTGTCCGGGTTTAACCGCGTTCAGGATTGCATCCAGATGGTCCGCATTGGCAGGGCCGGGGTCAATCACCGCAAGATCGGTTTGGCCAAGCAAGTATGTATTGGTGCCGCGATATGTCATCGGAGACGGGTTGGGGGCAAGAATCCGCCTCAGGCCCGGTTGTAATTCGTCATCTCGACCTGGCATTGGATTGAAATCGTCCGGTGCTTGCATTCTGCACTCTTTCTCTCGTCTGAACAGCCCGTTAGGTTTAACCCATGACGACGCAATGGCTCAAACTTTATATGCCGCGCAGCCTGTATGCTCGGGCGGCTTTGATTCTCATTTTGCCGGTGGTGGTGATGCTGCTGGTGATCAGTGTCGCCTTTTTGCAAAAGCACCTGGAAGATGTCACCGCGCAAATGACTCGTGCCGCATCGCGTGAGGTTACGCTGGTTACGGATGTGATAGAACATTCTGAAACGCAGCATCAGGCGGTGGCCGAACTTCGGCCCGATCTGGCCGCGCTTGATATGAAACTGCGGTTTCTCGGGATAAACGAAACGCCAGTCATCGGGAATCGCCGCTGGTATGATTTCATTGCACCTCAAGTCGAATCCGAGTTGCGCGCCCTGCTTCCCGATCTTGTAGCGGTCGCCTTGCCAAGCGGGCAGGAGGCTCGATTGTATCTGCAGACGGATTTGGGTGTATTGCAGCTAACTTTCGACCGTCGGCGATTGTCCCCAACCGCGCCGCATCAGTTGATTGTGACCGTCTTGTTCTTTGCGATCATCATGACAACCATTTCGTTTTTGTACATGCGCAACCAGCTACGACCGATCACCCGTCTGGCCGAGGCTGCACAGGCGTTCGGACGCGGGCGGGTTGTTCCTTACTCGCCAGGCGGCGCGATCGAGGTGCGGGCCGCTGGCAGTGCGTTTCTGGATATGCGCGCCCGGATTGAGCGTCAGATGGAGCAGCGCACCATGATGCTGTCCGGTGTCAGCCACGATTTGCGAACGCCTTTGACGCGTCTCAAGCTTGGGCTGTCTTTGTTACCCGAAGGTGAGGCAGCGCCATTGCAACAGGACGTGGATGAAATGCAGCTATTGCTGGACGCGTTTTTGGATTTTTCCAAAGGAGCGGCAGAAGTGGCGCCGGAATCCGTAGACCCTGAGAGGTTCCTTCGGCAGATCGTCAAGGATGCGTGCAGGGCAGGGCATAAGGTCGAATTGGTAAAGGTTGATGGCGCAGGAACCGCGATGTTGCGCCCGACGGCTATTCGTCGCGCGGTAGAGAATTTGATCGGGAATGCGGTCAGGTATGGAAATCGCGCTGAGATCAGCCTGTCGGTCTCTTCCAAATCGCTGCGTATCCGCGTCGAAGATGATGGTCCGGGTATTCCGCCCGAGCAGCGCACCGAAGCGGTCAAACCTTTCTCGCGATTGGATCCGGCGCGCAACCAGAATCGGGGCAGCGGTGTTGGTCTAGGGTTGGCCATTGTGGCAGATGTCGCCCGAGCCCATGGCGGCGTGCTTCGATTGGGCAAAAGCGAACATCTGGGCGGTCTGTGTGCCGATATTATCATCGGTCGCTAGAGCATCGTGCACCGGACCTCTGCTCTGCCAAATCTGGTGTGAGTTCATCTTGGCTTGTCGGATGTTCAGTGACCGATAAACTGATTCAAGCGCCTGAAAAGTTACCGGGATATCCCGGGCGGGAATCGAAGATATGTCCTGAAACCGTGGGGCACTTGCCTCGCAACCTATTGTTAGGTCGTGGAGCATCTCTCTCTATTTTCGGGCCAGTCGATCGTTGTTTCTAAAGGAAAATTTGCGGAATTTGGTAGGCCCGGAGGGACTCGAACCCCCAACCAAAGCGTTATGAGCGCTCTGCTCTAACCAATTGAGCTACAGGCCCGCCTAGGCGCTTTGCCTATCATGGTGAACGCCCGCGTCAAGCCTGACCGTTGCAACATCTCCAACAATCGACTAACCCGCGCGGGAACCATTCAAAAGAGGTTGGCCATGACAGCGGGCAAAAACGGAATCACCTACGCGGATGCGGGCGTTGATATTGATGCGGGGAATGCTCTGGTCGACCGGATAAAACCTGCTGCCAAGCGGACCAACAGATCCGGTGTGATGAGCGGGCTGGGCGGGTTCGGCGCATTGTTCGACCTGAAGGATGCAGGTTATCGGGATCCGATTCTTGTCGGCGCCACCGACGGTGTTGGCACCAAGTTGCGGATCGCGATTGATACAGGCCTGGTCGATGGCGTCGGTATCGATCTTGTGGCCATGTGCGTCAACGATCTGATCTGTCAGGGGGCCGAGCCACTTTTCTTCCTCGACTATTTCGCAACAGGCAAACTGGATACCGAGACCGCCGCACGGATTATTGAGGGCATTGCCGAAGGCTGCGTTCAATCGGATTGCGCATTGATCGGTGGTGAAACAGCCGAGATGCCGGGCATGTATCCCGATGGTGATTTCGATTTGGCCGGGTTTTCGGTCGGTGCGATGGAGCGCGGCGCACACCTTCCTGCAGATGTTCAACAGGGTGACGTGTTGCTTGGGCTGGCCTCAAACGGGGTGCATTCCAATGGCTATTCGCTAGTGCGCAAGCTGGTCGAGCTTTCGGGCTTGGGTTGGGATGCGGCATCGCCCTTTGGGGATGGATCGCTGGGCGAGGCACTGCTGACCCCGACGCGCCTTTACGTGAAACCTGCGCTACAGGCGATCCGGACAGGCGGGGTGCATGCGCTCGCCCATATCACCGGCGGTGGCCTGACCGAAAACCTGCCACGGGTGCTGCCCGAAGGGCTGGGTGCCCAGATCGACTTGAACTCCTGGGATTTGCCACCCGTATTCCGCTGGATGGCAGAAACCGGCGGTATTGCTGAATCCGAGATGCTCAAGACTTTCAACTGCGGCATCGGCATGATCGTGGTTTGCGGCGCAGAGCAGGCCGACGACCTGTCCGCACTGCTGGCCCAAGCTGGTGAGACGGTTTCGCGGATTGGCACCGTAACCGACACCGCAGGAGTGGCCTATTCGGGCAAATTGCTGTGAGCCATAAGCGCGTCGCCATTCTGATCTCGGGCGGGGGGTCGAATATGGTCTCTCTGGTCGACAGCATGACCGGTGACCATCCGGCCAGACCTTGTTTGGTCTTGTCGAACGATGCCGGGGCAGGCGGGCTGAAAAAGGCAGCTGATCGGGGAATTGCAACCGCAGCCGTTGATCACCGACCCTTCAAAGGCGACCGCGCAGCTTTTGAGGCCGAGCTGCTGAAACCGTTAGAGCAAGCACAACCGGACATCGTGTGTTTGGCTGGGTTCATGCGGGTGCTGACCGGTGATTTCGTCTCGCGCTTTCAGGGTCGGATGCTGAACATCCACCCGTCACTGTTGCCAAAATACAAGGGTCTGAACACCCATGCCCGTGCGATTGCAGCAGGTGATATTGAGCATGGATGCTCGGTTCACGAAGTGACCGCAGCGCTGGACGATGGCCCAATCTTGGGGCAAGCCCGCCTGAATATTGAGGCTGGAGACACTCCTGAGACTTTGGCGGCGCGCGTTCTGACCTACGAACACAGGCTTTATCCGGCCGTATTGCGCCGCTTTGCCGGAAATGACCGCACGCCGGTGCTTTTGCCGTGAATCCCGCGGGGTGATTTACACGCGGTTGCCATTCGGCCTATGGTTCGCCCGACGGCCCGGAAACGTGTAGGACTGACGGGTGATTAAAAACAAAAGCAAGAATAGCACCACGAATGAAAACCCTCACGACGACGCAAGAGCTGGCCGATTTCTGCAAAGCGGCTGCGGCCTTTGATTACGTAACCGTAGATACCGAGTTCCTGCGCGAACGGACCTACTATTCAAAACTTTGCCTGCTTCAACTGGCGGTCCCGTCGCCCGACGAAGACAGCGCCGTTTTGGTCGACCCGTTGGCCGAAGGGATGACTCTGGAGCCTTTGTACGAGCTCTTCGCCGATGAAAGCGTGGTCAAAGTATTTCACGCAGCCCGTCAGGATCTTGAGATTTTCTGGGTTGAGGCGGGTGTGTTCCCCAACCCTCTGTTCGACACGCAGGTCGCTGCTATGGTCTGCGGATTTGGCGAGCAGGTTGGCTATGAAACCCTGGTGCGCAAGATTTGTAAGGAAGGCGTGGACAAGACCTCTCGATTCACCGACTGGTCACGCCGTCCGCTGTCCGAGGCGCAAAAGACTTATGCGCTGGCGGATGTAACGCATCTGCGGAAAATCTATGAATATCTGGCGGCCGAGCTGACGAAAACCAAGCGCAGCCATTGGGTCGCGGAAGAGCTGCGCACGCTGACGCAATCCGGCACCTATGAGATCCAGCCCGAAAATGCGTGGAAGCGTATCAAAACCCGGACGAACTCGGCCAAGTTTTTGGCTGTTGTTCGCGAGTTGGCCGAGTTCCGCGAAGCCTATGCGCAGGAAAACAACGTACCGCGCAGCCGGGTGTTCAAAGATGACGCGCTGATCGAACTGGCATCGACCAAGCCGAAATCTTTCTCAGATTTGGGTGGATCGCGCCTGCTGCTGCGCGAGGCCCGCAAAGGGGTCATTGCGGATGGGATTCTGGCCGCCGTCAAAAAGGGTGTTAATTGCCCACCAGAAAAATTGCCCAAGATTGATACCAGCCGTGACAAGTTGAAGGTAAATCCTGCGCTTGCCGACCTATTGCGGGTGCTGCTGAAATCAAAAACGGAAAGCTCGGGCGTGGCCGCCAAACTGATTGCTACCAGTTCCGAACTGGATCAGATCGCAGCCGGTGAACGGGAGTTACCTGCAATGTCCGGTTGGCGGTTCGAGGTATTCGGCGAAGACGCCCTGAAACTGTGCGATGGCAAAATCGCCCTGGCAGCTAAAGGGCAGACCGTCACGGTCGTAGAGCTTTAGCAGGAATTACCTGCGGCGGGATTCCAGGGCATTTTGTTCCCCTTTGACGCGGACCAGCCGAATGTTAGCAAGCTCGTCTCGGCTGATATTGATTGCATTGGATACCCTTCGGGACCGTTCGGTCCCCTGGCTTGTCGCATATGACGGGTAGTCGACACGGAACGTGAATTCGAGAATGCCATTTTTCGCATTCTCTTCGCTTTCAACACGAACAAGCCGCGCATTATATGCACCCTGCCTTGCAGCAATCCCAGTCGTGTAAACGATAGCTCCATTCGGAATTGGATCGATCCGCAATTCTTCGATCTTGGCGATCGGGAAGCTCTTATCCTCGGGTGGCTTCTTGGAAAACAGGCCAACACCATCGTCTGTCTGGGGAACCAGCGCATTTGCATCGTTCACCGAGACTTCAGAGGGTGCCGGAGTACTGGACCCAAACCAGTTTGTCGGGTTGACCCGAGAATCACGCCAAGCGCTGCAAGCCGACAGGGTCAAGGCAGCAGCCAAAAGAACAGACAGTGATTTCTTCATCGTCACAACACCCAGAGCAGTCTATATGGCAATGAGTTATCGCACTTTTCCGGGTTTGAAAAGCCACGTGGGGGGCTGGACAGATGCTGGTCAGGATCATAGTTCAAAAATGTGAACCCAATGAGAGGACAGCCCCGAGATGGCGACACCTGCTTTTGAAGAAATCGTCGAAGATTTCGAATTCCTGGAGGACTGGGAAGACCGGTACCGCCATGTCATCGAGCAGGGGAAAGCGATGGCGCCAATGGATGATGCGTTGAAGGTGCCTGCAACCAAAGTACATGGTTGCGCCAGCCAGGTCTGGCTGCATCCCAGTGTCGAGGGAGGGATCTTTCATTTTGACGGCGACAGTGATGCTCTGATCGTGCGGGGGCTGATTGCGGTTCTGCGATCCCTATATAACGGCCTGCCGGTTCAAGAAGTCCCGCAGGTTGACGCAGGAGGCGAACTGGCGCGGCTGGGGTTAAACGATCATCTTTCCGCGCAACGATCTAACGGTTTGAGGGCGATGATCGACCGTATCCGCGAGGTCGCGATAGAGGCCGCCTAAAGCGGGCGGCTGGCCCAGTCGCTCAGCGTGGATTGCAGATCACCATAGCCGGTAAAACGGCGCTCGAAAGCTAGGCCCATTCGGTCTGCGCACTCCTTGGCCCGTTCGGTCAGAACCGCATCATCAGTCTGTGCCTGATAAACCAGTTTCGTGTAGTTGCCGAAATACATTTCCCTAAGCTCGGGGTGCCGATCCAGCCCCAGCGGCTTCCAGACGAAGGCATCGAATTGACGTGCCAGAAAATCTGTTAGGTAGAACGCTGTAGTTTCATCCTCGCCGCGATTTTCAAAGACCTGGTTCCCCTCGAAGAAAGAATAGCAGTGGGGCCCTTTAATCATCTCCACACCCATCTCCTCGCAGGCTTTCTGCAACAGGCCACCGGTGCCGCAATCTGCATAGACGACATAAACTTTATCGTATTGGTCGCGGTGTTTGGCAACGGCCTCTTCCACCGCCTGCGTGATTCGTTCCGGGTGGACGTGCAAGATGGCGGGCAGGCAGGTCAGTTCCATATGATCCCAGCCGTTACGACGCTTTAGGTCCAGGATTTCCCGCGCCAGCGCACCGCAGGCCAATAACAGAATTCGCCCTGCGCCGTGATGGTCTGAATAGCCCTGCGTTGTCAGGCTGGCGTCGTCGGGAAGTTGGTCCTGAGTCATTTCGCGCCTCTTTCTCGTTATCTAGAAAATCGGCATATTCGGTGGCTGGCAAGCCCGTATTCGACACATAATGTCGGCTTCGGATCAGGGTAGGGTGAATAAATGAAAAAGGCCGCCCGAAAACCGGACGGCCCTGAAATGGTCTAGACGTCGATCAACCCGCCAGCTGATTGTGCTTGCGCGAGACAAAATCCTTTGCGGTCTCAACCGCTACGGCTGCGTCACGGCAATAGGCATCAGCACCGATCGCCTTGCCGAACTCTTCGTTCAGGGGCGCGCCGCCAACCAGAACGATATAGTCGTCGCGCCGACCCTGTTCGATCAGTGTGTCGATCACGACTTTCATATATGGCATGGTCGTCGTCAGCAGGGCCGACATGCCCAGGATATCGGGCTGTTCGGTATCAAGCGCTTCCAGATAGTTTTCGACGGGGTTGTTGATGCCGATATCAACAACCTCGAATCCGGCGCCTTCCATCATCATTGACACCAGGTTTTTGCCAATGTCGTGAATGTCGCCCTTAACAGTGCCGATCACCATTTTTCCAACGCGCGGTGCGCCGGTTTCTGCCAGCAGTGGCTTGAGGATAAACATGCCGCCCTTCATTGCGTTTGCGGCCAGCAAGACCTCGGGTACGAACAGAATGCCGTCACGGAAGTCGTGGCCCACAACCGTCATGCCGCCGACCAGTGCCTTGGTCAGGATGTCATAAGGTGTCCATCCGCGCTCCAGCAGGATGTTCACACCTTCTTCGATTTCTTCTTTCAGACCGTCGTAAAGGTCATCGAACATCTGTTCGACCAGTTCGTCGTCGTTCAGTTCGGACAGGACGATGTCTTCTTCATCGGACATGGGGCGTTTCCCTGAGCTGTTCGGGCCTTGCGCCCGTGGTGGCATTTTTTCCGTTTTGGCCATTTCGCCGTAATACTACTGTGACGATTGCGACCTTGGCAGTTCCGAGACCGACCTATAGGCCAAATTTGTCGTTATCTCGACGTCATTTTACACATGAACATCCTGCAATTCGTTCAAATGCACCAAATGTCCAGGGCCTGATTGGGGCTCTGATGATGCCTCAGAAAGGTAAATGTGCCGCTTGCCGGACCGGTCGATATTCCATATACCAAATGGCATGAACAAAAGTAGAACAAACCTTCCTTCGGCCATTGCCAAGGGGCGAGCAGCCACGGAAAATACGGCAGGCAGATTCGAACGGTTTGACACAATCCCCTGCGATGACGGCTGGGGGTATGATGACGATCTTCCTCCGTTGCGGACTGAAGTCAGGCACGAGACGGCACGCAGCATAATCACTTATAACCGCTCTCCCGACTTGCCATTTGATCGTTCGATCAACCCCTACCGGGGGTGCGAGCACGGCTGCATCTATTGCTTTGCACGGCCCAGCCACGCCTATCTGGGTCTGTCGCCGGGGCTGGATTTTGAGACGCGCTTGATTGCCCGACCCAATGCGGCCGAGCTTCTTCGCAAAGAGCTTTCTGCGAAAGGTTACAGTGTTGCGCCGATTGCGATTGGAACCAATACCGACCCTTATCAGCCAGTTGAAAAAAACCTCGGAATCACAAGGTCTTGTTTGTCGGTGCTTACTGAGTTTCGCCATCCGGTTGCGATTGTGACCAAGGGGGCACTGATCGAACGTGACCTCGATCTGCTCGCACAGATGGCGGAACAGGGTTTGGTTCGGGTCGGGATATCTCTGACCACGTTGGATGCGGATTTATCGCGCCGAATGGAGCCACGGGCACCCGCGCCAAATCGGCGCCTGAAAATCATTCGCATGCTGACCGAAGCGGGGGTTCCGGTGCGGGTCATGACCTCACCTTCAATTCCCGGTTTGACAGATCATGAGATGGAAAGCCTGTTAGAGGCGGGCAGGGATGCCGGGGCGGATGCAGCAAGCTGGATTATGCTGCGGTTGCCGCGCGAAGTTTCGGAACTTTGGCAAACCTGGCTGCAAGAGCAAGAGCCAACGCGCGCCGAAAAAGTCATGTCCAAGCTTCGGCAAATGCACGGGGGCAGGGACTATGATCCGCGCTGGGGCCACCGAATGCGCGGTGAGGGCGAATATGCCGAGATGGTGGCTAAGCGGTTTTCACTGGCTGTAAAACGACTGGGCCTTGCAACGCGCACCCCGAAGCTGCGGTGCGATTTGTTCGATATCCCGCCCCAAGCCGGGGACCAGTTGACGCTGTTCTAACAAATCAGCCCCGGATTCTGGTCCGGGGCTGTTTGGTTTGTTGGGGATCGAAATCAGCGTTTTTCGATGTCCACGTAATCGCGACTGGTTTCGCCCAGATAGAGCTGGCGCGGGCGGCCGATTTTGTTCTGTGGATCTGCGATCATCTCTTTCCACTGACTGACCCAGCCAACGGTGCGCGACAGTGCGAAAATCGGGGTGAACATCGATGTCGGGAAACCCATCGCCTCGAGGATGATCCCTGAATAGAAGTCCACGTTCGGGAACAGTTTCTTTTCGGAGAAATACGGATCTTCCAGTGCCTGTTTTTCCAGCGCCTTGGCGACTTGCAGCTTGGGATTGTCCTCAATCCCCAGCAGATCCAACACTTCGTCGGCGGATTGCTTCATAACCTTGGCGCGCGGGTCAAAGTTCTTATAGACGCGGTGACCAAAGCCCATCAGGCGGAACGGATCAGCCTTGTCTTTGGCGCGGGCGATAAATTCCGGGATACGGTCAACCGTGCCAATTTCTTCCAGCATTTCAAGGCAGGCCTGGTTTGCGCCGCCATGGGCAGGGCCCCAAAGACACGCGATACCAGCGGCAATACACGCAAACGGGTTCGCCCCCGAGGACGAGGCCAAACGCACAGTCGAAGTCGAGGCATTCTGTTCGTGATCCGCGTGCAGAGTAAAGATGCGGTCCATCGCGCGGCTGAGGATTGGGTTCACCTCATATTCCTCGGCAGGGACGCTGAAGCACATGCGCAGGAAGTTTGACGCATAATCCAGATCGTTGCGCGGGTACACGAAAGGCTGACCGGTGTGATACTTGTAAGCCCAGGCAGCTATGGTCGGCATCTTGGCGATCAGACGATGGGATGCGACCTCACGCTGATGCGGGTCGGAAACATCGGTCGAATCGTGATAGAACGCAGACATCGCGCCCACGACACCAACCATGATCGCCATCGGATGCGCATCACGGCGGAAGCCACGATAGAAATATTGCATCTGTTCGTGCAGCATGGTGTGGCGGGTGATCGTGGTTTCAAACTTTTCCAGTTCCTTGGCCGCCGGCAGCTCTCCATAAAGCAACAGGTAGCACACTTCGAGGAAATGCGATTTCTCGGCCAACTGGTCGATCGGATAGCCACGGTGCAGCAGTTCACCTTTTTCGCCGTCGATATAGGTGATGGTGCTGTCGCAGCTGGCGGTCGATGTGAAGCCGGGGTCATAGGTGAACACATCCGCTTCGCTGTACAGCTTGCGGATGTCGATGACATCAGGTCCCACGGTAGGCGAATGAACCGGCAACTCGTATGTTTTACCATGTACGGTCAAAGTGGCTGATTTATTGCTGTCGGTCATAATGTCCCTTCCTCATTCATACGTGAAACGGATCGTCGTCCGTTTCGGCGGGCAACGGTTGCGCACAGGGGCGCAGCCCGGGTGTTAGCGGAGCAGCGTTACCCAAATGTGAAACCTTTGGTTATGTCGCTGCGTCGGAGAGCCGTGCCAGGGTTTCATCCCGCCCAAGCACAAGCATCATATCAAAAACCGAAGGCGTTACAGCCCGACCAGCCAATGCAGCGCGCAACGGCCCTGCCAGCTTGCCAAACTTTAGCCCTTTCGCTTCTGCAAACGAGTTCAGGGCACTCTCCAGTTCGTTCCGGGTCCAGCTAGCATTTTGCACGTGCGGCGTCAATTCACTCAGTATACCGTCGGATACAGAGGACAGCGCCTTTGCAGCCTTCTCATCAGGTTTAATCGGGCGTGACGTCAGCACAAAATGCGCTTTTTCAAGGAGTTCCGGGAATGTGCGTGCCCGATCCTTGAGGCAATACATCGCACGTTCCAGATCACCTGATTGTGCATTGGTGAGAGCGGGCAGTCCCGCCGCCGCCAAGTATCCCTGAATTTCCTGCCGCAACGCGGCATCGCCAGTGATTGGAATATGCTGACCACATAGATTCTCGAGCTTTTTCAGATCGAACCGTGCAGGGCTTTTACCAATTCCAGCCAGATCGAACCACTCTTTCGCCTGCTCATCTGTAAAGAATTCGTCATCCCCATGGCTCCAGCCGAGACGGGCTAGATAGTTGCGCATACCCGCGGCCGGGTACCCCATCGCCTGATATTCTTGGGCACCCAAAGCTCCGTGACGTTTGGATAGTTTCTTGCCGTCCGGACCATGAATCAACGGAATATGTGCCCAGACCGGAACATCCCAACCCATGGCTTCATAGATCATCATCTGGCGTGCGGCATTGTTCAGGTGATCGTCGCCCCGGATAACATGGGTCACACCCATGTCGTGATCATCCACAACAACCGCCAGCATATAAACCGGTGTTCCGTCCGAGCGCAGCAGGATCATGTCGTCCAACTGATCGTTGCGGATTGTCACGTCGCCCTGAACCTGATCGCGGATCACGGTGACCCCGTCCCGCGGTGCCTTTATGCGGATCGCATATGGGGCGTCAGGTTGGGTCGAAGGGTCAGCGTCGCGCCAGGGGCTCTGGAACAGCGTCGATTTTCCCTCTGCACGCGCCTGTTCGCGAAAGGCTGTGATTTCGTCCTGGGTCGAAAAACATTTGTAGGCTTTGCCGTCCGCCAGCAGCTGATGTGCCACTTCAGCATGACGCGGGGCGCCTTCGAATTGGCTGATCACATCGCCATCATGGTCCAGGCCCAACCAGGACATCCCCTGAAGAATTGCTGCAGTTGCCTCTGGCGTTGAGCGTTCGCGGTCCGTGTCCTCAATCCGCAACAAAAACTTGCCACCACGTCCCCGAGCAAAGAGCCAGTTGAACAATGCAGTGCGCGCGCCGCCGATGTGAAGAAAACCAGTGGGTGAAGGTGCAAAACGGGTGACGACCTGATCGGACATAGTGTGGATTAACCTTTTGGTAACCGTGTCGGGCTTAACTTGGCGCCTGTCTAACGAGCCCGAAGGACGGGGGCAACCATGCGTGTTCTGGCACGGGTCGAGACCGCATTACTGAACCAGACAGGCTATTTGTTTCAGTGGTCACCAGTGTGCTTGGCCATTGGCATCGGCCTGTATTTCGCGCTCCGGTTCGAGCCGGGGTGGCAGATTTACGTTTGTTTCAGCGCGGTGATTGTTGCAGCTATGGGGATGGCCCGCAAATCGCGGTCTGGCTGGGCTTCGTTGGCAATCGGGGGGGCGCTGATCGCTGCCGGGTTTATCCTGGCCGGCGCACGTGCCCATACGGTGGCAGAGCCGGTTCTGTCTTGGCGGTACTATGGCCCGGTCGAGGGACGTGTTGTCGCCATTGACCGCTCTGCGTCGGATGCGCTGCGGGTAACGCTCGATCGGGTGCGGTTAGGGGACGTGCCTTTGGATCGACGCCCGCGGCGCGTCCGACTTTCCCTGCATGGTGGGGATGTCGCACTGGTTCCCGGGCAAAGGATCATGACAACAGGTCATCTGTCGCCGCCTCAGGGGCCGGTAGAGCCCGGCGGTTTCGATTTCCGTCGCCACGCATGGTTTCAACGTTTAGGGGCGGTCGGGTACACGCGCGTACCGGTGTTGTCGGTTGCCCCGCCGGACAGGACCAATCTCCGCATCACGGCGTGGAGGATGGCGATCTCTGAGTATGTGCGCGCATTGCTGCCTGGAGAGGTCGGAGGTTTCGCCGCGGCTGTCACGACGGGTGATCGCAGCGGAATGGGGCAGGAAACGCTGAACAATCTACGGGCATCTAATCTGGCTCATCTGTTGGCGATATCCGGATTGCATATGGGGTTGCTGACAGGTTTCATTTATCTGATCTGCAGGGTCACGCTGTCTGCTGTCCCGGTGCTCGCTCTTAGACTTCCGGTCCGCAAGTTTGCAGCGGTTTGCGCCTTGGTCGCGGCGGTTGTTTATCTATTGCTGTCTGGCGGGAATGTCGCAACAGAGCGGGCCTTTATCATGGTCAGCGTAATGCTGGGGGCCATTTTGATCGACAGAAGGTCAATTTCGCTACGCGCGGTGGCCGTCGCTGCCCTTATCGTGCTGTCGTTGCGACCAGAATCTCTGTTAAGCCCCGGTTTTCAGATGTCTTTTGCTGCAACAACGGCACTTGTGGCCGTTTTCGGAGCCTTACGCGGTTTCGGTTCTGCTTTCGGGCCGAAATGGCTACGGCCCATTATCGGGGTATTGATGTCATCTGCCATAGCGGGGCTTGCCACCGCACCGATTGGGGCCGCGCATTTCAATTCACTGTCTCACTATGGGCTGGTTGCGAATATGCTGTCGGTCCCGGTGATGGGAACCGTCGTGGTTCCTGCGGCCGTTATTGCCGCAATCCTGGCGCCATTCGGGCTTGAGTGGATTGGGCTGGCGGTCATGGGGGCAGGGTTGGAATGGATTCTGGCGGTTTCAGACTGGATCTCGGGACTGGAAGGTGCGCAAGGATATGTGGTCAGTCCACCGTCCTACGTCTTGCCCATATTTGCATTGGGCGCGCTGTGGATCGCCTTGTGGCGCGGTGGGGCAAGGTGGGTCGGCGTCGCACCTTGCATGGTGGCGATTGCGCTTTGGGGGCAGGGTAACCGTCCGGAAGTTTTGGTCGCAGCTTCCGGTGGGTTGGTTGGTGTGATGACTGATCAGGGGCGCGCGCTGAGCAAGGAAAAGGGCAGCAAATTTATTGCAACCGTATGGCTTGAAAACGACGGAGACGGCGCGAGCCAGAAAACTGCCGCAAATCGCTGGCCCGATGGGAAAGATCTGTCGCAAAGATATTTCTGGCAGGGCAAAGAGCTGATTCACCTCACCGGCAAACGATCTGCGCGCGAATTCAGCGAATGTGGAGATGACCAAATCGTCATCTCTGCTGTTCCGGTCCAGCTGTCCGGCACCTGTATGGTGATTGATCCCGAGTTGCTGACCAAGACAGGAAGTATTGCACTGTCTAGCGGAAACGTAATGACCAGTGCCGAAGTCATAGGCAAAAGGCTGTGGTCGCCAGACAGCTAAAGATCAATAGCTTCGGATCAGCCCAACCAAACGGCCCTGAACCTTGACCTTATCTTCGGGCAGTACACGCGTTTCATAGGCCGGGTTGGCAGCCTCAAGCGCTATCGCCTGACCTCTCCGAAAGAACCGTTTGAGCGTTGCTTCCTGATCTTCGACCAGAGCGACAACGATATCGCCATTATCAGCCGCGGAGGTTTCGCGGATGACGACCACATCCCCGTCGTTGATGCCTGCGTCAATCATCGAATCGCCGCGTACTTCAAGTGCGTAGTGCTCGCCTCTGCCGGAAACCATGCTTCCGGGGACGGCAACGCGGTGCGAGACATGGCTGATCGCCTCGATCGGAACACCTGCTGCGATGCGTCCCATGACCGGCAATTCCATTGCGTCAACGGTCACTGGTTCGAAATTCGCGGGGCGTCTGCCTTCGGGTTTGTCACCTTCGATAACACGGGGCTTGAAAGCGACTGTAGGCTCTCCTCCCAGGCTTTCAGGAAGTTTGACGATTTCGATGGCCCGGGCACGATGGGCCAGACGACGGATAAAGCCGCGTTCTTCAAGCGCTGTGATCAACCGATGGATGCCGGATTTGGACCGCAGGTCCAGCGCAGCTTTCATTTCATCGAAACTTGGGGGGACGCCATCCGCCTGAACTCGTTTATGGATGAACTCCAACAAATCCAACTGCTTCTTGGTCAGCATTGCTCACACCTCGTCGCTCATACGTTTTCTTTTGTTCTACGCATGTTCACGTTTTGTGTCAATGGTTTTGCGCGGTCTCAGATCGGAAGGAACATCACTTCGTCACCGGCCAGGCGCGCCGGATCATTCGGTTGCCGAACCAAGAGCGCGTTTGCTTCGGCGAGGACGCTGAGCAGCGAGCTGTCCTGGTTTTGGCAGGCTTTTATCCCGTCCGCGGTCACGATGGCACGCATGTAATGCTCTCGCGGCCCATTCGCGGGGATAGCCTCGGTTAAATTGGCGCTTTGAAGCGGGGTCAGAACCTGTTCCAGGCCCAGCATCTTACGGATCATCGGGGCAAGAAACAGATAGCTGCAAACCATTGCGCTGACCGGATTACCCGGAAGTCCAACCATCACGCTATCGCCCAAGCGACCGGCCATCAGCGGTTTGCCGGGGCGCATGCGGATTTTGTAAAAACTCCGCTCCAACCCCAGTGCGGTGGAGACCTGAGAGACAAGATCATAATCCCCAACCGAGGCACCGCCGATCGTAACCACCAAATCAACGTCGGCTGCTAGAGCAAAGGCGGTCTCAAGGGACGAAACCGTGTCAGAGGCGATAGGCAGAACCCGAACATGCGCTCCAACATTCTCTAACAACGCTTTAATACCAAAGGTGTTTGAGGCGATTATCTGATCCGGTCCCGGTGTTTCGCCGGGCATGATCAATTCATCCCCGGTTGCGATCAGCGCGACCACGGGTTTACGTGCAACCGGCACCATGGGGATATTCATCGCCGCCAAAAGCGCCAGATCCTCGGGGCGCAAACGACGTGGAGCCGTAATCTTGGCGCCAATTTCGAAATCGACGCCTTTTGGACGAATGTTGGATTTAGGGCCCGGCAGATCAGAAATGGTGATTAGGTCACCTCGGCGATCAACATCCTCTTGAATGACAACAAAATCTGCACCTTCAGGAATAGGGGCGCCAGTGAAGATCCGAACCGCCTGTCCGGGTCCAACCTGACCGTCAAATCGCCGACCGGCCGCAGCCTCGCCAATGACTTTGAACATGGCGTGCGGCTCTACCTCGGTCGATTTTACCGCGTAGCCATCCATCGAAGACGAAGCGAATGGCGGCTGATCGCGTGTGGCTGCTACATCCTCGGCCAGTACTCTACCCGCCGCATCCATCAAGGGAGCCGTCTCTGAGGGGAGGGTGTTTACAAGATCGAATAACTGCGCCCGGGCGCTTTCAACGGTTATCATTTCGCCTCGTAACGGCCTGATTTACCACCATCTTTTAGCAAGACGCGAATGCCGCCAATTTCCATTGCCTTATCGACGGCTTTGGCCATGTCGTATATGGTCAGTGCGGCGGTTGAGGCCGCTGTCAGCGCCTCCATTTCCACGCCGGTTTGACCAGATGTCTTGACGGTTGCCTGTACCTGTATGCCGGGTAATTCTGGGTCCAGTGTCAGGTCTACGGTAACTTTAGTCACTGGCAGTGGGTGACATAGCGGGATCAGATCGGGTGTCTTCTTTGCCCCCATGATACCGGCCAGACGTGCAACCCCCAAGACGTCACCTTTTTTGGCGCGACCTTCTGCGATCAAGTCGAACGTATCTTGTGCCATCGTGATATGAGCCGCTGCGACGGCGACACGATCCGTGATGGGCTTGTTCGACACATCGACCATATGAGCCTGTCCCTGGGCATCAAAGTGAGTCAGCGGCATCACATCACACCCGGGCTGAGCGGACGCGACAGCAGATCGTGTGTCGCTGCTGCGACGTCATCCTGACGCATCAGGCTCTCGCCAATTAGAAAACAACGCGCACCGAAACGGGCGATATCGGCCAAGTCTGCTGGAGTGCTCAACCCGCTTTCGCAAACGATGGTCCGGTCAGCGGGTACAAGTTTTGACAGGCGGCGTGTGGTATCAAGAGTGGTCTCGAAGGTCTTGAGATTACGGTTGTTTATCCCAATCAACGGGCTTTTGAGCTGCGTTGCACGTTCCAGCTCGGCTTCATCATGAACTTCAATCAGAACGTCCATGCCCCAGTCAAAGGCGGTCTGTTCCAACTCAGACGCCTGGCTGTCATCAACCGATGCCATGATGATCAGAATACAATCCGCCCCAAGAGCGCGGGCTTCGGCCACCTGATAGGGATCGTACATGAAATCTTTGCGTAGAACCGGCAAAGAACAGGCTGCGCGTGCCTGAACCAGAAACTCTTTGGCACCCTGAAAGCTGGGCGTGTCGGTCAACACGGAAAGGCAGGCAGCGCCACCTTCTTCGTAAGCCAGTGCAAGTGCTGGTGGATCAAAGTCAGCGCGGATCAGACCTTTGGAGGGGCTGGCTTTTTTGACTTCTGCAATCAGCCCGTACCCAGTACGTACAGCCATTTGCAAGGCTGATGCGAATCCGCGTGGTTCAGAGGCTGATCTTGCTTCGTTTTCAATAGCTTCCAGAGACTTATTGGCCTTGTCCGAAGCGACCTCTTCGAGCTTGTAAGCTTTGATTTTGTCCAGAACCGTTTCGGTCATGCGGCCTCCTGAGTAATGCGGGCCAGGGCCGCGATCTTGTCTTTGGCTTTTCCGCTGTCGATACTTTCAGCGGCTTTTGCGACACCTTCGCGCAGATCAGCAGCGGCCTCTGCGACGACCAGGGCCGCTGCGGCATTCAACAATACCGCATCGCGATAGGCGGAGGCCTCGCCGTCTAGAAGAGCTCGGAAGGCTACTGCGTTTTCTTCGGGGGTTCCGCCGAGAATGTCCTCGAAGGGATGTACCGGCAGCCCTGCATCTTCGGGGTGAAGCTCGACCTCTTTGATTGTGCCGTCTTCGAGGGCCGCAATCCAACTGATACCCGTGATGGTCAATTCGTCTGTGCCGTCCGATCCGTGCACCAGCCATGCGCGTTCGGACCCAAGCAGGCCCAACGTTTCGGCCATCGGGCGGATCAACTCTCGGCTAAAGGCTCCGGTCAACTGCCGCTTGACGCCTGCCGGATTGGTCAGCGGACCGAGAATGTTAAAGATCGTCCGTGTCCCAAGCTCTTGCCGGGTGGGCATGACATGCGCAATCGCCGGGTGATGCATAGGGGCCATCATGAAACCGATGCCGACATCTTGCAGTGCATTTTCAACGGTTTGCGGGCCGACCATAACGTTGATACCCAGCTGACCTAGCGCATCTGCGGCTCCGGATTTAGAACTCAGGTTCCGGTTGCCGTGTTTGGCCACGGTGACACCGGCACCTGCAACCACAAAGGCGGTCGCTGTCGAGATATTCAGCGTTCCCTTGCCGTCACCGCCGGTGCCCACAATATCTATCGCGCCAGCTGGTGCCTGAACTGCATTGCATTTTGCACGCATCACGGCAGCGGCGGCGGCATATTCATCGACGGTCTCACCGCGTGTGCGCATGGCCATCAAAAGCCCGCCGATCTGGCTGGGTGTTGCGGCGCCGTCAAACAGGATCCCAAAGGCTTCTTCCGCTTCGGCGCGTGTCAGGGGGCGGTCGGCGGCAACTCCGATCAGCGGTTTCAGGGCGTCGCTCATGCGGGAACTTTCATCTCGGACAGGAAATTCTTGAGCAACGCGTGGCCGTGCTCGGAAGCGATGGATTCCGGGTGGAACTGTACGCCATGAATGGGCAGTTCGCGGTGCTGGAGGCCCATTATGGTGCCATCTTCCAATTCCGCCGTAATCTCCAGGCAATCGGGCAGGGTATCGCGATCCACAATCAGCGAATGATAGCGCGTCGCCTCAAACGGCGTGGGCAGGCCCGCGAACACACCTTTACCGGTGTGGTGCATTGTTCCCATTTTGCCATGCACAATCTCATGGCAACGCGTGACTTTTCCACCGAGAACCTGACCTATGGTCTGATGGCCAAGGCAGACACCCAACAAAGGCGTCCGTGTTTCGGCGGCTGCCTCGGTCAGGGCAAGGCAAATGCCTGCCCGGTCAGGGTCGCAAGGGCCAGGGCTGAGCAGGATGCCAGCGGGGTTCATGGCCATCGCTTCTTGCACGTCCAGCGCGTCATTCCTTCGAATGACCATTTCCGAGCCAAGTTCGCCTAAATAATGTACGAGGTTGTAGGTAAATGAGTCGTAGTTGTCGATCAGCAGCAGCATTTGGCTCTTGTCTCGTGTTGGTCATTTCGGGCTGGCGATGCAACCCAAGGCCACGGTATAGTGTTGGCACATACATGCTCAGGCTTGTGGGGCAGCGTCAAGGGTGCATCCCGAACTTGGCGGTCCTGCAGGCAGGTGCCACAACAGATGGTGCAAGGGCAAGGCAGCAGGACTAAGGCGAGAGGCAAATATTATGGGCGGATTTGTCGGCGGAATGATCGCAGGCGCAGTTGTCGTTGTGGTGCTGGGGGCAGTCTTATCGCTCAACGCGCCGCTGTCGAAAAAGCCGTCCATAGCGACAGTCGCACCAGAACCTGCACCGGTGCAGACGTCGGAGAGCTCCGAGGTTGTCGCTGAGGCGGGTGCAGATGCCGATCTGCTCAAACTCCCTGCGCAGACGCCCGAGAATGAAGTCGAAGAAGAGGATTCTCTGGCCGGTTTATCCGAAGCAGAGAACGCCCCGGACAGCCAGCCGGTAGTGAATGACGTAAGCGTTCCGGTCGAAGCGCCGACGCCGAGCGAGGCGGATTCCGTAAGCATCTCGAGTGAGGCCCCGGTCGTTCCGCGAATGCCTGTCCCCGTTCAGCCTGCGCCGCTTGCCGACCTCAGCCCAGATGCCGCAGAAGATGCCCCTGAGCCACCGGCTGATCAGGTTGCTCTTGCCGAGCCCTTGCCCGAAGTCTCGCCTTCGGAATCAATCGAGCTGGAGGTGAATCCGGAGGATAGCCCAATCGCAGTGGAAGGGGACGAGGACACGCTGCCCAGTCAGCCTCTACCGCGTATCGCCTCGGTTCCGCAGATCGGCGCAGAGGACAACTCTTCGGGAAATACCACTATCGGGCGTCGTGTAGTGCCTTTGACTGAACGAGATGATGAAGCAGCCCAAGATCCGCAGGAAGAGGTTCCTGTAGGTAAACCGATCGAGGCCTTCGCAGAGAAGTTTGACAATCCGGATTCCAAACCCCTCATGTCGATCATTCTGATTGACGATGAAGGTGCATATGGCGCCGAAGCGCTTCAGGATTTCCCATATCCGCTTACGTTTGCGGTGCGCCCATCAGACCCCGATGCAGCTGAGAAAATGGCTCGACATCGGGCGGCCGGGTTCGAAGTGATGGTCACTGCTGACCTGCCCAAGGCGGCCAGCGCACAGGATGCTGAGGTATCGCTTTCGGTGTGGCTAGAAGCGTTGCCCGAGACTGTAGGAATTCTTGAAGGTGATGGATCCGGCATCCAGGGTAACCGGAAACTGGCGGATCAGGTCGCCGCCATCGCCGGTGGAACGGGTCGAGGACTGATCACTCAGGATAACGGGCTCAACACGGTTCAGAAGCTGGCCTCCCGTAATGGAATTCCGTCTGCGGTAATTTTCAGAGATATCGACGGCGCGCGGCAGGATGCAAAAATCATGCGACGTTTCCTGGACCAGGCTGCGTTCCGGGCCGGGCAGGAAGGCACTGTTGTCATGTTGGGCCGGTTGCGCCCGGATACCATATCGGCCTTGCTGCTTTGGGGTCTGGAAGACCGCGGAGGCCGCGTTGCAATGGCGCCTATTTCGGCGGTGATGATGCAAGGGGCAAAATAGGCCCGGTCGCTTCCTTCCCCGAAACAGGCAGCCCAGACGGGCTGCCTTTATCAATTCTTGCCGGACAGCGTAAATCGGGCCGCGTCAGCCGCAGCGCGTCTGATGGCGTTGGACTTGTGGACGGTTTCCATGAATTCAGCCTCTGGATCGCTATCATACACAACGCCACCACCGGCCTGAATATATAGCTTTTGATCCTGAACGATGGCCGTTCGCAGGGCGATACACATGTCCATGTCTCCGCCGGCGCTGAAATAGCCGACGCCGCCGCCGTAGACACCGCGTTTTTCCGGCTCAAGCTCATCAATGATTTCCATGGCTCGTACCTTGGGCGCGCCCGAGACCGTCCCCGCAGGCATTCCCGCAAAAAAGGCGTCCAGCGCATCCTTACCCTCGGCCAGCTCACCCACAACGTTTGAAACGATGTGCATAACATGGCTGTACCGTTCAATGATGAACTCTTCGGTCGGGCGCACCGTTCCGATCTTTGAAACCCGCCCGGTGTCATTGCGGCCTAGATCCAACAGCATCAGATGTTCGGCCAGTTCTTTCTTGTCGGCCAGCAATTCAATCTCGTAAGCTTTGTCCTCTTCCGGGGTCGCTCCACGTGGACGCGTCCCGGCGATGGGTCGTATGGTGACTTCATTGCCAAACACGCGCACCAGGATTTCCGGGCTGGCGCCGATCACCTGAAACCCGCCAAAGTTAAAATAGAACATGAAGGGCGACGGGTTTGTTCGCCGAAGCGACCGGTACAGCGCAAATGGAGGCAGCGGGAAATCCTGCGTCCAGCGTTGCGCTGGCACTACCTGAAAGATATCGCCAGCTCGAATGTATTCCTTGGCTTTCTCGACTGCTTCCAGATAGCCGGACTTGGTAAAATTCGAGACGGGTGGAGCGACTTCGTACGCATCGCCAAGGTCGCGTGTTTCAGCAGGCATCGCCCGCTCCAGATCGCGCACTGCGTCCATGACGCGCTCGGCGGCCTGGGCATACGCAGCCTTGGCTGACTGGCCATCGCTGACCCAGGCGGGGGAAACGACCGTGACTTCGCCCTTCACACCATCCAGAACCGCGACGACAGAAGGACGCAGCATGACAGCATCCGGCAGGCCCAGAGGGTCGGGGTTGATGTTCGGCAGATGCTCGACCAAGCGCACCATGTCATAACCGAGATAGCCAAATAGTCCCGCCGCAGCTTGTGGAAGGTCGTCAGGCAGCTCAATCCGGCTTTCGGCCAGAAGCGTCCGAAGGTTGTCCATCGGATCGCCATCCTGCGCCGTGAAAGCGTCCGGGTCGAACCGGGCCGAGCGGTTCAGTTCCGAGGTCTCAGCGCGACAGCGCCAGATCAGGTCGGGTTTCATACCGATGATCGAATACCGTCCGCGGACCTCGCCACCAGTTACCGACTCGAGCATAAAGGCGTCTTTTTGCGCGCCGGTCAGTTTCAGCATCAAGGAGACAGGCGTATCAAGATCGGCTGCCAGACGGGTGTAAACGACCTGGTTCTCGCCGGCCTCATAAGCACGGGCGAAGCTGTCAAACTCGGGGGTCAGGGCCATATTCGGTCTCTTAATTAATAGCTCGCCTGAACGGCGTTCAGTGCTTGCTGATCCACCACAGGACGGGCGCGGGCCTGGGCGTCGCGAACATAGGCATCGAAAATGTTCTGTGCCAGAGCCTGATTCAGCTGAGCGGCCAGCGCTTGTTGAACCTGACGGCGTTCATCGGTCTCGGCAGGGGGCAACAATTCGTCAAGTCGAACGATCAACGCGACCCCGGCACCGGGAACGACACGATAGCTTCCTAGTTCCATGTCGAACACTTCCGGCATGAAACCTGCGGGTACATCTTCTAGAAATGCAGTTCGTGTCAGAGCGTTTTCCACGCGGTGAGGTAGGCCGGTCGTGGTGAAATCCCCGTTCTCCTGCAACTGCTCCAACACGGCATTCGCGTGGTCTTCCAACGCTTTGTCAGTTTGAACCTGTGTCCAGGCCGCCGCAACGCGATCACGCGCTGATTCCAGCGGTTCAGGCCGACGAGGCAGCGTTTCGTTCAGGCGCAGCGCAAAGATCGAACCGTCCTCCAGGAATGCAATCTCGGGAAAATCCCCGTCTTGCACGGCTTCGGCTGCACTGCGGAAACCGTCATATGCGGCCACGCCATCCTGACTGGCGCGAGTCCAGTCGATTTGTCCCAGCTCCATCCCGGTCTCGGCTGCTAACTCCTCGAGTGTTGCCCCGCCTGCAAGCAGGTCATTGATGTCTTCGGACTGAGCCTCGATCTGGCGGCGCGCACGGTCTGCGGCCAACTCTTCGCGCAGAGCTGGGGCGGCGTCTTCGAAGGGAGTGTTGTTCTCAGCCAGCGAGCCGTTGATACGAAAAAGGGCAGGGCCGAATACCGAGGGCAGAGGTCCAACAACAGTGTCCAGTTCAGCCGCGAAAATGGCCTCGGCCGCATCGCCTAGGTCGTCGCGGGTAACGTCGCCCAGATCCACGTCGCTCAGCTCAAGCTCACGGTCACGGACAAGTTGTTCGAAGGTTGTCCCGCCAACTTCAATCTGTGCCATGGCATCTTGCGCAGCGGCGTCATCAGAAAAAGAAAGGCGTTCAACAAGGCGGCGCTCGGGTTGCTGAAACTCGTCTGCGCGCTGTTCGAAAAGCCGGAGAACTGAATCTTCGTCCACCTCGACACTATCCAGCAGCATATTGGGCGACAGAATCGTATAGGTCAGCTTTTTGGTGCGGGGCAGGGAAAACTGGTCCTGGTTCTCGTCGTAATAGGCCTGGATTTGTTCATCGGTTGGGGTTGCAACCGGCTCTGCCAAAGCTTCGGGCGAAACGGTTGCAACAGTAAAGCTGCGGCGCGCACCGACAAAGTCTGTCAGAACTTCAGTCAGGATCGAGGGCATTTCTACTCCGCTGACCACGGCATCCTGCACGATGGTCCGTGCGGATTCTTTCCTCAGATCGGTTTCAAACTCGGTGTCGGTCATGCCAACCTGTTCAAGCTGAAAGCGATATGCCTCACGGTCGAAAGAACCATCAGGCCCCTGAAACGCAGGGATCGAGACGATTTCTTCCTGCAAATTTTCATCGCCGATCGAAATACCCAGCAGACCAACTTCGTTATCCAGAGCCGCCAGCGCGGTGAGGCGCGACAGAGCTAGCTGGTCCAAGCCAAAATCGCGGGCCTGTGACATTTGCAGGGGCTGGCCGGTCTGGCTTTCGACCGCGCGGATTTCTCGCTGAAGTTCGCGGACGTAATCGTCAATCGAGATATCTTCGTTGCCCACCTGCGCCACAGTGTGCACAGTTCCAGTCAGGCTGGTCGCGCCAAATCCTGCAAGGCCCAGCATCAAAAGACCCATGAGGATCCAGACAAAGGTCTTTGATAGATTTTTCATGCCTGCGGCCATGGTGCCCTCTTGTTTTATTCGGCAAGTATTTGCCCTGTCGGTTGCGGCCCTGAATACGACGCGCACCGCCGGGGGGCAAGCTTAGAAGGAGAGAGCGTGCAGGCGGTCAAACAATTCCGTAATTCCGTTGCGATCAAGATTGGCAAATGCGATGCGGACTTGTCGTTTCCCGGCCGGGTCGTGATCGGGCATGAACATCGTGCCTGGCAGCAACAGAATGCTGGCATCCGTGACCAGCCGACGGGCCAAATCATCCGAAGAGATGTCAAACGGGTGTTCGAAATAGGCAAAATAGGCGCCCAACCCAAGCAACCGCCATCCTTTACTGGTCAGTTTGGGAAGTTGTCTTGTAATGACAGCGCGACGGTCGAGGATTTCCCTTCGTTCATCGGCCAGCCAATGCGACAGGTTTTGCATCCCCCAAAACGCACCAAACTGACCGATTTGGTTTGGACAGATCGCGACGGTATCCAGAAATTTCTCAATCTCAGACAGCAGCGACGGACTGGTCGCAACAGCACCTACTCGGTGACCGGTCAGACGGTAGGCCTTTGAAAACGAATATAGATGAATCAGAGTGTCATCCCAGCCCGGCTGAGCGAACAGATCGTGGGGCGGGCCGCTGCGGCTGTCGAAATCGCGGTAGGTCTCATCAACCAAAAGCTTAATTCCGGTTTCGCGCGACAGTTCGAAAAACGCGCGCAGCAGCTCAGCCGGGTATTCGACACCGCCGGGATTGTTCGGGGTGACCAGAGCAATGGCGCGGGTCTTATCCGTTATCAAATCCCGCGCCGCGTTCACCTCTGGCAACAGTCCATCATCAGTTCTCAGATCAATGGCGTTAACACCTGTCATATCCAGCCACATTTTATGGTTGAAATACCACGGCGTGGGCAGAATGACTTCATCCCCTTGGTCTGTGATGGAGGAAATCGCAGCGGCGAAGGCCTGATTGCAGCCAGAGGTAATCGCAACCTGTTCCTGTACGACAGGTGCGCCATAATGAACCGTAATCTGGCTGGCCAGCTCAGACCTGAGGGCGCTGTTGCCCAGAACCGGGCCATAGAGATGAGCGGAATCCTCGGTCGACGCATAAGCCGCCATCGCCTGACGCATCTCAAGTGGAGGCGGATCGACGGGGGCCGCCTGACTTACGTTTATCAAGGGCCGCTCTTCAGGGAAGGTCACGCCTTCGATCCACCGGCGCGCCTCCATGACTGGGGGCGGAAAGGTGGCGGCGGTGCGTGTCCGGGTCATCTCTGCGCCCCAGTCAGTTGCTGCGCTTGGGCCGGATCAATCCGTGCCCCGGTAGGGTTCGACATATTGCAAAGCCATATCCCACGGGAAGAAAATCCAGGTGTCCTGGCTGACTTCGGTGATGAAAGTGTCAACCATCGGGCGGCCTTTCGGCTTGGCATAAACCGTCGCGAAATGCGCCTTGGGATACATCGCCCGTACCAGTTCCAGAGTTTTGCCACTGTCGACCAGATCGTCGACAATCAGGATTCCGGTGCCGTCGCCCATGAGGTCAGCGTCGGGCGCTTTGAGCACTTCGGCTTCGCCTTGATCCTGATGATGGTAGGAGCGCACGCTGATCGTGTCGACTGTGCGAATGTCCAGCTCGCGGCTGACAATCATCGCCGGTGCCATGCCGCCACGGGTAATGGCAACGACGCCACGCCAGGCTCCATCATCCGGACCTTGCCCATCCAGCCGCCAAGCGAGCGCTCGGGAATCGCGGTGAATCTGATCCCAGCTGATGTGAAAGCCTTTTTCGTGGGGCAGGCGGTCCTTGGCACTCATGATTCAACCCTTCTCAACGTCTGGAGCATCAACGGCTTTCATACCGACGATGTGGTATCCCGAATCCACATGCAGGTTCTCACCAGTGACACCGCCGCTTAGATCGGAAAGCAGATACAGCGCCGAGTTGCCCACATCGTCGATGGTCACATTGCGGCGCAGGGGTGAGTTATATTCGTTCCACTTCATGATATAGCGAAAGTCGCCGATGCCGCTGGCGGCCAGCGTCTTGATCGGCCCGGCCGAGATCGCATTTACACGAATGCCGTCCTTGCCTAAATCCTCGGCCAGATATTTGACCGATGCTTCCAGCGCGGCTTTGGCAACGCCCATGACATTATAATGCGGCATCACCTGTTCGGCACCGTAATAGGTCAGGGTGATGGCGCTGCCGCCTTCGGTCATCATCTTTTCGGCACGCTGCATCACGGCAGTAAAGGAATAAACCGACACGTCCATCGTGAGGTTGAAATTCGCCCGCGACGTATCAACGTAGCGCCCGCGTAGCTCATTCTTGTCTGAAAAACCGATTGCGTGGACAACAAAGTCCAGCTTTCCCCATTTCTCGGACAGCGCATCGAACAATCCGTCGATCGAGGCTTCATCGCTGACATCGCAGGGCAGGACGATTTCACTGCCCAGCTGTGCCGCCAGAGGGTCAACGCGCTTTTTCAAGGCATCCCCTTGATATGAGAATGCTAACTCGGCCCCGGCCTCGGACAAGGCGCGGGCGATTCCCCATGCGATTGATTTGTCATTGGCCAGTCCCATGATGAGGCCGCGCTTTCCGGCCATCAACTGATTTGACATGTTCGGTTCTCCGCCTGTCTTCGCGTTATGTTGCGTTGGTTTATGCCATTGGCTGGTCTGCTTCAAGGCCGTGCACTCTTGCCCGTGGCGGGAACTCGCCCTAGGGTATCCCTCAATAGTTTCCAGGGGATGGAAATGAGCGAACGTGATGGCATCTTCGCAGGAACCGACCCATTTGCAATAGCAGGGCGGTGGCTGGGCGAAGCTGTGAAGAGTGAACCCAACGATCCTAACGCGATTGCACTGGCAACCGTGGGCGAAGATGGTATGCCCAATGTACGAATGGTGCTGTTGAAAGAGATCGAAGCCGACGCCTTCGTTTTCTACACAAATTACGAAAGTGCCAAGGCAGGCGAGTTGGACAATGCTGGCAAGGCGGCCTTCGTGATGCATTGGAAATCTTTGCGGCGTCAAATCCGCGTTCGTGGTATAATCACGCGCGAGGATGGACCAAAGGCTGATGAATATTATGCCTCTAGGTCATTGAAAAGTCGGCTTGGTGCATGGGCGTCCAAGCAATCTCAGCCGCTTAGCAGCCGTTCCGCGCTGATGGCGGATGTGGCGAAAGTGACCGCAAGGCTTGGCCCTAACCCTCCGCGCCCTAAATTTTGGGGTGGTTACCGGCTTGTGCCGACGGAAATTGAATTCTGGGCAGACGGCGCATTTCGTCTGCATGACAGGTTCAGGTGGTGCCGGGATGACGCTGCTTCGGAATGGCAGATTCAGAGGTTGAATCCATGACGTTCACGTGTCGCGAATTGCAATGCGCAGATAACAAAGGGATTTTTCACCTTGAATTTGCGCGTCAATCCCATACACATCGGACCCTTAACAAAGTGAAAAAAAACGCAGTGGGACCACAGTGCCAGAAGATCTGAACAACATGTACCGCGTCCGAGGACACGTTAAATGGTTCGACCCTGCCAAAGGATACGGCTTTGTCGTCTCGGATGAAGGTGGGCCGGATATTCTGCTGCACGTAAACGTTTTGCGTAATTTCGGTCAAAGCTCGGTTGCAGACGGGGCGGGCATCGAAATTATGACGCATCGCACTGATCGCGGTGTGCAAGCTGTCGAAGTCATCAGCGTCGATCCGCCAGCGCGCGCCGATACGATGATGCTCGCGGATTTTGCTGAACTTGATCCAGTTGAGATTGCAGCGGCTCCTTTGGTGGCTGCGCGGGTTAAGTGGTTCGACAAGGGCAAAGGGTTTGGCTTCGCTAATGTATTCGGGCGTGGCGAAGATGTGTTCCTGCATATTGAGGTTCTACGCCGTTCGGGGCTTGCGGATCTGCAACCCGGTGAAGCATTGGCCATGCGGGTCATAGACGGACAGCGTGGTCGGATGGCGGCCCAGGTTATGGCCTGGGAAGCAGCCATGGATGACTGATCTGCCATGGCAGGGCTTTTCAAGGTTCTGACTGTCGTCTTGTTACTTTGGGCCGGTGGCGCAGAAGCCGCCTGTCGTACAGATCGTGTTAGCCTGAAAAATGATAAGTCCCAAATCGGCTTTGATATTGAACTCGCCGTGTCGCCACAGGAGCGATCGCGCGGACTCATGTTTCGAGAATCGCTTCCGGTACGTTCAGGGATGCTGTTTGTATTCGACCCGCCGCAACCTGTTGCGTTCTGGATGAAGAACACGCTGATTCCTCTGGACCTGATCTTCATAGATAAGACGGGTATGGTAACGAAAGTTCATCACAACGCGATTCCCGGTGATTTGACCCCCATCGGAGGGGGCGATTCGGTATTCGCGGTGTTGGAAATCAACGCTGGTCTCGCAGATCGTTATCTGATCACGCCTGGAACACAGATCCAGCACAAAGTTTTTTCACATGGTCCGGCGATTTGGCCCTGTTAGGGCTTTTCAAATCAGAACGGCACGGTTAGGAAGGCGCACGGTTCGGGGCGTGGCGCAGTCTGGTAGCGCACCTGTTTTGGGTACAGGGGGTCGTAGGTTCGAATCCTGCCGCCCCGACCACTTCTTCAAAAATTAAAATGGCGACCCACCCATCGTTCGATAGATGGCGCTAAGGGTTTTATCCAATTCTTTGCTTTCTACAGGGACTTTTGCAGCAGGCCCTGTTTCGCGCGGCACATTAAAAAACAGATCCGCTTCAACTAGATAGCCACCTGCGTTTTTTTCGGCGGTCAGCCGAGTCACACTTTTGGGTAGGTTCTGTGGATAGCCGTCATAGTTGAGAATCAGGTAGGCTGTGGTCTTCGGAGGCAGAAGTTCCTGACACTCGAACTGACGATTTCCGATTTTCCTAAATTCCTCACCCGGGCCGTTGCAAGATGTCTCGAACGTAGCAAACAACTTGTCGGGAAAGGCTGAGAACTGCGCGCTGCGCGATGTGGCGGGCGTTTCTTGTGGCGTGCAGGCCACGATCAGGGCAAACAGGGAAATTATTCGAAACGCGGTCATTGATCGGTCTGCCCTTTGTTGGATGTGCTTTTAAGCGCACCTCTGAGTAATGTCGAAATCGGCCGGATGCTGATTCTATTTCAACCTAGACATCTTAAGGCTGGTTTATCAAATCGCGATAAGTAAGCCGGAAAGAACGGTTAATCGTATTGCGGACTTGGCCAGGTGATGGCGAACCATGGCGGATAACTCTGTGGAGGAATCGGAAACTGTCCTTCACCAGTTTGTCTATGCGGATCGGTCAACATAAAAGATTCCAAAAATGGCGGAAAAAGGCCGTTGACGATCTATGTGTGAATACGCCAGATTGTATAGGCCGAAAGTGCTGCCACTAAATCTGGTAGAAAATCCAGAACGTGGCACAGGGCGAGGGCTGGAGAGCACATCATACTTACGTGCGTCCGTCGGAACGGGGTCACGCTGCTTCGGGCAGCGGCCGGTTTCCTGCGCCCAAGATTTTCGGTTAGGGCGGATGGTCCGTTTATTGGGATCAAAAGCCAAGGGACAAGTTGATTGAATCTAGGGCGGCGGACATGAAGATTGACAGAAAATTTACCAAATCGGGACAGGATGCTTATGCAGAGCTTAAGTTCGCTTCTGCGACGTCAGAAATCCGAAACCCGGATGGGACCATCGTTTTCCGCCTAGACGATATCGAGGTTCCAACCAGCTGGAGCCAGGTCGCAAGCGACGTCATCGCGCAGAAGTATTTCCGCAAGGCAGGCGTTCCAACCAAGCTGAAGAAGGTCAAGGAAAAGGATGTCCCAGAATTTCTGTGGCGTTCTGTTCCGGCTGAGGACGCTGAATTTGGGGGCGAAATCTCGTCCAAACAGGTGTTTGACCGTCTTGCCGGCGCCTGGGCCTATTGGGGCTGGAAAGGTGGCTATTTCTCGACCGAGGATGACGCGAGCGCCTATTTCGACGAGATGCGTTATATGCTGGCGACTCAGCGCGCTGCGCCGAACAGCCCGCAATGGTTCAATACCGGCCTGCACTGGGCTTACGGAATCGATGGCCCGGCACAGGGGCACCACTATGTCGATTATAAGTCAGGCAAGCTGACCAAATCGAAATCCGCCTATGAACATCCGCAGCCGCATGCGTGTTTCATCCAGTCCGTAGATGATGATTTGGTGAACGAGGGTGGCATTATGGACCTGTGGGTCCGCGAGGCGCGCCTGTTCAAATACGGAAGCGGAACCGGGACCAACTTTAGCCACCTGCGTGGCGAGGGCGAGGCACTGTCGGGTGGCGGTAAATCCTCGGGTTTGATGGGCTTTCTCAAGATCGGCGACCGCGCCGCTGGCGCGATTAAATCAGGCGGCACGACCCGTCGAGCAGCAAAGATGGTCATCGTCGATGCAGATCACCCAGACATCGAGAAATTCATCGAATGGAAGGTGATCGAAGAGCAGAAGGTGGCCTCGATCGTTGCCGGATCGAAGATGCACGAGAAGATGCTGAACGGCATTTTCGAGGCCATCCGCAGCTGGGACGGCGCGCAGGAAGACGCGTATGATCCCAAGACGAATGACAGCCTGAAAAAGGCGGTTCGCGAGGCGAAAAATGTTGCGATCCCAGAGACTTACATCAAACGCGTTCTGGATTACGCCAAGCAGGGCCACGATAGCATCGAATTCCCGACCTACGATACGGATTGGGATTCGGAAGCCTACAGCTCGGTTTCGGGCCAGAACTCGAACAACTCGATTCGCGTAACCAACGCCTTCCTGACCGCTGTCGAGAAGGACGCGGACTGGGAGCTTATCAACCGCACAAACGGGAAAGTCGCCAAGACCGTCAAGGCGCGCGACCTGTGGGAAAAGGTTGGCCACGCGGCCTGGGCCTGCGCCGATCCCGGCATCCAGTTTCACGACACAGTCAACGAGTGGCATACATGCCCCAAAGATGGGGAGATTCGCGGATCGAACCCATGTTCGGAATATATGTTCCTCGATGATACGGCCTGTAATCTTGCGTCGATGAACTTGCTGACTTTCCTCAAGGATGATGAGTTCCAGGCAGTGGACTATATGCATGCCTCGCGCTTGTGGACCCTAACGCTGGAAATCTCGGTGACCATGGCGCAGTTCCCGTCCAAGGAAATCGCGCAGCTGTCCTATGACTTCCGCACTTTGGGTTTGGGCTATGCCAATATCGGCGGTCTGCTGATGAACATGGGCTATAGCTATGACTCGGATGAAGGCCGCGCGATCTGTGGCGCGCTGACCGCGATCATGACCGGTGTAGCCTATGCAACCTCGGCCGAGATCGCCGGCGAATTGGGTCCGTTCAATGGCTATGAGCGCAACGCCGATAACATGCTTCGGGTCATCCGCAACCACCGACGCGCATCTCAGGGTGTGACTGAAGGGTATGAGAAACTGGCAGTGAAGCCTGTACCTCTGGACCATGGCAACTGCCCGGATAAACGTTTGGTTGATCTGGCGATGTCAGCTTGGGATGAAGCGCTGAGCCTGGGTGAGCAGAACGGTTATCGCAACGCGCAGGCCACTGTGATTGCGCCAACAGGAACCATCGGTCTGGTGATGGATTGCGACACCACTGGGATCGAGCCGGACTTTGCTTTGGTGAAGTTCAAGAAACTGGCCGGTGGCGGGTATTTCAAAATCATCAACCGCTCGGTGCCTGCAGCGCTGGAAAAGCAGGGGTATTCCTCGGCTCAGATTGAAGAGATCGTCAGCTACGCGGTTGGTCATGGCACCATCGGCAACGCTCCGGGGATCAACCACACCTCGCTGACGGGTCACGGCTTTGGCCCCAATGAACTGGCCAAAGTGGATGCCGCGCTCGAAAGCGCCTTCGACATCCGGTTCGTGTTCAACCAGTGGACTCTGGGCGAGGATTTCTGCACCGGTGTTCTCGGCATTCCTGCGACCAAGCTGAATGACCCGACCTTCGATCTGCTGCGCCATCTGGGCTTTACCAAAGCGGATATCGACGCGGCCAACGACCACGTTTGCGGAACCATGACGCTGGAAGGCGCGCCGCATCTGAAGGAAGAGCATTATTCGATCTTCGACTGTGCCAATCCGTGCGGCAAGAAAGGCAAGCGTTTCCTGGGTGTTGATAGCCACATCACGATGATGGCCGCCGCGCAGAGCTTTATTTCAGGCGCGATCAGCAAGACGATCAACATGCCGAATGACGCCACCATCGAAGACTGCCAGAAGGCCTATGAGCTTTCCTGGTCGCTGGGTGTGAAGGCCAACGCGCTGTATCGCGACGGCTCGAAACTGTCGCAGCCATTGGCAGCCGCGCTGGTCGAGGATGACGAAGAGGCAGCAGAAGTTCTGGAAACCGGGACGCCGCAGGAAAAAGCCGTCGTTCTGGCCGAGAAGGTGATCGAGAAGGTTGTGGTCAAGGAAATGATCCGCAGCCATCGTGAAAAACTGCCCCATCGCCGCAAGGGCTATACGCAAAAAGCGATTGTCGGCGGCCACAAGGTCTATCTGCGCACCGGTGAGTTCGAAGACGGCCAACTGGGTGAGATCTTCATCGACATGCACAAGGAAGGCGCGGGCTTCCGGGCGATGATGAACAACTTTGCCATCGCCGTGTCGGTTGGCCTGCAATATGGCGTGCCGCTGGAAGAGTTCGTGGATGCCTTTACCTTCACCAAGTTCGAGCCCGCCGGGATGGTACAAGGCAACGACTCGATCAAAAACGCGACGTCGATCCTGGATTACATCTTCCGCGAATTGGCTGTGTCCTATCTGGACCGCACCGATCTGGCCCATGTGAAACCCGAAGGCGCAAGCTTTGACGATCTGGGTCGGGGTGAGGAAGAGGGCGTCTCGAACGTGTCCGAGATCAGCGAAAGCGCGGCGTCCAAGTCTTTGGAAGTTCTGAAACAAATCAGCTCGTCCGGGTATCTGCGCAAACGGATGCCGCAGGAACTGATGGTTCTCAATGGCGGACAAACCGTAGTTAACGGCATGGCCGAAACCGCAGCCACTTTCGAAGCTTCGGTGGTTGAATCCGCCGCCGCAACCGGAATGGACGCCCGCACCAAAGCCAAGATGCAAGGCTATGAGGGCGATCCCTGCGGTGAATGCGGAAACTACACGTTGGTGCGCAACGGCACTTGCATGAAATGCAACACCTGCGGCTCAACAAGCGGGTGTAGCTGAGTTAAGCGCCCCGGCAACCCGGGGCGCAGGGGTCGGAAGCTGCCACAGTTGCCGGCCCCGACGAATACGGATCAAGGCGCAGAGACTTACCTTCGATGCCTTGGTCCACTCGGCCGACATGCCCGTGTTGGCCGGGAACAGGGTGGGGCGGAATATTTGCTCTTTCCCACTCTTTCACGGAACGGGTGCGCTCGTTCCATGCGACGTCCAGGCCGCAGGCAAACAAAACACCGGGCGGTCAACGAATGGAGCCTGGATGGCGAAACTGACAGGGGGCTTCGGCCCCCTTTCTTTTTGTCCTAAAGCCGTTAACTCGGCAGAGCCTCGCCATATTGCCTGTTTCCCATCGGGCAAGAACCGCCGACCGTGTTTGGGGGAGTTTTACCCAGCGACAGACCGCGGATGCGACTCTGGCAAACACGCGGAGTTTGGCGCGAAATCAAAGCGATGGTACTCAGTGGCTGACAACTGGTGGTGATTGCGTGTTCTTGATGCTTGTCCGGACACAAAACACACAAACTCTATCAGGAGGCATCACAATGAAACTGAATACTCTGGTCACATTTTCCACACTTGCTTTTGCTCTGCCGACTTTGGCTGTCGCGCAGTCTGCGGCGGATACCAATGGGGACGGCGTTCTGACAATCGAAGAAGTTCAGGCCGTCGTGCCAGACGTTGATGCAAACGGATTTGCAGCAATGGATGCAAATGGCGACGGCGCGCTGGATCAGGATGAAATTGCAATCGCGCAGGAAGCCGGGTTGCTGCCATCTACAAACGGCTGATCAACAAATTATCAAGGCGGCCAGACGAAAATTCTGGCCGCCTTTCTAGGTGTTTATCTGGGTAGGTGAATGTTGAATTTACTGCGAATCTGCGCATCCAATGCCGGATCGAACTGTGCCGGAGAAGAGGTCGACAGGATTTCCAGTTTTCGCGCGGTCGCTTTTTCGATCAAGTCAGGTTTGCCAAGCTCGACCCATTCTTTCGGAGACGTTCGATCTCCATGTGCGGGATACACATAATCGGCCTGCATGCGCCCAAGTGTGGCATCGGTTCCCAAATAGTGACCGGGCCCACCAAGGCAAACCTCGGCCATCTGATCCAATGCCAGTGTTTCGTCAGATACTTCGATCCCGCGGACGCAGCGCATCGCCTGTCCGATAAGATCATCCCCTAAGATCAAGCTTTCAAAGCAAAAACCCAACAGAGACGAGTGCATCCCGGCGGATTCATAAACCATATTCAGGCCCGACAGGCCGGCCATGACGTTCGAGCACATCTGCTCCCATCCCGCTTGCATATCGGGCAATTTGGAATCCGACGCGCCTGCGGCGGCTCCGCCTGGCAGATCATAAAACTTGTGCATTTGGGCACAGCCTGCGCTGAGCAGAGCCTGTTCACCTGATCCTACGGACATGGCGCCTGTCCGAAGGTCCAACCCAAAGGGCCAGGTTCCAAAAATCGCCGGTGCACCTGGCTTTACGGCATTTACATAAACCAAACCGGCAAGACATTCTGCTGTCGCCTGGGCAATGGCGCCTGCGATTGTGGACGGAGCAGTTGCACCTGCCATTCCGGCCGAAAGAAGAAGAACAGGCATTCCTGCCTTGATGCATTCCTCCATCACCTGACAGCTTTCAGTGGCAAACTTCATGGGCGGTACGACAAAGCAGTTCGAGTTCGAGATGAATGGCCGCTCGCGCCACTTGTCTTCACCGCCTGCGATCATGTGGATTAGTTCCATCGCTGGCGCGACATAACTAGGATCGGTGAACGATGTGCCGATATGCTTGTAAGTGCCAGAACTACAAGCATAAATCGTGTTCAGGTCCATCTCGAGATTGTCGGAAATATCGCGACAAACCATCGGGCGTTGGACAAAATGGATGTTATCCAGCTGTTGGCAAATCCGCGCGGCATCGTGCAGATCCTGCACAGTCGAATCGCGGTATTCGCGGCCGTTGACTTCAACCATACTGACAGCGGCACCGGCGGTCCCATAGTGAACCTTTGCCCCCGACAATTCCAGGTCAGTTTGACCATCCCGGCTGAACAATGTGACCGAGCGGTTGGCTTTGGCAATGGTGTCTTCAACCAGCGCGCGCGGAAACCGGATGCGTCCGTCGTCGCCAAGTGTGCAGCCCGCGCCAACCAGATAGTCGATCCCGCTTTGCGGAGCATCCGCCAGACCTATGGTTTCAAGCGCCTGCAGCGCGGCCTCGTGAATGCGTTCGACTTGTGGCTGAGTCAGTGGCTTGTAGCGTCCGCCCTCCATTCCCGGGCGGATAGGGCGCAGATGATCAGGCAGAGCAGATGCGCGGGCAGCACGACGCGCAGCACGTCCGCCACTGCGGGAAGAGTTACGGGGTTGGTCGTTCATGTTTAGGATCCAATAGTGAGAAACGTATTTTGAGAGGCCTTACAAAAAGCCTGAAGGACGCCCCCTGGCAGCACGTCCCCGATCCGCGCCGATTGTGCGGCTGATCAGGTGGATTTTCCAAAATTCGTTCTGCATTTGGTTCCTCATCCAGTGGCCGCAGTGTTCCAATTCAGAACGGCATTATCTGTTCTATTTGCGACCTTGATGCCGAAAAGCGAAGCAAATTCTCAAGTGATTGTTGCCTAAAGATATTTTTCCCCGAGGCGGTCGAAATCTGCTATAATTTCTCTGCTTACTTGAATTGGGCCACTAGGCTAAACACTTTTTTAACGAATGCGGCCCAGTTTGTAGCAAATTGATCTGAATACTCGAAAGCATTTCTGAAAGGTTTTTGGTGAATCGTAGGAAGGTGCATATCGCATTAATTGTTGCTCTGGCGACATCCGGCTTCTCACCGGCTTTGGCCGAGGATTGGAGCGGTGCCTATGCGGGATTCAGCTTTGGCTATGCTGATGCAGACGGGCCGAATGGTTCAAGCGGCAGCGACACCAGCTTTGGTCCTCATCTCGGGTATGACTTTGATTTCGGCAAGTTCGTGTTGGGTGGTGAGCTTGAGTATAACCGGCTGTCGCTGAATCTTGGTCAGGGCGAAGGCAGTCTGGATAGCATGACCCGGCTGAAACTGCGCGGCGGATACGATTTCGGTAATGCGTTGGGATATGTAGTTATCGGTGCGGCGCGCGTGGATTCCACGGTCGAAAACGATACCGCAGCGGTTTATGGCATTGGTGTCGCTTATCCGATTGGCAATAATTTCGTCATCAGCGGTGAGGCGCTGCGCCAGAATTTCAATGACGTTACCCGATCGAATGGGGGGCTGGATTCGAATGTGTTCAATCTGCGTACGACATTTCGGTTCTAGCAAGATTTCCAGATTGAATCTGATCTGAGCTGCCGAATTCACGACTATGAAGGTCTGGCGTTTGCGGAGCATGGCGTCGATTTCCTGTTCCAATTCAGGGCGTTCGCCAATCACTCCCCGGTCATGATAGAACGTAAGGCTTGGCGCGGCGGGATAGCCGTGCTAGAGGATGATCCATGAACCAGATGACCTGCATCATTATCTGCTGCATTACCTGCTGATTTATCAAGCGGGCCGGTTTCTTTCGTTTTCTTCCCTGAGACAAGTTGCTAAGCCCGCGCCAACGCGAGACGCTATGCCGTTCTTAGGAGCCGACAGATGAAGACGATCAAACTGCACAACACACGGACACGGACAAAAGAGGATTTCGTTCCGATCAGCGCCGACAATGTGCGGATGTATGTCTGTGGACCTACCGTCTATGACCGTGCCCATCTGGGTAACGCGCGGCCCGTGGTCGTGTTTGATGTGCTCTATCGTTTGCTGCGGCATGTTTATGGCGCAGATCATGTGACCTATGTGCGCAATTTCACCGATGTGGATGACAAGATCAACGCGACCGCGTTGTCTCGACAGAAGGCCGGGGCCAAAGGGTCGCTGGAGGATTTGGTGCAGGAACGATCGGATGAAACCATTGGCTGGTATCTGCACGACATGGGCGCGCTGGGGGCGTTGGAGCCGACCGAGATGCCGCGCGCGACGCAATATATTACTCAAATGGTCGCGATGATCGAGGATCTGATTGCCAAGGGTCACGCCTATGCGGCCGAAGGGCATGTTCTGTTCGCGGTGGACAGTTGGAAAGAGCAGTACGGAGCCCTGTCCGGTCGGTCCGTGGATGATATGATCGCGGGTGCTCGGGTCGAAGTTGCGCCGTATAAGAAGAACCCGATGGATTTCGTTCTGTGGAAACCGTCTACCGACGAGTTGCCCGGGTGGGAGTCTCCTTGGGGTCGAGGGCGTCCGGGTTGGCATATCGAATGCTCGGCCATGAGCTATGAGCTGTTGGGTGAGAGCTTTGACATTCACGGTGGTGGCAACGATCTGATGTTTCCGCACCATGAAAACGAGATCGCCCAGAGCAAATGCGCCCACCCGCATGGCGAGTTTGCGCGCGTTTGGCTGCACAATGAGATGTTGCAGGTCGAAGGCAAGAAAATGTCCAAATCGCTGGGCAACTTCTTCACCGTGCACGATCTTCTGGAGCAGGGCGTGCCCGGTGAGGTGATCCGCTTTGTCTTTTTGCAGACCCATTATCGCAAGCCGATGGACTGGACCGAGAAAAAGGCGCGTGAAGCCGAGGCAACGCTGCGCAAGTGGCGGGCGCTGACAGCAGACATCGAGCCCGCCGCCAGCGCGGCGCCCGCGGTCATCGCTGCGCTGAGCGATGATCTGAACACAGCGGGCGCCATCACCGAGCTATACCGGCTGGCGTCCGAAGGTGACCATGCAAGCCTGTTGGCTGGCGCCCAGGTTATGGGGCTGTTGATGCCCGAAATGGGTGCATGGGCCGATCTGGCCTCAGTGGATTTGGGGTCGTATGCGGATAAACTGGCAGAAGCGCGGGCCGGGGCGATGCAGAGCAAGGATTTCTCAGAGGTGGATCGCCTGAAAGCAGTATATGTGGCAGCTGGCCTTGAAGTGCGGATGAGCAAAGAAGGTGTAGAGTTGGTTCCTGGTACCGGCTTTGACCTTACCAAGTTGGAGGGAGTGTTATGACAAAAACTCGCCTCTACCTCTACGACACCACCTTGCGCGATGGGCAGCAGACGCAGGGCGTGCAGTTCTCGACCGCTGAGAAGGTGCAGATCGCGCAGGCGCTGGACGAGTTGGGTGTGGATTACATCGAAGGTGGTTGGCCCGGTGCGAACCCGACTGACAGTGCGTTTTTTGATGCCGCGCCGAAAACTGCGGCGCGGTTGACCGCTTTTGGGATGACCAAACGCGCGGGTCGGTCGGCTGAGAATGACGATGTTCTTGCGGCGGTGATGAACGCTGGCACGAAGGCAGTGTGTCTTGTGGGCAAGTCGCATGATTACCACGTGACCCAGGCGCTGGGGATCACTCTGGAGGAGAATGTCGAGAACGTGCGCGCCTCGGTTGCGCATATCGTGGCGCAGGGGCGTGAGGCGCTTTTTGACGCCGAGCATTTCTTTGATGGCTACAGGGACAATCCCGGATATGCGGTCCAGGTTTGCAAGGCCGCTTTAGAGGCCGGAGCTCGCTGGGTTGTTCTGTGTGACACCAATGGGGGCGCATTGCCCGGTGAAGTGTCGCGGGTTGTGGCCGAGGTGATTGCCGCAGGCCTGCCCGGGGATCGTTTGGGCATTCATACGCATAATGATACGGAAAATGCGGTTGCATGCTCTCTGGCTGCTGTGGATGCGGGCGTGCGTCAGGTTCAGGGAACGCTGAACGGGTTGGGCGAGCGTTGCGGGAATGCAAATCTGACCGCCTTGATCCCGACCTTGTTGCTGAAAGAGCCTTATGTGTCGCAGTTTGATATCGGGGTCAGCGTCGGGGCCTTGGCGGGTCTGACTCGGGTCAGCCGTATGTTGGACGAAATCCTGAACCGGGTGCCCAGCAAGCAGGCGGCCTATGTGGGTGCGTCGGCTTTTGCACATAAGGCGGGGCTGCATGCCAGCGCGATCCTGAAGGATCCGTCGACATACGAACATGTCGATCCGGCGACTGTCGGCAATGCACGGATCATCCCGATGTCGAACCAGGCGGGGCAGTCGAATCTGCGTAAACGCCTGACTGAGGCCGGCCTGAGCGTGGAAAGTGGTGATCCGGCGCTGGGGCGCATTCTTGACCGGATCAAGCAACGCGAGGCCGAAGGCTATTCTTATGACACCGCCCAGGCCAGTTTTGAGCTGTTGGCGCGCGATGAGCTGGGCCAGTTGCCCGCGTTTTTCGAGGTCAAACGCTATAAGGTCACGGTCGAGCGGCGTAAGAACAAATACGACAAGATGGTCAGCCTGTCCGAGGCCGTTGTCGTGGTAAAAGTCGACGGGGAAAAGAAGCTGTCGGTCAGTGAATCTCTGGACGAAGATGGCAGCGACCGGGGTCCGGTGAACGCTTTGGCCAAGGCTCTGGCCAAGGATCTGGGGCAATATTCGCGGATATTGGACGACATGCATCTGGTCGATTTCAAGGTGCGGATCACCCAAGGCGGAACCGAGGCCGTGACGCGGGTCATCATCGACAGCGAAGACGGGCAGGGGCGGCGCTGGTCAACTGTCGGGGTCAGCGCGAACATAGTGGATGCGTCGTTTGAGGCCCTATTGGATGCGATCCAGTGGAAGCTTGTACGGGATTGCCGTCCTCGGGCGGTGGTGGCCGAGTGACGGTGCAGTTCAATGACGATCTGAAGGCCTGTGCTGCATTGGTGCATCGCGCCGATCCGGACCGGTTCATGGCGGCGATGGCCGCGCCGGTTGCCGCACGTTCGGTTCTGTTTCCGATCTATGCCCTGAATGTCGAGGTCGCCCGAGCGCCCTGGGTCACGCAAGAGGCGATGATTGCCGAAATGCGCCTGCAATGGTGGCGCGATGCATTGCAGGAAATTGCTGAAGGTCCGACTGTGCGTCGACATGAGGTCGTGACGCCGTTATCGCAGGTTCTTTCCCCACATCTGGCGGTGATGCTGGATGAATACGTGGCCGTAAGGCGCTGGGATATTTATCGCGATCCTTTCGAGGACGAGGCCCATTTCGAGGCCTACCTCAATCACAGCTCAGCCAGTTTGATGGTCGCGTCGGCGCAATCTTTGGGTGAGGCCGACGAGCCTGTGTTGCGAGATTTCGGCTATGCCGTTGGCGTGGCGAACTGGTTGCGCGCAATCCCGGATCTTGAAGCGCGCAGGCGTATTCCTTTGTTGGATGGAACACCCGATGCAGTGCGCGCTCTGGCGCAAAAGGCTCTGAACCGGTTACGGCGCGCACAGGGACAGCGTCTGGCGATTTCACCAGAGGCGCGCCCGGCGCTTTTGGCGGGTTGGCAATCTGAATGGGTGTTGCGCAAGGCGATTGCTCAGCCAGATCGCGTGGCCGCAGGGAATTTGATGCAGGGTGAGGTTCGGCGCCGGGTTTCCCTGATGTGGAAGGTGGTCCGGGGTCGCTGGTAGACCTCAGACCGTTTCGGGCTCGGACGGGCGCAGAACCAACCAAAGCAATGCGCCCCCGGCCAGAGTCAACAATGGAACCATGGCAAGGTTTACCGCGGTCCAGCCTTCAACCGGTGAGCCGCCAGAGCAGTTCATCAATCCACCCGAAGCAAGCGAAGCCAGTGTTACGCCACCGAATACCAGCAGGTCGTTCAGACCCTGCATGCGGCCACGCTCGTTGATGTCATGCGATGCCGCCAACATGGTGGTCGCGCCAATAAAGCCAAAATTCCATCCGACGCCCAGCAAGATCAGAGCGATGAAGAAGTTCTCAAGCTCAACCCCTTGCAAGGCGACAACGCCAGCACCGGCAAGGATTGCCAGACCAAGAGCTACGATCTTTTCGACGCCAAAACGGGCAATCAACTGGCCGGTGAAGAAACTGGGGATGTACATGGCGAGAACGTGAAAAGAGACCACATCTGCCGCGTCATTGGCTGTGTAGCCACAACCAACCACTGCCAGCGGAGTGGATGTCATGACCAGATTCATCAACGCATAAGAAACCATTGCGCAGATGATGGCCACGGCGATGCGCGGCGTCTTTAGCATCTCAAGCCGGGTGCGTCCGGTCGGGGCCCCCTCAGCGGCTTTTGCAGGCGTGGGGATGTCCAGAAAGAAAAACAAGACCGAACCCAGAATGTTGAGCACAATCACCGCCAGATAGGTGCCCAGGAATGGGATCACATAGGCGGTCGAGGTCAGCTTAACGATTTGGGGGCCAATGAGCGCGGCGGCCAGACCGCCGGCCATGACGTATGAGATTGCCTTAGGGCGAAAGGCGTCCGAGGCTGTGTCCGCGGCGGCAAAGCGATAGAATCCGTGCGCGCTCATATAGATGCCGGTCAGCAGACTGCCCGCCAGGAAGACCGGGAACGAGGCCAGATACAAACCGTAGGCCCCAACCAGCCCCCCGCAGGCACCTGCCGTTGCCCCAACCAGAAACCCTGCGCGCCGTCCCCAGCGTTGCATTATGGCCGAAATCGGTGTTGCCGCCAGCATTGACCCCAGCACGATCAGCGAGATGGGCAGGGTTGCTAGACAGGCATTGGTGGCCAGCGACTGCCCGGCCAGACCGCCAACAATAAAGATCATCGGCATCTGCGATCCCAGAATGGCCTGAGCTGCGACCAGAACAGCGACATTACGCTTGGCCTGACTGTTATCCGGGATCGTGGGTGTCATTGTCATGCGCCAATGCGTAGCGATGAAAGCAGGGTCATACAAGACGGTTGCATCTGCGACAAAGCACCCTAACGTGCTGCTGACCAATTTGCCGGAGCGCGCATGTCCGTCGGACGTATCATTGAAACCCCCGATTGCGTGGCCGAGGGGGCCAAGTGGCTGGCCGAGACCTGTCCGCGCATGGCCTATGCGATGGACCAGACCGGGCCTTTGCCGCTGCGCCGTAAGCCTGACGGGTTTGCCCAGCTGCTAAGTGCGATTGTCAGCCAACAGGTCAGTGTGGCCTCGGCGAACGCCATCTGGAAACGACTGCAAGATGCAAAACTGACGGGCCCACGCAAAATCATGTGGGCCACCGATGAGGATTTGCGTGCGGTGGGCCTTAGCCGCCAAAAGGTCAGATATGCCCGAGCGCTTGCGGAGGCTCGTATTGATTACAAGGCGTTACGCGACGCACCTGATGAGGATGTTGTGGCGATCCTGACCGAAATTTCAGGCATAGGCGTCTGGACTGCCGAGATTTACGCGATGTTTTCTCTGGGCCGTGCCGATGTGATTGCACCGGGCGACCTTGCGCTGCAAGAGGCCGCGCGCATCCTCTATGATTTACCCAAGCGCCCTACGGATAAAGAACTGCGCCGGATGGCCGAAGCGTGGTCACCCTGGCGGTCGGTTGCAGCGCGGGTGTTGTGGGCCTATTACCGGGTCGCAAAAGAACGAGAAGGGATCAGATGACACGGGTTTTGAATGCGCTCCGAAAAGAGCCGGTTTCGGGCGATACGCGCTCGGTCGTGGTGTTCGTGCATGGCTATGGCGCCAACGGGGCCGACTTGCTGGGGCTGGCCGATGTGTTGGGCGAGCACTTGCCGGACACGCTGTTCGTTGCCCCTGACGCGCCCGAGCAGATCCCGGGTATGCCCAATGGCTTTCAGTGGTTCCCGATCCCGTGGATTGATGGCTCTTCCGAAGAAGAATCGCGCCGCGGGATGGAAATGGCGGCGGATGACTTCGACGCTTTCCTCGATGCGTTGATGGTGGACGAAGACGTTCTGCCCGAGCAGGTGGTTCTGTTCGGATTTTCGCAAGGCACGATGATGAGCCTGCATGTCGCCCCGCGCCGCGAGGACCCAGTGGCCGGGATAGTAGCCATTTCAGGACGCCTTCTGGAACCCGATTTGCTGCCGGATGAAACAGTCAGCCGCATGCCGGTCCTACTGGTACATGGCGACGCCGATGACGTCGTGCCGCCACAATCATTGCCCGAAGCCGCCGAGGCCCTGCAAGCGGCTGAGTTCAAAGAGGTCTATGCCCATGTCATGAAGGGCACCGGCCACGGTATTGCCCCGGATGGTCTTAGCGTCGCACTGGCTTTCATGCGTGACAAGCTGAGCCTTTAAGCAATGATTGCGGTCCGCCCCATGATGCCCGAGGATGTCGCAGCAGCTTGCGATTTGCTCAACCAGATCATCGCCATTGGTGGTACGACCGCGTTCGAAACCCCTTTCTCCGAGGCGCAGTTTGCGCAGAGTTATCTATTGGGTCTCGATAAGATTTGCAGCCATGTGGCGATGGACGCGCAAGGTGAGGTTGCCGGGTTTCAATGGCTTGGGGTGAATGACGCACTGCCCGACGATTGTGCTGACATTGCGACCTTCACCCGCCGCGAACCGGTTTTGAAGGGGGCAGGGCGTGCCTTGTTTGAAGAAACCGCCAAATTTGCCGTAGGGGTTGGGCTCGGTTCCATCAGCGCGACAATAAGGGCTGATAACCGGATGGGCCTGAACTATTACGAGAAGATGGGATTCCAAGATTACTCGGTTGATTTTGGTGTGCCCCTTCGTGACGGCACGCCGGTCGACAGGATTACCAAACGGATTGATCTGAGATTGGAGATACCATGCTGATCGTAACCGGAACTATCGAAATTACGCCGGAAGGTGTCGAAGCTGCCAGAAAAGCTGCGCAGGAAATGGTTGCCAAGACGGTGAAGGAAGCAGGCTGCACGGTCTATGAATTCAGCCAGATTCTGGGTCATGCCAATCGGTTTCGGATCTACGAAGAATGGGAAAGTCAGGCCGCGCTCGAGGAGCATTTTGCCACACCGCACATGGCAACATTTCAGGCGGTGCTGGGCAAGGTCGGAGTGACTGAAAGTCTAATCTATCGGATCACGGGAGGTGACAAGAAACCGCTGCGGTGATCCTAGTCCCATAAGGAAGGCTCGGCGAATTCGATGGAATTCCCGGACGGGTCGCGAACGTATAGAGACAGTATTCCGTTCGGCCATTCAAATTCAGCGTCTACGGGCACGTTCCAGTCTATAAGATGTTTTCGCATCACCGCGATTTGCGCGCGCGCCATGCCAAAGCAGGCATGACCCGGACCTTGGGCGCCATGGGCGGGAACAGGCAGGCGCGGGTTGCCCGGAGGTTTTTCGGTCTCTGCCGCATTGAATAGCAGCAACACTGAACCACCCACCTTGTAGAACACATGCCGGTTGGCGACACGCTGGATTTGCTCAAGCGCCAGAACGTCCCCATAGAAATGCTCTGCAGCATCCAGGTCGTCGACATAAAGTGACGCTTCTAAAAGGCCGGTTGGCTGCGGAATGTCAGGTGATACCTTCATTCCTCTATCCTATCACAATTAGGCGTATCGGTCACCGACGTGGGCGCCGGTCCCGTTTGCGCGAAGAAGATGGCGCGAGGGCAGGCATAGATAGGCTATCCCATTGCCCCGGCTCAAGCCCGTCCAATGTCCAGTCGCCAATCCGGGCGCGGATCAGTCGAAGGGTCGGGTGCCCAACGGCCGCCGTCATCCGGCGCACTTGCCTGTTTCGACCTTCTCGAAGGACCAGTTCGACCCAACAATCCGACACCGTCTGCCGCACTCTGATCGGCGGGTCGCGCGGCCATAATGCCTCGGGCTGATCCATCAATCGCGCCTTGGCAGGGCGGGTCAAGCCCTCCTTCAGCTCAACACCATCGCGCAGGGCTTTTAGGGCGGAGGCGTCTGGCTCTCCTTCGACCTGCACCCAATAGGTCTTAGCCATTTTATGCTTGGGATCGGCTATCTGCGCCTGAAGGCGACCATTGTCGGTCAACAGCATCAAACCTTCGCTATCGCGGTCCAATCGCCCGGCCGGATACACATCCGGCAGATCAATGAAATCCGACAGCGTCCTGCGCGGAGACTCCGCATTCGCGCGATCCGTGAACTGTGGCAATACATCGAATGGTTTATTGAAGCGGATGAACCAGGACATTACCCGCCATAGCCCGGCGATCGAATTGGTGCAACCTGTGGATAACTGTCATCGGCCTGTTACGGATTCGGAATACTCAATCCCCGAGATATTGTGGAAACTCAGGGCTTGTCAGAGCTTTAACACGATATATAGTAAAGCTAAGGCCGGGGCGGGGGTTCTCCGCTCTGATGTCAAAATAGGCAGAGCAGAGCGTGGAGCGATTCTGATATGGACGGAGACTTCAGGACCGAATTTGTCAGGGAACCCGGTGCGCTCAAGCATCATCCGGCATTGGTTTTGAACGCCGATTACCGCCCCTTGTCCTACTATCCACTATCGCTCTGGCCGTGGCAGGAGGCCATAAAAGCTGCCTGGCTGGACAGGGTGGATATCGTCGCCGAATATGACGAAGTTGTCCGAAGCCCGAGCACCGAAATACGAATACCCTCGGTCGTTGTGCTGAAAGATTATGTAAAACCCAGAAAGCGCGTGGCCTTCACGCGCTTTAATTTATTTCTGAGGGATGAATTCCGCTGCCAATACTGTGGCAGCCGTGGGGATCTGACCTTTGATCACGTGATCCCGCGCGCGGCGGGCGGGGTGACAAGCTGGCAGAACGTTGTTGCGGCCTGTAGCCCATGTAACTTGCGCAAAGGGTCTAAATCACTGCGGCAAGCAGGAATGACATTGCGCAAGCCTCCGCGGCAGCCGGATGCCGAGGCTTTGCGCAACGTTGGACGAAAATTCCCACCGAACCACCTGCATGACAGTTGGATCGACTTTCTCTATTGGGATGCGGAACTGGACGAGCTCTAACGGCCTTCACGCAACGCGGCGGACCAGAGCAGAACCAGAACGAAAGACAAAGCGGCATTCCATCCGGCCATTGAAACACCAAATAACTCCCATGGAATATCATCACAGCGTACCAGTGGTGCCGACATGATCTGATCCAGCAGTTCTTCTGCCGACAGACCGCCGATGCTGCTTGATGTGCAGCTTGACGGACCTTCCCACAAACCGCGTTCTACACCAGCGTGATAGACACCAATGACCGCAGTAGACAGCGCCGCCAGTGCACCCAATAGGGGCAAGACAGACTGTCGTGGCAATGCCAGCGCCACAGCGCCGATCAGGATGGCGACGCCATGTGGATAGCGTTGCCAAATGCACAGTTTGCAAGGTGGAAGCCCGCCAAGATACTGAAAGGCAAAGGCGCCAAGTAACAACGCCATAGACCCAAGCGTCGCAATCAGGATCAGTAAATTTCGTCGTGTCATAAGAATTTCACCGCTAGGAAACCGCCAAACAGAAGGATGATAAACAGGGAAAACATTAGGCCCAGCCGCTTTTCTATAAAGCTGCGGATCGGCTCTCCGAAGCCCCAAAGCAAACCTGCGACAATGAAAAACCGTATCGCTCGGGCCAGAATCGAGGTGGCAATGAAGGTGCCCAGGGGCATCCCTGTCCAGCCGGACATGATGGTGATGACCTTATAGGGAAAAGGCGTAACCCCAGCGGCCAGAACAGCCCAGAAACCAAAGTCATTGAACCGTGTGTTGAACTCTTCCATGGCGTGGGCTTTGCCCATGGATTCAAGGATGGGCTGGCCGAGGCTTTCATAAAAGAACGCGCCGATTGCATAGCCTAACATTCCGCCCAAAACCGAAGCTACCAGTGCTACAGAAGCAATCAGCCAGGCCCGGGAGGGTCGGGCAAGGATCATGGGAATCATCAGAACGTCCGGCGGTATCGGAAAGAAAGAGCTTTCGATGAAGGAAACAATAGCCAGCACCCACAAGGCATTCGGGTGTTCTGCCAGGCGAATGGTCCAGTCATAAAGAGGTCGCAGCATCAGGTGCAATTTCCCTGTACATGTGTTGGGTAAGCCAAATCATGCGCCCCGCAGGCCGTCAACCTTGCAGGCTGGAACATTCCTCAATCAGGGTGTTTTTTGCCTCTGGACCTTCTCGATTTTGAACGCTAATTCAGTGTCCGTGGCCCAAGTGGCGGAATGGTAGACGCAGGGGATTCAAAATCCCCCGGTAGTGATACCGTGCCGGTTCGAGTCCGGCCTTGGGTACCAAAGTAAAAACAGAGGGTTAGGGGAACCTGCCTTCTGTTTTTTCTTTCCGGTAGTTCTAATTGCTCGCATTCCCAACTCACACGTTCGCGTTTTGGTCAGAGTTCCCGATGTCAAAAGCGCATAATTGGATTTGTTTGCGGTCACTGCGGGGCAGATGCGCAAGAAAAGCGTCAAAGGCGGGGAAAATTCAGGGGGGCTTGTCAAATCTGAGGATACGCCTGCTTTGGTGACCTGCTGGCCTTGACAAGCTAATGCTCAGAATGAAACCTCTTACGGGTTGGGAGATTCTGAAAAATCAAAGATATGCCTGCTGCATAGCGGGCGTTATTGCATATCGCAGGGCCATTTATCCGGCGCTTTGATGTGTCTCCCACCAGAAAAATAATGGGAGTTCACTTATGAAAAACAGCAGCAAGCTTAGCCTCGGCGCGGTTGTCACGGCGGCTCTGATGGCGCCTGCGGCCTATGCCGAAGAGTTTATCACGATCGGCACAGGTGGCGTGACCGGGGTGTATTACCCAACTGGCGGTGCAATCTGTCGTCTGGTCAACAAAGGGCGTAAGGAACATGGTGTGCGCTGCTCGGTCGAATCGACCGGCGGTTCTGTGTACAACATCAACACCATTCGCGAAGGCGAGCTGGAGTTTGGTGTTGCGCAGTCCGACTGGCAGTACCATGCCTATAACGGCAGCTCGAAATTCGAAGAGGCAGGCCCGTTTGAAAACCTGCGCGCCGTCTTCTCGGTTCACCCCGAACCGTTTACCGTTGTGGCCCGTGCCGATTCCGGTGTGACCAATTTCGAAGACCTGAAAGGCAAGCGCGTAAATATCGGTAACCCCGGATCCGGTCAGCGTGGCACCATGGAGGTTCTGCTGGGCGAAATGGGCTGGTCCACTGACGATTTCGAACTGGCGACCGAGTTGAAGGCGGCGGAACAGTCTGCGGCGCTTTGCGACAATCAGATTGACGCAATGGTCTATACCGTGGGTCACCCCTCGGGCTCGATTCAAGAAGCCACCACGGCTTGCGACTCGGTTCTGGTCAATGTCAGCGGCGAGGCCGTGGACAAGCTGGTCAACGACAACTCGTTCTACCGTACTGCTACCATTCCCGGCGGCATGTACCGCGGGTCGGATGGTGAGACCGCGACATTCGGCGTTGGCGCGACCTTCGTGACTTCGGCGGATGTGTCGGATGATGCGGTTTATGCGGTTGTCAGCTCGGTTTTCGAGAACTTCGATGACTTCAAAAAGCTTCACCCGGCATTTGCCAACCTCAAGCCCGAAGAGATGATCGCGGACGGCTTGTCGGCTCCGCTGCATCCGGGTGCCGAGAAGTACTATAAAGAAAAAGGCTGGATTCAATAAGCCAGACCTGACGCGGGGTGCCCGTCGGGCGCCCCGCACAAAACCCGTATCAAGCGGGTGATTCAGAAGGCCGCAAATGGCCACGACGGGGAGACATTTTCATGAGTTCCGAGACACAATCGAACCGCCCGCTATCCGAAGAAGAACTACAGGATCTGGTCGCATCTTCAGATGCCGGAGGGCGTAATCCGGTTGGGAATGTAGGCGTTTTCCTTGCGATCGTGGCGGCGATCTGGTCGATCTTTCAGGTCGTACTTGCTTCGCCCCTGGCGAACTATGTGTTGCCCGGCAGCGTGGTTAACAATTCGCGTCAGTTTCACCTGGCCTTTGCGATGTTTCTGGCCTTTGCAGCCTATCCGGCGCTGAAATCCAGCCCACGGGATTATATCCCTGTGCAGGATTGGATCATGGGGCTGCTAGGCGCGTTTGTGGCGCTGTACGGATATTTCTTCTACACCAAGATCGTTGATGCCGGAGGGCTGGCAGACGATACAGACAAATGGATCGCCCTGGGTGGGCTATTACTGTTGTTCGAGGCCGCGCGCCGCGCGCTTGGCCCGGCGATGGCGATTATTGCGACGATCTTTTTGGCCTATGTCTTCTTTGGATCATCCGAATGGGTGCCCGAAGTCATCCGCTGGAAGGGCGCCAGCCTGAAAAAGGCGATGAGCCATATGTGGATCACCTCCGAGGGCGTGTTCGGAATCGCCTTGGGTGTTTCGACCAAGTTTGTATTCCTGTTCGTTCTGTTTGGCGCCTTGCTGGATAAGGCCGGGGCAGGGAACTATTTCATCAAGATGGCCTTTGGCGCGCTGGGTCACCTGCGCGGCGGCCCCGCCAAGGCGGCGGTTGTGGGCTCAGCTGCGACCGGCCTGATCTCGGGCTCGTCCATCGCAAACGTTGTGACCACTGGTACCTTCACCATTCCATTGATGAAACGCGTTGGGTTCAGCAGCGAACAGGCAGGTTCGGTCGAGGTTGCCTCTTCGGTGAACGGGCAGATCATGCCACCCGTCATGGGCGCTGCAGCCTTCTTGATGGTAGAATATGTGGGAATTTCCTATGTCGAGGTGATCACCCACGCCTTCCTGCCAGCGGCGATCTCGTACATTGCTTTGGTCTATATCGTGCATCTCGAAGCCGTAAAGCGGAACATGCCTACGTTGGGCGACCGCGAAGTGAAACTGGCACGTACCGTGGTTGGTATGTTCTCGTTCTTCATTGTCTTTGCTGGGCTCTGCTATGGCTCTCAATTCCCTGTGGAAGCAGTGACAAATTGGATGCCGAACTCGGCCGGTCTGGTCCTCAGCCTGATCATCTGCGCAATTTACGTGGCGCTGCTGTACCTGGCCGCACAGGTGCCCGATCTGGAACCCGATGACCCGAATGCCAAAGAGGTGACGCTGCCGGTCATTAGCGAGATCTACAAGGCGGGCCTGCACTACCTTCTGCCGATCATCGTGCTGGTCTATTTCCTGATGATTGAACAGAAATCGCCCGGTCTTTCGGCCTTTTGGGCCACGTCCTTGCTGTTTGTGATCCTGCTGACGCAGAAACCGCTGAAGGCGATGTTCCGGGGGCAAAGCAACCTCTACAACGCGTTCATCGACGGTGTCGCGGATCTGTGGCAGGGCATGATCGACGGCGCGCGCAACATGATCGGTATCGCGCTGGCGACGGCCACGGCGGGTGTGATCGTTGGTACCGTGACCCTGACCGGTGTGGGCCAGGTGATGGCCGATCTGGTCGAGTTCCTGTCGGGTGGCAATCTGATCCTGATGCTGATCATGGTCGGTATCCTCAGCCTGATCCTGGGCATGGGCCTGCCGACCACTGCGAACTATATCGTCGTCAGTTCTTTGATGGCCGGTGTGGTCGTGGAGCTGGGCGCGCAGAGCGGGCTGATTGTGCCGCTGATCGCGGTGCATCTGTTCGTCTTCTACTTTGGCATCATGGCGGATGTGACACCGCCCGTGGGGCTGGCCAGTTTCGCGGCTGCGGCTGTATCGGGGGGCGATGCGATCAAGACCGGATTCATCGCCTTCTTCTATAGCCTGCGCACGGTCGCGTTGCCGTTTGTCTTCATCTTCAACACAGACCTTCTGTTGATTGATGTGACCTGGGTCGAAGGGATAATCGTTGCGATATTTGCGACGATAGCGATCCTTGTCTTTACGGCGGGCACGATGGGCTACTTCCTGACCCGCAGCCGGATCTATGAAAGCGTTGCCTTGGTCGCGGTTGCTTTCGCACTATTCCGTCCGGATTACTTTATGGACAGGATTTCACCCCCATATCAGACCGTTGAACCGGCTGCATTCACCGAAACGATCGGGGAAACACCGCCCGGAACCGAGGTGCGTCTGGTCATCAGCGGCCCGGATTTCGACACGCTTGAGATGGTGGATACCACGGTTGTCGTCTCTGTCGGTGACGAAGACGGCGGTCCTGCACGGGTTGATGCGATGGGTCTACTGCTGATCGAAGAGGACGGTCTGATCAAACTGGAAGAGCCGCTGTTCGGCGCGCCTGTTGCAGATGATCTGAGCATCTTCGACTATTACGGGGATGAGGCCGTGCGCCTGACCTCGGTCAGCCTGCCGTCAAGCCAGCCACCCAAGCAACTGGTCTATATCCCGGCGATGATCCTGTTGGGTCTGATCGCCTTCCTGCAACGCGGCCGTGCCGCCAGACAAGGGGTGCCCGCATGACACGTTCTGTTCTGTGTGCTGTTGATATCAGCAATGGCAAAATTGATGGCCCGGTCCTTCAAAAGGCCGCTGCATTGGCCGATTTGGAGGGGGCGCAGCTGGATGTGGTCAGTGTTCTGCCCGATTTTGGAGAAAGCTGGGTGTCCGGCTTTTTCCAGGCGGATTTCCATGAAAAGGCATTGGCTGAGGCGCAGAAACAACTGACCGAGCTGTGCGCATCAACATTGGGCAGTGAGCGCAATGAAAAGATCCGCCATGTGGTGGCCACGGGCACGGCCTATCAGGAGATCCTGAGAACCGCAGAAAGCGCCGGATCTGACCTGATCGTCATTGGGGCGCATAAGCCGGACTTCAAGGATTACCTGCTGGGTCCGAATGCTGCGCGCGTCGTGCGGCATTCGACAGTCTCGGTCTACGTGGTGCGATGATCTAATACCCGGTCATTTCAAGATAGCCACGGCCTGAATGGCTGCCTGAGACCGTAACGGGGCCCTCCCAATAGGCAAAGCTGGTTGCCATCCAGGCTTTGGGTGTCAGGGCGCTGACGACAATATCCACCCCGCGGGCGGGGAGTGTGACACGCCATTCAATCGGGATATCCCGGTCAGCGACATGAGCGGTCTGAAGCGGTTCAAAAGAAACGGAGCCATCGGCAAGCGCGGTGGTTTCGCCATCCTTGCCGATCCACGTGGCAGAGGTGAAATCCTCAGCCTCTCCGCGCAGGCGAAAGGCCATTAACTTATCGCCGCCTTCAAAGCTGAGCGAGAACCAATCCCATCCGCTTTGATCCTCGGCCAAGGGCTGCGAGGACCATTCCCGATCCAGCCAACCCTGTCCGGTTACCGCAACATCCCCATCCGGCAGATGCACTGTGCCTGTCAGGTCGAAAAACGGCTGTGAATAGTAATGACTTGCCTGCCCCTGCGTAGACTTGACCGAATACCCGGCATCCCCGTGAAAGACCAAAGGTCCCGTTGCGCGCATTGACAGATCGTATCCGAACTCAGAACCGTTGGCCCTAATCTTCAGCGCATTAAAGTCGGGTCCGCGCATGTACCATTCGTCGATCCAGGCTTCGAATGGGGTGGCGGTTACCCCGGCCTGACCGATACCGCCCCGCGACAGGCGTTCAGCAAAGTAATGGGCATCAGGGGTGGTCAAGGCGGCATGGCCCAACCACAACTGCGGACTTTGCCAGGATTGCTCTTCATAGGGTTTCAGCGCCGAGCGGAACAAAGTCCATTGTACTCCGTAATCGCGCCCGTCTTCTCCTTTCAGGTTCGCGGTCAGATACCACCATTCGATCTTGAAAGTGGGATGGGGACCGTGATCCTGCGGAAAGCTCAACTGATACCCAAGCTGGGGGACGTCGAACCCGTCGGCCTCACCTCCAAGACCGGCAAAGCCCTGCGCCCGAAGTTGGGCGGGCAATAGCAGGGCCAGAATTAGGAACCAGACTTTAGCGTTCATTGGCAAACACTCTTAACAACTCGGCAGGCGGGATGCTCAGCAACCGAAGGGCTGGAACCGCAGCGGCGATAACAGCGGCCAGTAAGGTCAGAAGAAATAGATAGAACCAGTCGCTTGGGAATAGGTACATTGGTAACCGCCAGCCAAACGCCTCGACATTGATGACCGTCAGCAACGTCCAGGCCAGAACTAACCCAAGCGGCAAGGCCAGCGCGGCGGTCAGAGAGGCGAGAAGCACGCTCTGCGTCAGTTCAAACCGCGCCAGTTGCGCCCGCGTCAGGCCAAGCGCCCAGACCGGTGCGATCTGAGGCAGCCGTTGTGTCCAAAGCGTCAGCAGGCTGGTCAGAATTGCAAATCCAGCAACCCCGAGCGTCAGGATATTCAGCGCAGAGGTCACCACAAATGTGTCTTCGAAGATTTCCGTGGATCGGGCCTTCATGTCTGCTTGATGAACGACTGCCTGCGGAGGAAGGTCAAATTCCGCCCGAAGCCTTTCGGCAACATCGCTGGCCTGATCAGGGGGCATGCGAACGCCATATCGCCGTTCCTCGGTATTGGGTGCGATATCTTCCAAAAGCTCCATCGACACGATGGCCTGTCCGGTTGGATTGCCATAATCAGAATAGACTCCTGCAATGACCAGCTTGTGACCCGGGCGGAGCGTGATTTGATCTCCGGGCCACAAATTGGATCTGCGCGCAAGCTGTTCGTTGATCAGAACGGCGGTTCCGGACATCACCTGATCCCATACTCCGGGCACTGAGGCGATCAGCGGCCAGTTTTCTTGATAAACCGGATTGTTCACCACCCCGTAAAGAAACAAGGGGCCGCTTCCGTGCGCCAGCTCGACGCTGCGGATCGGCAAAACGGCGTCGACCTGAGGCAGCAGCCATTTCTTGATGTCCTGCGCCTGTTGTTCGTCGGCTGCGGTTATGTACAGTTCTGATGTCAGTCGTTGGTCAAGCCACCCAGTAAATGTCAGCCGGAAACTCGACACCATGGTTCCAACGCCGATATTTGCGGCCAACGCCAACATCAATGCCATCAGGGCCAAAGAGAGACCGGGCAGTTGCGCCTGCATGTCGGCGAATACCCATTGTCTGACCGGACCGTTCTGTAGCTTCTGAAGTCCGGTTACTGCGATCAGCAAGAGAAACGGTAAAATCAACGCAGAACCCGTCAGGATTCCGGCAACCAGCACGAACCCTGCGACCAAACCGTCGGCCACAAAGATTGAAACGATCCCCAACCCAATCAGGAATACTCCGATCAGAGCCAATCTTTTGGTTGCAGTGTCATCCCCCCGCCAGGCCTGCGGACCCGGGCTGGATAACAGCGGCAGCCGAGCCAATCGGAACAAAGCCTGAGAGCTGGCCAACAGCGTTCCAAACAGGGCCATGGCCAAGCCCGCGAGAACCCAGTGCAGTTGAAGCGAAAGCTGACCTTCAACTGGTGCACCATACAACCCGCGTAGGGTCGATGCCACGTCGGGCAGCAAGGCCCCGGCCAGCAGGAAACCCAGTACCAGACCGGCGCCCCCTCCAATCAGGGCCAGCAGCGAAAGTTCGGCCAGAATGATCCATACGATCTGACGCATCGGAACGCCCAGCGCACGTATTGTTCTGATAATTGCTCGGCGCTGTGCAAAGGCCAGCCCGACGGTGCCATGGACGATGAACAGCCCGACGGCAAAGGACAAAAGAGCAAAGGCAGACAGGTTGAGGTGGAAGCTCTCTGTCAGTTGCGCCGTGTCCAATCTGGTCGAGGCTGCAACGCGTGTCAGATCGGGGGCGATCTGCTCAAGCGATGGGATCGCTCGGGGCTGCTCTGGCAAGACGACCAGACGTGAAATCTGCCCCTTTTTGTCAAGCAGCTGTTCGGCAACGCCAATATCGGTAAAGACCAGATCCGGTGGCAGCGCGTCGCTGGACAGGATCGGGGGCAGGTTGCTGGCCTGCTGCAGAATCTGGGCCAGTTCCGGCGCGACCAGTATCCTGCCGGGCGCGGTCAGCATGTCTGCGGGATCAGGCGGCGTATCGCTTTGTTCCAGACGGCTGAGGGCGGGCAGGGGTGGAAAGGCGACCATGTCGACCCCCATGACCTGCAGATTGTGACCGCTATGGCGCCAACGCCCCTCAAGCACCGCGGCGATCTGCCAGCCAGCCCGACGCAAGCTGACATAATGGTCGATCGTCAAATTCCCCGAGGTGGCGTGCAATTCATCGTATTGACCAAATGAGAGTTGATCATTGGCCCGTTGATAGCTTGCCCGCGCCTCGGAATTTATGGCTTGAACTGCCGACCACAGCCCGGTCGCAAGCGCAATGCCGGTCAACAAGGTTAACAGCTGAAGCCAATGGGCACGCCAGTGCGACACCAACGCCTGTATGATGGCCAAAGTCACGAGATAAGGCCGCCGGACAGGCGAACCTGTTGGTCCAGACGGGCTGCTATGTCCTGCGAATGTGTCACCAAAAGCAGGGCTGCGCTGGTTTCGGCGACCAGCGCAAGCATCAAATCCAATACATTGGTACTTGCGACCTCATCCAGATTTCCTGTTGGTTCATCCGCGAGCAAAAGACTGGGGCGCGGCGCAAGGGCGCGTCCGATGGCAACGCGTTGCTGCTGGCCGCCTGACAGGTTCTCGGGAAAGCGGTCCAGCAGGTCCCGCAATCCCAGTTTGTCAGCAAGATGATCGCACCAGTCCGGATCATGTTTACTGGCAAGCCGGGCATGGAAGGACAGGTTTTGGCCGACCGTCAACGACGGGATCAGATTGAACTGTTGGAATACCAGGGCCACACGCTCGCGCCGAAGGGCTGCGCGCCCGGTATCGTCTAGTTTGGACAGGTTGGTTCCGCCCAGTGAGATTTCGCCCGCATCGAATATGTCCAGCGCACCTGCGAGATTTAGAAGCGTGCTTTTGCCACTGCCACTTTCCCCGGTTAGGGCAAGCGTTTGGCCATGGTCCAACGACAGAGATACTCCGTTCAAAATCGGTCGACCGTTTGCATATGATTTATGGACATCAGTTATTTTAAGCAGCATTCATAGGCGCCCTGTATTCTGCCACTCACAATTTGCAGCCGACCGAAGCCGTGTCCAGTTCAATGGCGCTATCGTTTCCATTCGTCGCAGACGCAGGGTTGCCCAATCCTGCAATTGAAGCGATTGTGACGAGACTTAAAAACAGAGGGGATGGGCACCGGTGACCTTATCCGAGCAGATTATCTGGGGAAGCGTTTATTTGGGTATCTGCTTTTTGATCGAAATTGCCCTGCTGACCTGGTGCATGCAGATCATCCGCGTGATGTCGATCAAACTGGAAAAAAGCAAAAGGTTTGTCACAATCGCCAGTCCGCTCTGTATCGCACTGATTTTTATCGTGATGATCCATACCTTTCAGGTCTGGCTTTGGGCGATTGTCTGGGTCTTTGGGGATGTTCTGGCGGACTGGAATTCGGCGCTGTATTTTTCCTTGGTGACGTTCACTACGCTGGGTTACGGCGACATTGTGTTAGGAGAGGGGCTGCGCATCTTTGGTGCATTTGCGTCGGTCACCGGGCTTTTGGCATTTGGGCTGTCCACAGCCTTTTTGGTCGCGGTCATGTCGCGGGTGCTGCAGGAAGAGTCGATCCTTTAAAGGATTGGTGCGAACAACCGCGCCAGAGGCGAGCCGAACCGAATATAGGCCGGTTGTTCGGGTAAGGTTTTGACCAGCTCATAGCTGGATTCAAAGTCCATTAGCAGCATGTCGTGAACTGCATGGGCCGCGTCCTTGTCAAAGAACAGGGCCATCGCCTCAAAATTCAGGCGGAAAGAGCGGTTGTCCAGATTGGTGGTGCCAACAGCGGTCAGGGTGTCGTCCACCAGAAATACTTTTTGATGCATGAATCCATCAGTGTACCGGTAGACCCGCGCGCCGCATTCCCTGATCTCGTCGAAATAGGCAAAGGCCGCCAGCCAAGGCAAGCGGTGATCAATCACGTCGGGAACCAGAATGCGAACATCTACCCCGCGCATTGCGGCGTGGCGTAGTGCGGTCATGATGTCGATATCAGGAACGAAATAGGGGGATGCGATCCACAATCGTTCCTTTGCTTCCGTGATTGCAGAAAAGAACATCATGGCGCCGGTTTCGGTTTCGTCCCCCGGACCTGTGGCGACGAGAAGGGCGTTCATGTCCTGATCAGATTCCTGACCCGCCCAGGCCAGTTGATCTATCAGGTCTTCTTGATGCGCCCAGTACCAGTCCTCTGTAAAGATCAGTTGTAGTTGGCGCACGATATGTCCAGTCAGCCTTATGTGTGTGTCCCGCCAATGTCCGAACTTTGCGGACTGACCGAGATATTCGTCGCCGACATTGTGGCCGCCGATAAAGCCGATTTCTCCGTCTATGATCACCGTTTTCCTGTGATTGCGATAGTTTAGCTGAAATCGCTGTCCTGGATGACGCTTTTCATGCTGACCGGCAACGTGAATTCCCGCCGCGCGCAGCGACGTGATGTAGCTTGTCGGTAGGCCATAACTGCCTACGGCGTCGGTCATAAAGCGAACTTGCACGCCGCGCTCTGCGGCAGCGATCAGTTTGCTTTGCAGTTGCCGCCCCAATCCGTCATCACGCACGATGTAGAACTGGACAAGCACATAGTCCTGAGCCGCGTCGATAGCCTGAAAGATAGCGTCAAAGGTTGCCTGCCCATCGACAAGCAAATCTGCACCGTTGCCGCGTGATATGGGAAGATGCGCAAGCTCTTCGAAAGGGAGCGGATTGATCGTGATCATGCCCGGATCTGGGCGCGAAAAATCCGCAAAGCTTTTTATCCCTTCGACAACAGTCTCAGCGTGCTTTCGGGCCAGGCGATACCCGCGAAAACGATGATGTCCCAGAAACAAGTACAGCGGTACGCCAGCTATCGGCGCCGAGATCAAAAAGACCACCCATCCCACGGCACCCTGCGGTGTGCGCGCTGTTTGAGCGGCGCGTATCGAAAAGACCGCGGCGGTCAGGTACAAACATAGGACAAAGAGGGAAACAAAGAGTGTCAGCATGGAGGATTCGATCCTGGCATTTTCCTTAGTGTTTCAAGTTGCATTGGGGATTGGCCTGTTCAGACTGTATTCCCCGATGGCGGCCCTTCGTCGCCGAGTTCACCATTCAGGGACATTAAAATTGCGATCGGGCGCAATGCGGGAATATGGCTGAAGATGATCAGGATGCAGACGGTCAGCGGAACGCTCAGGAAGGCTCCGATCAGACCCCAGACCGTAGTCCAGAACATAAGTGCCAGAATGACCAGAAATGTCGACATGTTCAGCGATCGGCCCAGCATGGCCGGGTCCAGAAAATTACCGATCATGAACTGAAGCGTGCCACAGCCGAAAACTATGATCAGAAACGGCCCGATACTTTCAAATTGAACCAGTGCAATCGCCGCTGGAAACAGAACCGCAATAATTGACCCAATCGAGGGTATGAAATTCAGGGCAAAGGTCAGCACTGCCCATGTCTCGGAATACTCAAGACCAAGGGTCTTGAAGACCACATAGCTGATTCCAGCCGTTATCAGGCTGATAAAGGTCTTCACTCCGACATAACGCTGCAGACTAAAGGAAATCGCGTCCAGAACCAAAGCGAACTCGGCACCGGTTTTAGGGTCACCGGCGGCCATACGGATCTTTTTGCGGAACGCCAGACGTTCGGCCATCAGGAAGGCAACGTAAAGGCTGATGAGGAAAAACTGGTTCAGCAAGGACGTTGCGCTGCCCAGCAACATCCGGGCGACGAAAGACATATCAATGTTGACCAGATTGTCCCTGATGAAGGCCGTGATATCGTTGCCCACAAGGTCGTTTATGCGGTTAACGGCCTCGTCGAACTGGCTTTCGTATGTATTGATCGAGCGTGCAAACTGCGTCGCCTGATTGCCCAGAATATACATGATCATGAACAACCCGACCAAAACCACGGTCACTCCAGCCAGGTTAGCCAACCAGACCGGAGCCTTGGTCAGCGCAATAACCCGGTCACTCAGCGCGATGATCAGGACGTTGATCAGCAAGGCCATGGTCAGCGGGATCAGAAAAGCGGAACCTGCATAAAGCCCCAATACGACCAGTGACACGACAATCGCGGTGTCGCGGACAACCGAAAGGCGCAACCTGTTCGGCATGCTTGGGTTCTGGTCGCTGGTTGGCATTTTTCGCCCGGCTTTGTGTAGGTTCCGTTTCGATCCTGCACGGGACAAAGGGATTATGCAATGCAACCAAACATTTGGAGTTGGTTAATTGCGTCCAGTCGGGTTTTGCCGGTTCTGGTTCGAATACAGTCAGGGTAGAGTTTTCGGATGACGACAAGTTTGATTCCCCTGACTGGAAGAGTAATTCGAGCCCTTTGGCTGGCCTTGGGTCGATTTGGGGCCAAAAACGGCATGGTCATGAGCAGCCACGTTGCCATGTCCCTGATGCTGGCCCTGTTTCCGTTTGTTCTGTTCACTGTAGCACTGGCTGGTACGCTGTCTCAGGATTATGTCACGGACGAGCTGATCGAACTGATCTTTGGCGCCTGGCCAAAAGATGTCGCCGGCCCGATTGTGGGAGAGTTGCGCTCGGTCCTGGCGGAATCAGGTTCGGGGGTAATCACCCTGGGCGGTTTGCTGGCCATTTTCTTTGCCTCAAACGGCGTAGTTGCGGTGCGGGCAGCCATGAATCAGGCCTATCATGATCATGACGCCTGGCCATTCTGGAAGACACGCTTGCTGTGCCTGGGATTGGTGATTGTTGGCGGGGCGGCCATTCTGGCCATCGCCGCCGTCGAAGTCGTCTTGCCGGTCTACACGCGCCTCGTGTCCGAAAAAACTGACGTCAACGTATCAGACTGGTTGTCTGTGGATCGATTGCGTTGGACCTTTACCGTGGCGGTTCCTGCGGGCACGGTTATCGTTGCACATCTTGTGCTGCCGACGCGCCGCCATCGGCTGTGGCAGATCCTTCCGGGCGTTGTTCTGACACTCGCTCTGTGGGCGATGGGCGGTTGGGGCTTTTCGATCTATATCGGACAGTTCGCCTCGTACAGCGCTACTTATGCTGGTCTTGCGGGGGCGATGGCTGCGTTGATTTTCCTGTATCTATGCGCGGCCATCCTGATTCTGGGCGCTGAATTCAACGGCGCGCTGATGGATTTGCAGGATCAAAGTAACGGACAAACCTGAAGGGCAGGGTGGCTGGGGCTGTAAAATAGCAATTCAAAGCCCGGTTTGCGTCATGAAATCGGCACTTTTCTTACCAAAACTGCATGGGACTGTGACCCCATACGCATCAAGGTGAGGCCTCATGACCAAACTGCCCGAAAGCGCGAAATCGCAAAATCCATCGTCGCTGACCCGGCGGATTGAAGAATTACGGGCCAAACCGGCGACGGATATCAGTCACGGTGAGGCATTGTTGTTGCAAGGAAACGCAATATCTTCGCTGCGTGAACAGCGCCTTGCGCGTTCTCTGGCTGACTTCGCAGATTAACTTCAGCCGCGAAATCCTGTTGCCACAACGAATTTTTCCGAACTGTCGGCGCGGGATGCCGGTGGTTTAACATGCGCTACCTTGTCAAACTTCTGTTTCAGAATCTTCTGCAGATCCCCTTCGGCTCCTCCGGCCAGAACCTTGGCGACAAATGTGCCGCCCTGTTCAAGCACATCAAAGGCGAAATAGGCGGCGGTTTCGCACAAGGCCATGATCCGCAAATGGTCGGTTTGTTTATGCCCCGAGGACGCAGCAGCCATATCTGACATCACCACGTCAGCTTTGCCACCCAACCAGTCTTTGACCTTCTGGTCGGCATCGTCCTCCATAAAGTCCAACTGGTGAACCTCGGACCCGGCCACCGGTTCGACCTCTTGTATGTCGACACCCAGAACAGTGCCGATTTTCTTACCGCTTTTCTCACCCAATGCATTAACGCGCTGGACCGCAACCTGCAGCCAGCCGCCTGGGGCGCAACCCAGATCGACGATGCGCGCACCTGGAACCAGGAAGCGAAATTTATCGTCCAGTTCCAATATCTTGAAAGCCGCACGCCCACGATAGCCTTCGACCTGCGCGCGCTTGACATAGGGGTCATTCAGCTGACGTTCCAACCACCGGGTCGAGCTGATTTTGCGCCCGCGGGCGGTTTTGACCTTAACCTTCAGGTCGCGCTGCCCGCGGCCCGAATTGTTTTTGCCAGTAGGTGTCTTCGCCATCAGAACGGTCCGTCTTCCAATACACCGTCCGCGCTCATCTGCGCATAAAGCAGGCCTTCGCGCAGCCCCCGGTCCGCCACTGAAAGACGGTCGGTTGGCCAACATCGTAACAAAGCCTGCAATATGGCCGAGCCGGACATGATCAGGGCCTGGCGGTCATCGCCGATACGCGGATCTCTCCGCCGCCCCAGTGGGCCGAGTTCTAGATACCCGCGTATCACTTTGTCAATCTGATCGCTTGTCATGCGCAAACCGTCTACCTTGGTCCGGTCATACCGCTTCAATCCCAGATGTGAGGCTGCGACTGTCGTAACCGTGCCACTGGTGCCGACGATCTGAAAACCTTCGCGGGCTTGTTCATCCTTATAAGGCGCAAAATCGGCCAAGTTTTCTTCGAAAAACCAGCTCATCAAAGCAAACCGCGCCGCATCATCTTCGACATCATGGAACTGATCGCGCAGCGTCGCAACGCCGAGGGGAACACTGATCCAATCCACAACCTTGGCTGCAGGAAACGGGCTGTCTGTTGTATGAAATCCATTATGCAGACGCATAATCGCCGCCGGGCGATCCCGACGCGGAAGCGAGGATATGTCGATCCAGACAAGCTCTGTCGAACCGCCGCCAATATCCACAACCAACAACTGTTCTGTCTTAGTGGACACCAGCGGGGCACAGGATATTACGGCCAGACGCGCTTCTTCCTCGGGCTGGATGATCTCAAGCGTCAACCCGGTTTCACCCTTTACCTGGCGAATGAATTCACGTGAATTTTTTGCACGGCGACAAGCCTCGGTTGCGACTAGACGCATGCGCTTGACCTTGTTGCGTTTCAGCTTTTGCTGGCAAATGCGCAACGCCTGAATGGTGCGCGCCATCGACGACCGAGACAAACGCCCCGTCCGCTCTAAGCCCGCGCCCAACTGCACGGATTTAGAGAAACTGTCCACCACATGAAACCCGCTGCCCTTGGGCTGGGCAATTAACATGCGACAGCTATTTGTTCCCAAATCCAGCGCGGCATAAAGCGCATCAGGATCGGGTCTTGCCGGCGCGGGGCTTTCGACCGCCTTCGGGAACGCGCCCGCACCTTTGGGACGCTTGGGCGCCATCTTCAACGCCCTCCGATTTACGAGTTACCCCGACCATAGGTCGGCCTTTTGGTTCGTGCAAGATACTCATTAAAGTGATGAGAATTTTGAGGTGAGGTTTACAGGAACAATTCGTTACAAGCCGTGTATCCCGTTGTAGGTGAAAACGTCGTTTGAAATGCGCCTTGTGTCGAAAATCGACCGACCTGCGACCACATTGAAGTTTAGAACCGGTCCATCTGGTTAGGAGGAATCAAAGCAGATGCCTGACGTCACCATCGTATACTGGCGCGACATTCCCGCCCAAGTCATCGTCGGCAAGGGCCGCCGGGGCGCAAAACGGCAGTTGGAAGAACGGTTCGAGCAAGCCATTGACCGCGCCGCCATGAAGGTGAACGCCAAGGACAGCGATGCCTATCTGGCCGAATGGCGCAAGGCCGCGCCTTTCGCGGTTGAGGGCGATCCGTCCGAAATTGCCGAACAGCAGGCTGTGCGTTTGGAAACGGAATATGATCAGGACCGTATCAAGGCTCTGATCGCCAATGACGGTTGGGCATGAGCTCGAAATCTATATGGGAGGCCGCTATGGCTTTGCTGAACTTCAAGAAACGTGATGCCGCCGAAAACGGTCCGGTAAATCCAACCGTCGAAGCCTTCCTGCAGGGCTATTCGATTGAGGTGATGCCGCGCACCGCCGAGAAGGTCGAGGATTTTCGCGCTTTGTTGCCTGAAGGCACACGCGTCTATATTGCCCATATCGAAGGCACTCCGATCGAAGACATGGTCAAGACCGCCAAGCGCATCGCGGCGGACGGCTATCCTGTTATGCCGCATTTCCCGGCGCGGATCATTAAAGACACGGCGACGCTGGAAAACTGGATTTCTATGTACCAGGGTGAAGCAGGTGTGGATCAGGCGCTGTTGCTGGCCGGTGGTGTCGCGAATCCTCATGGTGATTTCGACAGCTCGATGCAGCTGCTGGAATCCGGCCTGTTCGACAAAGCGGGCTTCAAGCGTCTGCACGTCGCTGGCCACCCCGAGGGCAACAAGGACATCGATCCCGACGGCTCGACCAAGAATGTCGATGACGCGCTACGCTGGAAACAGAAGTTCTCTGAGACCACGGATGCCGAAATGGCGCTGGCCACTCAGTTTGCCTTTGACGCCAAGCCGATCATCGCCTGGGCCGACAGCCTGAAAGAGGCGGGGATCGACATTCCGGTGCATATCGGGATCGCGGGTCCGGCCAAGCTGCAAACGCTGATCAAATTCGCCATCGCTTGCGGCGTTGGCCCGTCACTGAAGGTCCTGCAAAAGCGCGCCTTGGACGTGTCCAAGCTGCTGCTGCCTTATGAGCCCACGGATGTGATCACCGAGCTGGCCAACCACAAAGCGGCCAACCCGGATTTCAACATCACAAACGTACACTTCTTCCCGCTTGGCGGCATCAAGACCAACGCCAACTGGGCCATCAACAACGGCGGCGCTTCGGCAAAGCCTGTAACCTCCTAAGGATCGGACATGACCCGTACAGTCGTAGAATCAAAAACAAAAACCGCCGTCCTGGGCTTTGACGAACCGTTCTGCGTGATCGGTGAGCGGATCAACCCGACAGGCCGCAAGAAACTGGCGGCGGAACTGGAAGCAGGCGATTTTTCGACCGTTGAAAAGGACGCCCTCGCGCAGGTTGCCGCTGGCGCGACCGTTCTGGATATCAACGCGGGCGTTGTCTACAACTCGAACCCCAACCCGAACGAGACCGAACCGCCGCTGATGCGCAAGATCGTCGAAATGGTGCAGGGGCTGGTGGATGTTCCGCTGTGCGTCGATTCCTCGGTTCCCGGTGCTTTGGAGGCCGGTCTTGAGGCGGCAGAGGGCCGTCCGCTGCTGAACTCGGTCACCGGCGAAGAAGATCGTCTGGAACTGGTTTTGCCGCTGGTCAAAAAATATAATGTCCCTGTGGTGGCGATCTCAAATGACGATACGGGGATTTCGGAAGATCCCGATGTGCGGTTCGAAGTGGCCAAAAAGATTGTCGAACGGGCCGCTGATTTCGGGATCCCGGCCCATGACATCGTGGTCGATCCACTGGTGATGCCTATCGGCGCAATGGCAACTGCCGGTCAGCAGGTGTTTGCTCTGGTTCGTCGTTTGCGTGAGGAACTGGGCGTGAACACCACTTGCGGGGCGTCCAATGTCTCGTTCGGTCTGCCGAACCGCCATGGTATCAACAACGCCTTCCTGCCAATGGCTATGGGCGCCGGCATGACCTCGGCGATCATGAACCCCGTTGCCTTGCCGGTTGGTCCCAAGAAGCTGGCCGAGAAGAAGGCTGAGGTTGAAGCAAAGGGCATCATCCTGCCGGCGGACATGGATGATGAGACCTTCTGCCAGCTGTTTGGCATGGGTTCGACCTTGCCGCGCGCCGGTAAAGAGATGGAGGCCATCCGCGCCGCCAACTTGCTGACCAATAACGATCCGCATGGCGGGGCTTGGATCAAATTCAACAAAGCCCCCAGCGAAGCCGGTGCTGAAGGGGCTGGAGGTGGTCGTCGCGGCGGTGGCCGTCGTCGCCGCGCATAAACGTTATAAAACAACATTCTGGCCGGATCTTTTGATCCGGCCTTTTTTGTCTTCGCCGTCGCAAATAGCCTGACGGTTTGGATCAAAACCGCTTGAACCTGATCTTGTACCGGTGATATTCAGCTAGCAGTGGCGGGTATGATGTAATGGTAGCCTGTCAGCTTCCCAAGCTGAACGCGCGGGTTCGATTCCCGCTACCCGCTCCATTCAGTTCGATCGACGCGCTTGGTACAGGTTTATCACCGCCGGGATGTGCAGGCCGGTTTCGGATGTGAACTGGGCGAATTCCTGACAGACCTCGTGCTGGATTGCTGCTGCGTCCTGTTCGGTGCCTTCGAAATGCGCGATGGTTCGCGCGGCGGGGCCGACGTGGGTGCACAAAGCGGCTATTTCCTCTGACCCGCCAGCGCCGGGCAGGTTTACGGAGATGGCTTGGGCCTGAATGTCCGACAGCCCCGCCTGTTGCATCATGCCGGTGACGTGATCCAGATCGTGAAACGCCAGCGGACCCGGCGCATAACGATCTACCCGAGGCGGCTGCCCAAGGCGTTTTACCGCAGCAATATGGGGTATTTTGAACCACGGGTTGTCATCCAATGGCCCCCAAGCTGCAAATGTCATCTGCCCGCCGGGTTTAAGTGCGCGGGCGATATTGGCGAATGCAGCAACCGTATCGTCAAAGAACATCACGCCGAACCGTGAAATCGCGGAGTCCAACTGATTGGCAGGAAACCCGAATATCTGCGCGTCAGCATGTTGGAAGCTGATGTTGCTCAGCCCGTTTTCCGAGGCTCGGGCGCTGGCACGATCAAGAAACGCTTGCGATATATCGGCGGCCAGAACATCGCCATCCGGCCCGACCAATCGCGCGGCTGCAAGAGAGCTTTCGCCAGTGCCACAGCCGATGTCGAGCACATGCATTCCTAGTTTAAGCTGGGCATTCTCCAGCACAAGGTCCAGAACCGAAGCCATCAGTTGATCCAACTGATCCTGATATGTCAGCCATTTGGCCCCGGATTCGGATTTTCCCCAGTATTCTGCCTGTTCCTCATTCACCGACTGCATCGTACCCCTCCGTTGTTGCCGCGACTATGACCTCCGGCGACGGCGGCGGCCAGAGTTTTCCTGATCTCCACCACCGGTGTTGAACGAGGGCGAGGGCAGGGTCGTCACTTTGGCCAATTCCGGGAATGGATCCGTCTTATGGGGGATCGCGTTCGCTGCCACGAAATGATCCTGAAACTTGGGCTCGATGGCGGTTTCAACCTTGGTGATTTCGCGCACTACGCGTTCAATCTCACTCCGCGATCCGATATTGCACAGTGCGATCCGAGCACCTGTACCGGCGGCGTTGCCCGCGCTTGAGACCTTGTTCAAGGGCGCATCCGGGATCATTCCCAGAACCATGGCATGTTTGGTCGAGATATGCGCGCCGAAGGCACCAGCAAGAACAATGCGGTCGACAGTATCCACGTTCATTTCGTCCATCAAAAGCCGCGCGCCTGCATAAAGCGCGGATTTCGCCAGTTGAATCGCGCGAATATCGCCCTGAGTGACTGTGATACGTGGGCCGCCTTCGGCGCTTGCGTCGTGGATCAGATAGGAATGGGTGCGCCCCTCGGGGACGTTGCGTGATGTGCCCGTTTGTTCTGCGGATCCGATCAAGCCGCTTTCATCCAGCAAACCCGCCATACGCATTTCCGCCACGGCTTCAATAATGCCTGATCCACAGATGCCACTGATGCCAGTGGTTGCGATGTCTTGATCAAAACCCTCTTCATCCGACCATTTCTCGGACCCGATGACGCGAAAACGGGGTTCTTTAGTGACAGGATCAATCTCGATCCGTTCAATCGCACCGGGGGCGGCACGCTGACCAGAGCTAATCTGCGCGCCTTCAAAGGCCGGGCCGGTCGGTGAGGAGCACGCCAGAACCCGGCTGGTATTGCCCAGCAAAATCTCGGCATTGGTGCCTACATCTACGATCAGAACCAGATCTTCGGATTTGCCGGGCTCTTCCGACAAGGCAACCGCCGCACAATCCGCACCCACATGACCCGCAATGCAGGGCAGGATGTAGACCTGCGCACGTGGGTTCATGTTGGTCAGATCCATCTCGCGCGCGGGCAAAGACATGCTTTCGGACGTAGCCAAGGCAAAGGGCGCTTGGCCCAGCTCGACCGGATCCAGCCCAAGCAGCAGATGGTGCATGACCGGGTTACAGACGAACACCGTTTCGACAATCAGGTTAGCGTCAATCCCGGCCTCATCCGCGATGGAAGTTGTCAGATCGTTTATCGCTTCGCGAACGGCTCGGGTCATCTCTTTGTCGCCGCCGGGGTTCATCATCGAATAGGACACGCGGCTCATCAGGTCTTCGCCAAAGCGGATTTGGGGGTTCATAAGGCCCGAAGATGCCTTGACCTCGCCTGTGTCCAGATCGGTCAGGTGAGCTGCAATCGTGGTAGAGCCGAGGTCGATGGCCAGACCGAAAAGTCCGTTCTCGTGCAATCCAGGCCAGATTTCCACGATCCGTGCGACATCGTCCTTGTGACCTTTGTGCACCGCTACGGTGACCTCCCACTTACCCTTGCGCAATATAGGCTGCAGTTTGGACAACAAGGAAAGATCAGCGGTTACGGCGTCGACGTTCCATTGCTCGCGCAGCGCGCGTTCCAGACGTTCCAGATCGCCGGTTGGTGAATGCATGTCGGGTTCTTCTACCGCAACAAAATACAGCCGGGTGGCCGGATCCATTGTGATGGTGCGTGCTGTGGCGGCCTTGCGTACGACCTGACGGTGCACCTGGCTTTCTGGTGGCACGTCGATCACCACATCCCCCTGAACCGTGGCCTGACATCCAAGACGGCGGCCGGGTTTCAATCCGCGCTTGTCGTCATAGCGCTGTTCAACCGCGTTCCATTCGCTTAGTGCACCGTCGGCTACGGTCACGCCGTGCTTGGGAAACTCGCCATAGCTTGGCGTGATCTGGCATTTCGAACAAATCCCGCGTCCACCGCAAACGGAATCCAGATCCACACCCAGTTGCCGTGCCGCAGTCAGAACCGGAGTGCCTACGGGAAAGTGCCCGCGTTTGCCCGATGGGGTAAAGACAACAAGAGGGTCGGTGGTCATGATTGGCCTGCCTTTTATATTCGCGCCTATGTCGGGCAAGATATGGTTTTGTACGCAAAGGGAAAGGCCATTCAGCGGCACGTTTTGTGTGCGTTGCGTCGTTTTTTGCCGCAGCACCGACCAGCAGGTAAAAACTAGTTTATGTCGGGGGCTTTTCCTTAGATGCAATCCATGCAATAGGGTCACCGTCAAACGGGCTTTTGCATGGGGTTAACAGATGCAGATTCGTGAGGCACTCACCTTTGACGACGTTCTTCTGGTTCCGGGCGCATCTTCTGTGCTGCCGGCCACGGCGGATACGACCACGCGCGTGACGCGGGAAATCACCATGAACATCCCACTGCTCAGCTCGGCGATGGACACGGTGACCGAGGCGCGCATGGCCATCGCCATGGCGCAGGCGGGTGGCATCGGCGTGGTTCACAAGAATCTGACGGTGGATGAACAGGCCCGCGAAGTGCGCCGGGTCAAACGGTTTGAATCCGGTATTGTTTACAACCCGGTGACACTGCGGGTGGATCAGACGCTGGCGGACGCCAACGCGTTGGTGCAGCGTTATAACTTCACCGGCTTTCCCGTGGTGGACGAAGAAGGCCGCGTGGTCGGTATTCTGACCAACCGTGATATGCGTTTTGCGACCTCGGATGATACGCCGGTTCACGCGATGATGACCTCGGACAATCTGGCGATGCTTCAGGAACCCGCCGATCTGGAAGAGGCCAAAAGCCTGATGCGCGCGCGTCGGATCGAAAAGCTTCTGGTTGTGGACGGGGCGGGCAAGCTGACGGGTCTGCTGACTTTAAAAGATACCGAACAGGCGGTGCTGAACCCAACGGCCTGCAAAGACCGGTTGGGGCGTCTGCGAGTCGCGGCAGCGACGTCGGTTGGAGACTCTGGTTTCGAACGATCCGAACAACTGGTGGATTCCGGTGTCGACATTATCGTTGTAGACACCGCTCATGGGCATTCTCAAGGGGTGCTGGACGCGGTGAAGCGGGTCAAGACCCTGTCGAACGAGGTGCAGATCATTGCCGGTAACGTCGCCACTGGGGACGCAACCAAGGCGCTGATCGACGCAGGCGCGGATGCCATCAAGGTGGGGATAGGGCCGGGTTCGATCTGTACTACGCGGATGGTTGCCGGTGTGGGCGTGCCGCAGCTGACTGCGATCATGGATTGCGCCGCGGCCGCCGGCGATGTGCCGGTTATCGCAGATGGTGGTATCAAATTCTCGGGCGATTTTGCCAAGGCGATTGCTGCGGGTGCGTCCTGTGCCATGGTTGGCTCAATGATCGCCGGAACAGATGAAAGCCCGGGCGAAGTGATCCTGTATCAGGGCCGGTCGTTCAAATCTTATCGCGGCATGGGCAGCCTAGGCGCGATGGCACGTGGCTCTGCGGATCGCTATTTCCAGAAGGATGCCGCCAGCGACAAGCTGGTGCCCGAAGGGATCGAAGGGCAGGTGCCTTACAAGGGCTCGGCCAGCGCGGTTGTGCATCAACTGGTCGGCGGCCTGCGCGCAGCCATGGGTTATACCGGCTGCGCCACGGTCGAAGAGATGCGAAAGAACTGCAACTTCGTCAGAATCACAGGGGCTGGCCTGAAGGAGAGCCATGTGCATGACGTGCAAATCACACGCGAAAGCCCGAATTATCGAGTGATGTAAATTGCCGGAACCTGAACTGCGGCGCCCCGGCGAGGGCGCCGCTTTGCGTTTTTGCCCTGCACCATATCGGAGAATAAAATGACCCCCGCCGCACGTGTTCAGGCCTCCATCGAAATTCTTGATCAGATTCTTTCGGGTGCCCCGGTCGAAAAGGCCCTGACCGGTTGGGCGCGGCGCAGCCGTTTCGCCGGTTCCAAAGACAGGGCTGCTATTCGCGACCATGTGTTTGGTGCTTTGCGGTGCAAAAGGTCATTTGCAGCGGCAGGTGGGACGGAAACCGGTAGGGGTTTGATGATTGGCGCGATGCGCATGCAAGAAGTCGATCTGGATCAGATATTCAATGGCGAAGGGTACGCACCAGCCAGTTTGGAAGAACACGAACAGGCTAAACCATGTGAATCCGACGCCCAGAAATACGACATACCGGAATGGCTTTGGCCAACCTTTCAAGAGTCTTTGGGTGATTTGACCCTTCCAGTGGCCGAGGCATTGCGAGCTCGGGCCCCGGTTCATTTGCGGGTCAATCTGATTAAGTCGAGTGTCGATCAGGCGGTCTCGGTCTTGCTGGCGGACGGCATCCAAGCGAGGCCACATCCCGCTTGTTCGACCGCACTCGAAGTTGTCGAGGGCGAGCGGAAAATCTCAGGAAGCCGCGCCTATACTGATGGGTTGGTCGAACTGCAGGATGCGGCGAGCCAGGCCGTAGTTGAATCATTGGACCTAAACCCCGGAATGCGGGTTCTGGACTATTGTTCCGGTGGTGGCGGCAAAGCCTTGGCCTTGGCCGCGCATCACGGTGTAGATGTTTTCGCGCATGACGTTAATGCGGCGCGAATGCGTGATTTGCCCGCCCGGGCCGAAAGAGCGGGTGCACAGATAACGCTCCTGACCAATGACGAGATCTCTGCGCAGGCGCCATTCGACATTGTGCTGACGGATGCCCCCTGTTCAGGCAGCGGATCCTGGCGTCGCGCCCCGGCGGGAAAATGGTCTCTTACACAAGATGGACTGAATCGGCTTACGGAAACGCAGCGGACGATCCTTGATGATGTCGCGCTTTTGGTGGGGCCAGCGGGTGTTCTTGCCTATGCAACATGTTCCATGCTCGAGGTCGAAAACGGTGCATTGGTCGATGCGTTCGTGGCGGCGCACTCCGAATGGACCGAGAAGTTTCGCAAAACGTGGTATGTATCACACGGTACTGACGGGTTTTTCACGTCACACTTGACGCGGTAGTTGACGGACAAATAGCAACCTAAAGGAGAATTGCTCACTTTGTTAATTAAGTGGGCGTTAACCCTTTTGCGTTGGGTTACACCTAGCCCGGCAAGTTGAGTATTTAATGTCCGATACCGCAGATTTCTATTCTGATCCAAAGTTACGAAATTCACCAAGCGGTTTGCGTCTAGCACCATTGGTTGCGCTAGGGGTGTTGCTCTCACTGCTGCCGCTGGCAGGAATCATTCCCCAAGCCTGGAATCTCGGCCTTGTGGTGGCAGGTGTGTCTTTGCTTGCTGCATCACTGTTGGTCGTGGTGAGGGCGCTGATTTCCGACGACTCGGTACGTCGTGAGCTTAGGGTTATGGAGGTTTTTGCCGAAGAAGAGCTGTACCCCTGCGCGATTGCCAATGCACAGGGTGATGTTCTGATTTGCAATTCTCATGCCCGGGCTCAGCTCCATGTTTTTCCCGGCAACCGGCTGGATGAAGGTCTAAAGTCTATTTTTGCGAACCCGTCGGCAATTTTGCTGCGCCTACAGTCTTTGGCCGAGATCCATGGCCGTGCAAGAGAAGACGTTGTCACTTTAGAGACAACCGTACCGATTTCTGTTCTCGGTGTTGGGAAAAACTTTTTCTTTTGGCGGTTTCATCTGGATGGAACAGGTCAGTGGGATGCTGTGCCTGTGCCCATTTTGACCGAAGGCAGAAACGGAGCATTGCTGCGGATCAACGGGGCGGCGGAACAAATCCTGGGGCAACGACCCGACAACCTTGCACAGGTTCTGACTGGCGCGCAGCCCGAATTGGGTGAGGTTGTGCAGGTACAGACGGCACAGGGGCCAATTCCGGCTACGATGGCCGAACTGTCTCGGTCGGGAACCACGCGCGATCTGCTTGTTCTACCGCTCGATCGTGCACAGGAAAGTGGAATTGGCGCGTCATTTGTGGATCTTCCGGTCCCGGTAATGACCCTGTCTCCCGACGGGAGCATCCTTGAGGCCAACAGGCTGGCAACGCGTCTTGTCGGAAACATAGAGCCCGGAGAATCCAATGTTGTGCATATCATGCATGGTCTGGGATATCCGGTTCTGGATTGGCTGACGCAGGCTTCAAATGAGGGCGCCGTTCCACGATCTGAATTCCTGAGGCTGACACGGGAAGACCGCGAGATATTCGTACAGGTCACATTGAAACGTGTGCTGAGCGAGGGAGAAGTCAGACTGATTGCGGTTCTGAATGATGCTACCGAACTCAAGACTTTAGAAGCGCAATTTGTGCAGGGACAAAAAATGCAGGCCGTTGGCCAACTGGCTGGCGGTGTAGCGCATGATTTCAACAATTTGCTAACGGCGATTTCCGGACATTGCGATCTTCTGCTTTTGCGGCACGACCAGAATGACCCTGACTACGGGGATCTTGTACAAATCAATCAGAACGCAAACCGTGCTGCAGCTTTGGTGAGCCAACTGCTGGCCTTTTCGCGCAAACAGACTTTGCAGCCGGAAATCCTGGATCTCAGAGATACGATCTCAGACCTTATTCATCTGCTAAATCGTCTGGTCGGAGAAAAGATTAAGCTGACACTCAGCCACGATCCCGTTCTGAAAGCGGTTCGTGCGGATAAACGCCAGCTAGAGCAGGTGTTGATGAATCTTGTCGTAAATGCCCGCGATGCAATGCCTGAAGGTGGTGAGGTCAGGATCGAAACCGAAGTGGTCGTGCTGACAGAACGCTTCACAAGGGATCGCGCTACGGTAAAACCTGGTGAATACGTCACCGTCAAAGTCATTGATAGCGGTACGGGGATTGCCCCCGATAAGCTACAGAAAGTGTTCGAGCCTTTCTTTACAACCAAACGCACGGGTGAGGGGACAGGTTTGGGCCTGTCGACTGTCTACGGAATTGTAAAGCAAACCGGCGGTTTTATTTTTGTCGACAGCATTCAGGGGAGAGGGACCGAGTTTATTATGTACCTGCCGGTTTCAACCGCCCCCAAAAAAACCGAGGCAGCGCCTGCGCAATCCCCTGAGAAACCAACGGTTCGCCAGGGTGAGGGTGTCGTGCTGCTGGTCGAAGACGAAGCCCCGGTTCGGGCCTTCGCGACCCGCGCACTGAGGTTGAAAGGCTACACTGTGCTCGAGGCCGATTCGGGAGAAGAGGCTCTAAGGCTTCTCGAAGATGGCACATTGAATGTTGACGCATTCGTCACCGATGTGGTCATGCCCGGATTGGATGGTCCGACCTGGGTTCGTATCGCTAAGCAGAACAGGCCAGATGTCCGGGTCATATTCATGTCTGGATACACAGAGGGTGCGTTTGGCGATTCCGGACCAGAGATTTCCGATTCAACTTTCCTGCCCAAACCATTTTCACTAAACCAACTGACCGAAGCTGTTTTTCAGCAGATCAATTAGGGTTTCAAAGTGCCGAGGCGTGGCAATCGAATTCCGCGGAGTGGGTATTGCGGAACTTGGTCAATGTCTCTGCACCCAGTGTTAGGTCTCGTGTGGGTGACACGTTTTCGCGTTGCAGCCGGATATCCATATTCAAGCGGTTTTGCAGGAAATCGAGAATTTTGTCCTGGTTTTCATATTTGAAGACATGGGTGGCGCCACGCCCGTTGTTGCGGGTGCGAAAAAATTGGCTTTGACTGCCGACATCGGCGAATTCAGGTCGGGGTGTGCGCATATAGGCCTGGACGAAATCATCAAAGCTCAGGTCATGTGTTGAATGCGGGTGGTCAAGACGCTCTTGGCGGCCGCGAAACCTATACCAACTGCCTAGCCAATCGACCGGTTCACGAACAACCGCCATGATTTCCATCTCAGTATCGTACATTTTACGGAAAATGTTCTGGAAAAACCGATCATACCGGCGGACAGGTGCGTGTTTCAGATCTGGCGGATCGGTGACAACCAGATCGGCACGGTCCCGCAAAGCCGTATGATAAGCGGTGCTGCCGGTTTTTGGGACAGCCAGAAACGCAAGGCGTTCTTCATAAAAAACAAGCATTTATTCGTCCATCGGCAGTAATTATCTCCAGCGCAGATTGGCGTAAACGACTCCTTAATACAATTACAGAACAGTAAGTAATGTAAGTTTTAGTTGAAATGTTCTCTTTTTGGTCCCATAAGGAACAAGAGGCGAACAAAGCAGCGATTGCCGCCCGTTCAAGGGTGTGACAAAAGGGAAGGCGACAGGACAATGGCGGATCTTCTGACGATGAGCGACAAGAAAAACGCAGATAAGCAAAAGGCGCTCGACAGCGCGCTGGCACAGATCGAACGGCAGTTCGGCAAAGGCTCGATCATGAAGCTGGGCGAGGATTCCAAGCAGGACATCGACGCCAGTTCGACCGGATCGCTGGGTCTGGATATCGCTCTGGGAATCGGCGGCCTGCCGATGGGCCGGATCGTAGAAATCTATGGCCCGGAAAGTTCAGGCAAAACAACGCTGACACTGCACTGCATCGCAGAACAGCAGAAACATGGCGGTGTATGCGCATTTGTCGATGCGGAACATGCGTTGGACCCGCAATATGCGCGCAAACTGGGCGTCGATCTGGACGAGTTGCTGATTTCGCAACCTGACACTGGCGAACAGGCGCTTGAGATTACCGATACGCTGGTCCGTTCGGGCGCGGTGAACATGGTCGTGGTTGACTCGGTCGCGGCGCTGACGCCAAAATCTGAACTCGAAGGCGATATGGGCGACAGCAGCGTTGGTGTGCAGGCCCGGCTGATGAGCCAGGCAATGCGTAAACTGACGGGTTCGATCAGCCGCTCGAACTGTATGGTGATCTTCATCAACCAAATCCGGATGAAAATCGGCGTGATGTTCGGCAGCCCGGAAACCACCACCGGTGGTAACGCCCTGAAATTCTACAGCTCGGTCCGTTTGGATATTCGTCGGATCGGTGCGATCAAGGACCGGGATGAGGTTGTTGGCAACCAGACCCGTGTGAAGGTCGTTAAAAACAAAGTGGCACCGCCCTTCAAGCAAGTTGAATTCGACATCATGTATGGCGAAGGCATCAGTAAAATGGGCGAGCTGCTGGATCTGGGCGTCAAGGCCGGTGTGGTCGAGAAGTCGGGCTCATGGTTCAGCTATGGTGATGAGCGGATCGGGCAGGGGCGTGAGAATGCCAAGCAGTATCTGCGCGACAACAACCGCATCGCGTTTGAGATCGAGGACAAGATTCGCGCGGCACATGGGCTGGAATTCGATGTGCCGCCCGGCGCGGAAGAGGATGATATCCTCGAGGCATAAGTGGTTCGGGAAGAAAGCGATTTTCGCTGCTCTTTCCTAAGAACGAACCATATTCCGAACAAGGCGGTCCGTCGGGGCCGCCTTGTTCCGTTCTGCGACGCTCGCCTGTGGACTATCCCGGGGGAGGCGGATAAACCCTTTTTGAAACAAACTGATCGCGCGCCGAGAGAGCCCTATGTCAACGTTGAACGAAATCCGATCGACCTTTTTGAACTACTTTGCCAAACAGGGGCACGAAGTAGTGGCATCCAGTCCCCTGGTGCCACGCAACGACCCGACATTGATGTTCGTCAACTCGGGTATGGTGCAGTTCAAAAACCTGTTCACCGGGGTCGAAACCCGTGACTATCAGCGCGCGACGACAGCACAGAAATGTGTTCGGGCCGGTGGCAAGCACAACGACTTGGACAATGTCGGCTATACTGCGCGTCACCACACATTCTTTGAGATGTTGGGCAATTTTTCGTTCGGCGATTACTTCAAGCCCGAAGCAATTCCATTCGCATGGGAATTGATCACCAAAGAATTCGGGGTCGATAAAAACCGCCTTCTGACAACGGTTTACCACACCGATGACGAAGCGTTCGAGATGTGGAAGAAGGTGGGCGTTCCCGAAGATCGGATCATCCGTATCGCAACCAGTGACAATTTCTGGCAGATGGGTCCGACCGGCCCGTGCGGTCCCTGCACCGAGATTTTCTACGACCACGGGGATCATATCTGGGGCGGCCCTCCGGGTTCACCTGAGGAAGACGGTGATCGGTTCATCGAGATCTGGAACATCGTTTTCATGCAGAACGAACAGTTCGAAGACGGCTCGATGGTCGAGCTCGACATGCAGTCAATCGACACCGGGATGGGGCTGGAGCGGATTGGTGCCCTGTTGCAAGGAAGCCATGACAATTACGACACCGATCTGTTCAAGACCCTAATCGAGGCCTCGGCGAGTGCCACCAATGTCGATCCTTATGGGGATCAGAACGTACATCACCGCGTGATTGCGGATCACCTGCGGTCGACCTCGTTCCTGATTGCAGACGGGGTAATGCCCAGCAATGACGGGCGCGGCTATGTGCTGCGGCGGATCATGCGTCGTGCGATGCGGCATGCACATCTGTTGGGTGCGAAGGATCCGGTGATGTATCAGCTGGTACCGACATTGGTCCAACTGATGGGTGCCCAGTACACCGAACTTGGCCAGGCTCAGTCGCTGATCGAAGAGACGCTGTTGCTGGAAGAAACCCGCTTTAAGCAAACATTGGATCGCGGCCTGAAGTTGTTGGATGACGAGGTCTCTGACCTGCCAGAGGGTGCGGCACTGTCTGGAGAAGCCGCTTTCAAGCTGTATGATACATATGGTTTTCCGCTTGATCTGACGCAGGATGCACTGCGTGAGAAGGGCCGGACGGTTGATACCGACGGGTTTGATACGGCGATGGCCGAGCAAAAGGCCAAGGCACGCGCTGCCTGGGCTGGATCGGGGGAAGCAGCGGATCAAGCCGTTTGGTTTGACGTTCTGGATATTGCGGGCGCTACGGATTTTCTTGGATACGATACAGAAAAGGCTGAAGGACAGGTCGCGGCAATGGTCGTGGATGGCGCTTTGGTCGACAAGATCGAGACAGGTTGTTCCGGCTGGGTCGTTGTGAACCAAACCCCGTTTTATGGTGAATCCGGTGGTCAGATAGGCGACACCGGCGAAATTCGTCGTCTGGAAGAGCGTGATGATGTCGCGCGGGTCGAGGACACCCGGAAATTTGCGGATGGCAAAATCTATGCGCATCGGGTCAGGGTCGATCACGGTACCTTGTCCAAGGGAGACGCAGTTGAGCTTGAGGTAGACCATGTTCGCCGCACCGCCATCCGGGCCAACCATTCGGCCACACATTTGCTGCACGAAGCATTGCGGGAAACATTGGGTGACCACGTTGCGCAGCGTGGTTCTTTGAATGCGGCTGACCGGCTGCGGTTCGACTTTAGCCACGCGAAGGCGATGAGCCCCGAGGAAATTCGGCAAGTTGAACGCTCGGTCAACGCTTTCATCCGCCAGAACTCGACCGTCGAGACCCGGATCATGACACCGGATGATGCCCGGGAACTGGGTGCGCAGGCCCTTTTCGGTGAGAAATATGGCGACGAAGTTCGCGTGGTTTCGATGGGCAAAGCGCCAACCGGCAAAGGCCAGGATGGTGAGACCTGGTCGATCGAACTGTGTGGTGGAACGCATGTTCGCCAGACCGGTGATATTGGCGCGCTTGTTGTATTGGGGGATAGCGCCAGCAGTGCCGGTGTCCGGCGGATCGAAGCGCTTACCGGTGACGAAGCCATGGTTTACCTGACCGAACAGGACCAACGTTTGGGGCAGATCGCATCTGAACTGAAAGCGCAACCGGATGACGTTGTATCTCGTGTCAAAGCTCTGTTGGATGAACGTAAATCCCTTCAAAATGAAGTTGCGCAGCTGCGCCGCGATCTCGCGATGGCTGGTGGTTCGGGGCAGGGCGGTAGCGCTGAGGCCAAAACGGTAAACGGTATCTCGTTCCTGGCTCAGTCCCTTACTGGCGTATCTGGCAAGGACTTACCCGCGCTGATCGACGAACACAAAAGCCGACTTGGATCGGGTGCTGTGTTGCTGATAGCGGATACGGGCGGCAAAGCAGCCGTCGCGGCCGGTGTCACAGCTGATCTGACGGATGCAATCTCGGCCGTGGATCTGGTTCGGGCGGCGGTTGCTGAACTTGGTGGAAAAGGTGGCGGTGGACGCCCTGATATGGCGCAAGGTGGTGGCAAGGACGCTTCGAATGCTGATGCCGCGATCAAGGCTGCAGAGAATATTCTTGGAGGTTAACAAAATGTCCGCACTTTGGATTGCACATGTCAGTGTTACTGACGCCGAATCCTATGGAAAATATGCCGAGCTCGCCGGGCCAGCGATTGCCAAACACGGTGGTGCGTTTATCGCGCGTGCTGCGCGATACGTGCAGTTGGAAGGCAAAGAACGGCCGCGCAACGTTGTCGCCAAATTCCCCTCATTGGAAGCCGCTGTAGAGTGTTATAATTCGGTGGAATATCAGCAAGCACTGGATCACGCGCGTGGTGCAAGTGAGCGGGAATTGGTGGTCGTAGAGATCACAGATTAGAATCACCCCGTGCGATCAGGGATTTAATACCCCTGTCAGCTTATTCATTGGGCGGTTTTCAGCCAAAAGATGGCCGCCCAATTATGACGTTGCGGCAAGCGTCGACCTGAAGTCCCATAAATTTTTTATTTACAAGTAGTTAGCGGGTCTTGATGTCGGGCCTGCCAAGGGGTTCGTGTTTCGAATGTGGCGAGCAGCGCCAGATTCTTACCCAAAAATGCCATTTTCAATGACGGAATTCCGCCTCTTTTAGTTGCAAGATTTGAGACAGATTGCACAATTAGGCGTGTTTACCGATAGTTTCGGAAAACGGAATATGGTCCTGTTTTGCGGCAATCGCGGGGAAAACACGGATCGAGGGACAGGCATGGCGACCATGGGTACGGAATTTAGGGCCGTTAATGCGCGGATCTGGACTGGTTTTGGTAGAACTTTAGGAATCCTCGCATTGGCGTTGGGGTCCTCGGTTATGGCACCAGATGCGCAAGCGCGGGAAGGCAACTTTATCCGCACAGTCGCATCTTCGCCCCCGCCGTCTGGAGCGCGGCAACTGTGCCGTCAATACTCTTGGGCATGTTCCAGCAAGGCTTCGAATTCAATGTCGAGCCAGCAAGAGATGCAGATCATCAAAAAGGTCAACCGGCAGGTAAACGCAACCACCCGCTCGGTTACTGACCAAGCCCAATATAGAACTCGGGAACGTTGGGCGCTGCCGACTTCGCGCGGTGGGGATTGCGAAGACTTTGCTCTGCTGAAGAAAAGGGATCTTATCCGTGCGGGCGTCGATCCGAGCAAACTTTTGATCGCAACTGTTCTGGATACGCAGCGAAATTCTCATGCGGTTTTGGTTTATCGCTCGGCCAGTGGCGATCTGGTTCTGGATAACTTGACCAACCGCATCAAACCCTGGTCGGCGACGCGATATCTGTTTCTGCGGATGCAGGACCCACGGCGGCCCAGTAAATGGGTCGGGGTCTTCGGCAGAAGCTGAGGAAAGCTAATCTCAGCTGGTTAGAATGCGAAAATGGCGAAGCTGTTGCTTCGCCATTTTCTGTAGTGCCTAAATTTGCTTACTTGGGGTTGCCCGGATTGTTGGTACCGTTCGGGTTCTGAGATTGGCCGCCTGGATTGGTTCCGTCGCTATGGCCAGAACGGTTGCCCTTGGGTCCACCGTCACCACCTTCGCCGCCGTCGCCACCTTCGCCGCCGTCACCACCTTCGCCGCCGTCGCCACCTTCGCCGCCGTCGCCACCTTCGCCGCCGTCACCACCTTCGCCGCCGTCACCACCTTCGCCGCCGTCACCACCTTCGCCGCCGTCGCCACCGTCGCCGCCGTCGCCACCTTCGCCGCCGTCGCCGCCGTCGCCACCTTCGCCGCCGTCGCCGCCGTCGCCACCTTCGCCGCCGTCACCACCGTCGTCATCATCGTTGCCGTCACCATTGCCGCCACCGCCGCCGCGGGTATCACCGCCGCCGCCACCGCCGCCGGTACCACCGCCGCCGCCACCGCCGCCGCCGGAACCACCACCGCCATTTTCATCAGCAGCGCCGTCTCCTGATCGTTGCTCATTTCCGAGAATAGATGCGGTTGGAAAGTCAGTCAGAACTGCTGCAAAAGCTGGGCAACTCTCCAATGTACGGGACAAGATGTCCTCGAAATCTGAGCGTCGCTGCAAATAGCGCAGCATCCGGGCGTCTACAACAGAACATGCACAAAGCGTTTCAGTCGATACCGACTGTTTGGCTGTTCGTATTGTACACATGTCTGAAGCTGAAGCGGATACAGCTGAAATAACTGGGAACGTTGCTGAAACAAATACTATTGAAAGTAAGCGAGACTTAATGCGCATGGCGCTACTCCTTGATACTCATTACTCAAAACTTGGCAGGCAAACAGGTGCCATACTTTGGACACAAATACATCCCTTTTGAGCCAGAATTACAAGTTTCCTAAAATTGTGAATGTTAAAAGTGAAACAACTTAAAGAGGAAAGTGTAGGTAAAACAAAAAGAAGGCCCGCTTTGAGAGCGAGCCTTCCAGGATGGGCCTTAATACGCGTGTGCGCAAATATGTCACGATTGTGTTATTGTTTCCAATCTGTGAACTGCATCACTGCAATGATCAGGCGGATCTTGCCATACGCTTGCGCTCGTGCGGATCCAGAAAGCGTTTGCGCAGACGGATTGCGTTCGGGGTCACTTCGACAAGTTCGTCATCGTCGATATAGGCGATCGCCTCTTCCAACGAGAACTGAATATGGGGTGTCAGGCGCACAGCGTCATCCGATCCGCTGGCCCGGACGTTGGTCAGCTTTTTCCCCTTCAGCGGGTTAACCTCAAGATCGTTGTCGCGCGAATGCTCGCCGATAACCATACCCTGATATACATCGGTCTGAGGGCCAACAAACATGCGGCCACGCTCTTCGAGGTTCCAAAGGGCATAGGCAACTGCCTGTCCGTTCTCCATCGAGATCAGAACGCCTGCGCGGCGGCCCGGAATTTGTCCTTTATGCGGTGCCCAGTCGTGGAACACACGGTTCAAAACGCCAGTACCGCGTGTATCTGTCAGGAATTCACCGTGATAACCGATCAACCCGCGTGACGGCACATGGGCGATGATGCGGGTTTTGCCTGTACCAGCAGGCCGCATCTCGGCCAGTTCACCTTTGCGGACACCTGTTATCTTTTCAATGACCGAGCCGGAATACTCGTCGTCCACGTCAATGGTGACTTCTTCGATGGGCTCCAGGCGCTGACCGTCTTCTTCGCGGAACAGGACCTGTGGGCGAGAGATACTCAGCTCGAACCCTTCGCGGCGCATGTTTTCGATCAGAACACCCATCTGCAATTCGCCGCGTCCCGCAACTTCGAAGGCCTCACCGCCCGGAGTGTCGGTAATGCGAATGGCGACGTTTGATTCTGCTTCTTTCATCAAACGGTCGCGAATGACACGGGACTGAACCTTTTTACCGTCTCGGCCGGCAAGGGGCGAATCGTTGATACCAAAGGTCACTGTGATGGTCGGCGGGTCGATCGGCTGCGCAGGCAGAGCGTCTTCGACTTGTGGGGCAACAAGCGAATCTGCCACGGTCGCTTTGCTCATACCTGCGATGGTGACGATATCGCCCGCCTCGGCCACATCAATGGGTTGCTGCCCCAAACCGCGGAAAGCCAGGATTTTAGAGGCGCGAAAGTTCTCGATAAGTGTTCCGTCCCGGCTGAGCGCCTTGAGGGTGTCACCTGCCTTGAGCGTACCACTTTCGACACGGCCAGTCAGAATGCGGCCGATGAACGGGTCGCTGCCCAGTGTCGTGGCAAGCATCCGGAAGGGTTCGTCCTTGCGTTCGATCTGTTTGGGAGCAGGGACGTGGTCAACGATCAGGTCGAACAGTGCTGACAGATCCTTGCGGGGTCCTTCCAGCTCCATATCTGCCCAGCCCGACCGGCCTGAGGCGTACATTGAAGGGAAATCAAGCTGATCGTCATCCGCACCGAGGTTTGCGAACAGATCAAAGCATTCGTCCAGCGCACGGTCTGGTTCGGCGTCGGGTTTGTCGACTTTGTTCAGCACCACAATCGGACGCAGACCCAGCGCCAGCGCCTTGGAGGTCACGAATTTGGTCTGCGGCATTGGACCTTCGGCAGCATCGACCAGCAGGACAACGCCGTCGACCATGCTAAGGATGCGTTCAACCTCTCCGCCGAAATCGGCGTGGCCCGGTGTATCGACGATATTGATCCGCGTGCCTTTCCACTCCACCGAAGTGGCCTTTGCAAGGATGGTGATACCACGCTCACGCTCGAGGTCATTGCTGTCCATGGCGCGTTCTGCGACAGCCTGATTTTCCCGGAACGCACCGGATTGTTTTAGCAGCTCATCGACCAGCGTTGTTTTGCCGTGGTCCACGTGAGCGATGATTGCGATATTGCGCAGGTCCATGAGAGGTCAGCCTTTGAACGGGAAGTTGACGCGCGCATAACGCGGCTCGGCGAAATATGCCAGCCCTAACCGATCGTCAGTGTCCTGCTGTACCGGAAAAGAGGTGTATGATTAGTATTCCACCCAAAATCATGCTGAGTCCAGCTATCCCGGGTAAATCCAACCTCTGACCAAAGACAATGAAACCGATGATGGCAATCAGCACGATTCCAAGACCGGACCAGATCGCATAGACGATACCAACCGGCATGTATTTGAGCGTGAGGGCCATCAGATAAAAGGCAATTCCATAGCCAACAACCACAAGCACTGACGGCCAGAACCGGCTGAATTGCTGGCTGGCCTGAAGTGCAGTTGTACCAATCGTTTCGGCAACAACTGCCAACAGCAGTAGAAGATATGCTTTGGGCACGGGGGTCTCGCATTCAATAAGGTTGCATTGGGTTGAGCACGAAATGACCGATACCCGCAAGCGATAGCAGGAGTTTACTGGCATCCGTCAGGGGTCAGGATTACCCGACTATGTGGACTTTCGGCAATGTTATACTTTGTCCGCGTTTTATCGTGTTTTTTTTATGAGTATCGCCATGACGAAATTTGCAAAATACGTCATCGCTCTTTCGGCACTTATTGTTGCGCTTGGGTGGCTTGCTGGCGGGGGGTCCGTCGAAACAAAAGCAGCCCGAAATGTTGAGCGATTGATTGGTACATCGGTTTAAGCGACTGCCGAATACAGGAAAAAGGGGTGTTATGCTCCTTTTTCCGCTGTGTTTTCAGCCTTCTGCAGTCTCAGAAAAGTAACCCCGAAGCAACGGATCCAGCCATGCCCACAGGGCTGGTGCACCGGGAATAATCACCGTGCCGACACGGCTGTGGATTTGCTCGTATGTGACGTTGTAATCAATCCAGGAACCGCCTCCTGTCTCGAGGTTGCCAACCGGGGTTTGGAAGCGATCAATCGCTTTGGCGAAACAGGCATCGGGGCTTTCGGCCTGTTCAAACTCCTGCCAGATCGACATGAATTCTTGATTTTGGACCTCTGGGAGAATTCCAAACAACCTTTGCGCCGCAGCAAGTTCCTCGGCGGCTTGTGCCGCGTGGTCGACCTGCCCATGAATTGGGTGATCACCGGCGTCAATTTCAACAATGTCGTGCAGCAAAAGCATCCTGAGGGCGCGGTTCACAGAAACGGAAGGGGCTGCATATTCGGACAGGACCCAGGCAAAAAGCATGATGTGCCAGGAATGTTCGGCTGAATTCTCAAACCGGTCATCATAGAGCAGACGAGATGCGCGCTGAACCGATTTGAGTTGGTCAGTTTCGGACAAGAAACCCAAACGCAAAGAAAGCTCGGAGGTTTCGAGTTTGCCTCCATTCAGCAGTGCTTGGGCAAGATTATATGCGTCCGGGAAAGCTTGTTGCAGATAGGCAGCGCGACCACGTTTTAGGTTGTCATTCACGACAGCTAAATGCTCTGGGTTTGGCCGTTCTGCACACAGCACCTGAAACATCGGTTGCGACCGATCCAGAATCTTGGCGAATTTCGCGTCCGGAGTGGTGTCGGCCTCGAATTCTTGCCACAGAGCCAGAAACGTCGTGGCCTGATCCGCAGGCAGCATGCCAAACAGCTCTTCAGCAGCTGTTTGTTCCGCCAATTCCAGTGCTTTCCAATCTGTTTTCAAGTGAATTGGGTGATCGCCTACGATGATTTCGACCAGATCATGCAGCAGTAGCATTTTGATCACGCGGTCGATATTTACGTCTGACCCGGCAAGCGGTTCCAAAACCAGGGCCCAAAGCGCCAGTTGCCAACTATGCTCAGCCGCGTTCTCTGGGCGGGACTGATCCAACAAGGCGTTGGCGCGATTGACAGATTTCAGCCTGTCCGCGCGTTTAAGGAAGTCGATTTGCGCGGACAATCTTTGCGTCATTGTTTTTCTATAGCTTTCAGTTTTGACCGATGTTCGGTCAATTTCTCGACGACAAACTTGCGGGCCTTACGTTCGGCCATCCGGACACGGATCTCGGTCAGGAATGCTTCTTCCAATGTTTGTGAGGACGCCCCGATCACTTCGCCAACTTCCATGAAGAAGCGGTCGTTACCGGTTTCGTCCATCACTTTCATTGTGTCTTCGGCCAGCTTGGAAGCAAGCCTGATGATCGTGTCGGACATTAGCGCGTGTTCTCTGTCAGCCGCCGTTTCACATAGTCACTTACATCAGTGATCAGCGTATCCATGTGGCGATCCTGAAAGAAGTGGTCAGCACCCTCAACTTCGTTATGGGTGATTGTGATGCCCTTCTGTTCATGCAGCTTGTTAACCAATGCAGTGGTGTCTGCAGGCGGGGCTACCCGATCAGAGGATCCGTTGATAATCAGACCCGAAGAGGGGCAGGGCGCCAGGAACGAGAAATCATACATGTTGGCTGGCGGAGAAACGCTGATGAAACCGGTAATCTCAGGGCGGCGCATAAGCAGTTGCATCCCGATCCAGGCTCCGAACGAGAACCCTGCGACCCAGCAGTGTTTCGAATTGTTGTTCATCGACTGCAGGTAGTCCAGTGCCGATGCCGCATCACTCAGCTCGCCTACGCCCTGGTCATATTCTCCCTGGCTGCGGCCAACACCGCGGAAGTTGAACCGCAAGACAGTGAAACCCATGTTGTAGAACGCATAGTGCAGATTATAGACCACCTTGTTGTTCATGGTCCCGCCAAATTGAGGATGCGGGTGCAACACGATGGCGATCGGTGCGTCTTTTTCCTTTTGCGGGTGGTAGCGGCCTTCCAGGCGGCCTTCGGGTCCGGGAAAAATCACCTCGGGCATGTGTGCATAGGTCCTGTCTTTTTCTTCTGGGTGTCCGGAAATACTTGACGATAATCGTCGGACACCTTAGAACGGTTCTAATTGTGATAGTCGGCGCAAGGGCGCTGTCAGTCGGAGATACGCACTGGCAGCGGCGGCGTCAATGATTTCGCGCGTTAACTGCCATAAGGGAATGAGAATGAAGCTTTCGACCAAGGGTCGTTACGCGATGGTGGCCTTGGCTGATATCGCTCTTCAGTCTTCTGACGGACTGGTAACGCTGAGCGAAATTTCCGAACGGCAGGACATCTCGTTGCCTTATCTTGAACAGCTGTTCGTAAAGCTGCGCCGGGCCGAGCTTGTCTCGTCAGTGCGCGGTCCGGGCGGAGGTTATCGGTTGGCGCGCCCTGCGTCGGAAATCCGTGTAGTCGAAATTCTGTCCGCCGTCGACGAAACTGTAGACGCGTTGAAAAAAGGGGCAGGGGCTTCGGGGGCCTCATCGGGCAGTCGTGCGCAATCGCTGACCAACCGATTGTGGGAAGGGCTGAGTGCCCATGTTTATGTGTTTCTGCATCAAACGCGGCTTTCTGATGTGATCAGGAACGACTTGGCGCCCTGTCCGGCTGTTCCTAATCTGTTTGCGGTCGTGGACGAGTAAGATGAATTTGCTTTGTCCAAGTCCCTTTGGCTGCCAAAAGGTGCATCCATGAATCGTGTTTATCTGGATCATAACGCCACAACGCCAATTCGCCCCGAAGCGCGCGATGCGATGATCACGTCAATGGATCAGATCGGTAACCCTTCCTCGGTTCACGCTGAAGGACGAGCGGCAAAGGCCATGGTCGAGCGTGCACGGGCGCAGGTGGCCGAAGCTGTCGGGTGCCGACCGCAGGAAGTTATTTTCACCTCTGGTGCGACCGAAGCGGCTCGGGTCCTGCAGAATAGACCGAATAATTGCGATGTGTTCGTCGATGCAACGGCGCATGACGCGCTTTGGTCGCATCTTGATCTATCGAACTGCAACGAACGCCCGTTCGGTCCTGGTCACATCTTAGCAATGGGGTTGGCGAATTCGGAAACAGGTATCGTTACCTTGCCACCGAAAAAGGTCGAAGGTCAGTGGCCCTATGGCGCACGGCGCGCCGATTGGTTGTTGCTGGATATTACACAGGCTGTTGGCCGTATTCCCTTTTCCTTCGCCTGGAGCGATGCGGATATGGCGGTTCTTTCGGCGCATAAAATCGGCGGTCCTAAGGGTGTTGGCGCTCTGATCCTAAAACAAGGGCTGGACATCAACCCGCTTGCGGTTGGTGGCGGGCAGGAAATGGGCCGGCGCTCCGGGACGGAAAACGTTGTTGGAATCGCGGGTTTTGGTGCCGCTGCCGAGGCCGCAGTGAAAGATCTGGCTAACGGTGTTTGGGAAAATGTTGCTAAATTTAGAAATATTCTAGAGAACGCACTTGAGGCCGGATCGAAAGCGACTATTTTTGTCGGGAAAGATCAGGAGCGACTCCCCAACACTTTGTGTTTTGCAACTCCCGGATGGAAAGGGGAGACGCAGGTTATGCAGATGGATCTGGCTGGATTTGCGATCAGCGCAGGTTCGGCCTGTTCAAGTGGCAAGGTAAAAACCAGCCGAGTTCTGACGGCAATGGGATATGACGAGGTAACGGCAGCCAGCGCAATTCGCGTATCGCTCGGCCCTTGGACGACAGAAGATGATGTGCTGCGTTTCGCGGATACGTGGCTGGAAAAAGAGAAAAAGCATCGCGCGCGTGCCGCGTGATCTGACGGAGGATAAGTCATGGCCGCTTTGGACCAGACTCAGGTAAAAGAAGGTGTCGATCAGGAAACCGTTGATGCGGTGCGCGAGGCCGGAACCTATAAATACGGCTGGAACACCGATATCGAGATGGAATACGCCCCAAAAGGCGTGAACCCCGATATCGTCCGTCTGATCTCGGACAAGAATGAAGAACCGGAATGGATGACCGAATGGCGTCTGGCCGCGTTCGAACGCTGGACCAAGATGGAAGAGCCGAAATGGGCGATGGTCAGCTATCCTGAAATTGACTTTCAGAACCAGTATTACTATGCCCGTCCGAAATCGATGGAGGTAAAGCCGAAATCGCTGGATGAAGTGGATCCGAAGCTGCTGGCTACTTACGAAAAGCTTGGTATCCCACTGAAAGAACAGATGATTCTGGCTGGCGTCGAAGGCGCCGAGGATATGCCTGCTGAGGGCCGCAAGGTGGCCGTGGATGCGGTGTTCGACTCGGTGTCCGTTGGCACAACTTTTCAGGCCGAACTGAAAAAGGCAGGTGTGATCTTCTGTTCGATTTCTGAAGCGATCAGGGAACACCCCGAGCTGGTCAAGAAATACCTGGGCACTGTGGTTCCGGTATCCGATAATTTCTATGCCACGCTGAACTCGGCCGTGTTCTCGGACGGGTCATTTGTCTACATCCCGCCGGGCGTACGCTGCCCGATGGAGCTGAGCACCTATTTCCGCATCAATGCGGAGAACACCGGTCAGTTTGAACGTACCCTGATCATTGCCGATAAAGGCAGCTATGTCAGCTACTTGGAAGGCTGTACTGCGCCTCAGCGCGACACTACGCAGCTGCATGCTGCCGTGGTCGAAATCATTATCGAGGAAGATGCCGAGGTAAAATACTCGACCGTTCAGAACTGGTACCCCGGGGATGAGAATGGCAAGGGCGGCATCTATAACTTTGTGACCAAGCGCGCGGATTGCCGCGGCGACCGGTCCAAGGTGATGTGGACGCAGGTTGAAACCGGCTCGGCCGTGACGTGGAAATACCCGTCCTGCATCCTGCGCGGCAATGAAAGCCAGGGTGAGTTCTATTCGATCGCGATTGCCAACAATTATCAGCAGGCCGATACTGGCACCAAGATGATCCACCTGGGCAAGAACACCAAGTCGCGGATCGTGTCCAAAGGCATCAGTGCGGGCAGGGCGCAGAACACCTATCGCGGGCTGGTCTCGATGCACCCGAAAGCCAAGGACAGCCGGAATTACACCCAATGTGACAGCCTGCTGATCGGCGATAAATGCGGGGCGCACACGGTTCCCTATATCGAAGTCAAGAACAACTCCTCGCGGGTCGAGCATGAGGCGACGACCTCGAAGGTCGATGATGATCAGCTGTTCTATTGCCGTCAACGCGGAATGGACGAGGAAGAGGCCGTGGCCCTGGTCGTCAACGGGTTCTGCAAGGACGTGCTCCAGGCGCTGCCGATGGAATTTGCGATGGAAGCCCAGCAGTTGGTGGCCATCAGCCTTGAGGGATCTGTGGGTTAATCCCAACCTTACCTGAATTCAGAACATACGAGGGGGCATGACCCCTTGCGATACGTCAAAGGAATAAAACATGCTGGAAATCAAAAACCTGCACGTCAAACTTGAAGAAGAAGACAAGCAAATCCTCAAAGGTGTCGACCTGAAGGTTGAGGCTGGCAAGGTACATGCGATCATGGGGCCAAATGGCTCGGGCAAATCGACGCTCAGCTATGTGCTGTCCGGTCGGGATGGGTATGAAGTGACCGAAGGCTCGGCGACCCTTGGTGGTGAGAACCTGTTCGAGATGGAACCGGAAGAGCGCGCAGCAGCCGGTGTTTTCCTGGCGTTCCAATATCCGGTTGAAATCCCAGGCGTTGGCAACATGACCTTTCTGCGCACCGCTGTGAATTCACAGCGCAAGGCCCGCGGGGAAGAAGAGCTTTCGGCAGCCGATTTCCTGAAAGAGGTGCGCGCCAAGGCCAAATCGTTAAAGATCGATGCGGATATGCTGAAGCGCCCTGTGAATGTTGGCTTTTCTGGCGGTGAGAAAAAGCGCAACGAAATACTGCAAATGGCCATGCTCGAGCCCAAAATGTGCATTCTGGACGAGACAGATTCCGGTTTGGATGTAGACGCGATGAAACTGGTTGCCGAGGGCGTGAACGCGCTGCGCGACGAAGCGCGTGGTTTCCTTGTTATCACGCATTATCAGCGCCTTCTGGACCACATCAAACCTGATGTCGTGCATATCATGGCCGATGGGCGGATTGTAAAAACTGGCGGTCCCGAGTTGGCACTTGAGGTTGAAAACAACGGTTATGCCGACATTCTGGCCGAGGTGAACTGATGGCGTTGCCCCAAGCAAAACAGACTGCGACGGAGGAGCGGCTGGCCGTCCTGTCGTTGCCCGATGCCGGATGTACTCGCGCTGCGCGCGAGGACGCGATTGCCCGTGTGCGCCAAATGGGCTTGCCCAGCCGGCGCGACGAGTACTGGAAATACACCCAACCCGATACGCTCGTATCGGCTGATGCAGCGCATGCGGCGCTGTTCGAGTCGGACGAGCCGCAAATGTTCGACGAATTCGACCGCTTGAAGATTGTCTTCGTTGACGGAGTGTTCAATCCCGAAGAGTCCGATGATCTGACACTCGAAGGTGTTTCGATCGACCGGCTTGAAGATATTTGCTGCAAAGATATCCATTGGGCCAAAGACTTGTACGGCGTTCTTGAAGCAAATGGACAAGTCCCGGTTCAGCGCCCGCTGGCCGCATTGAACACCGCATTTGCATCAGACGGCGTGGCCATCCATGTGACCGGTAAGCCATCGAAACCGATCAGCCTGATCTATCGCCATGCGTCCGAGGATTCGGATGCGATCCTGCATCACGTAGTGCGGGTCGAAACAGACGCCGAGGTTACCATTCTCGAAAACGGGCCGGCGGCATCGCGTTTCAACAAATGTATGGAAATTGACATTGCCGATGGTGGCTCGCTGCACCATGTGCGGGCCCAGGGTCGTGACCACGAGCGTCGTGCGGCGACGCATATGTTTACACGGTTGGGTGCCAATTCGGTCTACAAATCCTTCACCCTGACCATGAACGGTGTTCTGACCCGGAACGAACAGGTGATCGAATTGACCGGCGATGATGCGGTGGCGCACGTGGCCGGTGCCTGCGTCGGAGATGGCGACTTTCACCATGACGACACGGTATTCGTCACCCATGACGCGGTTGGTTGCGAAAGCCGCCAGGTGTTCAAGAAGGTGCTGCGGAACGGCGCGACCGGCGTGTTTCAGGGCAAGATCCTTGTGAAAGAGGGCGCCCAGAAAACAGACGGGTATCAGATCAGCCAGTCTTTGTTACTGGATGATGATAGTCAGTTCCTCGCCAAGCCCGAGCTTGAGATCTATGCCGATGACGTTGTCTGTTCGCACGGTTCGACATCAGGTGCGCTTGATGAAACGGCTCTGTTCTACCTGCGGTCTCGGGGTGTGCCCGTCAAAGAGGCAACAAATTTGCTGACCTTGTCGTTCCTGGCCGAGGCTGTGGAAGAGATCGAGGATGAAAGCCTTGCGGAGGCTGTGGTTGACCGCCTTGAAGGCTGGCTTTCTCGGCGAAGCTGATGCCGGTAACGTCGGATATAGTGGCCACATACCGTGGACCAGGCCGGGTTGTAAGCCGGCTTTTGGATTTGGGCGAACGTGAGGACCGCGCTTTGGTCTTTGTAATGGCGTTCTGCGTGGTGGCATTCATTGCGCAACTGCCACGTTTGTCCCGACAGGCGCATCTCGAAGATCTCGAGCTTAACATGCTGTTGGGCGGTGCCTTGCTTGGAACTGTCATTATCTTGCCGCTGTTCTTCTACCTTCTGGCCTTCGTGTCCCACGGTGCGGCGCGTCTGTTCGGCGGAAAGGGGACTGCCTATGGCGCAAGGTTAGCTCTGTTCTGGGCGTTGCTATCTTCGACGCCGTTGATTTTGCTGAACGGCCTTGTCGCTGGTTTTATTGGTCCGGGGACAACCATGACCACTGTCGGGTTGGTTTGGTTCGTCGTATTCCTGTGGTTCTGGTTTTCGGGCCTTAGGCAAGCGCAAAGGTATGCGGAATGAATCCGGCCGTGCTGAGTCAGATTGCTGTTCTGACCCTGACCAACCCTGCCGAAGCGGCAAGACGGTTGCTGGATCTGCGTCCCGGGCGTGAAGTTGTCTGGCTGGCATTCTTTCTGGCTGTCGTTCTGAACGGTGCCATCCAAATTGGTATCGAACAGATGGTCCCTGTCCCCCAGGGTGAACCGCTTCCCGTTTCTGATCCTGTTATTCTGAACCTTCTGCGTTCGTCAGGCGCGATGCTGCTCAGCGTGGTGGCTCTTCTTTTTGTTGGTCGTACTATCGGGGGCGTTGCGACATTCAAAGATATCCTGATCCTGACGATCTGGCTGCAATTCCTTCAGATCGCAGCGATGTCGGTGACGCTGATCGTTTCGATGGTTGTTCCATTTATGATGGTCATGTTTTTGCTGGCGACCGCACTTGTCAGCCTTTACGTCTCAATGCATTTCCTGAATGAAGCTCATAAGTTCAACTCGATGCTGAAATCTTTTGGGGTCATTCTGTTATCCGCACTGATTTCAATCTCATTTGTCCTCATGTTCACACCCAGCGGCCCGGTCTAGGGAAGAAAAATACGATGTTCGATCTGCAGAAAATTCGCGCTGACTTTCCGATCCTGTCCCGAGAGGTAAACGGCAAGCCGCTGACCTATCTGGACAATGGAGCATCAGCTCAGAAGCCACAGGTTGTCATTGACGCTGTGACGCGGGCTTATACCGAAGAATATGCAAATGTGCATCGCGGGCTGCACTATCTGTCCAATCTGGCGACCGAGAAATACGAATCCGTTCGTGGAACTATTGCCCGATTTCTGGGCGTAACGGATGAAGATGAAATTGTTCTGAACTCGGGCACGACTGAAGGCATCAATCTGGTCGCCTATGGCTGGGCGATGCCGCGTCTTCAGGCCGGGGACGAGATCGTCCTGAGTGTGATGGAGCATCATGCAAACATCGTACCCTGGCATTTCCTGCGCGAGCGTCAGGGAGTGGTGTTGAAATGGGTGGATGTGGATGCGGATGGTGGGCTTGATCCGCAAGCTGTCATTGATGCCATCGGTCCAAAAACCAAGCTGGTCGCGGTGACCCATTGTTCGAACGTGTTGGGCACGGTTGTGGATGTCAAAGCAATCACCGAAGGCGCCCATGCCAAAGGCGTCCCGGTGCTGGTGGATGGCAGTCAAGGCGCCGTGCATATGCCGGTCGATGTCCAGGATATCGGCTGCGATTTCTACGCCATCACCGGGCATAAGCTTTATGGCCCATCAGGATCGGGAGCGATTTACATCAAATCTGACCGAATGGCCGAAATGCGCCCGTTTATCGGTGGCGGTGACATGATCAAAGAGGTCAGCAAGGATCAGGTGATCTACAATGATCCACCGATGAAATTCGAGGCGGGAACTCCTGGTATCGTGCAAACCATCGGACTGGGCGTCGCTCTGGACTATCTGATGGATTTGGGGATGGACAACGTTGCTGCTCATGAGGCCGAGATCCGAGACTATGCGATGCAGAGGTTTGCAGGGCTGAACTGGATTCAGCTTCAGGGGACACGGCCGGACAAAGCGGCGATCTTTAGCTTCACTTTGGACGGTGCAGGCCACGCACATGACATTTCGACGATTTTGGATAAAAAGGGCGTCGCTGTTCGGGCCGGGCACCATTGTGCTGGACCATTGATGGATTTCCTCGGAGTCACCGCGACATGCCGCGCCAGTTTTGGTCTCTATAACTCGAAAGATGAGGTCGATACCCTGATCGAAGCGCTTGAACTTGCGCATGATCTGTTCGCGTGAAACCTGTTTGATCCGGGTCGATTTTCAGTTGCACCCGGACCGGAACAAGGTTAGCTAACGGCTCAGGCACCTGTAGCTCAGCTGGATAGAGCGCTGCCCTCCGAAGGCAGAGGCCAGAGGTTCGAATCCTCTCAGGTGCGCCATTTCTTGAATATTTGGGCTCGTATTGAAAATCACCTGCGACAGCCGGTTTGCGCAGGGTTTATGAGGCTGCCTGAGTAGAATAGGCACCTCCACAATGGCAGATAAATCTGCTCATTCAAACGGTTAGGTGACCGACAAAGTTCTCTTGACGACAGGCGGGGCGGATCAACCGCCCCAGCTTCTTACCACACCGCAATCCATATGCACGAAGTTCGAGCGGTGGTATTTGCCAACACCACCAGCACGGCAAGACATCGCCGCTTTGGCCATTTGCGAGACCGAACGAGATGACAGGCGGAGGTCGGCTGCCTGGCCTTTCATGTGCAACGAATTCTTGGCAACACGGCGCGACCGTGACCGCAGCATCGCGTTGGTCTGCGGCGAGCGATAGCCCGACAGCAGCATATAGGGTTCGTTGACATCCAACAGATTATGCGACGCCGCCATGATGTCGATCGTGCGGAGGTCCATATCCTTGGCCTGGTCGGTGCGCCAATCGCGCATGAAGTGGTTCACTTCTTTGACCGCGTCTTTGATGTATTTACCGTCAACCCAATAGATCATATCGATCCGCTCGCCAGTGCGTCCGGAATACATGCGAATACGGCGAATATCACCACCGCCACGAAGGAATCCTGCTGCATTGGAGTAGGTTGGAGTTGCTACAACTGCTGTAGCTGCGAATGCGCCCAATAAAGCACGCCGGGTCAAACCCGAGGAACTGCTCGTCGTCATTTTGTGTTTCGTCCCGTACTGTTCCTGCCTGCACACGATGTTACGCGCGCTGTATTAATTTATTCCCATCCCAGATGAGGGATTTATGACACAGTCGTGAAGGGCGGCCAAGAAGTCTTTCAAATTCATCTTTTCAAGGGGGAATTTTCGGCAGTTTTTTGCGCAGGTGGTGCAAAATGGCAAAGATCCAACGTCTTAGGCCGTCGCGGAAATCTGTCCGATGCAAACAAGCATCACGCTTGGGTATAAGCACGAAATTGATGCATTTGTGAATAGACAATGGGTTTCAAGCAAAACCATAATTGTTCGGCATTGCCTGAAACGGCGTATTATATTGAAAATTCAAGGGCTCCAAATGTTCTCTGTTCTTCGTGCAAGCACCGGTATTGCTTTGGCCGCATGTTTTCTGACGACTTCGGCGATGGCGAACACTGAGGCCAAGCCTGACACCGCATTCCAGATGGCGGTTGCCGAATTTGCACCTTCCGGGTCTGAGATTGCCGATTTCTACCGTGAAAGAGGATTCGTGCCTGTTTGGATTGGCGACACGGCTGCACATGCTGAACGTCGTCAACGGTTGATTGAGGGGCTTTCTGCGGTCGAATTACACGGGCTACCCGCGAACGCCTATGATGCGCAGGGCTTGGTTGACCGGCTTCAATCAGCAAAATCAGCGCGTGAGCTTGGGGCGATTGAGGTCGAGCTGACGCGCGTTTTTGCGGCCTATGCACAAGACATGAGGACAGGCCTTTTACGACCATCCGATATAGACGATGGATTGGTCAGGAAGGTCGAGCCGACCTCGACAGCAGGGCATCTGCGTGGACTGACGACCTCGGAGGATGCAGCCTATTTCGATCAGTTGGCGCCAAGCTCGACCCAGTATCGGGCTTTGATGAAGCAGAAACTTGCGCTGGAAGAATTGGTTCGCCAAGGCGGTTGGGGAACTACTGTTCCGCAGGCTAAGCTCGAACTGGGAGATACGGGACCCGCCGTAATAGCGATGCGTAACCGACTGGTTGAAATGGGTTTTATGAATCCAACAGCCAGCCCTGTTTTTGACGATGCCTTGCTGGCAGGCGTTCAGCGGTTTCAGATCGCACATGGTCTTGCCGCAGATGGCGTCGCGGGGCCGGGCACAATTACTGAGCTGAACCGCACTGCTTCGGATCGTCTGAAGGCCGTCTATGTCGCGCTGGAGCGTGAGCGCTGGTTGCCGCGCGAGCGCGGTGAACGCCACATTCTGGTCAATCAGGCTGATTTCTCAGCCAAGATTGTTGATGACGGCTTTATTACCTTTGAAACCCGCGCCGTGATCGGCAAGAACACCCATGATCGTCGCAGCCCTGAGTTTTCGGACAAGATGGAGCATATGGTCATTAACCCCAGCTGGTATGTCCCACGCTCGATCATCACCAAGGAATACCTGCCGCAGCTGCAGTCCAACCCAAATGCCGTTGGGCATATTCAGATTACCGATCGCAGTGGTCGCCAGGTCAATCGCGGGGCAGTAGATTTCACCCAGTTCACCGCAAGCAACTTTCCATTTGCGATGCGCCAACCGCCCAGCAAAAGCAATGCCCTGGGGCTGGTGAAGTTCATGTTCCCCAACAAGCACAACATTTATCTGCATGATACACCGCAGAAAAGTCTGTTTGCTCGGGAATCTCGTGCCTTCTCGCATGGTTGTATCAGATTGGCTCAGCCTTTCGAATTCGCTTACGCACTGTTGGCGAAGCAAGAAGAAAACCCAAAGGCATTTTTCCATCGGATTCTCGCGACAGGAAAAGAGACCACTGTGAAGCTTGAGCAGCATGTTCCTGTCCACTTGATTTACCGCACTGCCTTTATTGGCCCGAAAGGTGAGGTACAGTACCGTCGCGACGTCTATGGCCGTGATCAGAAAATCTGGAATGCTCTGCAGAAAGCAGGGGTGGCCCTGCCGGACGTTCAGGGGTAATCACCGGGGGAAGGTCCTAGTTCCGGGAAGCCCCACATGAAATATACAGTTCAACAAATCGCAGATGCCCTTGACGCTGAGTTCCAGGGCGATGCCAGCTTGGTCGTACATGCTGCTGCTGAACCGTCGGATGCAACTGCCACTGATCTGGCGATGGCGATGTCGCCGAAATATGCCGAGGATCTGGGATCGGGTTCGGCGCAGGTCGCCATCCTTTGGGAAGGTGCTGACTGGCAGGCGTTGGGGCTTAAGGCAGCAATATTCGTTCGACGACCGCGCATGGCGATGGCCGGGATCACATCCATGCTGGATAAAGGGCAGGGCTTTGGATCCGGGGTTCACCCTTCTGCAGTCATCGACCCAACTGCGGATGTAGCAGATGGGGTCTCAATCGGCCCTCTGGCAGTCATTGGTGCACGGGCCCGGGTCGGCAGAGGGGCGAATATCGGACCGCATTGCGTCATCGGTATGGATGCTGTGTTGGGCGAAGACGCGGTTCTGCGCGAAATGGTCAGCATTGGTGCCCGTGTACAGATCGGGGATCGTTTTATCGCGCAACCAGGGGCAAGGATCGGTAGCGACGGGTTCAGTTTTGTTACGCCCGAAGTTTCGGGGGTAGAGAACGCGCGCAAGACCTTGGGGGATGCAGGAGACGCCAGCGCGCAAAGCTGGCTGCGCATTCATTCGCTTGGTTCTGTGGAAATTGGCGACGATGTCGAGATCGGTGCGAATTGCACGATCGACAACGGGACCATTCGTAATACTCGCATCGGGAATGGCACAAAACTGGATAATCAGGTCCATATCGGCCACAACACGCGCGTTGGTAATGACTGTCTGCTGTGTGGTCAGTCTGGTATTTCCGGTTCGGTTGAGCTTGGCAATAACGTGGTTCTGGGTGGGCAATCAGGCGTCTCGGACAATATTTTCGTTGGCGACGGGGTGATTGTCGGCGGTGGTACCAAAATCCTGTCAAACGTACCTGCCGGTCGTGTGTTGATGGGCTACCCGGCTGTGAAGATGGAAACCTTTACTGATGTCTATAAGGCGCAGCGTAGATTGCCGCGGATGCTTCGTGACGTGGAGGCGTTGAAAAAGGCTGTTTCCAAACAGCCTCCGAGCGATTAAATCACATTCAACGTGATAATCAGAGGATCGATATGAGCATCACCGACCGCGTCATTGCCATCATTGCCGAACAAGCCGTGTTGGAGCCTTCGGATGTGACGCCCGAAAGTACGCTCGAAGATCTGGGGATCGACAGCCTGGGGCTGGTCGAGAGTATCTTTGCCATCGAAGAAGAGTTCGACATAACCGTTCCGTTCAATGCCAATGAACCAACGGCCAGTGACTTTGACATCTCAAATGTCGCCGCGATCATTGCTGGGATCGAAAAGCTTGTGGCAGAAAAGGTCTGACCCAAGCAAATGAAACGGGTAGTAATAACCGGGGCAGGCACGATCAATTCGCTTGGTCATTCAGTTCCAGATACGCTTGAGGCGATGCGGGAAGGCCGTTGTGGCATTTCGGAACTTGAATTTCGAGACGTCGACAGGTTGGCGATCAAGATCGGTGGCCAGGTCCGGGGGTTCGAAGCCGAGGGCCGGTTCAACCGCCAACAGATGACTCTGTATGACAGGTTTACACAGTTTACCCTGACCGCGGCCAAAGAGGCCATAGATCAGTCCGGGATCGAATTCCACGGTGAGTTGGCTGCACGATCTGGCGTGGTTCTGGGAACAGCAGGTGGTGGCGTTTCGACCTGGGACGACAACTACCGTTCAGTCTATGAGGACGGGAAGAACAGGGTCCATCCATTTGTTGTTCCTAAACTTATGAACAACGCGGCGGCAAGCCACGTATCGATGGAACATAACCTCAAAGGTCCCAGCTTTACGGTATCGACTGCTTGTGCCTCATCGAACCATGCGATGGCGCAAGCCTTTCAGATGGTGCGCAGCGGGGCGGCCCCTGCGATGATCACCGGCGGCTCAGAATCCATGTTGTGCTTTGGTGGCGTTAAGGCCTGGGAAGGGCTGCGGGTGATGTCCAAGGATGCCTGTCGTCCCTTTAGCGCCAACCGAAACGGTATGGTGCAAGGAGAGGGAGCGGGCATCTTCGTGTTCGAGGAATACGAACACGCGAAGGCGCGTGGGGCAGAAATTTTGTGCGAAGTTGTTGGTTTCGCGATGACCTCGGATGCATCAGACATTGTAATGCCCAGCAAGCAGGGCGCTGCCCGTGCGATGTCAGGGGCGTTGTCTGATGCTGGCCTGAATGCCAATCAGGTGGGTTATATCAACGCCCATGGCACAGGTACTGCGGCCAATGACAAAACGGAATGTGCCGCTGTAGCTGGCGTTTTCGGCCCGCATGCGGACGAACTTTTGATCTCATCCACCAAGTCGATGCATGGTCACTTGATTGGCGGAACCGGCGCGGTAGAGCTTTTGGCCTGTATCATGGCCCTGCGAGATGGGGTGATTGCACCGACGATTGGCTACGAAGAACCAGATCCGGAATGTGCTTTGGACGTTGTGCCCAACGAGGCACGCGATGCGAAAGTCGAGGTTGCGCTAAGCAACGCTTTCGCTTTCGGAGGTCTGAACGCAGTACTTGCCTTGAAGCGGGTTTGAGAAAGCCGCTGGGTTAAACGGCTTTCTCGAAATGTAGTCTTCAGTTGGTTGCGACATCAACAATGTCGTAACCTGCAGTAAACCCGGACAAAGATAGGTCAAGTTCGATCACCTGATCCGGCGCGGGCGCTGGAACGATGGTCAAAGTCGCCTTGCTGCCCTGCTTCATTGCGTCGATATCCCCTTGGGTCAGGCCGATTTGGGCAACGCAGCCAACAGGGTTACAAAACGAATAGTTGTAGCGTTTGGCAGGCGCCCCGTCGATTGAGAGGGTCAGCTGCGCTTGCAACAGTGTTTCAAGCGGAACCAAGATATTTGCTCCGGCTACAGCCGAACCGCCTTCGGGTAGGCGGAACATGGAAAACTCAGCCATAGGCACATCTTGCGGGCCATTTATGACCTGCAGCAGCGAACACAGATCTTTGCCCGCGTTCATCTTCAAACAGTTCAGGCTCCAGTCGCCGAATTTTTCTTTGTCATAGCGCTGTCCGACCTTGACGGTTTCATCGACCGGCTGCCCCAGGTCGAGACCATTGTCCACCTGCTCGGTCGTAGGGGATTCGGTGGCAGGTTCTGCCGTGTCGGTGGTCTCTTGCGCCAGTGCGGCGCCGTTGAAAAGAAAAGCTGCCGCAACAAGCTTTATCGGTGTCCTGAACATAATTGCCTCGTGATTGTTGATGTGGCTTTTCGCCGGGTCTAGCACCACTGGCGCGCAGTGTCAGGCATTATGCAGCATAAAAAGGCAGAAGTGATCGGAATCTCGCCTGAGGCCCCGTGGGCAACACGTGTGGCCAAGATAAAAGGGAGCCGGTGGAGCGGCTCCCTTTCATGAATTTTTCTCCCCGTCGGACCGGCCGACTTAATTATGAGCAGACGTTACGAGAGGGCGGCGCGGTGGTCAACTGCTAACCTGAAAATTTAATTATGAAGCTATGGTGGAAAAAGGGCCGCGCGTGAACGCGCGGCCAGTCGACAGGGAGGAAGTTTGTTGACCGCGCAATTCTCATACACGAACAACCAGAAAACTATCGCAGCCAAAGGTTAACTTTGTATGCTGGGCGGAGATCGGTAGGAAACAGGGCCTTAAGCATATGAGTGAGAACATATTTCTTGGCGGTGGTGGCGCAGATTACAGCCAACCGCAGACGTTGTCGTTGAAATACGCCAACCGCCACGGCCTGATCGCCGGTGCGACCGGTACTGGCAAGACCGTGACGCTTCAGATCCTGGCCGAGGGGTTTTCCAAGGCTGGGGTGCCGGTGTTTCTGTCTGACGTCAAAGGTGATCTGTCTGGGTTGGCGCTGGCGGGCAGTGAAAGTCACAAGCTACATGGGGCATTTCAGAAGCGTGCCGAAACCATCGGATTCACGGATTACGAATATGCCGCTTGCCCGGTCACTTTCTGGGATCTGTTCGGTCAGCAAGGCCATCCGGTTCGAACCACAGTATCCGAGATGGGACCTTTGTTGTTGTCCAGGCTGATGGACCTGAGCGAAGCACAAGAAGGCATTGTAAACATTGCATTTCGGGTTGCCGATGAAGAAGGTATGCCCCTGTTGGATATGAAAGATCTGCAAGCCCTGTTGGTCTGGATCGGAGAGAACAGAGCAAATCTTTCGCTGCGCTATGGGAATGTCTCAACCGCCTCGATCGGTGCCATCCAGCGACGGTTGTTGGTTCTTGAAAATCAAGGGGGCACCAATCTGTTTGGCGAACCTGCCCTGGAACTGGCCGATCTTATGCGCACCGATGTCAACGGGAATGGCATGGTAAACATCCTGGCCTCTGACAAGCTGATGGGATCACCTCGGCTGTATGCGACGTTCTTGTTATGGCTGCTGAGCGAACTGTTTGAAGAGTTGCCCGAAGTCGGCGATCCGGACAAACCCAAGCTGGTATTTTTCTTTGACGAAGCGCATCTGTTGTTCGAAGACGCGCCCAAAGTGCTTGTGGACAAGGTCGAGCAGGTCGCCCGCCTTATCCGATCAAAGGGCGTAGGGGTTTATTTCATCTCGCAAAACCCGGCAGACATACCAGAAGATATTCTGGGTCAGTTGGGTAACCGGGTACAGCATGCTTTGCGAGCCTTCACCGCCCGAGACAGGAAAAACCTTCGCCTTGCGGCTGAAACCTACCGCGAGAATCCAACCTTTGATACAGAGGCCGCCATCCGTGAGGTTGGCGTGGGCGAGGCGGTTACCTCCATGCTGCAAAAGAAAGGGGTTCCGGGCATCGTCGAACGCACTTTGATCCGTCCCCCTGGGTCACAGTTGGGGCCGATTACCGCTGCCGAACGGCAAACGGTAATGAATGCGTCTCCGATGAAAGGCAAATACGAAACCCGCATAGATCGCAGATCAGCCTTTGAGATGCTCCAGGCGCGGACTGATGCCGCAGCACAGGCCGCAGCCGAGGCAGAAGAACAGCTTGAGTCTCAATCGATTGCAGAACGCGAATTTGCCACGGCTCGCCGATACTCAGGTAGCAAAGTATCGCGGTCTTCTTCGCGGATCGTGCGAAAGAAAGACACCTTTGCCACCGCCATGAGCGAGGCCGTCATTAAAGAGCTTAAGGGAACAACCGGGCGCAGGATCGTCCGAGGCATTCTGGGCGGGTTATTTCGTAATCGTTGAATGGCGGGCCGGGCTAATTGCCCGGCCTCACAACGGTCACTTCAGGCGGCGTTGGCCTTCTTGTCTGCAATATGCATCAGCCTCGGGGACGGACATTTTTGTTGCCGGAAAGTCGATTGCCCGGTCCCAGTCCACGCGGTTCTGCCGGTAGAGCTGGCATGTTACCACGCCCTTGGGGGTCTGGACTTTGACCGGAGTGGTTTCCAGATCTTTTGGTGACGGAATACATGCGGTCAAAGAGGCAAGAACCGGCAACAGAATGAGTGTCTTTGTAAGAGTGGTTTTCATCGGTGTTTTCTATTCCCTGCGGGCAAATGGTAGTAGTCTGCACAAAGGCAAATATTTGGTGAACACGACTGTGAAACTTGTCAGGCCGATGAGTTGCTCTAGTAAGTTCCTCACTCAAAAGCAAGAAACCGCACCAATTTCTTGACGCGGTTCCATATATTGGAGGTTCTGTGGCCCTATTTCTCGGGGATCAACCCTCTTGGGCTGAATCTAAGAACAATCAGCAGAATCATCCCCATCGTGAACAGTCGCATATGGGCCGCGCTGTCGATCAGATGCGTCTTGAGCGCACTGCCATCGGGCATTCCGGACGTGATCAGGTTCATAAGCCACAACCCAATCGGTTCGACCTGGACCCACAGGAACCAGATGAGGAACGCGCCCAGCACCGCACCAAAGTTGTTGCCCGATCCGCCCACGATCACCATGACCCAGACCAGAAATGTAAAGCGCAGAGGGTTGTAGGTACCCGGCGTCAACTGCCCGTCCAGCGTTGTCATCATTGCGCCCGCGATACCGCAGATGGCAGAGCCCAGAACGAAGATTTGCAAATGGCGGCGGGTGACATCTTTACCCATCGCCTCGGCTGCAACCTCGTTGTCACGGATGGCGCGCATCATGCGGCCCCAGGGGCTGCGCAGCGCCATCTGGGCCATCCACAGCAGGATCAGAAGAACAACCATGAACAGCAGGGAATAGCCCAGCTTGACCGACAGGGTCGAGGCGATGACAGGGTCCAGCCCAAACCAATCGGCACGGGCAATGAAGGATGGATCCTGCTGCAGCTCAACCTCATAGCCGACCACGGGCGAGGGGCGTGGGATGCCGTAGACATTCTTGACACCTCGGGCCAGCCAGTCCTCGTTTTTCATGATTGCGATGATGATTTCGGCAATCCCAAGCGTCGCAATCGCCAGATAGTCCGAGCGCAGGCCAAGGGCTGTTTTGCCGATCAGCCAAGCGGCACCGGCGGCCAGCACGCCGCCCGCGGGCCAGGCCAGCAGAACCGGCAGATTCAACCCGCCAAGGTTGCCCGCAACGGCTGGGTCAATGGTTTCGACACCAGCAACGCTGGGGTCAAACACCGCACGGTAAATGAAAAACCCGGCGATCAGAATGGCGACGATGGCAATCGTCTGTACACGGCCCCTAGGCATTTTTGTTGCCACCAGAACCGCCGCAACGACGGTCGCAGCCCCCAACAGCAACGAAAGGACGATCCCGTATCCTCCGGATGACCACGCGCCGGGTGTCGGCGGGGTTGAGACCAGCACAACCGCCAGCCCGCCCAGCGCAACAAAGCCCATAACACCAACGTTGAACAGGCCCGCAAAGCCCCATTGCAAGTTCACCCCAAGCGCCATGATGGCCGAGATCAACCCCATGTTCAGGATCAGGATTGCTGTGTTCCATCCCTGCACCAAGCCAGTTGCCAGAATTAGAACGGCGACCGCAGCAAAAAGAACCGAGTTTTTCAGCCGCTCGTTGTCCGTTTGCACAGCATATCGGTACGTCCATCCTAGGGCGACCTCCGCGATTCCGGCAATCAGTCCGACGGTGCCAATAGTTGCTCCGGCGATCAGAGGAATAGCAATCGATGCAATGAGACTCAGGATCATACTGCTTTCCCCTTAAACAGACCTGTGGGCTTAAACAGAAGCACGATGAGCAAGATAACAAAGCTGACCGCGAATTTGTAATCGGTGGACAGGAGTTGGACCAACCCCGAGGGCTCTAGATGTTCCGGTGCCACATAGGTCAGCACCTTTTTCCACGCATAGGTGATCGTCACCTCGGAAAACGCGATGATGAACCCGCCCGCGATAGCGCCCAACGGGTTGCCGAGGCCGCCGACGATGGCCGAAGCGAAGATCGGCAGCAGAAGCTGGAAATAGACAAAGGGCTTAAAGCTCTTGTCCAACCCGTAAAGCACACCCGCAGTTGTCGCCAGCGCCGCGACAAGGATCCAGGTGATCATCACCACACGTTCAGGGTTGATGCCGGACAGCAGCGCCAGATCCTCGTTATCCGAATAAGCGCGCATCGACTTGCCGGTGCGGGTTTTGTTCAAAAACCAGAACAAAAGTGCCACGGCGACAACGGCCACAACCACGGTAATGCCCTGAGAGGTCTTGATCGCCAGCCCCTCACGCAGCCCGGTCATCGCCTTGAATTCCCGCGCTGAAACGATGAACCGCTCACCGTCCGAGAACCTTTGATCATCCGGCCCGATTATGAACCGCACCAGCCCGTTCATGATGAACATCACGCCCATCGAGACGATCACCAGAATGACCGGCTTGGCCTTTTGTTCCCGGTAGAAACGGTAAACCATCCGATCCGTGATCAGAACCAGAACGATACAGCCGAGAATGGCAAAGGGCAGGGCCAGCAGAGCGGTCGGTAACGGCCCGAAACTGACACCGGCGGCCTGCAGACCCCATGTGACCAGCACCGCGATCATCGCACCAAAGGCCATCGTGTCGCCATGGGCAAAATTCGAGAACCGCAGGATGCCATAGATCAGCGTCACCCCCAACGCGCCCAGCGCCAACTGGCTGCCATAGGCGATTGCGGGAACAAGGACGAAGTTGGAGAGCGCCACAAGGGCGTTGAGGAAGTCCATTAGTTTACCGCCTCGCATGAACCGTAGTGGTTGGATACACCAAATGTAGCTGACAAATGCTCAGAGTACGCAATTTCATTTGAAGTCAAATCAATCGATGCCATCGCAACTGAGTCGCCGAACCCCGGTAAGATGATCGTGATTTGATTGCCAATTTTAGTACCTGTTGCATCACTTTGCTTTGTAGCTTCGATCCAGCTACCTTTTTGCACCGAGTAAGCTGATCCGTCGTCCGCACCAGCGTTACCGTTAATATTGCTGAGCGCGATTTCGACCAGTTTCTCGGTATTTGCACACCTTCCTCTTTCACATGCCTCAGTTATCGAACACCTGAGCACGTTTCCGCCTTGGGCGAGAATTTCGGTCGCTGCGCTGGATAATTCTTGTTCTGCGGCGAGTGCTGGAGTTTTACAAACCAGAAGTAAAATAAGTAGGTACGGCACCAAGTACTTAAGAGAAGATGCTTTTTTCATCAACTTATCCCCCCAAGAAACTCTTACGAACCTCTGGATCGGCCAGCAGTTCCTTTCCCGTGCCGGTATAGGCATTCCGCCCCTGAACTAGCACATATCCCTTATCCGCGATCTCCAAAGCCTGGCGAGCGTTCTGCTCAACCATCAGGATCGGCAAACCGGTGCGCGACACCTCGATGATCCGGTCGAACAGCTCATCCATCACGATTGGTGAAACACCGGCGGTGGGTTCGTCCAACATCAGCACTTTGGGCTGGGTCATCAAGGCGCGGCCCACGGCGACCTGTTGGCGTTGACCACCTGATAGCTCCCCGGCAGCTTGATTGCGTTTGTCACGGAGAATGGGAAAGAGGTCATAGACCTGTTCCATCGTGTCTGAAAAGTCGTCACGACGGATGAAGGCACCCATCTCAAGGTTTTCTTCGACCGTCATCGATGTGAAGATGTTCGAGGTCTGCGGAACAAAGCCCATCCCCTTGATCACCCGATCCTGGGGCGACAGGTTGGTGATGTCTTCTCCGTCCAGTCGCACAGATCCCGCGCGGACATCCAGCATCCCAAACACGGCCTTCATTGCAGTGGATTTACCGGCGCCGTTGGGGCCAACGATTACAGCGATTTCACCGGCATCGACTGAAATCGTGCAATCATGCAGGATATCCGGGCCCTTGCCATAGCCGCCGGTCATGGTGTCGCCGATCAGGAATGGGCCACCTTCGACGCGGTGCGTCTTTCCGCTTTTGCGATGTGCGGGCGTCATCGTGCCCATGCCTTGGGTATTGGTGATCGAGGCATCCTTGTTGCCGTGGTCATCCTGATAAGGATTATCGCTCATGCCCCGGCCTCCAGCTTGTCTTTGTTCTTCAGGCCGGTGCCCAGATAGGCTTCGATCACATGCTCATTGGCTTTGATCTCGTCCAGAGTGCCCTGGGCCAGAACCTTGCCCTCGGCCATACAAATGACCGGGTCGCAGATTTTGCCGATGAAATCCATGTCGTGTTCAATGACCACAAACGTATAGCCGCGTTCCTTGTTCAGGCGCAGGATTGTGTCGGCGATAGTCATCAGCAGAGTGCGGTTCACACCCGCGCCGACCTCGTCCAGAAACACGATCTTGGCGTCGACCATCATGGTACGGCCAAGTTCCAGCAGCTTTTTCTGCCCGCCCGAGACCTGACCGGCCTTGTGATCGGCCAGATGTTCGATGGTCAGAAACTCCAACACCTCATCAGCCTTAGCCTTTAACGCGCGCTCTTCATTAGCGATGCGTTTGCGGCCGAACCAGGTGTTCCAAAGCGATTCCCCGGATTGCGCGCCGGGCACCATCATCAGGTTCTCTCGGCAACTCATCGAGGAGAACTCATGCGCGATCTGAAAAGTGCGCAGCAGACCTTTGTGAAATAGATCATGCGGTGGCAAGCCGGTTATGTCCTCGCCATCCATGAACACGCGCCCAGAGGTGGGCGGGAGCACACCCGCGATCACGTTGAACAGAGTTGTCTTTCCGGCCCCGTTCGGCCCAATCAGGCCGGTGATCGAACCCTTCTGGATTTCCAGCGATGCCCCATCCACCGCATGAAACCCGCCGAAATGCTTATGCACGTCCTCGACGACGATCATCTTTTCCCCTAGCCGCCGTTTTCGGCGTTCTTGTTTTCACACCCTCATTGAAGAGGTGCGGTCTTTTTTCACTGAAGCAGCCCGGACACAAGGTCCGGGCTGCTTATTTTCAGGTCTTCTTAGGCCAAAATCAACGGAAGTTGACGGTCTTGTTTTCGCCGTCGGTGACTTCGATCTCGCGATACGAACCTGCGCTTTCGCCGGGGCCGATCAGCTCAACGCCGGACGCGCCGACATAGTCGATGTCTTGACCAGCGGCCAACAGTTCCAGACCTTTGGCCAGCTCACCCGGATAGATCTTCTCTCCTGGAGCGTTGGCAACATCTAGGATCTTGCTGCCGTAGTCGGCCGGGTTGGTCGAACCAGCGGCCTGCATCGCCAGCATGAACAGCGCTGCGGCGTCATAGCTTTCAGGCGAATAGGGCGACGATCCGTCAAAACCGGCGGCTTCGGCCATGGCAAAGTACTTTTCAGCACCTTCACCACCTGAACCGGCGATCTGACCGAACGAGCCGTTCAGGTCGGGACCGACATTTGCGGGCAGCGAGTCACCGATCATGCCGCCCGGCAAGCCGAACGTGTCGAATGCACCGCTGTCCAGCGCTGACTGAATGATGCCCAGTCCGCCCTGATCGAGATACCCGGCTACAACCAGAATGTCGCCACCGGCCGAGGCCAGCGCGCCAACTTCGGCCGAGTAGTCCGCTTTGCCATCTTCATGCGCTGCCACGATTGTGACTTCGCCGCCCGATGCCTCGAACGAGGACTGGATCGCGTCTGCCAGACCCTTGCCATAGTCGTTGTTGGTGTAGGTCAGTGCGATTGAAGTGATACCGCGATCATTCAGGATATCTGCCATCACTTGACCTTCACGCGCATCCGAAGGGGCGGTGCGGAAGAACAGGCCGTTATCCTCCATGGTCGACAGGCCGGGCGAGGTCGCCGAGGGCGAGATCATGACCATCCCGTTCGGGATCGCGACATTCTGCAGGATCGCTCCGGTCACGCCAGAGCAGTCACCGCCAATGATGCCGGCAACGCCGTCGGCAATCATGCGTTCACCGTTCGAGGTGGACAGGCCGTTGTCGATACAGCCGGTATCAGCGCGCGATGCGGTGACGGTCGAGCCATCCAGCAGTTTGCCGGATTCGGTGACTTCGGCCATCGCCATCTCGGCGCCTGAACCCATAGCGGGTGCCAGCGATTCAATCGGTCCGGTAAAGCCGAACAGAACACCCAATGTGACGTCTTCGGCCATAGCTGCGCCCGAAAGAAGGGCGGTTGCTGCAGTTGCTGTAAGCAGCTTTTTCATATGGTTACTCCCAGTTGTGAACGTATTCGTTCTGGGCATGACCCTAGGCAAGCTGTTCGAAAAAGAAAAGTCCTAACGCAAACGTGTTTTTGTGGCGCACAGTTCTAGTTGTTCAGATGTGCCCGGCGCGGTGTTTTCGGTAAGGAGAACGAGATGTTTAGACTAGCTTTGATCTTCATCTTTTCTGTTGTTTCAGGGTTGGCAGGGGCAGAATCGCTAACTACCAACTCCGGATCGGCGCGTGTGACGGCGATGGTGAAGGGGCTCGATACGCCCTGGGCAATCGGCATCCTGCCTGACATGTCCTTTCTGGTAACTGAGCGCGAAGGTGAACTTCTGTTTGTGTCGGAGGGAAACATAGTTCGCGTCAAAGGCACTCCCAATGTGGTTGCAAAGGGGCAGGGCGGTTTGCTGGACGTAACCGTTGCCAGGGATTTTTCGCAAAGCCGTGAGGTTTTCCTGACCTATTCCAAGCCTCAACCAAAGGGGGCAGGCACTGCACTTGCGATTGCGCGCCTGTCCGAAGACGGATCAGAGCTGACCGATCTGCGCACGATTTTCGAAGCTGAAAATGGTGGGGATTCTGGGCGTCATTTTGGCTCTCGTATTGTCGAGGCAAAGGACGGGACATTACTTGTCACTATCGGCGATCGTGGTGATCGCCCGACCGCACAGGATCAATCGAGTCACAACGGCTCGGTGATCCGTGTGAACCGGGACGGCTCGGTGCCGGCTGATAATCCATTTGTCGGACAACCGGGAATTCAGCCAGAGATATGGTCTTATGGCCACCGGAATCCCCAAGGTGCAGGGCTGGATGCACGGGGGCATCTATGGGTATCGGAACATGGAGCCAAGGGCGGTGATGAAGTGAACCTAATCCGGCCGGGGCGGAACTATGGCTGGCCGGTGATTTCCTATGGCAAGCACTATTCCGGACAAACAATCGGCGAGGGGACGGCGAAACCGGGGATGGTGCAGCCTGAATTCTATTGGGACCCTTCCATCGCCCCATCCGGCCTTTTGATTTATTCAGGCAAGCTTTGGCCCGAATGGAAGGGTGATCTATTCGTCGGGTCGCTCAAATTCGACTATATCGCTCGGCTTGAAGGCACTCCATTGACTGAGGTCGAGCAGATCAAGGGCCCTCAGACGGAACGCGTCCGCGACATTGTCGAGGCACCAGATGGATCAATCTGGTTTGTTTCCGTCGGGCAGGGCGCTGTCTTTCGCATGACCCCCAGCGATTAAACAGACAAGCGCCCGCTTTGCGCACCGCGCTCACGATAGGGCGTGGTGTTGTAATGCGCCCGGTAGCATTTCGAGAAATGGCTCGGCGAGGCAAACCCGCATGCCAGCGCCACGTTGATCACGCTCATGTCGGTCTGCATCAGCAGGTTCCGGGCTTTATGCAGGCGCAGCTCCATATAATAGCGTTTAGGTGACCGGCTGAGGTAACGGCGAAACAGACGCTCTAGCTGCCGCGTGGACATGCCGACCTCTTTGGCCAGAAGCGAAGGCGAGATCGGCTCTTCGATGTTCTTCTCCATCATCAGGATGACCTGGCTCAGCTTGGGATGGCGCACCCCAATCCGTGTCGGGGTCGACAGACGCTGGGTGTCCTGATCAGTACGGATCGAGGAATAGATCAGCTGATCGGCCACCGCGTTCGCAAGATCTTCGCCAAAATCCTCGGCGATGATTTTCAGCATCAGGTCGATAGAGGAAGTACCACCGGCTGTTGTCATCCGGTTTCCGTCAATCTGGAATACGGATTTGGTCAGTTCGACCTCATCAAATTCTTCGGTGAAACTGTCTGAGTTTTCCCAGTGAATTGTCGCACGCTTGCCATCCAGTAAACCGGCCTTGGCCAAGGTATAAGCTGCCGTACACAGCCCACCAATGCGCAATCCCCGGCGTGCTTCGCGGCGGACCCAGTTCAGAATTTTCTTGGTGGTAGCGGCTTGAACATCGACACCGCCGCAGATCAGCACGACGTCATCACGCTGCAGCTCGGCTAGATCTGCGTCCAGTTTGAACTCGGTTCCTGCGGAACATCTGATTGTCTCGCCGCCTTCTCCAGACAGACTCCAACTGTAAAGCTCTTTGTCGGCCATTCGGTTTGCGATGCGCAGGCTATCCAGCGCAGAGGCAAAACACAGCAGCGAGAATTTGTCCAACAGGACAAACACGAAATGACGAGGGCTGGCCGCAGTGGTTTCCACCGTGACAACTTGGCGTTGCTCTTGCATGGCGAGGTGTCCTTGATTCGGCGCCGTTTGACCCTACGTCCGGCGACAGATTTGACCGCCACCATGATCAAAGCTTGTTTGCGACGTCAAGAGGTCCAAATCGTATATGGCCTCTCACCAAACGTTTTTGTATAGAGGCGACTTGAATACTTCAGCGGAGATCAAAGCTATGACCGAATGGCAAAAAACGAACTGGCGCAACAAGCCCCGGGTTCAGATGCCAGACTATACCGACGCAGCCGCGCTGGCAAAAGTCGAGGCTCAGCTTTCGCAGTATCCGCCGCTGGTGTTTGCAGGTGAGGCACGTCGGCTCAAGCAACATCTTGGTGCTGCGGGGCGGGGTGAGGCTTTCCTGCTGCAGGGCGGCGACTGTGCTGAAAGCTTTGAACAATTCAGCGCGGATGCGATCCGCGACACCTTTAAGGTGATGCTGCAGATGGCCATGGTTCTGACCTATGGCGCAAAGGTGCCGGTGGTCAAAGTGGGCCGTATGGCTGGACAGTTCGCCAAACCGCGCAGCGCACCGACAGAGGTGGTGGATGGCATTGAGCTGCCCAGCTATCGCGGCGATATTATCAACGAGCTGGATTTCACGCCCGAGGCGCGGATTCCGAATCCGTCCAAGATGTTGCAAGCCTATACGCAGGCAGCGGCAACATTGAACTTGTTGCGCGCCTTTTCGACCGGTGGTTTCGCCGATATGAGCCATGTGCATTCGTGGACACTCGGCTTTGCCGATGGCCAGGATGTTCAGAAATACTCTGAAATTGCTGACCGAATTCAGGATTCGATTGATTTCATGGGGGCTGCGGGCATCACCGCGGACACAACGCATGAATTCTCGTCGGTTGAATTCTATACCAGCCACGAAGGTCTGCTGCTTGAATACGAAGAGGCGCTGACCCGTCTTGATTCTACATCGGGCAACTGGTTGGCCGGGTCCGGCCACATGATTTGGATTGGCGACCGCACCCGTCAGCCTGATGGCGCGCATGTTGAATTCTGTTCCGGCGTTCTGAACCCGATCGGTCTGAAATGCGGTCCGACGACATCTGCCGAAGACCTCAAAGTTCTGATGGCCAAACTGAACCCGGAAAACGAAGAAGGGCGTCTGACCCTGATCGCGCGGTTTGGTGCAGGCAAGGCGGGAGAGCATCTGCCGCGTCTGGTCAAAGCCGTCAAGGAAGAGGGCGCCAAGGTGACCTGGGTCTGTGACCCAATGCACGGCAATACGATCAAATCGGCCACCGGCTATAAGACCCGGCCCTTTGATTCCGTGCTGCGCGAAGTTCGCGACTTCTTTGGTGTGCATCAGGCCGAGGGCACGATCCCTGGCGGTGTGCATTTTGAGATGACGGGGCTAGACGTGACCGAATGCACTGGAGGTGTACGCGCTGTAACAGAAGAAGATCTGTCAGACCGTTACCATACAGCCTGCGATCCACGTTTGAACGCGTCGCAGTCGTTGGAACTGGCCTTCCTTGTTGCGGAAGAACTGACAGATCTGCGCCGGAACCGCGGCAAACGCGCAGCCTCCTAACCACTTGGTCAGACGGTTTTAAAAAGGCGGGTCTAATAGGCCCGCCTTCTTTACATTTAATACGCGTTACTCGTTACTTATCCCGTGATACGACCAATCGAAGGTGAGATCCGGGACGTTTGAACTCTTGTTGTTCTTCGGCAAATCCTTCGACAACAGGCTGAACCGGTTGTTGAGGCGCCTGTATTTCTGACACAGCACGCAGTTTATGATGGCTTACATCAAAGCGCCGGGGGGTTGCCCCAATCGCCCCGTCACTGACCATGACGCCAAGAACACGGCTGACATCGCCCAAATCGCTTTTCAGCGGCAAAAGGATCATTCGCGCCTGAAGATCCGTGCGCCCAAACCCACCGGTCGAGGCCAATTCAAGTTCAGCAATGGCAGGACCGGCAAAAACCTGTTCAAGGATTTCCGTAACCTGAGTTCGCGCGCTGGGTTCGAAAAAAGCGGTCAGCGGCATTCCCCGGACCTCCATACCCGCCAGTGTGTTCAAGTGACTGCCGGCCAGACGAAACCGGGCCAGACCGGGTGCAATGCGTTCAAGGATGAAGGTGTTAGGCAGGATATTCTCAAGCCCGCGCGGGTCGATCTGAGATCGCATAGGAACACCATCGCCGGAAAGCAAGGCTGTCCAGTACGCTTCGGCCTGTTGTATGGGCGATAGACTGCGCCCACTGTCAAAACGATCCATTGCGACGATCTTTCCAAATTTAGTCCCGGAACCGTTACCGAAAAAGATCTTCATTTTCATCACCCTAACTGCAATCGACCGTCATTTTCATAAAATGCAAGATACCGGAAGCTTTTGCGCCTTGTCGGTACTTGCCTAGACGAGATTGGCACGGGTTGAGTCAATTTTGGAGTAATTCTTTAATGAATGGTTAACCTCTGTCCGACGCTGTCATTCTCAGCAAACTCTTGCCCTGCACACGAGGATGGCATTAGGTGCGGACAAGAACACTGGGCGGGCAAAGCGGAGAAGATAGGCATGATCAGATCCATGACCGGATTTGCCTCGGGCAAGGGAACACATGGTCCACACAGCTGGACCTGGGAGCTGCGCAGCGTAAATGGCAAAGGGCTGGATATGCGTCTGCGGGTGCCTGAATGGCTCACGGGGCTTGAGGCTGCGCTGCGGTCACGGATGTCCAAAGGTCTGGGCCGGGGGAATGTGACGCTGTCGCTCAAGCTGAGCCGCGAGGAAGCGACCGCCGATTTGGTGCTGAACCCGGTTGCGATGGCTGCCGCGCTTGATGCGATGGCACGAACGCAGACGATGGCAGAAGAACGGGGGATAGTGCTGGCCCCCTCAACAGCGGCCGAACTGATTGCGGTCAAAGGCATGTTGGAAACGGGTGGGGATGCCGATGATCCCGAACCTTTGGTCAAACATCTGATAGCTGCGTTTGACGCATTGCTGCGCGATTTTATTCAGATGCGTGAATCCGAGGGCCGCGCCTTGGCCGATGTGCTGGACGGACAGCTAACGCAGGTCTCAACCCTTACGGAACAGGCCGCCCAGCTGGCTGAAGAGCGTCGGGATAAGATCGCAGAAAACCTCCGAGAAAACCTGCAGCGCGTGATGGACAACGCTCAGGGCGCCGATCCAGACCGGGTTGCACAGGAACTGGCCTTGATCGCGGTCAAGTCTGATATAACCGAAGAAATTGACCGGCTGAAAGCCCATGTCACAGCCGCGCGCGATCTGTTTGCGCAGGATGTCGCCGTGGGGCGCAAGCTTGATTTCCTGATGCAAGAGTTCAACCGCGAGGCCAATACGCTGTGTTCCAAGGCACAAAGCGCTGATCTGACAACAGTGGGGCTTGAGTTGAAGGCGGTAATAGATCAGATGCGCGAGCAAGTGCAGAACGTAGAATAATGACAGGAGCGCCCTGATGGCGGATCGACGCGGCCTATTAATCATTCTGTCCTCGCCTTCGGGCGCAGGGAAATCCACGTTGGCCAAGCGTCTGATGCAATGGGACACGGATCTGGAGTTCTCGGTTTCGGCCACAACACGCGCGCCCCGGCCTGGGGAAGAACATGGGCGTGAGTATTATTTCCTGACCGAAGATACCTTTCGACAGCAAGTGTCCGAGGGACAGATGCTGGAACATGCCCATGTGTTTGGCAATTTCTACGGCTCTCCGGCTGGGCCAGTCCGCGAATCCATCAATGACGGCAAGGACGTTCTGTTCGATGTCGACTGGCAGGGCGAGGTGCAAATTAGGAACTCGGACCTGGGCAAACACGCCCTGTCAATTTTCATCCTGCCACCGTCGATCCCCGAATTGCGCCGCCGTCTGGAAAGCCGCGGTCAGGACAGTGAAGATGTTATTTCCAAGCGGATGCTCAAAAGCTGGGATGAGATCAGTCATTGGGGATATTACGACTATGTGCTGGTCAATGACGATCTGGACGAGACCGAAGAAAAGCTGAAAACCATCGTCAGTGCCGAGCGAATGCGGCGTATCCAGCAACCCAAGCTTCAGGATCATGTCCGTACGCTGCAAAACGAATTCGAGGATCAGTCATGACCATCTATGCCCTTGGCTCTGATGTACCGGAAATCCACGAGGACACTTGGGTCGCCCCAGACGCCAATCTGATCGGCAAAGTCGTGCTTGAACAGGGGGCCTCGGTCTGGTTCGGCTGCACGATCCGCGCTGATCACGAAGAAATTCGGGTTGGTGAGGGCAGCAATGTTCAGGAAAACTGCGTGATGCATATTGATGCGGGGTATCCTCTGACCATCGGGAAGAACTGCACGATTGGGCATAAGGTCATGCTGCATGGCTGTACGATCGGGGATAATACCCTGATCGGAATGGGGGCCATTGTGTTGAACGGTGCCAAGATCGGCAAAAACTGTCTGATCGGGGCGGGGGCTTTGGTGACCGAAGGAAAAGAGATACCGGATAACTCTTTGGTTATGGGCTCACCGGGTAAAGTGGTGCGCGAGATCGACAATGCGACCGCCCAGAAACTGACCTTCAGCGCCTTGCATTATCAAGAAAACATGCGTCATTTTCGCGATACAATGCGAGAGCTATCCTAGCGTCCAACTGCGTTGCTAAGAGAACTGCCCCTTTATGACCAACGACCAGCTTGAAGAAATTGTAACCGCCATCCCGATGCCCGCGCTGATGGTAGACCAGACGGAACGGATTATTGCGGTCAATACCGAAGCAAAGACGTTGTTGGGCCAGAATATCCTGCAGCGGCATTTCGCGACCATCCTCAGACAGCCGCAGGTGATCGAGGCGATTGAACAAAGCCTGCGCACGAAGGGAACGTCTAACACTCGGCACCTGTCCAATGACGGTGCCCAGGATACAACATTCGAAGTTCAGTGCCGGTATATGAATGGGGTCGGTGCAGTATCCGGCGGTGCGTTGCTTGCTGTATTTCAGGACGTTACGCATGTTGAGCAAGCAAATCAGATGCGACGTGATTTCGTCGCGAATGTCAGCCATGAATTGCGGACCCCGCTGACGGCATTAATGGGCTTTATTGAAACCTTGCGCGGTCCGGCCCGAGATGACGAGGCCGCCCGGGATCGTTTTCTTCAGATCATGAACGACGAGGCAAATCGCATGAACCGGCTTGTCGGCGATCTTCTGTCTTTGAACCGCGTCGAAAGCGAAGAGCGGGTTCGCCCGAAAGAACAACTTGAGCTGACGGCACTTCTTAAATCGACCCTCAATTCTCTGCGCCCATTGGCAGATGACGCGGATGTAGTGCTGAGCCTGGATGCGCCCGACGACAAAATAATGCTAGTTGGCGACAGCGACCAGTTGCTCCAAGTATTTACCAACCTGATCGAGAACGGAATTAAATACGGCGGCAGCGGTGGTCGGGTAGAAGTTCGCGTCAAATCTTCGGATCACGACACCGCCATGCGCGGTCCCGGTGTTCGCGTTCAGATCGTGGATAGGGGACCTGGAATCGACCCGAAGCATGTATCGCGTTTGACCGAACGATTCTATCGCGCGGACAGTCATAGGTCACGGCAACTGGGTGGAACCGGGTTGGGCCTGGCGATTGTAAAACATATTCTAAACCGCCATCGCGGCAGATTGCGGGTGGAAAGCGATCTTGGAAAAGGCTCTGTTTTTACAGTGATTTTACCGCGCTGATCACTCGGATCAAGCCGGTTGTTGGATCTGTTTTGTTTCTTTCACAGCATATGTTCCGTGGCGTATCGGCTGAAAATCCAAACGTGTCATGAAACCGTTACACACTTGTCACAAAAGGCTTACGCACGACTTTTAGAGGTTCGGCCAAGATCATCATGAGGATGATCCAGAAACATATTTCTCAAGGAGACTGAAATGTCCTTTGTAAAACTGTCGGCTTCGGTTCTGGCTATCGCTGCTGTTTCGGCCACTGCGGCCACCGCGCGTGATCAAGTTCAGGTTGCTGGTTCTTCCACCGTTCTGCCCTATGCTTCGATCGTTGCAGAAGCCTTTGGCGAAAACTTTGACTTCCAGACCCCGGTTGTTGAATCGGGCGGATCTTCGGCCGGCCTCAAGCGGTTCTGTGAAGGTGTTGGTGAAAACACCATCGACGTAGCGAACGCTTCGCGCCAGATCCGTGAAAAAGAGATCAAAGCCTGTGCCGAAAACGGTGTTACCGACATCATCGAAGTTCAGATCGGCTATGACGGCATCGTTTTCGCATCCGACATCAACGGTAACTCTTTCGAGTTCACGCCGGAAGATTGGTACAAAGCGCTGTCCGCTCAGATCGTGGTTGATGGCCAGCTGGTCGACAATCCCAACAAGACCTGGGCCGACGTGAACCCAGCATTCCCGCCGCAGCCGATCGCTGCCTTCATCCCCGGCACCAAGCACGGCACGCGTGAAGTGTTCGAAGACAAGGTGATCCTGGCCGGTTGTGAGCATCTGGGTGACTTTGATGTCTACAAAGCCGCAAATGGCGACGACAAAAAGGCCGCTGAAAAAGCCTGTATCGCTCTGCGTACCGATGGCGTTTCGGTCGATATCGACGGCGACTATACCGAGACCCTGGCGCGTATCGACAGCAACAAAGACGGCATCGGCGTCTTTGGTCTGGCGTTCTACGAGAACAACACCGACAAGCTGCAGGTTGCGACCATGTCGGGCATCGTGCCTTCGACCGAATCCATCGCAACTGGCGAATACCCGGTATCGCGCCCGCTGTTTTTCTATGTGAAAAAAGCACATATCGGCGTTATCCCCGGGCTGAAAGAATATGCAGAGTTCTTCGTCGCTGATGAGGTTGCAGGCCCCGATGGCCCTCTGGCTGCATACGGTCTGGTATCAGACCCTGAGCTGGTCAAGGTTCAGGAAATCGTAGCCAGCGAAACCACTTTGGGCGGCGGTTCCTAAGCTTTCACACGACTGAACCGGGGCGGTGTCTACGCCCCGGTTTTCTTAAATCCACTCCTGCCGCTTGACGGAGTTCTCATGGCACTAACCTGGCTGCTGCTCATTTTGCTGGCGATTGCTGTTCTTGGCTATTTTGCGGGCCGGTCCCGCGCGATGGCCAGCGCGGACGGAAACCTGCGCAATCTGCACTCTCTTCCTTCCTACTACGGCTACAACGTCGCGCTGACGGCTCTGATACCGGGGTTCGTTTTGCTGGTCACCTGGTTGCTGGTGCAGCCCTTGGTCGTAAGCAGCTCTGCCTCGGGATTGCTCCCGGATTCGGCAATCCCCGAGGGGTCAACCCGCGGTTTGCTGATGAGTGAGGTGCGCCGAGTTGCCAACGGCCTGGATGGCGCTGTCGCCGCAGGCACCATGACCGAAGATTTTGCCCGCAGCGCGCATGAGGATTTTGCCGATGTGACCGCTCGATTGAAAGGGGCTGGTCAGATCATTACGCAAGAGGTAACCGCACCTATTCTGCTGGCGGCGCAGAAATATCGCTCGATGAGCGCAAGCGGAACCATTGCGATGCAGATCGCGGTTTTGGTTGTGACGCTGATCGGGGCCTCATTTGCCTATATCCGCACTCATAAAGAATTTCGCGCCCGAAATGTTGTCGAACAAGGCATTCTGGCGCTGCTGCTGCTGGCCGCTTCGATCGCAGTTCTGACCACAGTCGGCATTGTCCTGTCCATGTTTTTTGAAACGATGAATTTCTTCGAACTTCATTCGTGGAAAGACTTTTTCTTTGGAAGCACCTGGGCCCCGAACTTCCGGGGCGGAAGTGAACTGTCGATCCTCCCACTGCTGTGGGGGACTTTGTATATTTCTCTGATCGCGTTGCTGGTTGCGGTTCCGATTGGGCTGTACGCTGCGATCTATCTTTCCGAATATGCCTCGAGCGTGGCAAGGTCTGTGGCCAAGCCTTTGCTGGAAATCCTCGCCGGTATCCCAACCATCGTTTACGGTCTTTTCGCGCTGCTGACGGTCGGTCCGGCACTGGTATCTGTGTTCGGGCAGGGGGGAGCTTTGGGCGTTGGTTGGATGGCCAGTTCGAACGCTGTACTCACGGCGGGTCTGGTCATGGGCATCATGCTCATCCCGTTCGTATCGTCACTTTCTGACGACATCATCAACGCGGTGCCCCAGTCGATGCGAGACGGATCGCTAGGCCTAGGCGCAACGCATTCCGAAACTGTCAGGCAGGTCGTCCTGCCGGCAGCTTTGCCCGGGATCGTAGGGGCAATCTTGTTGGCCGCCAGCCGCGCAATCGGTGAGACGATGATTGTCGTGATGGCCGCCGGTGCGATTGCCAAATTCTCGGGAAACCCTTTCGAAGCCATGACCACAATCACCACTAGGATCGTCAGCCAGCTGACCGGGGATACTGATTTCGCAAGCCCGGAGACTCTTGTGGCCTTTGCCCTGGGTCTGACCCTGTTCATCATCACGCTGGGGCTGAACATCTTCGCCCTCTATATCGTGCGCAAATACCGGGAGCAGTATGAATGACTGACATGTCCCAAAAACAAGACGCAGCACCTGCCTCTAAACACAAGGGGGCTTCGCTGTTCAATCAGGACACGCGAACCAAGCGTCGCAATGCGGCCGAATCCCGGTTCAAATTGTACGGCATCGCGGCCATTGGTATCGGTCTTGTGATGTTGATTGTGTTGGTGACTAATATCGTCACCGCTGGTACCGGCGCCTTTCAGCAAAGCTTTCTTGAGCTGACGGTTGAGCTGAAGGAAGACAAGCTCGACAAAAAGGGCAACCGTGACATCGCGGATATCAGCAAGGTTTCGACCTTCGGATACGCGCCTTTGATCGCCTCCGCACTGGAGGTTGAGGTGCAGAAACTGGGCATCCAGTCCGATCTGTCGCCCAAAGAGATGGGGCAAATCCTTTCCAAATCCGCACAGGCGGACCTGCGTAATTACGTCATCTCGAACCCGGATGAGATCGGAAAGTCGGTCAGCTTCCGTTTTTTGGTGAACAGCCGCGTTGATGGCTATCTGAAGGGCCGTGTGACACGCCAGTCCATCGCAAATGACAAAAGCATCTCTGTCGCACAGCTGGACTTCGTGGATCAGTTGCGTGCTGCTGGTGTGCTGTACAAGGCGTTCAACCCTGACTTTGTCTTCGGGGCGGACGCCTCCGATCAGCGGCCCGAGGCTGCCGGGATCGGAGTATCCATGCTGGGTTCTCTGTTCATGATGCTGGTCGTGTTGGCACTGGCCTTACCGATCGGGGTCGCCGCCTCGATCTATCTGGAAGAATTCGCGCCTCAGAACCGGTTTACCGATATCATCGAGGTGAACATCTCGAATCTGGCGGCCGTTCCTTCGATTGTATTTGGTATTCTTGGCTTGGCCGTGTTCATCAATTATATGCATTTACCGACCTCTGCGCCGCTGGTGGGTGGTCTGGTGCTTACGCTGATGACGCTGCCAACAATTATCATTTCGACCCGAGCTTCACTCAAGGCGGTGCCGCCGTCGATCCGAGACGCCGCGTTGGGGGTAGGGGCCTCGAAAATGCAGGCGGTGTTCCACCATGTGCTGCCGCTTGCGGCACCCGGCATCCTGACGGGCACCATCATTGGTCTGGCACAGGCGCTTGGCGAAACCGCTCCGCTGCTGCTGATCGGGATGGTGGGCTTTATCGCCTCGAACCCGCCCGACGGGATTGTCGAGGGCTTTCTGTCACCAAACTCGGCCATGCCCGCACAGATTTACGAGTGGTCCAAGCGCGCGGACCCGGCCTTTTACGAGCGCGCATGGGGGGGCATCATCATCCTGCTGCTTTTCCTTGTCACTATGAATGCAATCGCAGTTATCCTGCGCCGCCGCTTTGAACGCCGCTGGTAAATGGGGGCCATTATGAACGATATGACACGAGTGGAGAGAACCGTGGACGCCAAAGACATCAAGATCGCCGCGAACAAGGTTCAGGTTTATTACGGTGAAAATCACGCCATCAAAGACGTCGACGTCAGGATCGAAGACAAGACCGTCACCGCCTTTATCGGCCCCTCGGGTTGCGGAAAATCCACCTTCTTGCGCTGCCTGAACCGGATGAACGACACGATCGACATCTGCCGTGTCGAGGGCGATATCCTGCTGGATGGCGAAGATATCTATGACAAACGCGTCGACCCGGTTCAGCTGCGTGCCAAGGTCGGCATGGTGTTCCAGAAACCGAACCCGTTTCCCAAGTCGATCTATGACAATGTGGCCTACGGCCCGCGTATCCACGGGTTGGCCAGAAACAAAGCTGAACTGGACGAGATTGTTGAGAAATCACTGCGCCGCGGCGCCATCTGGGATGAGGTCAAAGACCGTCTTGACGCGCCTGGAACCGGCCTGTCCGGCGGTCAACAACAGCGCTTGTGCATCGCCCGTGCGGTGGCTACGGAACCTGAGGTCCTGCTGATGGACGAGCCGTGCTCGGCCCTTGATCCGATTGCGACTGCGCAGGTCGAGGAACTGATCGACGAATTGCGGTCGCGATACTCGGTGGTGATCGTTACCCACTCGATGCAGCAGGCCGCTCGCGTCAGCCAGAAGACCGCGTTTTTCCATTTGGGCAACCTTGTCGAGTTTGGTGAAACCGGACAGATTTTCACCAACCCCGAAGATCCCCGCACCGAAAGCTACATCACCGGCCGTATCGGCTGAACATAGGTATTCAGAGATGACAGAACAACATATCGCATCCGCCTTCGACCGGGATCTGGAAGCCATTCAGGCGCATATCATGAAAATGGGCGGCCTCGTCGAAGCCGCAATCATGAGCGCGGCACGGTCGCTTGAGTCGCGCGATGTCGAACTCGCGCAAGAGGTGCGTCAGGGCGACAAGGCCATTGATGCGTTGGAAGAGCTGATCAATGAAGAAACTGCGCGTTTGATCGCGCTGCGTGCGCCAACAGCAAGCGATCTTCGTCTGGTCCTATCGGTATTGAAGGTTTCCGCCAACCTGGAACGCATCGGCGACTATTCAAAGAACATAGCCAAACGCACGACCGTCCTGGTCAATACCAGTGAGATCAATGGCAGTGCCGCCGCCTTGCGACGTATGGCACGTGAGGTCGAGCGGATGCTCAGGGACGCTTTGGACGCCTATGTCCAGCGCGACGCTGAGCTGGCGGCGGATGTCATCGAACGTGATGAGGAAGTCGACCAGATGTATAATGGTCTGTTCCGAGAATTCCTGACTTTCATGGCAGAAGACCCACGCAACATCTCATCCTGTATGCACCTGCATTTCATCGCCAAGAATATAGAACGTATGGGCGATCATGTGACGGCGATTGCCGAGCAGGTCGTTTATCTGGTGACCGGAGAGCGCCCGACAGAAGCGCGTCCCAAAGCCGATTTTACATCGCAATCCGTCTAGGAGATTTGAGAATGTCCGCTGATCAACCGACCGTTCTGGTTGTCGAGGATGAGCCGGCTCAGCGCGAAGTCCTGGCCTATAATCTCGAGGCAGAAGGTTTTCGCGTATCCAAAGCAGCCAATGGTGAAGAGGCCATGTTGCTGGTCGATGAAGACAGTCCGGACATTATCGTACTGGACTGGATGATGCCCAATCTCAGCGGGATCGAGGTTTGCCGCCGGCTGAAAACCCGCTCCGACACGCGATCGATCCCAATTATCATGCTGTCGGCCCGGTCGGAAGAAATCGACAAAGTGCGAGGTCTGGAAACCGGGGCTGATGACTATGTGGTCAAACCCTATTCGATTGTCGAGCTTATGGCCCGGGTACGCACCCAGTTGCGGCGTGTCCGGCCTGCGACTGTAGGAATTAGGCTGGAATTCGCAGACATCGTTTTGGATTCTGAAACTCATAAGGTCAGCCGCGACAGCAAACCACTAAAGCTTGGCCCAACCGAATTTCGCTTGCTGAGCACATTCATGGAAAAGCCGGGCCGCGTCTGGAGCCGAGAACAGCTATTGGATCGCGTCTGGGGGCGGGATATTTATGTCGATACACGAACGGTCGACGTTCATATCGGCCGCTTACGCAAAGCACTAACGCAGTATGGTGGAGATGATCCGGTTCGCACTGTTCGTGGTGCGGGATACGCGCTGGGTTGAACGCGTGGGGCAGGTGGCTGCAAGCTATGAGTTTTACTCAAGGGTGGATGCGAAACTCTTACTGTTTTTTGGTGAGCCGACGGGTTAGTTTGCCGCGAAGCTGACAAAGCGGAGACGCACCATGAATGCCCCTGACACCAAGCCGACATTACGCGCCAAAGATGTGCCTGACATGGGCCAGTTCGCCTGGGATGATCCGTTCCGCCTGTCAGACCAGCTAGACGAAGACGAACGTATGATTGCGGCCAGTGCGCAAGCCTATGCGCAGGAAAAGCTTCAGCCGCGGGTGACAGAAGCATTTCAGAACGAAGAAACTGACCCCGAGATTTTTCGTGAAATGGGTGAAATGGGTCTGCTGGGCACTACGATCCCGGAAGAATACGGCGGGCTAGGGGGCGGATATGTCTCTTACGGCCTTGTCGCCCGAGAAGTGGAACGCGTGGATTCGGGCTATCGCTCGATGATGTCTGTACAAAGCTCGTTGGTGATGTATCCGATCTATGCCTATGGCAGCGAGGAGCAGCGCCGGAAATACCTTCCGAAACTGGCCAGCGGCGAATGGATCGGATGTTTTGGTCTGACCGAACCTGATGCGGGCTCTGATCCGGCAGGTATGAAAACGCGTGCGGAAAAGATCGACGGTGGATATCGTCTATCTGGCAGCAAGATGTGGATATCGAACGCCCCGATTGCGGATGTGTTTGTTGTTTGGGCCAAATCTGATGCACATGACGGAAAGATCCGTGGTTTTGTCCTTGAAAAAGGCCTCAAAGGTCTGAGCGCGCCGAAAATCCAGAACAAGCTGAGCCTACGCGCCTCGATCACCGGTGAAATTGTGCTGGAGGGTGTCGAAGTCACCGAGGATGCTTTGCTGCCTCATGTTCAGGGCCTGAAAGGCCCGTTTGGATGTCTTAACCGCGCACGCTACGGAATCAGCTGGGGTGTTATGGGCGCTGCCGAAAGCTGTTGGCATGCGGCGCGCCAATATGGGTTGGACCGGAAACAATTTGACAAGCCATTGGCGCAGACGCAGCTTTTCCAGCGCAAATTGGCGGATATGCAGACAGAAATTGCTCTGGGTCTTCAGGCAAGCCTGCGTGTCGGGCGACTGATGGACAAGGCCGAAGCCGCGCCCGAGATGATATCGATCATTAAGCGCAACAATTGCGGCAAAGCCCTGGATATTTCACGTCATGCGCGTGACATGCACGGCGGCAACGGCATTTCGCTAGAGTTTCAGGTCATCCGACATATGGTGAACCTAGAAACGGTCAACACCTACGAGGGGACGCATGATGTTCACGCGTTGATCCTGGGGCGTGCACAGACGGGATTGCAGGCGTTTTACTAAGTTTCCAGAATTCGTGTAATTGGTATTATGTTAAATTAATGCCAATGCGCTTGGGAAACTTTTCAAATCCTCACAATACCTTACGATCTGTTCCTGACACCTACCACATCATGAGGATCGAATGGAATTGAACGGAAAGATCGTTGTTGTGACCGGTGCCGCTGATGGCATCGGAAAAGGTTTGGCACAGCGATTTGCTCGTGAAGGTGCCACGGTTGCCTGCGCTGATATCAACAAAACCGGCGCAGACGCTGTCGCAAAAGAGATTGGCGGCCATTCATTCCATTGTGATGTTTCGCTTGAGGCTAATACAGCCGAGTTGATCGAAGCTGTAGAAAGCTTGATTGGCCCTATCGATCTGTATTGTGCAAATGCCGGGATATTGACGATTGGTGGCTTGGAGGTTCCGGATGAAGACTGGGATCGTATCTGGAAAATCAACGTGATGTCCCATGTTTGGACCGCGCGGCATTTGGTGCCCAGAATGCTGGACCGTGGCGAAGGCTACATCATGACCACGGCGTCTGCTGCGGGATTGCTGAACCAGCCAGGTGCTGCGCCATACGGCGTCACAAAGCACGCAGCAGTTGGATTTGCTGAATGGTTGTCGCTTACATACGGGCATAAAGGTTTGCGGGTCTCGGTACTTTGCCCACAGGCCGTACGGTCCGATATGACGCGCGGGCACGAAACTTCCGTGGCTTCGATTGACGGAATGTTGGAACCTGAAGATGTTGCCGAGGCTTGCGTAAAGGCAATATTTTCTGAGCAATTTCTGGTACTGCCGCATCCACAGGTTCTGGACTACATTCGCCATAAATCCGGAGATTATGACAGGTGGATTTCTGGAATGCAGAAGTTAAATCAAATATTTATTGAAGAGACTTAACTTCTGTTCTGAGGGCGCCTCATCAGGCCTTCCTGGGCAACTGATGCGACCAGAACGCCATCTTCGGAATAGATTGATCCACGGTTGAAGTTACGCCCTCGTCCGCTCCATGGCGAATCCATGGAATACAGATGCCAATTCTCGAACTTGAGCGGCGCGTGAAACCAAATCGCATGGTCCAGGCTGGCGCCGTTCACCTCACCAGTAAACCAGCTTAGGCCGTGCGGGCGCATTCCCGAGCTCATGAGATACATATCTGAAGCATAGGCCAGCAACAGATGCTGCGTGACCGCATCGGCATTGGCCGCGGCCCCCATCCGGAACCAGATCTGGTTGCGGTCATCCGATTTCTCTGGGTTGAAAGGATCCAGATGGCCGACCTCGCGGACTTCGATCGGGCGCTCGCGTGTTAGTTCTCCGCGAAAGCTGGGCGGTACTTTGTCCAGATATTTCTTCTTGAGCTCTGATCGCGATGGGTAGGATTCGGGCGTTTCCATCTCAGGCATGTCGTGCTGATGATCCCAACCTTCGTCCTGAATGTGGAATGAGGCGGACATGTTTAAAATCTGCTTACCATGCTGAATTGCAACCACACGGCGCGTCGTGAACGAACCTCCGTCACGGGCCCTATCAACTTGATATATTACGGGAATGCTTGGGTCGCCCGGGCGGATGAAATAGGCGTGCAGGGAATGACACAGGCGGTTGTCGACGGTGCGATATGCGGCGGCTAGTGCTTGTGCGATGACCTGACCGCCGAAAATTCGCATAGGTGTTTCGCCGCCCGACCCTGTTCCCCGAAACAGGTCCACTTCCAGTCTTTCAACGTCCAGAAGATCCAGAAGAACTTTCTCTGCTTCGGTCATGTGCGGTACTCCGATTAATCTTGGCGAATGGGTATCAGCGCGCCGAATGTCATTCAATGATTGACCCGAGGGTGAGCGCCTTCAATTCTGCGCGGGAGGGATAAGAGCTGGATGGTGACAGTTGGGTAAAAAAGATCGCTGTAAATTCGTTCTGACGATCAACCCAAAAGAAGGTCGATGCCATACCACCCCAGCTGAAATCCCCCATGCTGCCCGGAACACAGGTTCTGCCGGGGTTAATGACGACAGCGCCACCAAGGCCAAAGCCCATGCCCTCCATGGGTTGTTCCGCAAAACTCTGCGGTCCCATCGAGGCAATATCGCCGGGTAAGTGGTTGTGAAGCATGAATTCTACAGTTTTTGGTGCAAGAATCTGTTGATCACCGAACCTTCCGCGAATTCGGAGCATCTCTGAAAATCTAGCAAAGTCATCAATGGTTGAAACCAACCCTCCGCCCCCAGAGCACATTGTTGCCGATTCAAAGGGCGATGCTTCGGCATTGTCGACCAGACGCAATGTCTGCTCACCCGTACGGGCTTCGTTTAGCGCCATCGCATTGCCCGCCAAAGGCGTATAGAGCGAGGCAAACCGATCCCCTGCTCCCGCCGGAACCCTGAACCCGGTCTGGGACATGCCAAGAGGATTGAAAATCTCTTCCGCAAGGAATTGCTCCAGAGATTGGCCAGAAATAACTTCTATCACGCGACCAATAACGTCTATCCCTACCGAATACTCCCATCGCGTTCCCGGCTGAAAGGCGAAAGGCAAAGTGGACAGCAAAGATACTCTTTCGGCCAAAGACCCTTCTTTAGGGCCGAAAACAAGATCAAGTTCGTCCATTGCCGCAGCCAGGATGCCGGGGTTGAAAGGATAGCTCAGGCCACTTGTATGGGTCAGCAGCTGATGAAGCGTTGGTGCTGGTGCAGGTTCGGTCTGATCCAACCTTGTGGCGCCGGGTACCAGCGCCTGTGCTGCGGTGAAATCAGATATATATTCAGACACTTGAGCGCCGAGGTGAACCTCACCTCGTTCGACAAGGATCATCAGGGCCGCAGTGGTTATCGGCTTGGTCATCGAATAGATGCGAACGAGGGTATCCCGCTCGAATGGCAGATTGTTCTCAACGCTTCTAAGCCCGCAGGAATGAAACAGAACCTCCCTGCCCTGATGCATCATCAAGAATGAGCTTCCGGCATATTTGCGATCATCCACATAGGATTGCATCCAATCGCAAATACGATCTAGCCGGGCTTGTTCGAACTTCATCTGTGTGTGCTCAACTTTGAGAAATTAACGTATCTTTCCCGGATATTGCGGGGTTAAGCGGAAAAAGGACAGCTAAATCACCTCAATCCAACGATGTCCCTGTACGCCAAAAGGGTTTTGCCTGCTAATGTGGTCGCAGATAGATTCGTGTCCGGTTCGACTCTCGCCTGATGGAGGAGAAATATGCCGCAACATATAGAATTTGTTTATGATTTTTGCAGTCCGAACGCCTTCCTCGCGCAGAAGATGATATCTGATATCGCCGCAAAGCACGAAGTCGGTGTTACATATGTTCCGGTTCTGCTGGCCACTGTTTTCAAAGCCACCAATAACCAAAGCCCGTTTAAGGCTTTTTCAGAGAACCGGCAGAAGACGGCCTATTTGACCCGCGATCTCCATCGCTTTGCGCGTCACCGTGGGTTGAGCTTTCATATGAGCCCACATTTCCCGATGAACACCAAATTCGCCATGCGCGGGGCTTTGTTAGCATCCGGTAAATCATGGGAAAACAGATATATAGCGTCCATATTTGATGCTATTTGGGTGCACGGCCAAAAAGTGGATGATCTGGGTGTCCTTTGCGACATTCTTCAGGATAACGGCTTGCCTATACGAAAACTGCGCGAGGCCATGACCAATCTGAACGTAAAGCAAAACCTGAAAAACCAAACCAAGGCTATGGTCAAGCGAGGTGTTTTCGGTGTCCCCAGCATGTTTGTAGGTACTGAGATGTTCTTTGGCAAAAACAGCCTGGCCAACCTTGAGCTCGAATTGTCGAAATTTCATACGCCCTAGGTGGTTTCACCCTCAGCCCAATGCAGTCAGCCCTCGTTGTGCAAACTTAGGAACGTAACTACCAAAAATATGAGCTCTTTTCGGATCAGAGGCGTTTCCGTCAAGCGCCCGCTTATAAACACCCTGCAAGATCGCGGCCATTCGGAAGAAATTGAACGCCAGATAGAACCCAAAGTTATCAATTCCGGGCAGGTCGCGGCGCTCGCAGTATTGATCAATGAAAGCCTGATCGGATGGCAGGCCGAGCGAGGACCGGTCTATGCCAGCCAGACCCCGCCCCTCTTTTCCAGGTGGCATCTGCCATTGCATGATAACGGCTGCGAGATCGGCAAAGGGATGCCCGATTGTCGACAATTCCCAATCCAGTACGCCCAGACAGCGTGTGCCCTGCTTTTCGAACATCAGATTGTCGATGCGGTAATCGCCGTGAACCAGTGTTCTCTGACCATCATCCTTGGGGGTTGCGTTGGTCAAAGCCTCGATCAAGGCATCCATATCCGGAATCTGAGTGGTTTCGGACGCCCGAAATTGTTTCGTCCACCGCCCGATCTGACGCTCAAAATAGCTTCCCGGCGGGCCATAGTCGGACAGGCCAACCGAATCGATATCGACCTTATGCAGCGCCGCCAGAACGCGGTTCATCTCGTCGATAATTGCCGTGCGGGTTTCGGTTCTTTCGCCAAGCATTGTGGGTTCAAGGAACGTCCTGCCGTCGAGATGCTCCATCACATAAAACGCCGACCCGATGACGTCATCATCCTCGCAAAGCAGCAACATTTTTGGCACCGGCACATCGCTTTCGGCCAGAGCACTTTGAACCCTGAACTCACGGTCAACGGCATGGGCGGATTTCAGCAACACTCCCGGCGGCTTGCGGCGCAGGACATAGGAATTCTCAGGCGTTTTTAACTCAAAAGTTGGGTTTGATTGGCCAACCTCGAATTTTTTCGCCTCCAACGGACCCCGATACCCTTTGAGATGCGTGCCGAGATAGGCATCGACGCGTTTCAGATCCAGAATTGCGCTGTCCATTTTGTGGCTCCCTTTGGCCGATGCTTCAGAGTGCTTCAGCAAAGATGTTGCCGGCGGTGACAACATTGATCCCGCCCGAAACCGGGATCACCGCGCCTGTGACATAGCTGCCGCCAAGGCCGCACAGGAACAGCATACAGCCTGCGATATCCTCGTCACGTCCAACGCGACCCAAGGGTACGGATTCGCCGACTTTTTTGCGCGTCCCTTCGTCAGATGTGGCAAAGGCCGTCATCCGAGAGACAAAGGGTCCAGGCGCCAGCGCATTGACGGTGATGTGATGCGGAGCTAGTTCTTTGGCCATGATTTTGGTCAGATGCAGCACAGCCGCCTTTGAGGCAGAGTAGCTATACGCACCGTCGCCCATAGGAACTTCGCCCATAACCGATCCAACATTGACGATGCGGGATGGATCTTCGGCAGTCCCGGAAGACATCAGAATCGGCAACAGTTTTTGGGTCAGTTCGAAGATTCCTGTCACATTGATCGACATGACTTTTTCCCAGGCTTCGTAGGGAAACTGACCCATCGGTGCGCCCCAGGAAACACCGGCATTGTTCATGAGGATATCCAGCCGGTCCGTGCGCTTGAGCACTTCGGCCACCAGATTGTCGACACCCTCTTTTGATCCGACATCACCGGCAAACCCTTCGGCGGTTCCTGTGGCGTCCAGTGCGTTCAATTCGGCCGCGACCGCCTCGCACGCGTCGCCTTTACGAGACGCCAACAGTACACGTGCACCCGCCCGGACCAGCGCCTCGGCCGCCATTCGGCCAATTCCGGTGGCCCCACCCGTGACCAGAGCGGTTTTGCCCTGCAATGAGAAAAGAGTTTCGGGGGTCATGACCTGCTCCTCGGTTTTTGATTTTGGCAAACTGTCTCATTTGTCGGTCAAGGGTAACGCCTAACCCGGTTGTGCCGGGTGGTTTCTTGACAACTCAGAACAGTAGGCCAAAAGTTCTTCCTTACCGAATAACAGGGACATTAGCGTAAACATGCAAGCCTTACTCAGCGTCGCTCCGGGCGGGCCGGAGACATTGGAACTGACCACCCTGCCCGATCCGTCGCCGGGCAAGGGCGAATTGCTTGTTCGCGTGCGGGCCGCAGGCGTAAATTTCCCGGATACACTGATGATACGCGACCTGTATCAGATAAAGCCACCAAGACCGTTTGCCCCCGGAGGTGAAATCGCTGGCGAGGTTATCGGGCTAGGCGAAGGTGTTTCGGGCTTTAACGTTGGCGACCGTGTGCTGGCCCTGACCGGACACGGAGGTTTTGCCACACATCTGGCGGTCAAAGCGGCGACAGCTGTTAAATTCCCGAGCTCAATGCCATTTGAGGACGCGGCGAGCTTTATCTTCACCTATGGCACCGCATATCACGCCCTGAAGGACCGCGCTGCGCTGCAACAAGGGGAAACGGTCCTGATTCTGGGTGCAGCAGGCGGAGTTGGTACGGCTGCGATTGAGCTAGCCAATGCCATGGGGGCTCGGGTTATTGCGGCAGTCTCATCGCAAGACAAAGCAGATTTCTGTCGTCAGATCGGGGCGGACGAAACGATCATTTACGCGCGCGACATGGACAAACAGGCGCAAAAGGCCTTTGGATCGGGCATCAAGGCCTTAGCCGGTAGTCAGGGCGTTGATGTCGTCTACGATGCCGTTGGCGGTGCCTATTCAGAGCCAGCGCTGCGCAGCTTGGGGTGGAAGGGGCGGTTCCTGGTCGTCGGTTTCCCAGCCGGAATCTCTCAGATACCATTGAACCTCCCTCTGCTTAAGGGTTGTCAGATTGTCGGTGTTTTCTGGGGCGCCTCGGTGTTTCGCGACCCGAAGGGACATGGCAAAAACATGAAAGATTTGTTCGGGTTATACGCCAAAGGGCAGATCAAACCACAGATCAGTGCGCAATTCCCTCTGGATCAAGCCCAAAAGGCGCTAGACCTTCTGGCCAGCCGAAAGGCCCTTGGGAAAATTGTCGTGACCATGGCATAGCCAGCCAATATCTGAAACTTCAGCCTCGTGTCCAATAGGCCGCGGTTCTGACGCATGATCCAGGTTCGGTGGACATCTCTACCTGTTCACGTTTAAGAACCTTGTTATGGGGACAGTATAACAATGCATAAAGCTCTTATTCTGAATGGTCCGAACCTCAATCTGCTGGGCACGCGACAGCCCGAGGTTTACGGAAGCACAACGCTGCAAATGGTCGAGGATATGTGCCTCGACCACGGTAAGTCTATCGGGATGGAAGTGATCCATTTCCAATCCAACCACGAAGGCGCGTTGATTGATGCCATTCATGCCGCCAAAGGTGTGCAGGATGGCATTGTTTTGAACGCAGGTGCTTATACGCACAGCTCGATTGCCCTGATGGACGCAATCGCATCGGTTGAGCTGCCGGTCATCGAGGTTCATTTGTCCAATATCCACGCGCGTGAGGAGTTTCGACACCGATCCTATATCTCACGTGTGGCAGTAGGCATGATTTGCGGATTGGGTCCGCAGGGATATGTGCTGGCGCTGGATGCGTTGCGGTCCCATTTACAGGGTGAATGATCGCTATGAAGCTTTCTGAGTATCTGAATTTCCTCAGCTATACCAAAACCCTGGAAGAGCTCTGGGATGCCCATTGCCGGCAAATGGCAGAATATGGGTTCGATCGTTTGCTGTACGGATATACGCGATATCGCACCGAAACGTCGCTGGGGGATCCCGAGGATTTTGTAATCCTGACCAATCACAGCAAAGATTACCTGGATGGGTTTCTGGGAGGCGGGTTGTATTTCCATGCTCCGATGCTGAAATGGGCTTTGCATAATGAAGGGGCCGCAAGCTGGAGGATCGCCCAGGATCTGATGACTGATGGCACCCTGACCGCAAAAGAGCGAGACGTCATCGAGTTCAACAAAACCAAAGGTGTCGTCGCCGGCTATACGGTCAGTTTCGACTCGGTTTCGGTTCGGTCGAAAGGGGCAATTTCGCTTTCAGCGCATGGATCGCGTACACAAGACGATGTGGACGCTGTCTGGGAGGAATTTGGCCAGGATATTCTTCTGATGAACAACGTTGCTCATCTGAAAATCCTCACCCTGCCCTATAACGCACCAAATCGCGCCCTGACAAAACGTCAGCGTGAGGCGCTTGAGTGGGTCGGCGACGGCAAAACAACTCAGGACATTGCGATTCTGATGGGGCTGACTTCGGCCACTGTCGAAAAGCATCTGCGTCTGGCGCGCGAGGCCCTCGTAGTCGAGACAACGGCGCAGGCAGTTTTGAAAGCATCTCTTCAAAATCAGATGTTCATCGTTGGGGTTTGACTCAGGGAGTGACGCGAATATGCGTCAATTTACCTAGGGTAAGGAAAACATGACTTTCCGAATCTAACGCTAAAGTTGCAAAGTGGTATTGTTCCGTGAGTGGTGGCTTTAGCCTGGGAACATTTGGTCGGATCTTTGCAATAACAAAGCTCTCCGATCGCTCTGACAATAGGGCGCCTATTTGTCCGCGTCTCTTTGTCGGAATTTTGGGGGGCCTCGTCCATCCCCATCTTTGCGGGGCCCCTCATTCAAACTAGGTTTAACTTGTGGACGCTTTCGGCGTCCTTTTTCGTTTCTTGGCATCATTTCTACACTAAGGGCAAAGAAAAACCGGATACGCATGGCGTACCCGGTTTCTCTGATCGATACAGGCCCTGTTCAGGGCCTGTGATGCTTAGCCCTGAACTGCTTTTGCAACTTCAGCAGCAAAGTCTTCTTTTTCGACAACGATGCCTTCGCCAACTTCCAGACGCACGAATCCGGTGACAGTCGCGCCTGCTTCTTTGGCAGCGGCCTCAACGGTCAGGTCAGGGTTTACAACGAACTGCTGGTTCAACAGGGTCGATTCAGCGACGAACTTCTTCATGCGACCAACGATCATCTTTTCGATGACCTGCTCCGGCTTGCCGGATTCGCGCGCGATGTCCATCTGGACCTGCTTTTCTTTTTCGACGATCGCCGGGTCCATGTCTGCCTCGGACAGAGCTGCCGGGTTCACAGCCGCGATATGCATCGCAATCTGCTTGCCGATGGCTTCGTCACCGCCGGTCAGAGCGACCAGAACGCCGATCTTGCCCATGCCGTTGGTGGCTGCGTTATGGACGTAAGATACAACAGTGTCGCCCGACAGTTTTGACATACGGCGCACCGACATGTTCTCACCGATGGTGGCGATCTTGTCGGTCAGCGTTTCCGCAACGGTTTTGCCACCCAGATCAGCTGCCAGCAGAGCTTCGACATTGTCGACGCCTTCTGCGGCATATGCGATCTTACCAACCATTTCCTGGAATTCGGCGTTTTTCCCGACGAAGTCGGTTTCCGAGTTCACTTCAACTGCAACACCATTGTTGCCGTTTACGTGAACGGCAACCAGACCTTCCGCCGCGGTACGACCCGATTTCTTGGCCGCTTTGGCCAAGCCTTTGGTGCGCAGCCAATCAACGGCTTCGTCCATGTTGCCGCCGGTTTCGGTCAGCGCTTTTTTCGCGTCCATCATGCCTGCGCCAGTGGTGTCGCGCAGTTCTTTTACCATTGCTGCTGTGATTGCCATCTTTTGGCTCTCCTCAATTCAAACGGAATTGGGGCAGGTCATACCCTGCCCCAGATGTCATTTACGTGACGGGCAGCTTACGCTTCGGCAGGTGTTTCTGCTGCTGCGGGTGCTTCTTCCGCAACGACTTCTTCAACCGGTGCTTCTTCGAATGCGCCAAGATCAACGCCTGCTGCACCCATCTGAGCGGTCATGCCGTCCAGAGCGGCACGTGCTGCCAGATCGCAGTACAGCGAGATCGCGCGGGCTGCGTCATCGTTGCCAGGAATGATGTAATCCACACCATCGGGCGAGCAGTTGGTGTCGACAACTGCCACGACTGGGATACCCAGCTTGTTGGCTTCGGCTATGGCCAGTGCTTCTTTTTTGACGTCGATGACGAACAGCAGATCCGGGACGCCGCCCATTTCGCGGATACCGCCCAACGAAGCCTGCAGTTTGCCCTGGTCACGTTCCATGCCCAGACGCTCTTTCTTGGTCAGGCCTTCGGCGCCCGATTCCATGGCTTCGTCAATCTGGTTCAGACGGTTGATCGACTGGGAAACGGTTTTCCAGTTGGTCAGGGTGCCGCCCAGCCAGCGGTGGTTCATGTAGTACTGGGCTGACTTTTCAGCTGCTTCGGCGATTGGGCCTGCGGCCTGACGCTTGGTGCCTACGAACAGAATGCGGCCGCCCTTGGCAACAGTGTCACGAACAGCCTGCAGAGCCTGGTCCAGCATAGGAACGGTCTGGGTCAGGTCCATGATGTGGATGCCATTGCGCGAGCCGTAGATGAACGGGCCCATGCGGGGATTCCAACGCTGTGTCTGGTGACCAAAGTGAACGCCAGCTTCCAACAGCTGACGCATGGAGAACTCGGGAAGAGCCATGCTTTATTTCCTTTTTCCGGTTTACGCCTCGGCGGGGGTGAAAGAAGCGGATGCTCCAACCGGCGGGCCAGATAAGGATGTCTCCCCTATAAAGCCCAAACCCCGCCTGCGGGTTTGAATAGCGCGCGTATACGGCAGGTTTTCAGGCAGTGCAAGGGCCAATCGCCCTATTTTTCAAGCCGCGCAAGGCTGTGCGCCTGACGCACGGTATCTTCGCAATAGGCGGCCAGGGCTTTTCGGTTTTCAAAGTCGCTGACCTTGGCTGGCGAATGATAGATTAGCTCTACGCCACCTTGGCGACGCGCTCCCAAAGTCTTTAACAGATGCGGCGCAAAATCCATGTCACCCCACCAGCCATAAAACCGGTCAGGCTCACCCTTAGGTGCATGGTAAACGACCGACACCGGTTGAACATACATGAAATCGCGTAGATCTTCGGTGAAGAATGCCGCAAAAAGTGTTGTTTTAAATGGTAAAATCCGCAAACCGTCGGTCGACGTGCCCTCTGGAAAAAACAGCAGCTTGTGACCGGCTGTCAGGCGCTCCTGAAACAGAAGTGTCTGTTCGCGTGCCTTCTTGCGGTCGCGCTCGATGAAAACAGTACCTGTCGCTCGCGCCAGCCAGCCTATACCGGGCCATTTGGCTACCTCGGCCTTCGAGACAAAATAGATTCTTTTACGGGCATTCAGCGCAAAAATATCAAGCCACGAGGAATGGTTCGCAACAACCGCACCACGCTGGGTCATAAGCTCGCCGGTTGTACGGTAGCTAATCCCGAGAATCCGGAACGCATTACGGCATACGAACTGCGTGATGAAGGGCGTGACCGGACGGTGAACCCCATAGAGCGGGCGCTCGATCATGCGAAGGATCAGCAGGACAATCAGCCCGCTGAATACAAATACAGCAAGTGGTAAACCCCGAAGGAAGACCAATAGCCATCCGCAGACCCCCAGATTGATTGGGTCAGGTGCGTCTTCACTGTGCCATGAGGCGTCACTCATCACGTTACGCTCCGCCATAGATGCGCCGTTGTCGCTCATTCATCCGCGCCGTGTCGAGGATAAGGCAAACATCGGTGGTATTGAACATATGGTCGATAAAGGCACCCTCGCCCACAAACCCGCCGAGACGCAGGTATGCTTTTATCAGTGCTGGAACCTGCACCATCGCTGCGCGCCGATCCAATTTATCGCTATCCAGCATATCCATGGGCTGGAACACTTCGGGCTGAGCCCGAACCCGAAGGTCCGGAGGCGCAAGGTGATTGTGATGTAACATGGACAAAGGCTGAGCCAGAGCTTGAGGATCGGTGCCGTGGAAACTGGCGACGCCGAACAAGACCTCGATCTCGCGCTCGGCAACATAGGCGGCCAACCCGTTCCACAGGTGATACATTGCTGTGCCGCCGCGATAATCGGGATGTAGACATGAACGTCCCAACTCCAACAGCTTGCGTCCGCCTTGTTTCAAGATGGAAAGATCGTATTCATCTTCGGAATAGAACTGTCCGATTTCAGAAGCACGATCACCTGGTAACAGCCTGTAAACGCCAACAACTTTGCCAGATTGATCGTCAACCGCCAACATATGATCGAAATAGGGATCGAACCTGTCACGCTCCAGCCCGGCATCGTGGTCGACCATTTCCCCACCGCCGCCCAGTTCACGTATGAACACGTCATAGCGTAACCGCTGTGCAGCCCGCAATTCGGTGTCATTTTCGGCGAGTTTGACGGTGAAAGAAGGGCCTGCGTCCGGCATCAGAGGTTCCGTATTGTTTCCGCGCTGATACCGCAGGTTTCAGGGGAATGGCAACATAGAGCGCTTCGATCAAACGTTAACCTTTCTTAAACCAGTTTCACGGATCAAAGACCGGCATCAGGGCGATGCGTGTCCCGTCGATTACCACTTTTCCCTGCTCGCGGAAGTTTACGGTGATCTTACCTGCGATGTTGGATTGTACCTGTCCAATGCCCCAATCGGGGAAATCGGGGTGGCGGACATACATGCCCGGTGCGAGAATGGCATTCAGATCTGTCATCAAGGGGCTCCGGTCCGGCGGCAGATACAGCAGGAGGTACGCATGAGCGACTTGGACGTCAACCTGGCCGAACTGATCGGCTCGCGGATCTGCCACGATCTGATCAGCCCGATCGGGGCGATCACCAACGGCTTGGAGCTGCTTGAAATGGTTGGCGCGGTGCAAGGCCCCGAGATGGAACTGATCGCGGGAAGTGTCGGCAGCGCCGGCGCACGCATCCGCTTTTTCAGGGTCGCTTTTGGGTCGGCCAGCCATCATCCCCTTGGGCGGGCCGAGGTTTTAGAGCTGTTGAATGATGTCGAACGCGCAGGTCGTGTTCGTGTCAACTGGAACCTGACCGAAGCGGTGCCGCGTAATCAGGTGAAACTGGCCTTTCTGGCGTTGATGTGCTGCGAAAGCGCGATGCCATTTGGCGGGGATGTAACGATCGTAAACGATGGGAAGAACTGGTCTGTGACAGGGACCGCGGACAAAATGAAGCTGGAAGCCGAGCTATGGAAGAACCTGCCCAGCGGACAGTTTACCAACAAGGTCACCCCGGCGCAGGTTCAATTTGCGCTGCTGCCTGAATCCGCATCGTCGATGGGACGGCGGGTCGCGACCGATACGGCCTCAACCCGCGTCGAAATCCGGTTCTAAGACCGAACAGTCCCTGAACCGCGCACCAGATACTGAAAACTGGTCAGTTGAGCCGCCCCTACGGGGCCGCGCGCGTGCATCTTTCCGGTGGCGATGCCAATCTCGGCCCCCATGCCAAACTCACCGCCATCGGCGAATTGGGTTGAGGCGTTATGCATCAGGATCGCGCTATCAAGCCGTTCAAAGAACCGGGCAGCTGCAGCGGGATCCTCGGTCATGATGCAATCGGTATGGTTCGACCCAAACCTGCGGATATGAGCAATGGCGGCGTCGATATCAGTCACCGGCTTGGCCGCGATGATACTATCCAGAAACTCTTTGCCCCAATCATCAGAAGTGGCCGCGATAGTGCCATCAACGGCCAAAGTACCTTCGGCGTGCACTTCGACACCTGCGGCCATCAGCGCCGATATGACATCCCGTCCCAGCGTTTCAGCGATATCCTGATGGATCAGCAGACATTCGGCAGCACCGCAGATTCCGGTACGACGGGTTTTGGCGTTCAAAACCACCTCCAGCGTCTTTTGGGGGTCAGCGGCCTTGTCGATATAGATATGCACAATGCCTTCCAGATGGGCAAATACCGGGACCCGGGCCTCGCGCTGGACTAGCCCGACCAGCCCTTTGCCCCCACGGGGAACGATTACGTCGACATAATCGGTCATGGTCAGCAGTTCCTGAACCGCCGCCCGGTCGCGGGTTGGGATAAGCTGAACGGCATCCTCGGGCAGGTTCGCCGATTTCAGACCCTGAACCAAACAGGCATGGATGGCTGACGAGGAATGAAAGCCTTCTGATCCACCGCGCAGGATGACCGCGTTCCCGGATTTCAGGCACAACGCCCCCGCATCCGCCGTGACATTCGGGCGGCTCTCATAGATCACGCCGATCACGCCCAGAGGCGTGCGCACGCGCTGAATGTTCAGGCCCGAGGGCATGTCCCATTCGGTCAGAACCTCACCAACAGGATCGGCCTGCTCTGCAACGGCGCGCAGCCCGTCGACCATGCCCTGAATGCGGGCCTCATCCAGCATCAGGCGATCCATCATCGCCGGGCTCAACCCTTTGTCGCGCCCAAATTCCATATCTTTCTTATTGGCCGCAATGATCTTTTCACGATTGGCCCAAACAGCCTCGGCGGCCCCAATCAGGGCTGCGTGTTTACGCTCGGCGCTTGCAAATGCCAGCTCGGCAGCGGCGGCCTTGGCGCGTTTCCCAAGATCGGTCATCAGGTCGGGGATGCTGTCGAAATCCTTCATCTCAGGTGCCTTTCAGTCAATTTATTAAACAGCCAGATCATCGCGGTGGATCAATACCGCGCGGCCAGGATAGCCTAGAGTGGCTTCGATCTCGGTCGATTTGCGCCCCTTGATAGCGTCTGCTTCTTGCGCGGTATAGCGGCTGAGCCCCTGCGCAAGCCGTCGCGCCTGTGGGTCCATGATCGAAACAGGATCACCGCGCCCGAAATCTCCGGACACTTCGACTATTCCTGCTGGCAACAGGCTTTTGCCATTGCTCAGCGCCCGCGCGGCCCCCGCGTCTACAACGATCTCACCCCGGGGTTTCATCGCTGAAATCCAGCGTTTGCGTGCGGCATGCGGATCAACAGTCGCGATGAACCATGTGCAGTTCGCGCCGTTTTCAAGCGTTTTCAACGGGTTCAGAGGGGAACCTTCGGTGATCGCCATGTCGCAACCAGCAGCCGTGGCCATTTTTCCCGCCAACAGTTTGGTCTTCATCCCGCCCTTTGATAGGCCGGAACCGGCATCACCCGCCATCGCCTCAATCTCGGGCGTGATGTCTTCGATGACGTCATACCGCCTGGCCGAGGCATCCTCATTTGGATTGGCCGAATAGAACCCATCAACATCTGACAGCAGGATCAGCTGATCCGCACCAACTGTGACGGCGATCTGAGCGGCCAGACGATCATTGTCGCCATATCGTATCTCATCCGTTGCCACTGTATCGTTTTCGTTGACAATCGGAACGACTCCAAGCCCCAGCAGCGTTTCCAAGGTGGCGCGTGAATTCAGATAGCGGCGACGATCCGCGCTATCCTCCAGCGTGACGAGCACTTGTGCAGTGGTAATGTTGTGAGGCGTCAGCGCTTCTTCATAGGCGCGGGCCAGCCGGATTTGCCCGACAGCGGCGGCGGCTTGAGACTGTTCCAACGGAAGCGTGGCCAGGGGCAGACCCAAAACGCCACGCCCCAATGCGATTGACCCCGATGAGACCAGAATGACGTCGGTCCCCTGCCCCTTTAGCCATGCGACGTCCTGAGCAAGCGAATGTAACCAATCAGATCGCAGCAACCCTGTGTTCCGATCCACCAGCAAGGCGGATCCGATCTTGACCACGAGGCGTTTGGCTGCGGTCAGGGTTGCCAAGGCAGTTCCTCCTCGGCGGGTTTCTGGCGCACGCGGTCATCGTCTATCCGACCGCGCAAAGCCCGCAGGACGTCGGTTACACCCAGATGTGCCACACCAGACATTGCCATTACGGAGCCTCCGACGGCCTCTTCAAGCTCGGTCTTGGCTAGTTCGCGTTCCTCGTCATCCAGGGCGTCGACCTTGTTCAAGACGGTGATGCGAGGCTTATCGGCCAACTCACCACCATAGGCTTCAAGCTCGTGAATGATCGTGCGATAGTCTTCGGCCACACTTTCCGAGGTGCCATCAACTAAATGCAGCAATACCGCGCAGCGTTCGACATGGCCCAGAAAGCGGTCTCCGATCCCGCGTCCTTCATGTGCGCCCTCGATCAGACCGGGGATGTCGGCCACCACGAATTCCACATTGTCGACACCCACCACGCCCAAATTGGGGTGCAAGGTGGTAAAGGGGTAATCGGCAATTTTGGGGCGTGCGTTCGATGTCGCAGCAAGAAAGGTCGATTTGCCGGCATTAGGCATCCCCAACAGGCCGACATCGGCAATCAGTTTCAGGCGCAGCCAGATCGTGCGGTCGATACCTGCCTGACCCGGATTTGCCCGACGAGGAGCTTGGTTAGTGGCCGATTTGAAGTGCAGGTTGCCAAAACCGCCATTGCCGCCCTTGGCCAGTAGGACCCTTTGGCCCACCTCTGTCAGATCGCAGATGACCGTTTCTTCGTCTTCGTCCAGGATCTCAGTGCCGACCGGGACGCGCAGAATGATGTCATCACCATCTTTTCCGGTGCGCTGCTGCCCTCGGCCAGGCTGACCGTTCTTGGCAAAGAAATGCTGCTGGTAGCGAAAGTCGATCAGGGTATTCAACCCATCCACAACTTCGACCCAGACAGAGCCACCTTTACCGCCGTCGCCGCCATCGGGACCGCCGTATTCAATGTACTTTTCGCGCCGAAAACTGACGCAGCCGCCACCGCCGGTCCCGGACCGGATGTAGACCTTTGCAAGATCGAGAAATTTCATGACTGTCCCCTACTGCAAAGGCCCTACCGGCCACAAGTCAGAGTTTATTACTGTATGTCCAAGTGGGCACGTTCGCATCACGCGCCACTGAATAGATTTCGGCATCACCCAGGTATTCGAAACCACAATGCGTCAGCACCCTGGCTGAGGCTGGATTGTCCTGAAATACGCTGGCGAACATCGACGTGTTTTCAAGCGGATTGGCGACAACCAGTGCTTCGACCGCCAGAGATGCGATCCCGGTGTTCCAATAGACAGGAGCCACCCAATAGCCGACCTCGGATTGGTTGCGATCCAGGCGTTCCAGCGAGATCAGGCCTATCAGCTCCGGACCGCCATCCTTGGTCGCGTCCATCGCCCAGACATCCTCGCTGCGGTCTTCGGCCATGGACCGGGTCACAAAGGCCTCAACCGCGCCGGGCGGCAAAGGGTGCGCAATCCTTGTCGTCATACGCGCAACCCGCTCATCTCCGGCATAATGTTCGATGAGACCCAGATCCGACCGGCGCAGAGGGCGCAGATCGAACCGCTCGGTTTCTATGACCGGCTGGTTTATGATCGTCTCAAGTTTCATAGGTGCGTTCCTCCTCCGAACAACACAAAAAGTACAGACGCAACAGTGAGACCTGCTAACGTCCACATCAGATATTTTTCCATCGGCCGACCTTCAACCGCGTGGGCAATTCTATCCCCGGCAAATGTCCAGATTGGGTGAAGAATCACCTGACAAATCAACAAACAAGCCGCGATTGCGAGCGTTGCCTCAAAAGTTGGTGTTCCGACGGCGACAAACCCCGTGAACCCCGCAACGATCATGGCCCAGGCCTTGGGATTGAGCGGATGAACAATCAATCCGGCCAGAAACCCTGGCGCTGCGCCATCAGCCTCTTGCCGGGACAGCCGCGTGTTGGCGATCTTCCAGGCCAGCCACATGATATAGGCCGCCGAGGCGTATTTCAGAACAGCAAACACCGCCGGCGCCTGATCCGCCAATTGCAGCAATCCAAAGCCCACCGGCCAGATGATTAGCTGCTTGCCCAGAATGACGCCGCCCACAAAAGGCAGCGCTGCCCGAAACCCGTAACGCGCACCGGTTCCCAGCAGGACCATATTGGCCGGTCCCGGCGTGCCGACCTGACTGGCGGCAAAGATCAGGAAACTGGTGGTTGCGACTGTCATCGGACTGTTTGATCGAACCTGCGTTAAAACGAGAAAAGGGACCGGCATTTTCTGCCGGTCCCCCAAGAATTTTCAAACCTTATGGGTTTCGGCTTACTCTGCGGCCTCCGCCACTGGCAGGACCGAAATAAAGGTGCGGTTTTTGAGGCCTTTGTGGAACTTCACAGCGCCATCAACAGTTGCAAAGATGGTGTGATCTTTGCCAATGCCTACGCCTTCGCCCGGCCAGAACTTGGTGCCGCGCTGACGCACGATGATGTTGCCTGAAATGGCGGCCTGGCCACCATACAGTTTCACGCCAAGGCGGCGACCAGCTGAGTCGCGACCGTTACGGGAGGAACCGCCAGCTTTTTTATGTGCCATTCTCTCTCTCCTTAGCCTTTAGCAAGCTCTTTGGCCTGCTCAACCCATTCGGGTTTCACTTTGACCGTTTCGATAGCAGCAATCTGCTCGTCCGACAAGGCGGCCAGAGCGGCAAAGCTCTCGATACCGGCCTCGTTCAGCTTTTTGGCAGCGGCTGGGCCGACACCGTTCAGCGCGGTCAGATCGTCTGCAGCAGCAACAGCGGCAGGCGCCTCTGCTTTTGCTTCAGCTTTTTTGGCGGGCTTTTTTGCCACTGGGGCAGCTTCGCCAGCCGGTGCAGAACCGGTTGCAGCTTTGATGCCCGACTTGTCAGCGCCCGACGACAGGATGTCGGTGATCTTGACCAGGGTCAGCTTCTGACGGTGGCCAACGGTACGCTTCGAGCTGTGCTTACGACGGCGCTTGACGAAGTTGATGACCTTGTCACCCTTGATCTGTTCGATCACGTCGGCCTGAACGGCTGCACCATCGACAAACGGTGCACCAACAACCGGAGCGTCACCGCCCAGCATCAGAACATCGTTGAATTGAACTTTTTCACCTGCGTCGGCAGCCAATTTTTCAACGCGGAGGATATCACCCGCCTGAACCTTGTACTGCTTGCCGCCAGTCTTGAGGACCGCAAACATGCGTCTTTCCTTTGTCTAACCCGCGTTCTGTGGTCCCCTTGCGGGTGTTTTCGGCCTCAGCCACCTCGAACAGCGCGCCCTTTTCGGGCTGTGTGAATGACCCATGGATCAGCCCCTTGGGTCAATAATAACGATACCCGGCGCGGAGATTCCGGCCGGGATGGGCGCTTATCCAAAGATTGCAGAGGAAAGTCAACATGAAATGGCGACTAAAGATCAGAGCCCTGTAAGACAGCCGCAACCGCCTTTCCCAGATCGTAATAGATCTGATCATACATACTGTCGAAGCTTTCGAACAGTGAGCTGTTCAGCGCTTGCCCTGTATCCGTTCGAGAAAACGCGATGTTCTTGCGCATCTGGGCGTTGCTCAGAGGGTTATAGGCCATCAACAGAAAGGAATACAGCCAGGTTTCTGTCTCTTGCTCGATCCCGTCCTTTTGCAGCAGAAGGTTGTCCAGAAGGTCGCTGTCATCGAGAACCTGGCCGTCATTTATCCCCCTGAAAAAGTTGTAATCCGCGCTCAAAGCGCTCCGCACGTTCTGTTTGATCAGGTCGTTGGCCAGTATGTACTCTTCGACCAGTTTGAACTGCATGCTGTCTTTGGTGTTTTCGAAATAGGCCTGTTTTGCCAAGTCTTCGATTGCCGGATCAACAAATGCAAGCCGTGCGGAATTCTCAAGGGAAACGATGGTCTGGCCAAGATCGCTTTCAAAAAAGGCGATGGCGCGTTCCAAATGCACTTCATCCAGGCTTTGCCGGAATCCCTGGACCAACTGATCATACATCCAATCGGGATCATAAATCGCCTCGACCCGAGTTTCGAACAGAGCGCCACCGTTGCCATCCAACAAAGTGGCGTCCATCTCTTGGCTCATCTTTCCGCCTTCGGACAGGAGGATTTCGATCAGGTTCTCCAGACGCATTGCCTGCGCCAGCCGATCCGCTTTTTCCACGGCGCCGGATGATGTGGCCCAGAAGATCAGGGCAAAAACGATCAGAATGCGCATCAGATGTCCTGTGCGGGGTGAAGCTCGGCCATTTTGGTTGCCAAGACTTCGAATTTCATAGCCATTATCTCATACTGAATGGCGTTCAAAAGTTCGTAGACTTCCTGCATTAGAGGCTGTTCCAACGCTTCGACATAGGTGATGACATCCGCATCCGAGAAATCCTGATAGGTATAAGCAGCACCGGCAAGTGCGGAGAGCTGTAAGGCCTGTCGCATCCCGGTTTCGTTCTGTTTCATCATTGCGCGCAATTCATCTGCATCCAACTGTAGTTCGATCACACCTGAAGCGCTGGCGGCGAGGAGGAACCGGATTTGTATTTCCTGAAGGGCGCGCAAAGAAGTACCGCTTGAGTCGATGGCAGTGTTCATCCTTTTTAGACTCTCAACACGTTGAGAGCCTTCGCGGACAAGTTGAGCGACTATCTCTTGCCCCTGCTGTTGTTTCGCTTCGTCATCCTCGATCAGATGGGAAGCGTTTTCAGCAGAGACCAGTCGTTGACCCAGATCTGATGCATAGAATTCTACCGCGTGATTCAGCGCCTGATCGCTGAGCGTCTGCTCTAAAATCGAAACTGCAGTTTCATGCATGTCTTTGGTATCGAAAACTTCTTCGGTCAGCCGCGCCCAGTCCGACCCGAATCCATCGGGGTCAAAACCCAGCATCTGAGGTGCCGAGGCCGAGGCCAGAGCAATACTTTCAAGGGCAACGTCGAAACCGGTCGTGGTCAAGAATGCCTCGATCCTATCGCGCCCGGCAGCGGATGCCGGGATTGGCAACATGAATACTGTGAAAAGAAACAGCGAAAGGGCGGTGGTCATGTGGTGCGTAAAATGTCTCATGTACAGAAGCCTAGGGGTTTTGCGGCATCTGGCAACGGAAAATCCTGGGATTGATAAATTATGAAACTTTCTGCTTGCACCCCCGGGTGTTCATCACTAAATCCCCCCCTCACAGACCCCCGCGGAGAGGTGCCGGAGTGGTCGAACGGGGCGGTCTCGAAAACCGTTGTGGGTGCAAGCCCACCCAGGGTTCGAATCCCTGTCTCTCCGCCATCAGCCATTCAGCGCATGATTGGCAACCAGCTTTCCGGAATTTAGCTCAAGCACCTGAAATGCAGGTCTTTGTCGCCTTATTCGCTTTGCGCGCCTTCCTACGAGAATTCTTAGCCTCTGTGCTTCCCTGTCGAACAGGCATTTGTGCGACCCTGTGGGTTGGTTGACAAGAATGGCATCTCGGCCACTGGTTGTTCAACGTTGGCGTGTTATTGCCATGGGATCGGCCCAGATCGGCGTACACTGGCTCAATCCCTTGTTCTGAGAGGATGTTCCACGAATTCCCCTTTCCAGTCCGCTAGTTTCCCCCCATCTCGGCGACACATATTTCAAAGGAGAATCCCATGTCGCGTATAATCTTGCTAGGGGTCGTCGTCGCCGGCGTTGGCGCCGCAATCTATTACTATCTGAATCAACCTGCCGCTCCGGTCGAACAGCCGCAAGCCGCCGCTGAAGAAACCGGAAACGCCGTGTCCGAAGCCGTAGAATCGGTTACTGAACAGGCTGGCGAAGCTGCGTCTTCCGTTACGGAACAGGCGGCTGAAATCGTCGAACAGTCCAGCGAAGCCGCGTCTGACCTAGCCACTCAAGCTGGTGAAACAGCGACTGAGCTGGTCGATCAGGCTGGAGAAGAGGTCGCTGCCCTCACCAACCAGGGGCAAGAGCTGCTGAATTCCTGGGTTGAGAGCGGCGCTATGAGTGTTGATAACTTTGACTATGACGCCATGGTGGCCTCAGTTCAGGAAAGCACACTGGCAGAAGAACTGAAGGTAAAAGCGGTTGGTATTCTCGATGATATCAAAGCCTCACCTGCAACAATCGCGCTGAAAATTCAGGAACTTCAGGCCCTGTTGACTGGTCAGTAAGAATTAGAAAGACCGCCGAAACAGGCGGTCTTTCCCTACGTCAAAGAATAGTTCGATTGACGCGCCTTTGGCCATTTGCTTGGCTGATCTGAACACATATGCCACGGTTGATGTCGATCATGGCCATCATTTTCGAAATTGTTGGTTTGATGCAGTCAAGCAGGACCCGACAGTTTCCTATCGTTCAGAAAAGGTACGCTCATGACCCCCCTTCCCACTTCCATGTTTGCGATCGTTCAAACTCATCATGGGTATTCGGGCAAAGCCACTGGTCCCAGCATCCAAAATGCGTCTGATTGGCTGGCCGAAACGGAAATGCCTGTGCCCGAGCCGGGCGCAGGACAGGTTCTGATCCGCCTGAGGGCGTCATCGGTTAATCCGTCCGATCTGCATTTTATCAAGGGTGAATACGGGCAGCCTAGGGTAAAGGGGTCTCCGGCCGGGTTTGAGGGATGTGGAGACGTCATCGCCACCGGGGCCGGAGCCGAGGGTTTGCAGGGACAGCGCGTGGCATTCATGGCCACTCATTCCGGTGCCTGGGCCGAGTACGCTCTGACCGATGCACAAATGTGTATTCCACTGCGCCCGGATATCTCGGATGACGATGGGTCAGCACAGATTGTGAACCCGATGACGGCCATGGCGATGGTCGATCTGGCGCGTCAGGCCGGAGATGCTTTTATCGTATCTGCCGCAACCAGTCAGTTGGGCAAGCTTATGTGCAGCCTCGGTCGCGATCTTGGGCTCAAGCCGATTGCAATCGTGAGACGCGCTGAGACCGTTGCTGCATTGAAAGAGCTGGGCGCGCATGAGGTGCTGGTGACATCAGACCCCGACATGCTGCAGAAATTCGCAGCGCTTAGCAAAGAGCTTAAACCTCGGGTCTTTTTGGATGCCGTCGCCGACCAGATTTCCGAACAGATTTTCTGTGCGATGCCGAAAGGTGCGCGCTGGGTGTGTTATGGCAAGCTCAGCCCTGAACTGCCCAAACTAACGCAGACAGGACAGCTCATCTTTATGGGTAAGAAAATCGAAGGGTTTTGGCTGACACAATGGATGACAGCGACGCCTCGCGAAGATGTGGTACGTGTCGTTGCCGAGGTTCAGGCACGCTTTGCGGACGGGCGTTGGAAAACAGATGTTTCTGAAAAGCTTACATTAAAAAATGTTATGTCCGGGCTGGTTGATGCGCTGCAAAAGAGTGACGGAAAGGTAATTATCACGCCATAGTAGTACAAACCCCGGGCTAAGGAGGAGGCCCGGGATCTAAATGAACCCGGAGCAACCGGTATAGGGAGGTGAGTTTGGATAATGCGCAGCTGCTGATTAGCGGGCTGGCGAATGGCTGTGTCTATGGGCTGATCGCGCTCGGATTTGTTCTGATTTACAAGGCGACCGAGGCAGTGAATTTCGCACAGGGTGACCTCATGATGCTGGGCGCCTTTGTTACCATCGGGCTTACAAATGCCGAATATATAGGGCTGCCTTTTTGGCTGGCCTTGCCGATCTCGTTGGGGATCATGGGCGTGCTGGGGTACTTGCTGGACCGGTTGATCATTCGGCGACTTTTCGGGGAAAGCCAGACGGCTGTGGTCATTCTGACCATCGCCCTGGGCTTTGTAATCCGATTTGTCGCTGGTCTGATTTGGGGGCACGAACCGCAGACGCTGCAGAATCCACTGGCCGGAAAAGAAGTGCGTTTTGGTGGCCTTGTACTGGGGATGGAGGACGTGGCGGTTATTGTCGTTACCGTTCTGCTGACCTGGGGGCTGTACCAGTTCTTCAGTCGTACCAAGCTTGGGCTTGCAATGCAGGGTGCCTCACAAAATCAGCTGGCGGCCTATTATATGGGTATCCCGGTAAAACGTGTGCAGGGTTTCATCTGGGCGTTGGCCGGCGTGGTTGCGGGTATCGCAGGCATTTTGTTTGCCGCCAAAGGATCCGTGGACCCGGCAACCGGACTTCTGGGCATTAAGGCCTTCGCCGCTGCGGTCATTGGCGGATTCGGAAGTTTACCTGGAGCATTGGCCGGAGGTTTGATCGTTGGCGTAATCGAACCGTTTGCCAGTCGCTATATCGCTGCTGGGTACAGTCAGATTGCACCTTATGCGCTGTTGTTGGCTGTCCTTATCTTTCGCCCCAATGGGCTGTTCAGCCAAGTTAGGGTCAAAAAGGTTTAAGCGATGCGGATCATTTTCAAGACCAGTTACATGCAAGATATCCGGCCTTGGAAAGACCGGTATCAACTGAGCCTATACCTGATCCTTCTAGGCGTCGTGATCGCTGCTCCGTTGTGGTTGGACGCATTCTATCTGGGTGAGCTGACAAATGTTCTAATCTGGGCGATTGCAGGTCTTGGGTTGATGATACTGACCGGCCATACCGGACAGGTCAGCCTTGGGCATGCGGCTTTTCTGGCTTTTGGGTGCTATGCGAATATCATCTTGATTGAGGCAGGCTTGCCATTCCTGCTGGCCTTCCCGATCGCCGGTATCCTGACCGGGATAGCAGGGGTGACCGTTGCTATCCCGGCCCTGCGCCTTCACGGTATCTACCTGGCAATCTTTACCATGGCCCTGTCGATCCTGATGGATGACGTGATTGTCCTGGCCGAGCCGATCACCGGCGGGGTCGCCGGTAAATATATCGGCGGGGTCGAGATATTTGGATTCATGGTCGATCGCTGGGCTACGCCGGTCCAATTCTTCTGGCTGGTGCTTGCAGTCGCGGTTCTGGTCACTCTGGGCTATATCAACCTGCTGCGCGCACCGCTTGGGCGCAGTTTCATCGCCGTGCGAGATTCTGAGGTCTCGGCCCAGGCGATGGGTGTTGATATTGCGCAGACCAAGATGATCTCATTTGCCCTGTCCTGCGCTGTGACCGGCTGGGCGGGTGCTCTGATGGGGATGTTCTCGGGCGCGTTCAATAACGAGACATTCAGCGTCCTAATCTCAATTCAGTTGCTGATGATGATCGTGATCGGTGGTCTGGGCTCAATCCACGGGGCATTCCTGGGTGCTGTCGTCATTGGGTTTCTGCCGCAATTTTTGTCGATCGCAAAAGAGTATGTCGGCGCAGTTTTCGGGGGCAGCACCGTCGCAATTCCGGGATTGGAATTTGGTATCTTCGGCATGATCCTGATCGCCTTTATCCTGTTTGAACCCATGGGGATGTATGGACGTTGGCTGAAGATCCGGACATGGTTCGAACTGTTTCCCTTCTATCGCAAGGACATGTTCAAACGTCAGAAATCCTATCTCAAGACGGAGCGTCTGAGATGAGCCTGCTTGAATTTAAGAATGTCACCTTGAAATTTGGTGGCGTGACGGCTGTGAACGACCTGTCCTTTTCGGTCGAAGACGGCGAGGTTTTTGCCATAGTCGGCCCCAACGGCGCGGGTAAATCGACCGTTTTCAATCTGATCTCGCGCTTTTATGAACCAAAAGAGGGTTCAATCCGGTATGACGGGCATAACTTGCTGCAGGTGAAACCGTCCGGCGTTGCAGCTTTTGGTGTTGCGCGGACGTTTCAGAATATCGAACTGTTCGAACACGCCACTGTTCTGCAGAACCTGCTGGTCGGGCGACATCGGCACCGCAAGACAAAACTTTTATCCGAGGTGCTGTTCCTGCCGTCGGCCCGGCGGCAAGAGATCGAAAACCGTGAAAAGGTTGAAGAAATCATCGATTTTCTTGATCTGCAGGCCTATCGCGACAAGATGATATCAGGCCTACCTTACGGTGTGCGCAAAGTGGTTGAAGTTGCCCGCGCCCTGGCCACCGATCCCAAGTTGTTACTGCTGGATGAACCGGCCTCGGGGCTGTCGGTCGAGGAAACGACCGATATGCGCTGGTGGATAGACGATATCCGGCGGCAGATGGGGATTACGGTGCTGATGGTCGAACATGACATGGCTTTGGTTTCGGGCGTCTCGGATCGGGTCCTTGCAATGGCGGATGGGGCAATGCTCGCACTGGGAACCCCTGCGCAGGTACAGTCACACCCGGCAGTGGTTGAGGCCTATCTGGGGAAAGTTTCATGAACGATCCGATCCTGACCATTCGCAATGTCGAAAGTTTTTACGGGCCAATCATGGCAATCCGGGGCGTGTCGCTGGATGTTCATCCGGGTAAAATCGTGTCGATCCTTGGGGCCAATGGGGCCGGCAAGACTACATTGATGAAAACCGTGTCCGGCGTAATGGACCCGGAAAAGGGCAAGATCAGCTTTGACGGGGTCGAAATTCAAGGGGCCGAGCCGCATAAAGTCGTGCAGAAAGGCGTCGTCCACGTACCCGAAGGGCGCGAAGTATTCCCCCTTTTGACCGTGGAGGAGAACCTGAGTCTCGGGGCCTATACCTCGTCGGACCGGGGGCAAATTGATCATGATCGCGATCTGGTTTTTTCATACTTCCCGATCCTGAAAGAACGCCGCAATCAAGAGGCGGGGACCTTATCCGGAGGCCAACAACAGATGTTGGCAATCGGGAGGGGGTTGATGGCAAATCCAAGGATCATGTTACTGGACGAGCCCTCGCTGGGCCTGTCTCCTTTGCTTGTGCAAGAGATTTTCGGAATCCTGAAGCGCCTGAATGATGAACAGAACATGACGATGATGCTGGTTGAACAGAACGCCAATGCTGCGCTGGAACTGGCGCATCACGGCTATGTCATGGAGGTCGGGCGCATCGTCATGGATGGCCCCGCGGATGAGCTGATGCAGTCAGAAGACATCCAGAATTTCTATCTGGGCGTGCAGGAAGAAGGTTCGCGTGAAAACCGTCGCTGGAAACGCAAGAAGACGTGGAGGTGAGCAGCATGAATATAAGCACCCTGCCCTCTCAGATTATGATCAACGGTGTTCAGTACAACGCAAATCCCGGTCAGCGACCGGTCTATGTAGATGAATGCACAACCATCGGGCAACTATTTCAAAAGCGTTGTGCCGATTTGAGCGCGCGTACGGCGCATCGTGAAAAGGATTTCGGTATCTGGAAATCCTATTCCTGGGCGGATTACTGGCAGCACGCGAAATGGATAGGCCTCGCCCTGCAAAAGCTCGGTTTGAAACGCGGTGAGGTCGTATCGATCCTGTCCGAGGACCGAAAAGAATGGGCTTGGTTCGATATGGGCATTCAGGGCGTCGGGGGGATCGCCTCGGGCATCTATACGACGGATTCGGCCGCGCAACTGAAATATCTGATCAATGACAGTGACAGCCGTTTTCTGGTGGTCGAAAATGAAGAGCAGTTGGACAAGTTCCTTGAGGTCGAAGGTGATCTTTCCAATCTTTTGAAGGTTATCATCCTTGAGGATGAAGGTCTGCATGACCTGGACCATGACCGCTGCATGTTGATCGGCGATCTTTATGAGCTAGGTCAGCAAACCGAGCGTGAAGAGCCGAACCGCTTTGACGCCGAAATCGCGCTTGCATCCCCGCAGGATACCGCCCTTCTTGTCTATACGTCCGGCACGACCGGCATGCCAAAAGGCGCAATGCTGAGCCACGAGAACATCCTGGCCGCAATCGAAGCCGGCGCCCATTCCTTGCCCGCATTGGAAACAGATGAACAGCTGTGCTTTTTGCCGCTCTGCCACATCCTCGAGCGTGATGTTTCCATATATTTCCCGCTGGCAACGAAATCTGTCGTCAACTTTGCCGAAAGCCCCGAGACTGTTTTCGCAAATCTGCAAGAGGTTTCTCCTTCGACGTTTACGGCGGTCCCGCGTGTATGGGAAAAGATCTATTCTCAGGTTCAGATCATGGCCCAGGATGCAACCTCGACCGGGCGCGCGGCCTTTGGAATGGCGGTAAAGGCGGGTCTGGCACGTGCCGAATATATCCTGGCGGGCAAGCCGGTCCCGGCCAGTGTTGCCGCGCAGTACTGGCTTTGGGACCGTTTGGTTCTGCGTAACCTGCGCCGGATGCTGGGGTTGGACAATATGCGGCGCGGTGGAAGCGGCGCCGCTCCGATTTCGGCGGACTTGCTGAAATGGTACTGGGCCATTGGTGTACCTCTGGTCGAAGGTTTTGGTATGACCGAAACATCGGGCCTGGCGACATTGAATACACTTGGAAACAACAGGATCGGAACCATTGGAAAGGCTGTGCCGGTCAATGACGTCCGTATTTCCGAAGGCGGAGAGATTCAGCTTAAAGGGTTGAACATCTTTCAGGGTTACTGGCGAAACAACGCCAAAACAGCCGAGACTTTCACTGCCGATGGTTGGTTGCGTACTGGTGATATGGGCGAGATCGACCAAGACGGTTTCGTGACCATTACGGGTCGCCTCAAAGATCTTATCATCACGGCGGGCGGCAAAAATATAGCCCCGGCCGAGATTGAAAGCCGTCTCAAGTTCAGCCCCTTTATCTCGGACGCAGTTGTAATTGGCGATAAGCGCAAGTTCCTGACTGCACTAATCATGATTGATCAGGAAAACGTGGAGAAATTTGCGCAGGATCGAAAGGTCCCCTTCTCGAATTTCGCCTCTCTTTGTGCCTCCACCGAGGTTCGGGACCAGATCAAAGACGAAGTGGGTGCCGCAAACAAGGATTTCGCAAGGGTTGAGCAGATCAAGGATTTCCGCCTGATAGATGTTCTGCTGACGGCAGATGATGACGAACTGACGGCCACAATGAAGCTCAAGCGCAGCTTTGTGGAAAAGAAACACGAACATCTTATTGAAGACATGTACAATTAGACAAAACGTTATCCAAAGGGAGGATTGTAATGAGGAATCTGATTAAACGGCTGTCCGCTGCCACAGTTTTGACGGCTGTCGCGACGCTCTCCAGCGCCCAGACACAGGGTGTTACGGATGATGAGATCGTAATCGGCTCGGTAAATGATCTGAGCGGTATCTTCGCCGCTGTTGGTGTCCCAGCCACCAAAGGCGCCAATGTGGTGTTCGACCGCGTGAACGCTGCAGGTGGTGTTCACGGTCGGACCATCCGTTTTGTGGTTGAGGATAATGGCTATCAGATGCCGCGCGCGATGCAGGGCTACAACAAGTTGCTGAACCGCGACAAGGTGTTTGCGATGTTGCAATCTCTGGGTACGCCGATGAACCTGGCCGGATTCAAACTGCTGGATCCCAAGGGCATTCCGAATGTCGCGCCTTTGACGTCGTCGCAGAAAATGCTGCAAGAACCAGTGCGCAACAAATTCACGTCCTTTTCCACCTATTTCGATCAGGCGCGTGTTGGCGTGAACTATCTGGCCGGCGAATTCGGATCGCAAACAGTCTGCACCATGTATCTGCCCACCGATTTCGGCGAGGAGATTCTGGAAGGCAGCAAGGCGGGTGCCGAAGAGGCTGGGATCGGATTTGGCACAGAAACCACCCACAAGCCCGATGAGACCGATTTCGTGGGCTCTCTGAGCAAGCTCAGAGATGAAGGCTGCGACATCGTCACCATGGCCCTTGGGGTTCGGCAGGCGATCACCGTGGTTGGCACCGCCAAAAAGATGGGTCTAACGGATATGAAATTCTTGGGAACATCAGCCAGCTTCCTGACCGTCGTTGCCCAGGTGCCGGGTGGCGTGACGGATGGTTTTTATGCCGCCGCCTCATGGCTGGACTTGTGGGCCCGCGCGGATCAACCGGCCCCTGCAGCCTTCATCGAAGAGTATAAGGCTGCAACAGGCGAAGACCCCGTTGGATTTGCGATGTTGGGCTATTCTGCGGCTGAAATGATGGTTAAGGCGCTGGACGCCGCCGGCCCCGATCTGACTCATGACAGTTTTATCGCTGCGATGGAGACACTCGACTACAACGACGAACTGGTTGGAAATCACATCTCGTTTTCGCCGGACGACCACCAAGGTGCCGACACGGTGTTTGTGAGCGTTGTTGAAAACGGTGCTTGGAAGCTGGTCCACGAAGAGTAACGTCTGAAAAACAGAGTTTGATCAGCATTCAGGCGTTAGAAACCATGAGCCGTCCGTTCCAATACGGACGGCTTTTTCATTTTGTTTTGGGCTATCCACCTGCGGATAATTGGTTCCAATGCAAAACCACTATAGTTAGGCGAAATGGAAAAAACTCGAATCGAAAATCTGTTATCGTTGAAAGATCGTAAGATCATCGCGCAGGGTAATCGGCAATTTGTCTATCAACACCCTGATCTGCCGGACACTCTGCTGAAGATCCCGCAACCTCAGACGATAGATGACGAAGCTCATCTTGTGACGGATACCTGGTTTGATCGGATGTTTCGACGCTCGACGGCGTTCAAAGGATTTCTGCGCGAGTTTCACGAGTCGTTTGATCTTATGGTGCGTCACCAGAAATCCGCTGCCCCTATCCCCGTATGTGAGGTGCGAGGTGTGGTTCAGACGGACCTGGGTCTGGCGCTTATGTACGAGCGGATTTCCGAGCCTGACGGACAGCTATCGCCCAGCCTTATTGGCTTGGTCCAAAGCCGTCGCCTTAAGCCGCATCACTTGGATTCGTTGAACGCGCATTTTGATATTTTGGTCAAAGAGAACGTTTTGGTCAGTAACCAGAACCCCGGCAACATCGTCTATCAGACGCTGGCCGACGGCTCAGGACGATGGGTCTGGATAGACAGTTTCGGAAATAAGCAGGCGATCCCAGTTCGCAGGTGGTTCCCAAGCCTGAACAAACGAAAGATCGACCAGACTCGGCAGAAATTCCTTACTTTGGCTCAACAGGCTTTAGGACGTGAAACGGACTGACAAATCCGTGTTGGAGCGACTTTCTTTTCGTCTCACGCTTGACGTGTGCAGGCTGTTAATCTCAACATTCAGAAATGTGTTTTGTGCGTCCTTGTCATTACCACGAAAACGGGACCAATTCAGTAAATGGTATTCTAGGTAGTTAGATAAAAAATGCGGTCAAAAATTCTGAACTTTCTGATCATCGTGATGATCTCTGCAACGCTTCTTGCTGGTGTGGAGCTGGGCATCCGTTGGCTGTCACCACAAGGCGTTCTGACAACATATCCAGAGGGCGGTCCACTTGGATTGAAGGACCCGGTCGTCGGGCATACGAACAGGCCAAACACTGTCGTCGCCATCAATGCACCAGAGTTCACGGTCGAGTATAAAGTCGACGAAAACGGGTTTCGTGAAACGCGTTTTCCAGCCAATACCGCAGACGATGGAAGCACCATCAAGATCCTGCTGCTGGGGGATTCATTTACCTTCGGCGCTTCAAACGAGCTGGGCGATATCTGGCCTGAACTTTTGGCCCAGAAATTCCTGGATGAAGGCATGTCTGTGCAGCTGATCAACGCAGGCGTGCCGGGATATAACACATCTCAACAGGCGCTGTATCTTGAGCGGTTAAGCGAAAAATATAACCCCGATATTGTGCTGGTGACCTTTCTTCCCAACGATATGTTTGCAAATGAGCCTATTCGGACCGTTGATGGCGTTGATGTCGCTTACAGCGATGTCAGCTCGGTTGTGGGGTCCGGGAATATCAAGAAATCCTCGCTGCACTCGGTCACGATGTTAAAGCGAATGCTGATGGCCAACGATCAGAGCTATACCCAACTGTACCTGATGACGCCGCGAAAGGCGTTTTTCACCACCCCGATGAGCGAGCTGTTTCAGGCCAAAGTCGAGACGACAAAGGAGGTGTTTACCCGCATGGCCACCTTCACGCAGTCGCAGGGATCCGAGCTTGTGGTCGTGTCTGTCCCACAGTTGTTTCAGGTTCTCCAGGCCGCAAAAACATCTTCTGATCCCGAGGTTGATCCCGGCCTACCCGACCGCCTGATGGAGGGTGTGGTGGCCGAGCAAGGATTTCAGTGGCACGAAGCGTTGCCCTACCTCACCGAAGAATACAGCTCCACAGGTAAAGATCTGTATTTCAGATACGATGGTCATCTGAATGCCGACGGCAACAGGGTTCTGTCTGATTTCATGTTCCAGATTCTGGCCCCGCTGATCGAAACCAAAGCAGCTGGCTGAGTTCGAAAACAGATTCGGCAAACCAAATCCCAATCAACAAAAGAAAAACGGCCGCAACATTGTGCGGCCGTTTGAAACAGTCTTGAAGGTTCGTGCCAGCGATTAACGCTTGGAGAACTGGAACGAACGACGCGCTTTGCGCTTACCGTATTTCTTACGTTCCACAACGCGGCTGTCGCGGGTCAGGAAACCAGCGGCTTTCAGTGCGCCACGCAGCGACGGATCGTACAGTTGCAGCGCTTTCGAGACGCCGTGCTTGACCGCACCGGCCTGACCGGTCAGGCCACCGCCTTTGACGGTTGCAACAACGTCGAACTCACCTTCTACGCCGGCAACCTGAAACGGCTGGCGCAGGATCAGCTGCAGAACGGGGCGTGCAAAGTACACGTCCTGGTCTTTGCCGTTCACGGTGACCTTACCGGAACCCGGCTTGATCCAAACGCGGGCAACAGCGTCTTTACGCTTGCCGGTGGCATAGGCACGACCCAGTTCGTCGCGTACGGGTTCACGCACGATGACTTCTTCGGCCACAACTTCAACGCCTGCTACGGCGCTCAGCTCTTCGAGAGTATTGATCTGATCAGCCATGGTCATTAGCTCCGGGTGTTTTTCTTGTTCATGGATGCAACATCCAGAACTTCGGGCGCTTGCGCCTCATGGGGATGCTCGGCACCGGCATAAACACGCAGGTTGGTCATAACCTGACGCGATAGGCGGTTGCCCGGCAGCATGCGCTTGACCGCCTGGGTCACGACGCGCTCGGGGTATTTGCCCTCGAGGATCTGCTGCTTGGTGCGCGACTTGATGCCGCCCGGGTGGCCAGTGTGCCAGTAGAAGTTCTCTTCGCGCTTCTTGCCGGTCATCTGGATTTTGTCAGCGTTGATCACGATGACATTGTCGCCCATGTCCATGTTCGGGGTGAACGACGCTTTGTGCTTGCCACGCAGACGCATGGCGACGATCGAGGCAAGACGGCCCAGAACAACGCCCTCGGCGTCGATCAGGATCCATTTCTTGTCGATGTCTGCAGGTGTTGCAGAAAAGGTTTTCATGGCAGGATAGTCCTGTTTGATGTGAAAGACCGCCCCCATACGGAGCGGTCCGAATTCGATGGATGGGGTTTAAACCCACGCGAAAGGCGGGTCAATACACGCAAATCAGTTTTAACTTAGCAAAAACAATGTATTACAAAATAGGTATTATTTTACCCCATGTTTTTGCCAATCTTTTTCCGTCAATACCCAACGCATCCACTGCCCAGCCCCGGTACCAAGAACAAGTTGCCGGGTATCAACGTACCGCGCCCCAAGTTTCGCGGTCCCTTTTTGTGATCGCAAGTTGGTTGGGTCGATATGAAACCAGACCTCATCCAGTTCGCCGAACACCTGATTTACCATCAGCGATTTGATCGCCCGATTGCTGGCTCCGCCCCAGTGATCACGGGTGATAAAGCTGTATCCGATGCCGATGCCCCCGGGAACTTCGGGAGGCTCATAATAGCGAGAGCACCCGATGACCCGGCCTGTCGCCTCTTCGCGTACTGTCACTGACCCACCTGCGCTCAACAGAAAATCGAAATAAGGGGCGAAAACTTCTTTCTGATGGCGGGATTTGGCGGGATGCCCGGCCCAAATCAACGGATCGCTGGCTGCAAGGTGCAGGTCTTCGAAGTCACTTTTGAGCATCGGTGTGACGACAAATCCCCTGTCCCGCATTTCCCGAATATCCATTAAGCGTCCCCTTACACCGAAATCTGTTCGGGTGGATTATCCAGCAAACGCCTGAGACGCTGCATTGCGTCCTCGAATTGATCCAACGATACATGCCCGTTCATGGCAATGCGCACCGCATTGGGCGCGCGCCCGTCACGCAAAGCAAACTCATCGGCAGACCGCAGTTGAATTCCCTCTCGCTCGGCTGCGCGGCTGAACGCAGCCGCTCGCCAACCAGAAGGCAAGTTCAGCCAGACAAAAGGTACATCTGAGGCCCAGTTCAGGTCGAACCCACCCAGGGCGTTTACGGCCACGCGCACATATTCCCCCATCCGGGTCCGGACATCTTTTGCGATTTGGCGCGTCCGCGGATCAGACAACATCAGCCGCGCCAGTTCGGCAAGCGGCTGAGCAAGGCCAAAATAGCCATATTCCGCTGAACGGCGCAGATCAACGCTGCGCTCGCGCGGCGCTATGGCAAACCCGACACGCAGTGCGGGCGTCAAGATCTTCGAGATCGACGACACATGCCATCCCCTTTCCGGCGCCAGGGCGCGATAGCTGGGCGCTCTTGCATCACCCATGCGGTAGCAGTCGTCTTCGATTATCTGGACGCCAAACCGCCGCGCGATTTCCACAACTTCTTTGCGGCGTTCCAGTGGCGTATGTGAGCCGGTCGGATTTTGAACCTCGGGTGAGACACATATGGCCTGCGCCGCCGACTGGCGAAGGACATGCTCCATAGCGTTGGGATCCACGCCCCATTTGTCCATCTTTACGCCAACGACCTCTGCACGCATCAACTCACCGGCGCGTCGGAACCCCGCGTATGACAGATCCTCAACCAGAACGATCGGCTTTGGTCCGCGTAATATTGTCTGAAATACAAGGCAAAGGCCGTTTTGTCCGCCGTGGGTCAGAACGATATCGTCCTGCGAAATTGGTCCCAATGGCAAATCGGAAAGCCAATCTACAACAGCCTGTCGCATAGGTTTATACGCATCGCGGGTTGGATAGTTCATAAACAGGCGTGGATCGGATTGTGCCACTTTCTGCATACATTCGCGGATCAGGGCCACCTGCCCCATATCGGCGAGCCTTGGGCTGAACAGGCTGACATTGGCTTCATATTTGTCATCTCTGAGATGAAGTTGCCGAGCCCAGACATCATCGAGCAGAGGCGCCTTGGGCGGGGCCACAAATGTACCACGTCCTACTTCGGCGCTGAGCAGACCTTCGTCTGTGAGTATTGTATAGGCGCGCGCAACGGTGCCCGGTGTGATTTGTAACCTATAGGCAAGTTCCCGTACCGGCGGCAGCTTTGTACCGACTTCCAAAAGATTGTTATCTATAGCTTTTCGAATTGTATCGGCGACCAGTGTATATTTTGGCCCTTTGGATTTAGGCAGTGACTCTGGCCAAATTGTATCCATTACAATTCTTCCTTTGATTGCAGCACAATTCTGAATGTATCAAGTGTTCATACCGAACATATTACGTTTGTGTCAATACAATTTGAAGGGAACCCCAAGATGACACGCGCAATGCACAACCCCGCCCTGATAGCGCTTAACGACAGCCCCCGGCTGCCGCTGATTGCCGCACTGGCCGTGCGGTTTGCGGCGACGGTCACAAAATGGGAGCGGCAACGCCGCAGCCGAATTAACTTGTCCAATCTCGATGACAGGCTGCTGAAGGATGTGGGCCTGACTAATTATCAGGCCAGACGAGAGATCGAACGCCCTTTTTGGCAGGGCTAGGTAATCCCCAGTCCCTATATGGGACCTCTTCCTTGGCCGGGTTTATCCCGGCCATTTTTTCACCCAAAAGCTGCCGCAGCTGACCCCTCTGGTGGTAAAGAATAGGTCATCGTTGCGCGTGCGACGGGTTTGTCTGACCCTTCCGAAAATATTAGAACGTCACCTACGGCAAGGGTTTTTCCTAGCTTCAGCAAGGTGCAGCGCGCAATCAAATCTGCATTTCCATCTGGTTTACGCATGAAGTCCATTGAACAACCGGTTGTCACGGCCAGAGACTGCTGGCCCCTGCGCGCCAGGATCAGTGCGTAAACGCTTACATCAGCTAATCCAAACATAGACGGCCCCGAGACGGTCCCACCGGGGCGCAAATGACGATCGCCAACGGCAAGTCTCATGACGATGGACTCTTCGGTCAGATCCTGGACCGAATAATCCTGACTGACCTGGGGGAAGATTTGGCTCATATAATCCTCCAGTTCCTCCCGATTCATTGCCAATGACATACTTCCCCTCCTGGATTTGCCGACCTAGAGTTGGCCTCACATCAGATCGGAGGGCAAGATGGGAATTCTGGAACGAAATGACGCAGACGCCGTGGCTAGGCTTACAATGAATGCGCCAGACCGACTCAACGCCCTAAGTGACGAAATGCTGGCTGCACTGCAGACTGAACTTGATACTCTGCGCGAAGACAGTTCCATCCGGGCGGTGATCCTTTCTGGTAAAGGCAAAGCTTTTTGTGCGGGTCATGATCTGAAACAGATGACAGCTGGGCGCCAATCTGAAGACGGCGGCAAAGCCTATTTCCAGGACCTATTCAATCGCTGTGCGAAAATGATGCTTTCGATTCAGTCGCTTCCGCAGCCGGTAATTGCCCAGGTGCACGGCATTGCTACGGCGGCCGGATGCCAGTTGGTTGCAACCTGCGATCTTGCTGTAGCTGCCGAAGGGACGCGGTTTGGCGTAAACGGTGTGAATATCGGGCTGTTCTGTTCGACTCCAATGGTTGCTCTTAGCCGAAACATTCCACGCAAACACGCCTTCGAGATGTTGACGACCGGAGATTTCATTCCGGCGTCACGAGCTGCTGAGCTGGGTCTTGTCAATCGCGTGGTGCCAGAAATGCTGTTGGAGCATGAGGCTGTTTCACTGGCCGAGCAGCTTGCCTCCAAACTGGGATCTGCCGTGAAAGTCGGAAAACAGGCCTTCTACCGCCAGTTGGATATGCCATTGGATCAGGCCTATTCCTATACCGGCGAGGTAATGGCTCAGAATATGATGCATCGGGATACCGAAGAAGGAATATCTGCATTTATCGGAAAAAGAGATCCAAATTGGAGCCAATAAGGAATTTGTCATGCATATTTTTCCGCAATGTCGCCATTTTTGGACTTTTCAAATGGGCGTTACTGTGGCAATGCTGAGACGAGGCTAAGTCCTTGAACACTTTTTGGGTCGCCGTGGGCGGAAGGTCCCTCCGAGCTGGTTTCTCTCACTGGCGCAGACATTCCCGCATCGGCGACCCCAAAAATCCCTTGAAAACATGATTTCCCGTGCGCCATCGCTGCTGTGTTGCGTTGCGATCTTCTGTGCCCTATGTGGCAGCTTATGACACAGAAATTGCATATCGTGGGCGGCGGCATGGCCGGGTCCGAGGCTGCCTGGCAGGCGGCGGAAATGGGCGTCGAGGTCGTGATTCACGAAATGCGCCCAAAAGTCGGAACTTTTGCGCATCAGACCGGCAACTTGGCCGAGATGGTCTGCTCGAACTCATTCCGGTCGGATGATGACGAACAGAACGCCGTTGGACTGCTGCATTGGGAAATGCGCGAGGCCGAAGGTTTGATCTTGAAAACGGCAGATGCACACCGACTGCCGGCCGGGGGCGCATTGGCTGTAGATCGCGATCCGTTTGCGGAATCTGTGACGGCCAAGTTAAAGGCTCACCCCCTTGTCGAAATCACTGGCGAAGAAGTGACCGCCCTGCCCTCTGACGGCCAATGGATATTTGCCACCGGCCCTCTGACGTCTGCTGGATTGGGAGAAGCAATCCGCGCGGAAACCGGCGCCGAGTCGTTGGCGTTCTTTGATGCCATTGCACCAATCGTATATGCAGACAGCATCGACATGAGCAAAGCTTGGATGCAATCTCGGTATGACAAGGGTGAGACCGAAGAAGAACGCACCGCTTACCTGAATTGTCCGATGGACCGAGAACAGTACGACGCCTTCATCGACGCCCTGCTGGCCGCCGACAAGACCGAGTTCCATGAAGGAGAGACCGCAGGCTATTTCGATGGCTGTCTTCCGATAGAGGTTATGTCCGAGCGCGGTCGTGAAACGTTGCGCCACGGACCGATGAAGCCGGTCGGCCTGACGAACCCGCATCAGCCCGAGGTAAAGCCTCACGCGGTGGTTCAACTGCGCCGGGATAACGCCCTGGGAACATTGTTCAATATCGTCGGTTTTCAGACCAAGATGAAATACGGAGCCCAAACCGATGTATTCCGCATGATTCCTGGGTTGGAGAATGCCAGTTTTGCGCGGCTGGGCGGTATTCATCGCAATACGTTCATCAATTCTCCGACATTGCTGGATTCCCAGATGCGGCTGAAATCAAAGCCCAATATCAGGTTCGCTGGTCAGATTACCGGTGTCGAAGGTTATGTGGAAAGCGCCGCGATGGGTCTTTTGGCCGGACGTCTGGCTGCTGCCGAGATGTTGGGCCGTACCGTTCCCGAAGTTCCGCAGGACAGTGCCATGGGCGCTTTGATCCACCACATCACTGGCGGTGCCGAGGCAAAGACATTCCAGCCAATGAACGTGAATTTCGGTCTGTTCCGTCCTGTCGATGGGTTAAAAGGCGGTCGGCGTGGCCGAAAAGACCGCTACAAGGCCTATACTGACCGGGCCAAGGAAGAATGGACCAAGTGGTTGGCGCATTGGTGACTGGACGGGTCCGGCCCCGACGTCCTAACATATCGGTATGAGCGATAAATTCCTAAAGGATGTCTATGGGCTGGATTCGCCTCAGGCGACCAAAGCACATTATCAGAAATGGGCCTCGTCCTATGATGATGAGGTTGGATCGAACGGCTATGCGACTCCGGGGCGTATCGCCCACGCCCTCTGGTCGCAACTGCCCGAGCCGAATACCCCAATTCTAGACTATGGCTGCGGTACCGGTCTGTCCGGCGTCGCGCTGAACGCGGTAGGATTTGAGGTCATCGACGGAATAGACCCCACCCCGCAGATGTTAGAGGGCGCCAAGGCCAAGGGGATGTATCGCAACCTGATTAGCTTTGACATCACAGATCCCAACCCTCTGCAAGCTGGCGCATATAAAGTAATCACAGCGATCGGAGTCATCGGCGTCGGCGCCGCACCGCCAGAGACACTGGATATGCTGATAAACGCATTGCCATCACACGGTCTTTTAGCTTTTTCTTATAATGATCATACGCTTGAAGATCACAGCTATACCATTCGCCTAAGTGAGTGGCTGGATATGGGCGCAGCACGATTGCTGTTCCGGGAATATGGCCCGCACCTTCCGGGAATGGACATGAAGTCTGACGTTTATATTGTTGAAAAAGTGTGACTTTAGTAACCAGATTTGCACCATCACCTACAGGACCGCTGCATCTCGGCCACGCTTATTCGGCGATGTTGGCCCATGATTTTGCAAAGTCGAATAATGGGCTGTTTTTGCTGAGAATCGAGGACATCGACCGATCTCGCTCGCGCCCGGCATGGGAAACCCAGATTTACGATGATTTGCATTGGCTTGGCCTGTCTTGGCCTGAACCGGTGCTGTGCCAATCCACGCGAACCGCAATCTATGATGCCGCGCTAGACGATCTGTGGTCGCGGGGGCTGCTGTACCCGTGCAGCTGCAACCGAAAAGACATCGCCAACGCGGCCAGCGCTCCCCAGGAAGGAGCCCCACTTCTTGGTCCGGACGGGATTATCTATCCGGGGACGTGTCGCACACGTTGGAAACAACAGGGTTCATCGGGTAAACCACGCCCGCTTAGTATTCCGTTGCGATTGGATATGGCCGAAGCTTTGCAACAAACATCCAGCCTGTTTCAGATCGATAAAAACACTGCATGGTTTCAAGAGATTGGAGAAGGTCCAGGCGCTGAATCCGGCGGTGTCCGGTTCACACAGGCAGAGATGTTGGAAACGGTTGGGGATGTCGTTCTGTCGCGCCGGGATATGGGCACGTCGTATCACTTGTCGGTCGTTCTGGATGACGCTGCACAAAAAGTTACGCATGTGGTTCGCGGTCAGGATCTGTTCGAAGCCACACGTATCCACGTTCTGCTGCAGACGCTGTTGAATTTGCCGACACCCATCTACCTGCATCATCGCCTGATACGCGATCAGGCCGGCAAACGGCTGGCTAAACGCGACGATGCGCGTGCCATTGCCAAGTTTCGCGACGAAGGGGCGACGCCCGAAGATATTCGGGCGATGGTCGGGCTTTGACCGATCAGGCCATGGGGGCCATGAGTTCGACCTCGTCCCCGTCTCTGACCGCTGTGTAAAAGCACGACCGACGGTTGGTGTGGCAGGCCGGACCGGTCTGGCGCACAAAGACAAGCAGGCAATCCCGGTCGCAATCCACGCGGAGATCAACCAATTCCTGCACATGGCCCGAGCTTTCGCCCTTGATCCAGAATGACTGGCGCGAGCGGGACCAATAGGTAACGCGTCTGGTTTCAAGCGTCTTTTCAATGGCGCTCTGGTTCATCCAGGCCATCATTAATACCTCGCCCGTATTTTCGTCCTGAGCGATGGCCGGAATCAGCCCGGCCTCGTTGAATTTCAAACTCGATGCATCGAACGCGACTGAGGAAGACATGACAAAAACCTTTTGCATCCCGGTGGATGGCCACTATGTATTGGGAACATTCAACGAGGGAAAGCCATGTCCGGCGAGAATGACCTGATAAAGCTATACTCTGGCCGAATTCTGGCCCTTGCTGCTGACATTCCGCATCTAAGCCGGCTTGATGACGCTGACGCTACGGTGAAAAAACGCTCGCCCCTATGCGGGTCGACCATCACGGTTGATGTCAAAGTTCAGGATGGCAGAATTTCAGAGTTCGGTCAGGACGTGAAAGCCTGCGCTTTGGGACAGGCCTCTGCTTCGGTCGTTGGCGGAGCAATCGTCGGCACAACGCGTGCTCAGGTCGAAAAGGCGCGCGAGCAACTGTCCTCGATGCTGAAAAAGGATGGATCGGCACCCGAGGCCCCATTTGATGGGCTTGAGGTTTTGATGCCCGCACGGGAATATAAGAACCGTCATGCCTCGATCCTGCTGGTTCTTGATGCAACCGCAGAGGCATTTGAACAGGCGGAACGTGCAAATTGCGCCTAAACATGGTTTTGACGGGCGAAACGTTATAGCCTTTCGGAATAAACGAAGGGAATTCCAGTTTTGAACGGTTTACTTGAGCATTTTGTCACGCTTTGGGTTGTTATTGATCCGATTGGAACAATCCCGGTCTTCATCGCTGTTACCGCAGGGCTTGGGGCCGCCGCACGCCGTAAGATGGCGCTTGTGGCCTCGCTTATAAGCGCCGGGATTCTATTGTTTTTCCTGGTCTTCGGGCAACTGCTGATCGAGGCGCTGGATATCGGCCTGAACTCTTTTCAAGTCGCTGGCGGCATTATCCTTTTCCTGTTCGCGCTGACCATGATTTTTGGCGAGCCCAAACAGGAAGTCGAGCAGCGCGCTGCCGAGGACGACATCAAAGACGAACTCCACAAACACAACCCAGCGATCTTTCCTCTTGCCGTCCCCTCGCTTGCCTCACCAGGTGCGATGCTGGCCATCGTCATCTTGACCGATAACAACAGGTACAGTGTTGCTGATCAGGGGATCACGGCTTTGGTCATGCTGTCGGTTGTTGCGATTGCCTTTGTCCTGATGTTGCTGGCCGAGCCGATCATTCGGCTGATCGGCCATTCAGGCGCCGCCATCATCAGCCGTGTCATGGGGATGATCCTGGCATCGGTCGCAGTGAACTCGGTTCTGTCGGCGTTGTTGGAAATTATGAAAACCGGTCAGCTCTAAAAAAAACCGCCGCACCTTTCGGGCGGAAAGGGCGGCGGCAGGTAATGCGTTTCTCATGTGGGGTCCGGATATCCGCGCGGGGCCGAGGCATGGCCCTTCAAGGGTATTGGGACAGGCAGGTCACCCTTGATTGAAATGGGGATGACAAGCGCGGCGTGATCGGCATGAGATCGCAGGCAGAAAGACTTAATACGTTCCGGGAAGATGAAGTGCGACCATAAGTATGACCACCAGTGCAACCGCACCTGCTGCGTCCTGCAGCAGCGTCGACTGGGAACGATTTAGGGTGGTCTTGATCTGGGTCAGCATATGGGTTCCTCCGGTCAGGGTTTTAATCCTTTGTTGACCTTTTGTTCTCATATTTTGCTGTCTTGGTAAAGAACTTTTTGAGAACATTTGTGAACTAATGTTCCTGTTTTCGTCTAACCAACTGATATCAAACGGATTGCCTGATCCTGTTTCATCAGCCACAAAAGAACACGAGCCGCCTTGCCCCTTTGCGTTTCAAGTTTGGCGTCCACGCCCAGCAGAGCCCTTGCGTCAGACTGCGCAACTGCCATCAAACCGGCCTGCCTTTCCAAATCGGCGATACGGAACTTCGGCAGACCTGACTGCGCGGTACCGATCAGATCGCCCGCTCCGCGCATTTGCAGGTCTGTCTCAGAGATTTTGAACCCGTCTTCGGTTTCGCGCAGAACTTCCAGCCTTTTGCGCCCCCCTTCGCCGAGGGGCGGCTGATACATCAGCAGACATGTCGATTCTGCCTCGCCTCGCCCAACACGACCGCGAAGCTGATGCAGCTGCGCCAGGCCAAAAATCTCGGCCCTTTCGATAACCATGATCGAGGCATTTGGAACATTCACGCCAACCTCGATTACCGTGGTCGCCACCAGAACTTTGGTTTGCCCCTGCTGAAATGCCTTCATCGCTGCGTCTTTGTCGGCGGGCGGCATTTGGCCGTGAACCAGCCCCACTATCCCGTCCCCCAAAATGGCACGCAGCCTTTTGAACCGTTCCTCGGCAGCGGTCAGATCCGAGACTTCGGATTCATCGACAAGCGGGCAAACCCAGTAGCATTGGCGGCCCTCAGCAATAGCTTTTTGCAGATGCGAGACAACTTCTTGAATCCGTTCAGTGCTCACAACCGCTGTTTTGACAGGTTTTCGCCCCGGCGGCTTTTCATCAAGCACGGACACGTCCATGTCACCGTATTGAGTCAGGGCCAGACTGCGTGGGATCGGCGTTGCAGTCATGACCAGAACATCTGCTCCCTTGCCTTTTTCCGAAAGCTCCATGCGTTGACGGACCCCAAATCGGTGCTGTTCGTCGACGATTGCCAGCCGTAATTCCTGAAACGCGACATCGCTTTGAAATACGGCGTGAGTGCCCACCAGAATGTGAATATCCCCCCGTTGAAGCGCCAACAGCTTGGCACGCCGATCCGCCCCCTTGTCGCGACCGGTCAGGATTTCCAGAACCACGCCCGCCTCTTCGGCGAGGGGGCGCAACCCTTCCAGATGCTGCTGAGCGAGTATCTCGGTTGGGGCCATCATGACGCCCTGCCCGCCCGCCTCGACCGCGACCAGCAGTGCCATGAACGCAACCAGAGTCTTGCCGGACCCAACATCCCCCTGAAGCAATCTGTTCATGCGCGTATCGGAGGCCATATCCCCTGCGATCTCTTGAATTGCGCGCTGTTGGGCGTTGGTGGGCTTGTATGGCAGGTTCGACAACACACGGGATTGCAGCTTGCCCGTACCAGCGCTGGCGATCCCCTTGACCCTGCGCTCTCTTTGGCGGGCTAATGCCAACGTCAGTTGATGCGCGAACAGCTCATCATAGGCCAAACGCTCACGCGCAGGCGAAAACGACGCGACATCATCCGCACCCTGGGGGTTATGCGCTGCATGTACCGCGCCCAGCCAGTCTGGCCAGTTCTCTTTAGCGACCTGCGCGAGGTCAATCCATTCCGTCAATTCCGGCGCGAGGGCAACCGCGCTGCGCGCCGCTTTAAAGGCGGTTTTCTGGGTCAGGCCTTGGGTCAAATGATAGACAGGTTCAAACTCAGGGATATCCTTCGAATCCGCTGGCGGCAGCATGTGATCCGGGTGGACCATCTGAGCAATCCCGTCGAACAGCTCTAACTTGCCAGAGATCACCCTGCGCGCGCCCTGAGGGAGCACTTTTTGCAAGTAATCGCCGCGGGCATGAAAGAACACCAACTGAAATTCAGCCTGGCTGTCTTCAACATGGACACGATACGCACCGCCCTTGTTTCTAGGTGGGCGATGGATGCCAACGGTGACTTCTACGGTCAGCGTCGAGGGCAAATCGACGCCTTGAATGGTATCGCGCCTGCGCCGATCAATCACCGCATAAGGCAGCCCGAACAAGACGTCGCGCGGGGTCTCGACACCTGACTGCGCCAAGACCTGAGCCGTTTTCGGCCCCACGCCGTCAAGCGTTTCCAGCCGCGAAAACAGCGGGAACAGAGATTCGGGCCGACCACTCATTTGCCGTCGATCAGCTGCAACCAGCCATCTTCGTCGAGCGTCTCGATCCCAAGCTCAGCCGCCTTTTTCGCCTTTGATCCAGCGCCCGGTCCTGCAACCAAAAGATCGGTCTTTTTGCTCACTGACCCCGACACTTTAGCGCCCAGTGCCTCGGCACGTGCTTTGGCTTCGGCGCGGGTCATCTTTTCAAGCGTTCCCGTAAAAACCACTGTTTTCCCCGCAACAGGGCTGCCCAAGGTATCGGGCCGTTTCGCGTCTTGGACATCAAGCTGAGCCACAAGATCGTCGATACTCTGCCGTTCGGCAGGTTGGGCGAAGGCTGAAACCAATGCGCGGGCCATAACCTCACCAACACCGTCAACGTTCAGCAGCTCATCCCATTCTGACCCGGTCTGACTATGCGCTATGGTAACCGCTTTTTCCAGCTCATCCCATGATCCGTAATGCGTTGCGATTAGGTTCGACGCTGCCTCGCCGACATGTCGAATGCCCAGTGCAAACAGTAACCGACCCAGTGGAATAACTCGTTTTTCATCAATCGCTTGCCACAGATTGGTGGCGCTCTGCGCCCCCCATCCCTTGCGATTAGCCAGCCTGTTCAGGTTCGCACTATCTCGTTGTTTCAGAGTAAAAATATCAGCCGGGGTCCGAACTGGCAGATCGGGATCGTCATAGAACATTTCAATCTGCTTTGCTCCAAACCCTTCGATATCAAAGGCCTTGCGTGAGACGAAATGCTTCAATTTCTCAACGGCTTGCGCAGGGCAGATAACGCCGCCGGTACAGCGACGGACCGCGTCACCTTCCTCGCGGATCGCATCGCTGTGACATTCAGGGCATTTTTCCGGGAAGATGAACTTTTCGGCATCATCCGGGCGTTTCGAAATGTCGACATCGGCAACCTTCGGGATCACATCGCCGGCGCGATAAACCTGAACCCAGTCGCCGATCCGAATGTCTTTGCCTTCGCGTATCTCGCCGCCTTTTGCGTCTTTACCAGAAATGTAATCTTCGTTGTGCAACGTTGCATTCGACACGACCACACCGCCGACTGTAACCGGATGCAGCCTGGCCACCGGGCTCAGCGCGCCGGTGCGGCCAACCTGAATGTCGATCGCTTCAAGACGGGTCCAGGCAAGCTCGGCCGGAAATTTATGCGCAATTGCCCAGCGGGGTGTGCTGGACCGGAACCCAAGCCGTGATTGCAGCGCAAGATCGTTTACCTTGTAGACCACACCATCAATGTCATATCCAAGCGTCGCACGCTGCAGCTCGATGCTGCGATAGTGATCCAGAATCTGCTTTGTACCCGTGCATAAACGGGTTAGCGGGTTGGTTGAAAATCCGAATTCCTTCAGGCGCTGTATGGCTTCGTATTGGGTGCTTGCCAGAGGCTCAGACAGCTCCCCCCAGGCATAAGCAAAAAACTTGAGGGGACGAGAACGGGTAATTGCGGAATCCAACTGACGAAGGGATCCTGCGGCGGCATTTCGCGGGTTGGCGAAGGTTTTTTCGCCTTTCTTGGACTGGCTCTCATTTAGACGATCAAAGTCGTCGTGAGACATATAGACCTCGCCGCGAACCTCAAGGATGTCTGGTGCGCCGGTGATTGCCTGTGGAATATCCGATATGGTTAGCGCATTTGCGGTAACATTTTCCCCGACTTCTCCGTCTCCCCGTGTGGCCGCATGGACAAGCCTACCCCTCTCATACCGAAGCGAAAGGGAGAGACCGTCGATCTTGGGCTCAGCCGTATAGCTCAATCCCGTCTCGTCATCCAACCCTAGATATTTTCGGACAGACCGATCGAAATCAGAGACGTCCTCGTCATGAAAAGCGTTGCCCAAAGACAGCATGCGCACGGCATGTGAAATCTTGGAGAACCCATCGGCGGGGCGGGCACCAACGATATCCGATGGGCTGTCAGATCGCTTGAGTTGCGGAAATCGCGACTCGATTTCTGAGTTTCTGAGTTTCAGCGCATCATAGTCGGCATCAGAAATCTCGGGGGCGTCTTTCTGGTGATACAATGCGTTCGCATGATGTAAAAGCCCAGCCAGCCGCGCCAATTCATTGCGTGCCTGATCTTCCGTCAGGTCTGATACTGAAATGGAATTGCTCATGCCCTCGCCCCGTCAAATGTTCTTGGAGTTCAGTGATAGGGCGAGGGCATGGCTAGGTCCAGACGTGCTGTTCAGTGAGCGAGGGTGTCGCCCCGGACCCTTGGCGACGAAAAACTTGCGCGCCTAGGCGCCAACCGCAATGCGAGGTTCATCGACGCTGTTTTTCTGAGGATCGCGCAACACATACCCCCTGCCCCAGACGGTCTCGATATAATTTTCGCCCTCGGTGGCATTGCTAAGTTTTTTGCGCAATTTGCAGATAAAGACGTCAATGATTTTCAATTCGGGCTCATCCATTCCCCCATAGAGATGGTTAAGGAACATCTCTTTAGTCAGGGTTGTTCCCTTTCGAAGGCTCAGAAGTTCGAGCATTTGATATTCTTTGCCGGTCAGGTGAACAGCCTTGCCTTCCACTTCGACGGTTTTCGCATCCAGATTCACTGCAACGCGCCCGGTGTGGATTATGGATTGAGAATGCCCTTTTGAGCGGCGAATAATGGCGTGAATACGTGCAACCAATTCTTCTCTATGGAATGGTTTAGTCAGATAATCGTCAGCACCAAATCCGAAGCCTTTAATTTTACTTTCTGTATCGTCGGCCCCCGACAGGATCAGGATCGGCGTTTCCACCCGCGCAACCCGCAACTGGCGCAGCACTTCATGCCCGTTCATATCCGGAAGGTTGAGATCAAGGAGGATCAGGTCGTAATCGTAAAGTTTTGCGAGGTCGATCCCTTCTTCGCCTAAATCTGTCGCATATACGTTCAGATTGGCATGTGTCAGCATCAGTTCGATGCTTTTGGACGTGGTTGGATCATCCTCGACAAGAAGTATACGCATTTACTGCTCCAATTCAGCTCAATTTACCAATTAAAATCGAACCTGCTCAAAAATGGTTAATCTGACGTTACCGTTGAATCATTTATTCACGCTCTCCTTTAGGTTGTCGATATTTTTTTATCGTAGTGACCTTTAATGCGTCCGTTCCGTGTTCTGCGACCGCAGAAACCCAGGAATTAAATTCTTCATCGCTGAGGCCATATTGGTTTTTGGCTTCCGAAAGCGTAATCAATCCGTATAGAACGCCACGGACTACAATCGCTTTACGGGATGCCACCCAGCGGGTTGTCTCTTTTGGCGGCAGATCAGCCCGGGATAAAACCGTTCCATCCGGCAGGGTTACCGACCTGGGCCCCTCTACTTTGTGCAAATACATCTTTCGGTCCTCTTCGTGCTGCGACAAAGCTGACACCATGCTACTTAATGTGTTGTGAAACCGCCCCTTGAGAGTATCTAGAATTTTCCTATATTCTGCCGGTCTTTCTTAACCCGTACTGGAACCGTCATGGCCCTCGACACCGAGACACCGCTGAACTCTCTTGGCTTTGCCAAGCCCCCGTCTGAAACGCGGGTGGTTGTTGCCATGTCCGGAGGCGTGGACAGCTCGGTCGTGGCCGCGCATTTGGCGGATCAGGGGTATGACGTCATCGGCGTCACCCTGCAGCTGTATGACCACGGTGCTGCGCTGGCCAAAAAGGGGGCCTGCTGTGCCGGTATCGACATTCACGATGCGCGCCGCGTGGCCGAGGAACGCGGGTTTCCGCATTACGTTCTGGATTATGAGAACATCTTCAAGGACGCCGTGATCGACGAATTCGCCGACAGCTATCTGGCCGGTGCGACGCCGGTTCCCTGCATTCGCTGTAACGAACGGGTGAAATTCAAGGACCTGCTGGAAACCGCCAAGGATCTTGAGGCTGATTGCATGGCCACCGGCCACTATATTCAGCGCAAGACAGGCCCCAACGGGCCGGAATTGCACAGCGCCGAGGATGCCAACCGCGATCAATCCTATTTCCTGTTCTCGACGACCCCGGAACAGCTGGATTTCCTGCGCTTTCCACTGGGCCACCTGCCCTCCAAGGACGCAACGCGCGAAATGGCTGCGCAATATGGGTTGGCTGTTGCCGACAAGCCCGACAGTCAGGACATCTGTTTCGTGCCCAACGGCAACTATGCCAGCGTAATCGAAAAGCTGCGCCCCGGCGCGGCGGAACCGGGTGAGATCGTTCATGCGGATGGTCGTGTGCTGGCCCAGCATAACGGGGTAATCCACTATACCATTGGTCAGCGCCGCGGGCTTGGTATCGGAGGCCTCAGCGATCCGCTTTACGTGGTGAAGCTGGATGTCGACAAAAAACAGGTTGTGGTTGGCCCCAAAGAGATGTTGGCCACCCGCACCATTCCGGTGCGTGAAATCAACTGGCTGGGCGATGAGCCGTTTACGTCACGCGATGAATGGCACGTCCTGGTCAAGGTTCGCTCGACCCGACCCCCGCGTGAGGCCATCATCCGCCCACTTTCGGAAACCACGGCCGAGGTCGAGTTGCTGACCCCGGAAGAAGGTGTGTCGCCCGGTCAGGCCTGTGTCTTCTATGCATCCGAAGGCAGCCGCATCTTCGGCGGCGGTTGGATTTGGCGCGGATACTAAACTGCGTCGGTCCACGAGTTGCTGAGAATATAAAGACCAGCGCAGATCATCACGTAAGGAACAAGCATCTCAAGCTTGCGCGCGATGCGACCACTGATGAGCGGAGATTTGGCGCCCAGCAGCGCCAGCGTGGCCAATCCTACCACGGCAAGCCCTGCGCCGAAGGCTCCGGCGATCCGAAAGCCTAGCGTTGAATCCGCCAATAACGGCGCCAGAACGGCCAAAGTGTCCATCGACAGGCTGGTAAACAGTAAGGTTGTCACCAAAATTGACGCTCCGGCTTCGAGATGCGCCGGTGTATCGGCGCCCTGCCCGCGCCATTGGCGGATGGCGGCCAGACAGCCCAGTGTCAGCGGGATCATCCCCAGATACCCGGCCCAGCCCGGTATCACGCCCTCGATCCCCATGGCGAACAGCAAGGACGCCGAAATCACCAAGCCCTGTGCGAACAGAAAGCCAAAGACGGCCCGCTTGTCCCCTGACACCAAGATCAGCGCCACCAAGGCGGCAAGATTATCCAGATTGGTCAGTATCAATGCCAGAAAGGCCGAAAAACCAAAGAGGATGAACTCGGCCATCAGGACGGCATTCTGGCCAACACGGCCTTTGCAGCTCTGAAACCAGGGGCGTCGCCGCCACGGCCCAGGCGTTCCATTGTCAGATCCATCGCGCTGCGCTGCGCGTCAGGTTTCAGGGCGACCTCTCGTAGCGCTACGGCAATCTTGTCCGGCAGGCAGTCATCCAGCAGGCATTCCGGGATGGAACGCGTTTCCGAGACAAGATTGACCAATGTAACCGTGTCCAGATTGACCATACGTACTGCCAGTTTCTGGGTCAGCCAGCTGAGGCGGTAGGCAATCACCATGGGTGTTGCTTGGGCTGCAAGTTCAAGCGACACGGTACCCGATGCCGCCAGAGCAAGGTCCGCTGCGGCAAAAGCTGCGCGTTTCTGCTGAACCGCCTCTTCGGTCGGAACATTGCGCGGGTTGATCACGACGGGATTGCCTGGCCATGTCTGCAGATGTTCGGTTACGGCCTCGACCATATGTGCAACCGCCGGAACAATAACCCGCGTACCCGGCCGGTCGGCTAGGAATTGCCCCAGGGCCTGACCAAATACAGGGGCCAGACGGTCAACCTCACCCTTGCGCGACCCCGGCAAGGCAAGAACCAGCGGAGCATCCCCAAGATCATAGGCGGCGCGAAACTCCTGGATATCGCGATCTGAGGCGATGGGTTCGCTTGCAACCGGATGGCCAACAAAATCGCATTCCATCCCGGCGCGTTCCATATAGGGCGGCTCAAACGGAAGCAACGCCAGCACATGGTCGATGACCTTGGCCATCTTATCCGCACGCCCCGGTCGCCACGCCCAAACGCTGGGGGCCACATAGTGGACGGTTCGAGTATCGCTTGCCGCTTTGACCAGCTTGGCAACGCGCAACGAGAAGTCCGGACTGTCGATGGTGATCAATACGTCAGGTTTGGTGTCCAGCACGGCCTGCGCTGTCTCAGATATCCGGCGCTTGAGGTGAAAGAATTTTGGCAATACTTCGATCAGGCCCATCACTGACAATTCGGACATCGGAAAGCGGCTGTTCAGACCCTGGGCCTGCATCAATGGTCCGCCGACCCCGTCGAATGTAACATCTGGGACAAGGGCACGTAGCCCTTCCATCAACGCGCCGCCCAATCGATCGCCCGAAGGTTCGCCGGCGACCAGAAACACCCGCATCAGTTGGTTCGCTCACGCACATAAAGGAACAAACCCAGGCGATCGCACTCAGCAATTACACGTTGTCGCTGCAATACAAGCACCCCGCCCTTTTCGATCACGATCCCGGACAAACCAGCTGCGACGGCGCTGGAAATGGTTTCAGGTCCAATAGCTGGCAGATCCGCGCGAAAGTCCTGATCGGGCTTTGGACCCTTGAAAAGCACCCCACCACCCGCATCAGGCCGTTGAGTCAGAGACTCGAGCATCCATGCGGTGCCAAAAATCCCTTCGATCGCCAAAGCCTGCCCTTTGGAAACTGCACAGGCCTGGCCGATATCAGCTGCCCCCATGGCACGCAGGATACCGGATGCCCGATCCGCATCTGCCCGATCCGCATCTGAGGGCTGTGCCTCGGTCAGGCATCCAAGCGGAGGCAGCAGTTCAGGCGCAATCTCATGCGCGGCACGGACACTCAGGCCTGAGTTTTCGAATATCCCAATGACAGCCCGTAATGCGCCGTCATCGCCGGATTGAATCGCCTGCACCAAAATAGGCACCAACGGCATCGTCGCGGCATCAATGCGCGACGGGTCAACGGCGGGACGTTGAACCGCTCCGGCCATACAGATTTCAGTTACGCCACGGGTTTTGAGATCTGCGATGAATGATCCAAGCTGTTCCAGCGGGAAAACGATGTCGGCAGACAGAGTATCCGGGGCAAAGCCTTCCATCGCACAGATCAAGGGCCGTTCAGCCAGACAGGAAACCACTTCGTCCGGCAACACACCTGTTCCCGCGATCAGTGCCAACATGATGTTACTTCCTCGGTGTCAGAAAGGACCGATCCGAATCGCCGGTTACGAAATTGACGATTTCGCGGACATATTCGCTTTCGGCATCTTCACCCAAGCGCTTGGCGCGGTCCATAAAAGTTCCGTCACCATCGGACAATTCGCGAAACGCTGCACGTAAAGCTGAAATATCAGCTCGTGCGACACCGCGCCGTTTGAGGCCAACAAGATTCAGGCCGTCCAGCTCGCCGCGAGGTGCTTGAACAAGCCCATAGGGAATCACGTCGTTGGGCACCATCGTCAGCGCGCCGATAATCGCCCCTCGGCCCACACGAACCCATTGATGCAAACCCGAAATCCCGCCGACGATAACATCGTCTTCGATAATGCAATGTCCCGCGGCACCAGAATGGTTCACCATGATCACGCGATTGCCAATCTGAACGTCGTGAGCCACGTGAACACCAGCCATCAGCAAACAGTCATCGCCAATCCGGGTTACACCGCCACCGCCGTCTGTTCCAGAATTCACTGTTACATGTTCACGGATACGGTTTCGTTTGCCAATTTCCAGCCGCGTATCTTCACCGCCGAACTTAAGGTCTTGCGGGATTTCACCGATGACCGAAAAATTGAAGATTATGGTGTCTTCATCCACCTCGGTGTCACCAGTAACAACAACATGCGACTTAAGTTCTACCCGGTCTTTCAACCGCACCCTTGAACCAACAAAACAAAAAGGGCCGATGACACAGCCCTCTCCGATCTGAGCACCGTCTTCGATGATTGCGCTAGGGTGAATGCCACTCATGTTGTCTTTTCCATGTCCCAATCAACATAGGCCGAGAACTCAGCTTCGGCTGCGACCTCTCCATCAACCGTGGCCCTGCCAGAGAACTTGAAAATCTTGCCACCCTTCTTGCCGCGCACAGTTTCAACATGCATCTCGAGCACGTCACCGGGCACGACTTTGCGGCGGAACTTGCACTTGTCGATATTCATGAAATAGATCAACAAGTCGCTGTCGATGACATCCATCCCAACGCCAAGCATAACACCTGCGGTCTGCGCCATTGCTTCAACAATGGTCACACCAGGCATAATCGGTGTACCAGGAAAATGGCCCTGGAAATGCGGCTCGTTCATAGTGACGTTCTTGATGCCGACCGCTGACTGAAAGCCTGAAATCTCGACCACCTTGTCGACCAGCAGAAACGGATAGCGGTGCGGCAATATCCGTTGAATCAGCTGAATGTCGGCGCTTTTGGTGTCCGTGCTCATAGTTCTGATATCCTGTTCTGGATTTCTCTTTTCAATGTGGTTAGCAACACCGCGACCCGAGGGCAAGCAAACCTATTCGCCTGTACCTTCGTCAAGTGTTGTTCCATCACCAATGGCTGTATCAATTCGGGTGATGGCGGCATCTGTCACATCGGACAGATCCGAACTGAGAAACACGCTGGAGCGTTGAATAATGACAGAGGCGCCAGATTCGCGCAAAAGATCGATCAATACTGGGCGGGCGAGTTCAAAAAACATCTGTCGTGCATCTTCACTGCGACGCGCAAGGGCATCAAGCTTGGCGCGCTGCCCTTCTCGGTGGTTCTGAACCTTTCTGTCGAACGCCTCTGCGAGGGGACGAAATTCTTCAGCAGACAGAGAGGCGCGCTTTTCGGTGAGGTCCTTCTCCTCCGCGCTGAGCTCTGCAACGATCCGCTCGTTCTCGGCAGCAAGCAGAGTCCCCTCTGCTTCGATCTCACTGAGAATGCGACGTCCAAACGCCGAGTCAGAAAACAACCGTTCGCTGGAGATTGTCAGGACGCTGGCTTGTGTCACGCCAAGCTGCTGTCCGGTAACCTGTCCTGCCAGGGTTAAGGTCAGAAAAAGACACAGGGCCCGAATGGGGCCCTGCATATAGGTTCGAAGACTACCTCGCATCCGAGATCAGAACCTCGCCTGAATGGTCAGGTCGAAATTCTGTTCCTTGTCAAAGTCCTCTTTCTTGAGCGCTTGCGAAAAGTTAAAGCGCAGTGGGCCAAACGGTGTTTCCCATAGGACTGCAACACCCAGAACATGACGGATAGACCCATCCGCACCGACAATGTTGGCACCCGAAGTGTTTACATCGTCGATATTGTACAGGTTACCGAAATCATAGAACACGCCTCCACGCAGGCCCAATTCTTCGGGCAAGCCCAGAGGAAAGTCCGATTCCAGACGCGCGACCCAATAGTAATTCCCGCCGATAGCGTCATCCTGACCATTTGACAGATCCCGTGGCCCCAAACCGGCTGGCTCGAACCCGCGGAATTTATTGGGGCCCAACACAAAGCGATCCAACGTCCGGCTGAAATCGTTGCCAGTCCAGTGCATTGCACCCATTTCAAGCGATGCACGAAGAACGACTTCTTCACTCAGAACGCGTGTTTGGGCAATCCCGCGTGCGCTGGTTTTGTAGAACTTGTTGTCCCCACCCAGCCCAGCGGCATCCAGGCCAACCTCAAACAGAACACCGGCATTGGGGTTAAGCCCACCAAGGCGGCTGTCATATACATAGGACACACCCAGAGAACTTGTCGTGCGTTCACCCTGATCAATCTCAGAGGCGATGACCGCGCCGTTTGCCTCGTTGTCCTGCTGCTTCATCTCGCTGTTTTCCCAGGCATAGCGAACGCGCAACGAAGAAAGCTCTCCGATCGCATAGCTCAACTGAGGGTTAAAGAACACACGCTCGGTGTTATAGCTGGCAAAACTGGAGTCGGTCGACGCCAAACCCAGACCAAGATCAAAGCGAAGCTTGCGGCCCAAAAGATAGGGTTCGGTGAAATTCAGGGAGTACTCTTCTGAATCCTGTGCGGTCGAAATCGTAACCCCGACGGTCTGTCCACGGCCTAGGAAGTTTGACTCACTTAGGCCGATTGCAATGCCGAAACCGTCAGAGATCGAGTAGCTACCACCGAGGCTGAGCGAGCCTGTTGGCTGTTCTTCGACGTCGACATCCACGATCACTTGGCTGGGCGTCGAACCCTCGCGCGGTTCAACATCAGCGACGGCGAAATAGCCCAATGCCCGGATACGTTCAGCCGCCTGCCGAATTTCTCGCGGGTTGAACGGGTCACCCTCGACGGTGTCGAATTGACGACGGATCACGCGGTCAAGCGTTGTGGTGTTGCCCTCGATGTCGATACGCTCGACAAAGATACGCGGTCCTTTGGTCAGAACGAATTCAACATCCAGCGTCAAATCACGTGCATTGCGCGTGACGCGCGGCTCAACCCGCAGAAAGTCCACCCCTTGCCGAATGCCCAGACGCTCTTGCCTGGCGATAGAGTTTTCGACCAGTGAAGGAGAATAGGTGACACCCGGCTTGATCTTGAGTGCGGCCTGATACTCTGCCGCATCAACACCGGGTATTTCGCTTACGGTGGTGATCTTGCCGAATGAGAATTTCTGACCTTCAGTTACATTCATCACCAGGAAAAACGCGTCGCGCTCACGTGTGAATTCTACATTGGCGCTGTTGACGCGGAAATCGACATAGCCACGCGACAAGTAGAAATCACGGATGACTTGTTTGTCGAACTCGATCCGGTCAGCGATAAAAGTATCGCCCCGCAGGAACGTGCGCAGGAAATTGGCTTGCTTGGTTTCAAGCACACGGCGCAGACGCCGGTCGGAATAAGCCCGGTTGCCAACAAAGCTTACGCGCTCAACCTCGATCGTCGTACCTTCGGAGATTTCAAAAACGAGGTCTACCCGATTGTCGCTGCGGCGGATGATTCTGGGGATGACGGTTGCTGCAACACGTCCTTGAGCCAAATAGATTTCGGCAATCATGTCTGCGTCAGCTTCAGCGACCTGAGGCGTAAAGACCCGGCGGGGTTGAGACGAAACGGCATTGAGCAACAGCTCATCCTTGAGCCTCTTGTTACCCTCGATGCTGATCTGGTTGATCGTCGGATATTCCTGAACTTTGATGACCAAAGTGCTGCCACGAGGGGTCAAATCGACTGTTTCAAAAACACCACTGTCAAGCAGCCGTTGGAAGGCATCGTTGAGTTGTCCAGCTGTCACCGTCTGCCCAGGTTCGATTCCCGAACGTGCAATGATTGTCGATGTCTCGATGCGCCTGTTCCCCTCAACTTCGAACGAGTTGATGGTGTAGCTTTGCGCCTGAGCAGCCTGCGGCAGTGACAGCAAACTAACTGTGGCAAATAAGAAAAAGAATGTTAGGGCCTGCCACAAAATCTTGTTTACCGGCTTTTGCCCCCCGCAGGATGTGCCTGCGCCTCGCCTGTCGGTCATATTTTTCTCTACCCAGAATTTTAAGACTTTAAAGCTGAGTAACGGGATTGTCTGGCCTTGTCAAAAGCCGAAAAACAGAAAGCGGCCCATTGGGCCGCTGTTCAGCAAATAAAAAGAAAGGAACAGAATCACATGGTGATCAGATAAGCGCATCCACCCATAGCCAACGCAGTCGCGCCGAAAAACAAGATCGAGTCCCAGTTCAGCGCAAGCAGGAAGCTAAAGCTGCGATATGATTTTTTGATAGCATTCGCCATGATCGCCTCTGACAGACAAAATTATGAAACGAACACATCCTATGAGGGAATTGGGGCGGAATTGCGACTAGATTGTGCAAGCTCCGCCCAAATCAACAGAACAGGTCATTTGAGACGGAAAACAGCATCAGAGCCAGAATGATTGACACTCCGATGCCCATCAGAATCCGCAGCGCTTTGTCGCTGGGTGGTTTCCCAGAGATGGCCTCATATGCGTAAAATACCAAGTGTCCCCCATCCAAAGCCGGAATCGGAAACAGGTTTAGCAAACCGACAGCAGTTGACAGAACAGCGATAAAGAAGATGAAGTTCTGCGCACCCTGGCTGGCCATCGCACCCGAGGTTTCGGCGATTCCGATTGGGCCGGACATGTTGCAAGTGCTGATCGCTCCGGTCACCATGTGCCAGATACCTGAAAGAGACCCGTCAATGATACGCAATGTTTGTCGTACACCGCCGCCGAGAGATGTCAGGATGCCCGCCCTTTCGGTTGCAGGTTCTAGCATCATGCCGCCGACGATCCCGATCCTCCAATGCGTTACAAAACCACCATCAGACTGCGGCTCATCCGTGCGGCGTGGAGCCAGGGCAAACTCCAGTTCCGCTCCGTCACGCCAGACATTCAACAGCAGTGGCCGCCCATCAGAGCTTTCCACATGGTCCTTGAGCTGTTCAAAGGCATAAACCGGGTCGCCATTAACCGCTGTTATGACATCCCCTTGTGCCAGGCTGATATCCATTGCTGCGCTGCGCGGAACAACCTGTTGTATCAGAGGGGGGAACAGCCAAGGTGCGGAAACGTCCAATGTGTCACCGTCACGAAGAACTGTGTAATCAAGAACGGGGTCAACGGGCAAAGAGTCTACGAACTCGCTCCACGATCCTTCTTGCTCGAAATCTGGCAGGTCAATACCTGCAATCGCGAGGATTTCATCACCTTCACGCAGCTCTTGAATTGTCCCCGGCAGAGGATGCAGTGACCCAACGGTCAGAGGGTCTCTGGTTGCGCCTTGCGTAAAGAAAATTAGGGCAAAGACCAGTATCGACATTGCGAAATTAAAGATTGGCCCTGCCGCAACAGTTGCCGTCCTGGCCCAAAGTGGCGCGCCATGCATTGTGCGGCGCAGCTCCTCCGGGCTTTGCTCGGAAATTTCAGACATAGCCGCTTCATCTTTGCCGGATGCGGCATTGGCGTCACCCAAAAACTTGACATACCCGCCGAATGGAAGCGCTGCGATCTGCCAGCGCGTTCCTCTTTTGTCGATACGGCTCCAGAGTACGGGACCGAAACCGATTGAGAACACTTCGGCGTAGATGCCGGACCAACGGCCAACGATGTAATGCCCGTATTCATGTACGGCTACGATGGCGGATAACGCGATCACAAAGGCGAATATGGTGTAAATCAAATTGCCGAACTGTGGGATCAGTGAGAGTACGTCCAATTTATTTTCCTGCTCGTTGCGCAACGGCGTTATCGACCCATATACGTGCCAGATGGTCGGTTTGCAGCACGTTATCAAGGGTCATTGGGGCGTCAATATGGTTGTCTTGTGCATCGAAACGATCCAAGACGGCGGCCACGATGTCTGCCATATCAAGAAAACCAATGCGACCTGCAATGAAATGGTCGAGTGCACATTCTTTGGCTCCGTTGAAAACCGCTCCGGACAGCCCGCCCCGCTCCATGACGTCGCGCGCTAACCGCAAAGCCGGATATCGGTTTTCGTCTGGTTCCTGAAATCGCAACTGTCCCAGCTTTGCAAGGTTCAGCCTTTCGACCGGAAGGGTCTGACGTTTTGGCCAATTCAGGGCATATCCGATCGCGTGGCGCATATCTGGCGCGCCCATATGGGCCATAACCGCGCCATCGTTAAACCCGACCATCGCATGAACGATGGATTCAGGATGCACGATCACTTCGATCATATCCGGGGAAATGCCGAAGAATTCGCGTGTTTCGATCACCTCGAGCGCCTTGTTGAACATCGAAGCGCTATCAATCGTGATCCGCTGCCCCATATTCCAGTTCGGGTGGCTCGAGGCCTGCTCAACCGTGGCTGAGGCCAATTTGCTTATTGGCCAATCACGGAAAGCGCCGCCGCTGGCAGTGATGATGATACGCTCGACCGATGCCATATCTTCACCGACCAGAGCTTGAAAAACGGCAGAATGTTCGCTGTCCACCGGCAGCAATCGGGCATTGTGCTTTCGGGCAGTATCCAGAACCAAAGAACCCGCGCAGACAAGCGTTTCTTTATTCGCCAAAGCCAGCGTCGCGCCCTGTTCAAGCGCCGTCAGCCCTGGTTGCAACCCCGCAGCCCCAACGATGGCAGACATGACCCAGTCAGCCGGTCGCGCCGCAGCTTCGGCCAGAGCATTCGCGCCGGCGGCGACCTCGACATCAGAACCGGCCAAGGCCGCTCGCAGGTCCTCAAGCCGGTCTGGGTGGGCTGTAATCGCGATATCCGCCTTCAAACGTTTGGCGTCACGTGCAAGTTGTTCGATATTGGCTCCACCAGTCAGGGCGACAACATCATACGCTGATGGATTTCGGTCAATCAGATCTATCGTGTTTTGCCCGATAGAACCCGTCGCGCCAAAAACAGAGATTTTGCACATCACATGGCTCCGGGGGAAAAAATCAACCCCACAAGCAGAACGAACAGAGCGGCCCCCATCATCCCATCGAATCGATCAAGGAAGCCGCCATGGCCGGGAATCAGGTTCGAACTGTCCTTGACGCCGAATTTTCGTTTGGCCGCGCTTTCGACAATATCGCCGGCCTGGCTGGCCATTGACGCCAGAACCGAGATCACGATGAACCAAGTTCCGAAGCCGCCGTAAGCCGCAAAGGCTAAGCCAACAATGGCAGCCGCTACCCAGCCTCCTGCTGTTCCCGACCACGTCTTTTTCGGGCTGACTCGTGGCCAGAATTTTGGCCCACCCAATGCCTTTCCGACAAAATATCCGGCGACATCCGTAGCAACGACGACCGATATCAGCCAGACCATCCAGACAAACCCCATATTCGTCCGGATTGAGATAAAGCCCAGCCCCGCGGCCGCGATCCACAGCGCAAATAGGGTATAGATACCCCGGTACCGGCTGACCTGCCCTGCCCCGACCAGTGCCGGAGCAAGCAAGAAGGGAAGTTTATAGAGTGCCGGAAGATGGTAACTCAGCACCACCGCAAAACCGGTCAATATGGCAAGCTGGATCGCAACAGCTTTCCTGCCCGGGTCGATCATACGGACCAGTTCCCAGGTCATCAGCCCGCAAGCAATGGAAATGAAGGCTTCGAACCACAGACCGCCCAGCCAGACCTCGACAGCGCCAACGGCAACAAGGACACCCGCCGATAATACGCGGGCAGTCAGGTCGGACCAGCGCCCGTCACTCATGCCGGTACAGCTCCGAACCGTCGGTCGCGGCTGCCATAGCTCAGGCACAGGCGCTCAAGCTCTGCCGCAGTGAAATCTGGCCAGAGCGTGTCGATGAATTCGTATTCCGAATAGGCGGATTGCCATAACAGAAAATTGGAAATTCGCGCCTCGCCGCTGGTTCGGATCACCAGATCAGGATCGGGAAGAACATGTGTGTCCAGATATTTCGGCAGCGTTTCTTCGTCTACATCATCAGGATGCAAGCGCCCGTCAGCGACATCCTGTGCCAGACGTTTGGTAGCCCGCGCGACTTCATCCCGACCGCCATAGTTCAACGCAATGGTCAGGTGAACCAGATCATTTCCCTCGGTCTCGGCCTCAAGCGTATCCATCAATTCGATCAGTTTGGCATCCAACCTGACCCTGTCACCGATGAAACGCACCCGAACACCCGAGTCTCGGAGCGTCCGGGTTTCCTTGATAATATAGCGCCGAAACAAGCTCATCAGACCGGCAACTTCGACCTGAGTGCGTTTCCAGTTCTCGGTCGAAAACGCAAAAACAGTCAGATATTTGATACCAAGCCTCGGGCAGGCCTCGACCACATCGCGCACACGTCTTGCCCCGGCGTGGTGGCCAAACAGGCGAGGTCGCCCGCGGGCCTGCGCCCAGCGACCATTGCCATCCATGATGATCGCGACATGCTGGGGCCCTCTTTCGGGCATGGTATGCGAGGAAGAGGGCATCACCCGGTCTCAGACCTGCATGATTTCTGCCTGCTTGGTCTCAAGCGCGGCATCTACTACCTTGATCATCTGGTCGGTTAGATCCTGCACTTCGCTTTCCCAGAACTTCTGGTCATCTTCGGACATACCGTCAGCCTTGGCCTTCTTGATCTGATCCATCCCGTCGCGGCGCACATTGCGGATCGAAACGCGCGCGTGTTCGGCATATTGTCCGGCGACTTTGCCCAACTCGCGACGGCGTTCTTCGTTCAGTTCCGGGATCGGTAGCATGATGATCGTTCCGTTAAGCTGAGGGTTGATGCCCAGCCCACTTTCGCGGATCGCTTTTTCCACTTTGCCGACCAGCCCTTTATCCCAGACATTGACCGTTACCATACGCGGCTCGGGCACATTGACCGTTCCCACCTGGTTGATCGGCGTCATCGAACCATAGGCATCGACCATCACCGGCTCGAGCATCGAGGCCGAGGCGCGCCCGGTGCGCAGCGATGCAAATTCGGTTCTGAGGTTTGACATTGCGCCGTCCATGCGGCGTTTCAGGTCGTCTGTGTCCAGTTCGAAATCGTCAGACATTCTGCTCACTCCCCGTCTTCAGGTACTGTTTGCATGGCTCATAAGCCATTCAATTTGGGATGTATAGCAATGATGGTCCGTATTTACGCCATTGACCAGAGGTGTTTGCCGGAATTCCGCAAACCTGCAGCCACAAAATTAACCGACCGCAAATCAATGCGGTCGGTCAGACATATTCATTCCGGATCAGGCGTTTACGTCTACGACAACACGACCTTTTACCTGACCTTGCAGGATATCCGCCCCTAATTGGGGCAGATCGCTCAGCTTTGCGGGATGGATCATCGCCTCAAGCTTGTCCATCGGAAGGTCGGTTGCTATCCGCTGCCAGGCCCGCAGCCGATTTTCATAAGGCTGCATCACGCTGTCGATCCCCAAGAGGTTCACACCGCGTAAAAGGAACGGGATAACAGTTGCCGGAAGGCCCGCGCCGCCAGCCAACCCCACGGCCGAGACCGAGGCACCGTATTTCATCTGCCCCAGAACGCGTGCCAGCATTGCGCCGCCAACTGCGTCCACACAGCCAGACCATGCCTCGCTTTCCAGGGGGCGCTTAGTTGTCTCGTTCAACTCTTCGCGTGGCACAATGGTCGTGGCGCCCAAAGACTTCAGGTAATCGGTGGTTTCCGGCCGTCCGGTGACGGCTGCCACTTCGTATCCCAAATTGGCAAGAATCGCCGTCGCGACCGAGCCGACACCACCTGCCGCGCCCGTGACCAAGACCGGACCGTGCCCCGGTTTCAGCCCATGATCCTCAAGCGCCATAACCGCCAGCATCGCGGTGAACCCAGCGGTTCCGACGGCCATCGCCTGGCGGGGCTCCAACCCATCGGGCAGCGGAACCAACCAATCGGCACGGGCATTGGCTTTTTGTGAGTACCCACCCCAATGCGCCTCACCGACACGCCAACCGGTCAGGACCACTTTGTCACCCGGTTTATATCGCTCATCCGAAGACGACTCGACCGTCCCCGCATAGTCGATGCCAGGAACATGCGGATAGCTGCGTACCAGCCCCCCGCCTTTGGGCGACAGGCAAAGACCATCCTTATAATTTACCGTTGAATACTGAACCGCCACGGTAACCTCACCCTGCGGCAGATCCCCTTCCGAAAGCTGCTGAACCGAGGGGCTGGCCAGCCCGCTTTCCTCGTCTTTTTCCATCACCAGTGCGTTGAACATCAAAATGTCCTCCTGTTTTGGACGTCAGAGTACAGCCCCGACCCCGTGTAATATCCTGTTTCTCGACCCGATGCGGCTTTTTCGATCAGATCCAGAATTTTTCCCTTACAGTCGCCTCACGCATACCGTCGGGCGTTTCGACCTCTATCTTCGTGCCTTCGTCCCAATGGCTGAGCTTGAGCATCCCAATGGAAACATTGGTGTTGAAATCCGGAGACCAAGCGGCAGAAGTGATTTGACCGACCCGTTTCCCCTGAGCGTATACCGACCATGGAGCAACGCAGGCACCAACGGCCGGCCCAGCGATTTCAATCGGACGGATTTGCTGGATCGGCCCTTCTTTCGCGACCCGCAACAATGCGTCCCGGCCAATGCAGCCAATCGCCGTGTGTGTGTTACAGAACTTGCCCAGGCCACATTCATGTGGGGTGTTGTCGTCGGTCATATCGTTTCCGTAGGACAGCAACCCAGCCTCAATGCGTTCGATCAGGTTGGGACAACCTGCGCGTACGTTCAAATCCTCGCCCGCCGAAAACAGCGCATTCCACAGCGTCATTCCGATATCGCTGCCCTCGACATAAATCTCGAACCCGCCCTGCTTTGAATACCCTGACCTGGCGATGGCCAGATCGCGGCCCGCAAATTCGAACATGTCGAATTTGAAGAACCGGATATCTTTGACGCGCTCGCCGAATACGCGGGACATCAGCTCATCCGCCATCGGACCTTGTATGGCCAGGGGTGAGACGTCCGGCTCATCCACTAGAACATCCAGCCGATAGCCGTTCGCGATTCCTTTGACCCATAACAACAAATCGCTATCCGCGATGGAGATCCACCAGCGGTCCTCGGACAGTTTCACTGCAACCGGATCATTCAACATGCCTCCGGTCTCATCAACGATAGGGACGTAATAGCATTGGCCGGGCAACATGCCTCTCAAATCGCGTGGCGTCAGCATTTGCATAAGGCGTGCCGCGTCGGGACCTCTGAGTTCGACCTGTCGCTCACACGAGACATCCCAGACTTGGACATGCTTTTTCAGGTGCCGGTAATCAGCCTCGACGCTGTCGAATACCGTTGGCAATAGCATCCGGTTATATACCGTGAATGCCTTTACGCCTGCGGCTTCGACCCCTTCAGAAAAAGGTGTGCGCCGCAACCGGCGAGAGAAGGAAATATTGGCCACTCAAGCCTCCTCGGGCATAATGCCAGATCACAATTCGAAGCCTGCGGTCCCGTCAGCATCTGGTGCAACAGGCCGCGATGGCGTGTCTGGCGATTGAAAATTTGGATCACGTATTGCACGTAATCCTTTGTGATTTCGTATTATTTCGGCCCCTGCCAGTCGATTGGACAAATTTCTGCGGATTTTCCACCGAAATCCCAGACCCGACCGTAGTCGCGGACCTTGGATTTGGTGCCGCGCGCCACGATAATGTCCGGTCCCATCCAGTATTTCGAGTTTGAGACCATCACCGGATGCTCGGGGTCTTTGCCCGCCAACATCTCGATTTCGCCCTGGATTTTCCGACCAATCATGATGCGGCGCTTGGTCCCGTCGCGTTCGATCTGAACCGGGGCACGTTCGGCCCCGATAATTTCGCTGACCAGCATGGTAAACAAGCCGGTCGTGCCCCCGGCCTGACCGCTGAATATCTGGAGCAACCCGTTATAGGCCTTACCGCTGGCCCGTTCGTCGACATAGGCGGCAACTTTCCACTGCCCCTCACCCATGCGACCCGGAATATCGACCAGAAGGCCAACATTGAGGCCCGACAGATCTTCGCCCTCGTAATGGCCCTCATCGATGACAATCCCCATCCAGGCATGACAATGACCCTCGGTCGGAGGATGCGCGCCAAGCGATACGACACAGGGGCAGAACAGATCGCACGAGCAGTTAAGGATCAGCTCTCCCTTGATCGCCCAATTCGTCGGGCTCATCTCACGCCGCTTGGGGTTGGGCATGCGGCTGTCGATACGTTGGCTGATCGGCAGGCGATCTGCCTCTGGTTTTTTGTTCTTAGCCAATAGCTTATCCTCCATAGATAAAGGGGTATACGAGCAAGGCACAGCCGCCCGCGATAAGAGCAAATCCCAGCGGCCGTGTAATCACGTGACCGATCTGGGGTAGTTTTTCGAGAACCATAAAAAAGGTCGCCAGACCCATCCACAGCAGACTCATGACGCCGCCCACAAAGCCGAGCGCCATAAAGCCCCAGCAGCATCCGACGCAGAACGCACCAAGGCCAAGCCCCATGCGAAAACCGCCTGAAAAACCGGTTTTCCAATGGCCGAGAAAATAGGTCATTGGGGCATGGCAGACCCCATGGCACAGCTCTTTGGCGCGGGTGAATTGAAAGGCGCCGACGGCGATCATCAACCCGCCCGCAACAAGCCCGGATTTCGCAATGCCCAGCATGTCGACAACGCCGCCAAACAGCAGAACCAGTTGCACCCCGGTAATGAGCGCGGCAAACCCGACCCAGACCACGAAGTAGCCAATCAAGACACCAATCCAGCCGGAGCGTGTGCCATTTGCACTGCGGATTAGATCGTCGTAGCTGCGCAGAGTTGGAATAATGGTCGGCAACATCATTGCGGCCATCATGATGGCCCACATCCAAAACAGCGGGCCGAACTCTGCCATGGGCATATACATGTCCATCCTGGGGTCCATGGCGCGCATCGCCTGCCCCATTGCTCCGGGACGGCCGATCCAATCCAGATCCATGGCGCGGTTCATCACGAACATCATCCACCACGCCCACAGGATCAGAGCATAGAATCCCAGCCAAAACCCATTACGTAGAACTGCGCGACTCACTTGTTCCTCCCGACTCAGTCCTTGCAATTCAAATGTCAGACTTTTAAATGTCAGACAAATGAAAATTTGCCTGCGGCCCTGCTCAAAATGAAAATCGACCCCAAGAAACCTGCTGATCTTTCGGTTCAGATCGCCCAATCAATCCGAGATGCGATCATATCGGGTCGGTTGATTGTAGATGAACGCCTGCCTTCTGAGGCGGAACTGTCCGACCAGTTTCAGGTGTCCCGACCAACCGTGCGTGAGGCCCTTAAACGCCTTGCGGCACAGTCCCTGATCCGCACCCAACGTGGCGCGACGGGCGGAGCATTTGTCAACCGGCTGAGCTATCAGGATGCGTATTCCCAACAGATCACCACATCCACGTTGCTGCTGTCCATGAACGCGGTCAGTTTTGAAACGGCTTGCGAGGCTCGGTATTCGCTGGAACGCGCCTGCGCAACTTTGTCAGCCGAACGCAGGACGGCGGATCATCTGGCGACGATGCGTGCCGAGATATTTCGGCAGGCTCAACCCGGGCTGACAGACGAAGCCTTTTGCGCCTCGGATGTGACCTTTCACCGGGCATTGGTCGATGGGGCCGGCAATCCGGTGTTGTCCTATCAACTGGCCGGCGCCGTCGAGGCGATGCAGCCTTTGATGAACATGATCACGTTTACGGCGCGGTCCCGAGAAGAGATCATCGTATTGCACAACCAGATTGCCGATGCTTTGGATCGGCGGGACGCTGCTGCGGTAGATTCAGCACTGGTGGATCTCGAAGCTTATACCCGTAAGCTTGCCCTGGACGTCGCCAAACAGCGGCGCAAACCAACCGAATGAGGGTACAATGACGTCGATTTTGAATATTGCCGCGGCGGTTCTGACAATCGGTTTCGGCCTCTTTGGGTTTCTAGCACCCGCTTGGACCGCGGCCTCGCTGGACCTGGCGCCTACGAACAGCACCATGGGGTTAAGCGAATTGCGCGCTTCGGTCGGTGGGCTTTTTGTTGTCACCGGAATTGCGGTCATTTGGCTGAACACTCCCATGGCCTATGCGATGTTGGGCGTTGTTTATGCCGGCGCAGCCTTGGGCCGGTTTGTTTCCGTCATTCTGGATCACCCCCCTTTGATCAAAGCGATGACATTTGGGGGAATCGAGCTGATATTGGCGCTGTGGCTGATCCTGGCAAACATTAACCGAACAAGCTAAGACGTTATTATATAATCCGTCTTTTCGTTGAAGTATGGGGTTTGCTTTCCCCTTGTGGCTCACCTATATAAGGGATGTCCTTCGGGACTATGGACATAAACGCGCTCGTAATAAGCGGATCGGACCCGGGGGCGGTACCCGGCGGCTCCACCAACATCCTTCATTTGAGGATCGCGGGGCCGAAATAGGATCGACGAACGTCTAAAGGGGTTAGCTTTGTCTCGGCGGGGTGCCACCGTACCGGCCCAAACAGTACAATTGCAAATGACAATCGTGCTCCGGTTGCAGTTGCTGCGTAAGCAGTAGCAAGACCGAAACTTAAGCCCTTGCGCCTAGCAGCGTAAGGCGGGGTTCGCAGGTACCTGGCAACAGAAACCTGCATTTTCCCTTAAATGTCTGCTGTTTAACCCTGTCTGTGTTCACGTTCAGAGTTTGTTCACTCATTCGCGTCATGCTCGGCCCGTGAGGAAAAGGAGAGCTGGGATGTCACACGCAGATATACTCAGAGAATGGTATTCAGAGGTTTGGGAAAACGGAAATACCGATGCGATTGATCGGTATTTCGCGCCGGAAACGACAGCCGAAGGACTGATTCCGGAAATGCAGGTGGGGGCCGATGATTTTCGGGATCTGGTCATGGCGTTTCGCCACATTCTGGGCGATATCCATGTTGAGCTGCCCAAAATCATCGAAAATGGCGATTGGGTATCGGCGATATTGCAGGTCAGCACAACACGCGCCGATAACGGCGCACCACTGCAGGCCTCTGGCAGTATGATTGGCCGCATTAAAGAAGGTCGTATTGTCGAGGCGTATAACCAGTTTGACTTCATTTCCTTATTTGAACAGCTTGGTCAGTTTCCCAAGGACACCCTGCCCGTATGCATGACTGGTCAACGGCTGGACTGGGCCTAGGAAATGAGCTCGCAATCTTGACCCCGACTGGCTTGTCGCGTTAGCAAAGCCTATGGGGTAAGATTGCGAACGCCCCGTGAGGCGACAGCCCAAGTTTCGCATGTATCCGTCGATCACAGGAGACATGCCATGCCTGCGCCTAATGCTATCACACCGAAACAACTGTTACGTCTGATCGGAACGTCCCGGGCGCCTGTTCTAGTGGACATCTGCACTGACACCGATTTTGAACAGGATCCCTATCTGATACCGGGCTCGGTTCGTCATCCGGCGAAGGATCTGGATGGGGTGAAGGGGCTCATCGCTAACCGCCCCTGCATCATCATTTGCCAAAAGGGCAAAAAGCTGAGCCAGGCCGTCGTTTCCTGGCTAAGGAGTGAAGGCGTAGCTGCTGAGTATCTGGAAGGCGGCATGTATGCTTGGCGCGAGACGCCCGATGCACCGCGCATCCCATTTGCAGATATACCAGCGTCTCCTTCACTCTGGGTAACGCGCCATCGGCCTAAGATTGACCGCATCGCCTGCCCCTGGTTGATCCGCCGGTTCATCGACCCCAACGCACGTTTTCTGTTTGTTGCCCCATCCGAAGTGGCAAAGGTATCCGAAGTCTTTAACGCCACCCCGTTCGATGTTGAGGGCGTCCGCTGGAGCCATCGTGGGGATAACTGCACATTTGATGCTTTGGTAAAAGATTTCCAGCTTGCTACACCCGCAATGAACAGGCTTGCGACAGTTGTCCGGGCCGCGGATACGAACAGGCATGATCTGGCGCCCGAAGCAGCCGGGCTTCTTGCGGTCTCGGTGGGGCTATCGCGCCAATATAAAGACGACCATCAGGCAATCGAGGCCGGGATGCATCTGTACGATGCCTTGTATCTCTGGGCCCGCGACGGGTTTGACGAGAAACATGATTGGCCGGCAGTCGAGAAATGAGCACACCAACATATCCTGAACTCATCCGCGTGTTCGGCCGCATTGGATTGCTGTCCTTCGGCGGCCCGGCAGCCCAGATATCATTGATGCATCAGGAACTCGTCGAAAGGCGTCCCTGGCTGGACGAAGAAACCTATCTTCGGGCTCTGTCGCTGTGCATGTTGCTGCCCGGCCCCGAGGCGATGCAGCTTGCAACTTATTCCGGCTGGCGTCTGCGCGGCGTCTCGGGCGGTATGATCGCAGGCAGCCTGTTTGTTCTGCCCGGTGCGATCATTATCTCAGCATTGGTGGCACTATACGCGGCCTATGGCGCGCTTCCTCTGGTGCAGGCCGCGTTTCTGGGCGTGAAAGCTACGGTGATCATCATCGTGCTACAGGCCCTGCGAAACCTGTCCCGCAAAGCGCTGTCGGACGTCTCACATCGTGCGATCTCGGGCCTCGCGTTTCTGGCAATCTTTCTGTTCGACCTCCCCTTCCCCGCAATCATCGCGGCGGCAGCCCTTTGGGGGTATCTGAGCTTCAACGGCGTCGCCGCCCGACCGGTCGACACCCCCACCCCGCGCCTAAGCGAAGTGCTGCGGAACGCGTCGATCTGGTTGGTTCTGTGGCTTGGCCCGTTGTGGCTGTTAAGTCTTTCTGGTCAGAAACTTCTCAGCGATCTTGGCTGGTTCTTTGCCCGCCTCGCAGTTGTGACATTTGGCGGGGCCTACGCTGTTCTAGCTTACATAACGCAGACCGTTGTGGATCAGTATAACTGGATATCCACAGATCAGATGATCGACGCGCTTGGTCTGGCGGAAACGACACCGGGGCCTTTGATTTTGGTAACACAATTTGTCGCTATGCTGACCGGTCAGATCTCGGGCGGATCGATGCTGGCCATCGCCGCAGGTATCGTGGCGCTTTGGGCAACATTCGTTCCCTGCTTTCTGTGGATATTCCTCACAGCCCCCTATCTTGACCACATCGCTGCGCGGCCCCGGTTATCGGCGGCCCTGCAAGGTATTACCTCTGCTGTGGTTGGGGTGATTCTCAACCTATCCGTGTGGTTTGCCCTGAATGTGCTGTTTTCAGACCTGCCAAACAAAACCTTTGGACCAATCAGCCTGCCCTGGCCAGAATTGACCTCATTGGATGTGAAAGCTGCTGTGCTGACTGTCTTCGCCGGAGCGTTGATTTTTAAACTTAAATTCGGCATGGCGCTTACGCTAGTGGTTATGCTAGCTGCTGGCACCGGCCTGTTTTTTCTCTGAACAGTCAGCGTGTAACCGGCCTTTCGTTTCCAAAGGAATCCCTTATGCTGAGGGAAGCCACTTTTGAGGATGACACATGTCGCAAGACATCGACTATGGGAACCTGATGCACACCGCCATGCGCGGGTTGATCAAGACGGTTCTGACCAGCGTTTCAGAAAATGGCCTGCCGGGTGCGCACCACTTTTTCATTACGTTTGATACCAGGTGTGACGGCGTGGAAATTGCCGAATGGCTGCATGATCGTTATCCGGAAGAGATGACTGTCGTGATGCAGCATTGGTTCGAAAATCTTGAGGTCGGCGAAAGCGGATTTGCCATCACGCTCAACTTTGGCGACGCGCCGGAACCTTTGTACATCCCCTATGCCTCGATCAAAACATTCGTCGACCCCTCTGTGGAATTTGGCCTGCGTTTTGAAAGCCCGGATGAAGAGGATGACTTTGATCCGATGGACGATGAGATAATCGAGGTCGAAGAAGAACCGCAACAGCATGACGCTGATGTCGTGTCGCTGGACAGCTTCAGAAAATAGTATATGCGCTGGAAAGCCTCGCGGTTTGCGGGGCTTACTCTTTCGTCAGGAACGTCTCTACGGAACGTGATTTGGTACCGTTGCGGAAACGGGAAAATGACAGGTTCAGACCGCCTTCTGCCAACGTTCTGTCATATTGCTGCAGCTCATAGCCGCCATTTTCTGCAATGAACAACGAAAACACGGTTAGAGTTTGACCCTCAATCCGGCCCCAGACGAACGGTTCCCCCTGCATCGGGTCAAGCGGAACTTCATGGCCGAATACATTGCGCTTCATGGCCGCGGAAAAGATGTCCGATCTGTCCGAGGTCTGAAAATCAATCGAGAATGCCTGTTCCTTGACGCGGCCATTCAGTTTGTAAGTTGTCGTCTTCCAACTAACATTGAACCCGTTCTTCAATTCCTGGATTGACACACTCATATCACGAGGTGTTTCGGTCCCGTTTGCATCGACAACATTGGCAGACCCAACGTAGCTGCCAACAAAGGGCTCAATATCTGCCGCATGAAGCGGATTTACCGCCAAGGAGGCCCACAGAACGGTGGCAAAGGAATAGATAATGAAATTCAGGCAAGTGGTCGGGTGATTCAGACGCATTGCGGCCTCCGGCGTGCTCTGACTCTATAGTAGCTCACCCACCGGCGCGTACAATGGCGGTGATGGCGATTGCGACGAGAAAAATGACGCAGCTCTGCGCCTATACCTTTGTCAGGCATAAGTTTATGGTGCGCGCAACTGGCCGATTGCACCGCGACGCTGCTGACTGTAATTGGCATGCAATGGTATACATGACGGAGTGACCGATGTCTCAAACCCGCACCGAATCCGACAGCTTTGGCCCTCTGGAGGTTCCCGCAGACAAATACTGGGGTGCGCAGACCCAGCGTTCGATTATGAACTTCCCCATTGGATGGGAAAAACAGCCTGTGGCCATCGTGCGGGCCTTAGGTGTGATCAAAAAAGCCTGCGCCATGCAGAACAAGTCGACAGGGAAACTGGACGCGCGGATTGCGGATGCGGTGATTCAGGCCGCGGGTGAGGTTTTTGAAGGTAAGTTCGACGACAACTTTCCGCTGGTCGTCTGGCAAACAGGATCCGGCACCCAGTCGAACATGAACTCGAACGAGGTTATTGCGAACCGGGCTATCGAAATCCTGGGTGGTACAATCGGCACAAAAGACCCGGTTCATCCAAACGATCATTGCAACATGGGCCAGTCCTCGAACGACACGTTCCCGACGGCCATGCATATCGCCACAGGTATGAGCGTTCGGGACGTTCTGCTGCCGGGTCTGGAAAAGCTGGCCTCGGGGCTGGAGCAGAAGGCCGAAGAATTCAAAGACATCATCAAGATCGGCCGGACCCATACGCAGGATGCCACGCCGCTGACACTGGGTCAGGAATTTGGCGGCTACGCCCATCAAATTCGTCAAGGTATCGCACGGGTCAACGCCGCGATGCCTGGCATTTACGAGCTTGCCCAGGGCGGCACCGCTGTTGGTACCGGCCTGAACACCCAAACCGGGTGGAGCGAGGCAGTCGCTGTGAATATGGCTGATATCACCGGCCTGCCCTTTGTGACCGCTCCGAACAAGTTCGAGGCGCTGGCCGCCCATGATGCGATGGTTTTCCTGTCAGGCGCACTGGCGACCATCGCTGGTAGCTGCTATAAAATAGCGAATGATATCAGGCTGTTGGGCTCGGGTCCGCGATCCGGTTTGGGCGAATTGATCCTGCCCGAGAATGAGCCCGGATCGTCGATCATGCCGGGCAAGGTCAACCCGACCCAAGCCGAAGCGCTGACTCAGGTCGCAGCCCATGTCATGGGCAATGATGCCGCCATCAAATTCGCCGGCAGCCAGGGACATTTCGAATTGAATGTCTATAACCCCATGATGTCCTACAATCTTTTGCAGTCGATCCAACTGCTTGGTGATGCCACAGACAGCTTTACCGAGCGGATGTTGCTGGGCATTCAGGCCAACGAACCACGCATCGAAAAGCTGATGAAGGAATCGCTCATGCTGGTCACCGCCCTTGCCCCAACCATCGGGTATGACAACGCCACGACCGTCGCCAAGACCGCGCATAAGAATGGCACCACCCTCAAGGAAGAGGCCATCGCGCTTGGCTTTGTCGACGCCGAGACCTTTGACGCGGTTGTGCGTCCCGAACAAATGATTGGGCCCAAGGACTGATGGCAAAGCCGGTCAATCTTAACCGGTACAGAAAAGACAAGGCGCGGGCCGAGAAAAAGGCCCGCGCCGACCAGAACGCCGTGTCATTTGGGCGCAACAAAGCCGAGAAAGACGCAAGTAAAAAACACCTGGAAAAGTCGCGGCGCGACTTGGATGGGCACGAGATCGACAAATGAATGGACGTCCCATCAAACGCTCATTGACGCTTAAAGGTCATCGAACCTCGGTATCTCTTGAGGACGAGTTTTGGAAATCCTTTCGTGCCATTGCAGCTGATAAAGATATGGCAATCAATGCCTTAGCTGCGGAAATTGATTTTAACCGTGACCCTGAGGTTGGATTGGCTTCGGCAATACGCGTTTATATTCTGAACTGGTATCGCGGCTGACTTTCCGTTCTTGATTTGGCCTCTGGAAAATGCCTATGCTCATACCAGAACAAAAAGGGAACTTAGTGATGAGCGAAACAGTTACCGGCCCAGACGGTCAACCGCGTTGTGCATGGTGTCAGTCTGCGCCAGAGTTTTTCGACTATCACGACAATGAATGGGGCTATCCGGTCAGCGACGATCAGCGTTTGTTTGAGAAGCTGTGCCTTGAAAGCTTTCAGTCCGGCCTCAGCTGGCGCACCATTCTTTCCAAACGCGAGAACTTTCGAAAAGCATTTAAACATTTTGATTACAACGCAATAGCGAAGTTTGATGAGGCAGATGTCACCCGTCTTTTGCTGGATGCAGGCATTGTCAGGCATCGCGGAAAGATCGAAGCAGTCATCAACAACGCCCGGCGTGCCCAGGAGCTGGTGGCAGCTGAGGGGTCGATTGCAGCTTATGTCTGGCGCTATGAGGCCAGTTCACCGCCAGCGCCGCAAACAGCCTCAACTTCGGCTGAATCTATTGCCATGTCCAAAGACCTTAAAAAGAGGGGATGGAAGTTTGTGGGCCCGACCACGGTTTTTGCATTCATGCAGGCCATGGGTCTAGTAAACGATCATGCGACCGAGTGTTCTATGCGGGAAAAAGCGGCGCAGATGCGCCGCGATTTCACTAAACCGAAATAGCGCAGCTTAGGCAGAGGCGCGAGAAATCTTATCGATATTGCTGCCGAGGGCCGTATTGAATTCGGCATCTGACTGCTTTTTCGACAGTCCTTCGGTCAGCGCACGAGAGAAAGACGCAATCATCTTGCTATTCTGCGCCAGCAGATCACAGGCTTGTTCGGTCGAATATCCGCCGGACAGGGCTACGACCCGCAAAACTCTGGGGTGGTCAGCCAGATCGTCATACAGATTAGCCTGGCTGGGGATGGTAAGCTTAAGCATGACATCCTGGCCATCATCCAACTGATCTAGGTTCTGCAAGATTTCCGATTTTAGAATTGCTTCGGCTTCGGCTTTGGTGGTCGAGTTGATGTTCACCTCGGGCTCGACAATCGGAACCAACCCGGCGGCAACGACTTCACGCGCCACATCGAACTGCTGCGCGACAACGTTTGCGATGCCTTTGGCGTTGGCCTCATGGATCACGGAACGTTCCTTAGTGCCGAAAACGCCTTCGGCTTTAGCCAAAGTGTCGGCCAGACCGGGGATCGGTTTCATGACCTGAACGCCATCGGCCTCATCCTCGAGGCCCTTGTCGATCTTCAGAAACGGAACGATGCCTTTTACGTTCCAAAGGAAATCAGCGACTTTACGGCCATCAATCTCTTCACTGAGCGTGCGTTCGAACAGGATCGCGCCGATGACTTTGTCGTTTGTGAAGCCATCCGCCAGAATGATACGCGCGCGCATCTTCTGGATTTCGCCGAACATCTCTGCGTCCGAGCCGTATTCTGACGCGTCTACCCCATAAAGCGCCAGCGCCTTGGGGGTCGAGCCGCCACTTTGGTCCAGTGCTGCAATAAAACCGGCACCGTTGGACATCTGCTCACGCTGTAGTGTTTTGGACATATGACTTTCCCGTTCGAAATGATTCCGCGTTTTTCAACCGCATACAGCATGGAGCATGCCGATGGTAGTTTGTTAGCGCTCAACCAGGCGCAACCAAATTCCATCTTTGGATCTGACGGTCAGATGAGCCACCGGAACCGGCTCTGGCGTGTCCGAGATTTCGAACCTGAACTTCCGCAGTAGTGACGACAGCAATAGCGGACCTTCGACCATTGCAAATCCGGCACCGATGCAAATGCGCGACCCGGCCGAGAATGGGATGAAAGCCTCTCTGGGACAGCTTTCCTCATTGCCTTTGGCCCAGCGAGACGGGTCGAACCCGTCGGGGTCTGCCCACAGACGTTCGTGCCGATGCAGGTGCCATGGGCTGATAACTATCTGCGAGCCCGGTTTAATCGCTCGGCCCCTGAAGTTTTCGCGGCATGTGGCCTCTCGCACCATCATCGGGACCGGGGGGTACAATCGCAGCGTTTCGCGAAACACGTCGCGGCTGAGCTTCAACAGCGATACGGAGGTAAAATCGGACAGGTCCAGCCCTTGCGCCTCGGCCGCCAGCTTGTCCTGCCAATCCGGGTGGGTCGCCAAAAGGTACAACGCCCAAGCCAACGCAGAAGCGCTGGTCTCGTGGCCTGCCAGAAAGAAGATCGCCACCTGATCAACCATCTCCTGCGTGTCAAAACACTTGCCGGTCTTGGGATCAGCCGTTGTCATGATCTTTGTCGCCAGATCATGCGGCGCCTGCCCGGCCTCAATCATCCTCGCGCGTTGAGCGGTCATTTCGGTGATCAGCGTCCTGATTTCACGCGCGGTCTTGCGAGTTTTTCTGGAATGTAGCCGCGGCATCCATTTGGGCAGAGGCAGAAACGCCGCCAAATTCAACAGCGGTTGCTCTCTTTGATAGGTTCGGAATTTCTCAAAAACCTGAGACGCAACGCGGTCTTCAATCGGTACAGAAAAAAGCGTTCGAAAGATCACATCCGCGGCGACGTGACTGGTGACCTCTTCGCACTCGATGACAGAACCGGCCTGTCCGAGCAGACGCGCGACGCAGGCCTCTGCCGCCTGAACCATGGCCGGATAGGTATCTTTCAGGCGCCCGCCCTCAAACGCCGGGTCGATAACCCGGCGCTGGCGTTTCCAGTTTTCACCATTGGTCAGAAAGACCGAATTCCCCAGCAACGGCCGCAGACCCTCGCCAATACGGTCTGATTTCGGAAAATCATCGGGGCGTTTTTTCAGAACGGTTTCAACAAGTTCAGGTTGGTTCGTCAGATATGATCGAAAGAACGGCGTCTTAAACTCGGCCATCCATGCGCGGTACAATCGCTGCGGCTGTGCCGAGAGGATGTCCTTGCGAAACAACCTGAAATAGCGCCACAGCGAAACCCTGTCTGACCGCGATGTGGGCTTTGGCGGGGTCATGCTTGCACCGAAACATACTTGGATACAGATCGCACAATCCGGGATCCCGAAGGTTTGCGATCGGCGAACCGATGCCCAAGCGACAGAGGCCCGGCAGTCACGCGGAAATAATCGTACCTGTCCGGGTGATCAAAGGCGCAGAGATATTGGAAATGCAGTCTGAAAAACCGCCACCTCAGGGCGCGCCACCGTTCTGCTGACAGCGTTTGCGTAAACGCGGCAGATAACACCAAAGGCCAGCGCTGATCGGCATCCGCGACCCCGCTTACAGCGACAGGATCACACAGAGCGAATGCGCAGCCGTCCCCGGGTGCAGAAATGTCGACCCAAGCCAAGTCCTCGCGTTTCGAAAGAAACCTCAGGTCCGCGCGCAGATCGTATGCGTTGGGCAGGAACGAGACCATGGGAACCACCTGCCCCAATGTCAGAAAGGACAGCTCTGGCCCGTCTGTGCCCACCCGTCCGGATCGGATCAGATCGGCCAGAACCGTGACACCCAGATGAGCGCCGGAACTGTGGCCGACGATCAGAACCTCATCCGTCTCATCGGTAAGAGCTGCGGCAATCGCATTTGTGAACTCCGATAGGCGTCCAGCCAATTCAGGAGGTGTTTTACCACCTGAAGCCGCTGAATAGGCGTAATCGTGCATCAGATAATAGACGAACAGCTTGTTGTCGATTTTCCGGAACCACAGCATCAGCACATAGGCAACACCAATAGACAGAACCAACGCCACCAAAGACAGGACCGGCGCAATCAGAACTGTCAGCCCGATGACCACAGCCATTGCGACCAAAAGCTGTGCGATCAGCATCACGATCGGATAAATCGCGGCAATCACCGGACCTTTGCGCAATCGCATCAGGCGCCATAACACGCCGGTCGAGATATAGATCCATGCCGTACGCAGCATCTGCAGATAGGTGGCCGCAATCGAGTTCGACATGCTGGAGCGTACGATGTCGGACCAGACCAGCACCTCGACATCTGTGTGAACTTCAGCCCCGTCCTGAACCGAATGGACGTGCCATCCATACAAGCCCTCTCCGGTTTTGGGCGAGACCGAGATTTCATACCCTGAAATAGCCGCCTGTCTTGCGCTTTCACTGCGGTAAAGCTCGCGATAGCGCCGTGGCGGGATCGGGTCATATCCGGGAATATAGAATACCCTACGCCGTTTCACCCGAGGTTGATTTGTCTGACTGCTCATGGTCTTACCTTCTGCGACGCAGGTTAGCGCAGCATTACAGCCAAAGTAAGTCAGATAAGAGGGTTACCCAAAGTTTGCCAGCGCCGGGAAGGCTTCCAACAGCCACCAACTGAACTCAGTGAACAGGCCGGTGATCAGCATGATACCAACAAACAGCAACAGGCCACCCATGATCCTCTCGATCAGTGCCATATGGGGCTTTATTCGGTTCATCACCGACATGGATCGGTTCAGGAACATCGCGGCGAGCAGGAAAGGTATGCCAAGACCCGCTGCATAGACGCCCAGCAACAATGTCCCACGTGCGACGGATGCCTCGGAGGCAGCCAACGACAGGATCGCACCCAGTTGCGGGCCGATACAGGGCGTCCAGCCAAAGGCGAAGGCCAGACCCAGAATATAGGCCCCAAAGACAGACCCGCCGCTGTCGCCGGCTTCGATCCGGGCCTCACGGTCAAGGAATGGGATGCGGAAGACGTTCAGGAAATGCAGGCCAAAAATGATGACCACCGCGCCTGAGATCTTGGCGAACAGCACTTGGTTCTGCAGCACGAACGCCCCAAACGCAGAGGCTGTGAAGCCAAGCAACAGAAACACCGTGGACAGCCCCATGACAAAGAACAGCGCCGAAAGTGTCGCTTTTCTGCGCGCGCGGACCTCATCCTGCATCTCGTTGATCGTGACGCCGCTCATATAGGCGAGATAGGGCGGTACAATCGGCAGCACGCAGGGCGATAAAAAGCTGATCAACCCACCGAGCAATGCGATGAACATGGCGGGCAACAGCCCTGCGTCAATGATATCAATTCCGAACATGTTTCAGCACATATGTCATGAAGTCGCCCGCGTCACGGGGCCATTCGGTCACATCCTCGTGGTTGCACGCTGGACACCGTCTGAAAGTGGAAATATCTCAGGTACATGTCAAACCAAACCGAGACACTGGACGCGTTGGGGCTGCTGTGCCCTCTGCCCGTCCTGAAGGCCCGTAAACGGCTCAAGTCAATGCCCGCGGGAGCGGTCTTGAAAGTGCTGGCGGATGATCCCGCTGCAGTCATTGATGTTCCACATTTCTGCATGGAAAGTGGACATCGCTTGCTGTCACAGGAAGAATCTGACGGGCATCAGGTCTACACCATCCAGAAGTCCGTTTGAGACCCGTCAAATAAAAAGGCGGGCTCTGAGGCCCGCCTTTTCAAGTTACTGGCCCAACGACCACCAACCGCGCCGTTTTGGCTTGGCAGGCTCCGATGGCGTTTCCGGTTCATCCGCAACCACTTCCAGCACAGGCTCTGTGACTTCTACTGTTGGTTCCTCAGTGGCTTCAACCGCAACAACCTCTTGAACAGGCTCTGCCGCTTCCGGCGTTTCTTCTGTCGGCACGGCAGTTTCCGAAACCGTTTCCTGTTTCGGTGCTGCTTCGGCTTCGACAGTTTCGATTTCTGCCGGAGCTTCCGTTTCAGCTTCGACCTTGGCCTCTGGTTCAGCTTCGACGACCTGTTCGGTTATCGTCTCGGCATCTTCGGCGTCCTTCTTCTTGCGACGCGGAGCCCGGCGGCGTTTAGGCTTGGCAGGCGCTTCTTCCTGCGTCTCTTCCACCGCTACTACGGCATCTGTTGCAGGTTCTTCCACAGCTTCCTCGGACGCTTCAGCTGTATCTTCATCAGCCTCTTGCCCGTTAGAATCCTGCCCCTCGGCACCACCATTGCCCTTCTTGCGACGACGCCGACGGCGCTTGCGCTTGGGTTTGGTTTCATCTTCAGCCTGCGGCGTTTCTTCTTCGACGGTCTCTTCTTCAGAGGCGTCGACCATTTCCATCAGCGTGGCATCAACCGATACAACCGGCGCACTGGCTTCGGGAACAATCCGGCTGGCAGTCTTGAACTTCTCCATCGAGAAATCAGGGCTTACCAGATGCACATCCCCTTCGATGCGAACCGACAGACCATAGCGCGCTTCAATCTGTGCGATATGCTCGCGCTTTTGGTTCATCAGGAAGTTGGCGATGCTGACCGGGCAGCGCACCAGCACCTCGCGTGAGCGACGGCGCGTGCCTTCTTCCTCGATCTGGCGCAGAATGCTCAGCGCCATGTTGTCATCCGAACGGATCAGGCCGGTGCCATGGCAGGCCGGACAAGGCTGTGTCGTTGCCTCCAACATACCGGGACGCAGGCGCTGTCGGCTCATTTCCATCAGACCAAAACCAGATATGCGACCAACCTGGATGCGCGCACGGTCTGTTTTCAGTTTTTCTTTCAGGCGTTTTTCGACAGCGGCGTTGTTCTTCCGCTCGTCCATATCGATAAAATCGATGACGATCAGGCCGGCCAAATCACGCAGACGCAACTGGCGGGCTACCTCTTCGGCGGCCTCAAGGTTGGTCTTCAGGGCCGTTTCCTCGATCGAGCCTTCTTTGGTTGCCCGACCCGAGTTCACGTCGACCGCCACAAGCGCTTCGGTCACACCGATCACGATATAGCCACCCGATCTCAGCTGTACCGTCGGGTTGAACATCCCCGCCAGATAGCTTTCCACCTGATAGCGCGCGAACAATGGCAGCGCGTCTTCGTACCGCTGCACATTCTTGGCGTGCGACGGCATGATCATTTTCATGAAGTCCTTGGCGATGCGATATCCGCCTTCGCCTTCGACCAGAACCTCGTCGATGTCGCGATTATAGAGATCGCGGATCGACCGTTTGATCAGGTCGCCTTCTTCATAGATCTTCGCAGGCGCGATGGATTTCAACGTCAGCTCGCGGATCTGTTCCCACATACGTTGCAGATATTCGTAATCGCGCTTTATTTCGGATTTGGTGCGTTTCGCCCCGGCGGTCCGAATGATAAGACCCGCCCCTGTCGGGACGTCAATCTCAGCCGCAATTTCCTTAAGCTTTTTGCGATCAGGCGCGTTGGTAATCTTACGGCTGATGCCGCCGCCCCGCGCGGTGTTCGGCATCAAAACACAATATCGGCCAGCAAGTGACAAATAAGTGGTCAGAGCTGCACCTTTGTTGCCACGCTCTTCCTTGACGACCTGCACAAGCAGAACCTGGCGTACTTTGACGACTTCTTGAATCTTGTACCGGCGCGCGCGCGGTTTGCGCGGTGGACGGATGTCTTCGCTGTCATCTTCGTCGGCAACCGACTCAATAGTCTCGTCTTTTGCGGTGGCGTCCGTACGGGTGTTTTCTTCTTCGTCGTCGCCAACCTCGTCAGAGGCGTCCTCGGCGTTGGCTTCAGCGCTTGTCGCGTCATCCGCGTCCGTCTCAGTCGCGGCGCTTTCCTGCGCCCCGGCCTCTTCGTCCGTGCCGACTTGATCAGCGCTAGCATCTGATTGGTCGACTTCTTCCGCAGGCGCGTCTTCAGTTTCTGCGGTTGCTTCTTCCGCCTCCGGTTCGTCCGTCGGCTCTTCTACAGGAGTTTCTGCCACATGATCGGCCGGAGATGTTCCTTCTTCTACAGAAGGATCATTGGCCTCATCGCTCTCATCCAGGTCAATCGTTTCCATGCCTGTGGGTTCGGACGAGACCTCGACCGATTCCACTGCATCATCCGATTTGATATCGGCGGCCTTGGCGCGCGAGCGCGAACGGCGTCTTTTGGGCTTGGTTTCCTCAGCCTCATCACGCGCACGCATTGCCTCGGCATAGGCGCGCTCTTCTTCCATCAGAGCTTCGCGATCAGCGACGGGAATCTGATAATAGTCGGGATGAATTTCCGAGAACGCCAGGAATCCGTGGCGATTTCCGCCATAGTCAACAAAAGCTGCCTGCAGCGAGGGTTCGACCCGTGTAACTTTTGCTAGATATATGTTGCCAGCAAGCTGACGTTTGTTTTCGGATTCAAAATCAAATTCCTCGACCTTGTTTCCGTCAACCACCACGACGCGGGTTTCTTCCGCGTGGGTGGCATCGATAAGCATTTTCTTAGCCATGTTTCCTTGGTGCACCGCGCCAAACGCGTTGTCCTAACCCGTCCAGGAGGACGGGTGCTTTTGGGGTGGTGTCTTGTCAGGGCGATTTCAGACGGCGCGCTGCAGGGTCTGGCACTGTGGCCCCCTGCCCGTACACTCAGTCGTTGCGCGCGCGTCATCGCGGTTCTTCTCCGACAGGCGCGAACGACCGCTGCCTGCCCATTTATTCCTTTCGCCCGCTTTTCTGCGGGCTCAGGCGTTCAATCACCCCGTCAAGGGGCACAATCGGTCTGCTTGGCCAGTGTGGGACCTGGTCTCCACCAGTGGCGTTGCAGCGAATCTCAAAGATCGGGACTTTTCGGCGTCAAATCCGCCCAGCCCGTCTGTTTACAATAAAAGCAGTCCTGTGGAAAAGACAATGGGCAAACTGCATTGAAGACCCCGACCACCGGTCGGGATCTCGTTATCCAGCTAAAAACATCACTTGGTATCACCCAAAGGGCGACAAAGGCATCGCCTCAAGCCCGTCACAGGTAATCGGAACGTTGCAGGCCATATTTGGCCATCTTCTCATTCAATGTCCGACGCGGCAGGCATAGTTCATCCATAACCGAGGCAATCGACCCCTTATGCCGCCGCATGGTATTGTCGATCAGCATCCGCTCGAATGCCTCGACATATTCCTTGAGCGGCTTGCCTTCGGTCGTCATCACGGGCTGCATTTCTTCGTGATCAGACATCAACAGGGATGCGATCGTCCCCGATCCGCGACGGGATTGCAGCACGGCACGTTCCGCGATGTTTATCAGCTGCCGTACGTTTCCGGGCCACGGCGCTTGCAAAAGCTGAGCCGCCTCTTGCGCACTGACCTGAGGTGCATCGCAGCCGTATTCTTCGGCGAATTGCTCGCTCAGCCGCGTGAACAGGGTCAGAATGTCTTCACCGCGCTGACGCAGCGGCGGCATTGTGATCCGCAAAGCTGCTAGCCGGTAGAACAGATCAGGGCGCAGAACGTCCTCGCTGGTTTTCCCAGCTTCCTGCAGGTTGGATATGGCGACGATGCGGGTTTCTGCAGGCGTGCCCTGATCATTCATGACACTCAGCAGTTTCGCCTGAAGCGTATCGCTGAGCGCCTCGACATCCTCCAGAACCAGGGTTCCACCCCGGGCTTCCTCAATCGCGGGCAACTGGCTGTCTTCTGGCATCATCGGGCCGAACAGACGCTTTCCCAAGGCCTCTTCTTCGAGGGCAGCACACGAAACCAGAACAAATTTTTTGCCTGCGCGACTGCCAACAGCGTGCAACGCATGTGCAACCAGAGTTTTCCCGGTGCCGGTTTCTCCGTCGATCAGAACATGACCGTCAGCCTGCCCCAGATCCAGAATATCCTCGCGCAAGCGCTCCATCACGGGGCTGGCACCGATGAGTTTGTTCATGATCTGAGTGCCACCGGACAGCTCGCGGCGCAGGGCCCGATTGTCCAGCGTCAACCGGCGGGCATTGCTGGCACGTTTGGCCAGTTCGGACATCCGATCCGGGTTAAACGGCTTTTCGAGGAAATCAAACGCACCCACGCGCATGGCCTCAACCGCCATTGGCACGTCACCGTGGCCGGTAATCATGATGACCGGCAAGGTGCTGTCCGCGCCCATCAGCTTTTTCAACAGCTGGATCCCGTCCATACCAGGCATCTTGATGTCCGATATGACGATACCCGGATAATCCGGACCCAGAACTTTCAGTGCATCCTCGGCACTGGAAAAGGTTTCAGTGTCATATCCCGACAGTGCCAGCCATTGGCTGATCGACTGGCGCATGTCCTGTTCGTCATCAACAATGGCGATTTTCATGGCCTGTGCCATATTCATTCCTCGTTATTCAGCGGCCTCAAGGCCATCGCTTCCAAGTATCGGCAGTTGCATCTCAAACACCGCGCCACCGTGCTGGCTGTTGCGCGCGGTCAGCCGTCCCCCATGGTCGTTCACGATACCGGATGAGATGGCAAGCCCCAGACCGACTCCATCGCCGGGTTGTTTGGTCGTATAGAACGGCTCAAACAGGTTTTCGATGTCTTCAATCCCATAGCCGTTATCGCGTACAGTCAGAACCGCCTGGTCACCCGCGGCCAGTATGATTTCAACATCCGGTTCCGATACAGACTTGGTGGCGTCCAAGGCATTACGCAAGAGGTTCACCATAACCTGTTCGATCCGCATGCGGTCGCCCATGACCAGTACGGTTTCTTCCGGCAGTATCTGCGTAATCTTGACGTGCCTCTGACGCAGTTGCGGCTCCATCATTGACAGCGACGAAGCCAGCGCTTCGCCAAGGTTAACTGGTGAAAACGCATCCGCACCCTTGCGGGCATAGGACTTGAGCTGGCGTGTTATTGCGCCCATCCGTTCAATCAGGCCGTCGATGCGGCCAAAGCTGGCCAGCGCCTCTTCGGGGCGGTTCCGTCGCAGCAGCAAACGCGCGCCGGCAAGATAGGTCTTCATTGCAGCCAAAGGTTGATTCAGCTCGTGGCTGACGGCCGCAGACATCTCGCCCAGGGCCGCGAGTTTCGAGCTTTGGGCCAGCGTCTGCTCGGCTACTTCCAGCGTCTTTTCAACCCGTTCCCTCTCAGCGATTTCCCGCTGTAGCCTTGCGTTCAATGCGCGAAGCTCTGCCGACTCGCGCTGGAACAAGGCCATTCTGAACGTGGCCCTACGGCTGAGCGCATAGAAGGCAAGCGCCAACAGAATCGCAAAACCCATGATTTCCAATGCAAGAACGCTGTTTACCTTCTCACGGATCGAGGCGTAGGTCGTGAACGAGGTCATGGTCCAGCCGCGGAATGGAATGCGTGTCTCCATGCGGATCACCGCCTCGCCCTGTAAATAGGCGTCGGGGGGCAGAGCCGTCCAATCGGTCGTGGCCCTGATAGCGCGCTGGATGGCACTTTGCGGCGGCTGCCGCAGCATGGCAGCCCCCTCCTCTACTCCGCGCCATTGCGGTTCGGTTGACAGAATAATGGTGCCCGTACTGTCAGCGACCAGAACAGCATCGGAGATACCTGCCCAGGCGCGCTCAAATTTTTGCAGATCAACCTCGACGACTATGACCCCAAGGATGTCCGACGAGGCCTCCATCCGGCGCGAATAGATAAAGCTGTAACCACCGGATTCCTTTTCAATCACGGTGAAGATGGTCGAGTTTGACCGAATGGAATCTACAAAATACGGCGCGTTCCGGTGCGTCTCGCCCAAACGATTGCGATCGGTTGCGGCCACAGACCGGCCATCCCGATCCAACAGCATCAATGACGCGGCGCCTATCTCTTCGACAAAAGAAATAAGTCGCTGCGTGGACAGTGTAAAATCGCTGGATTGCAACGCCGAGATCAGCGTCGGATCCCGTGCCAGCAGCTGCGGCACAATCGCATTTCTGCGCAGCTCGCTCAGCAGGTTCCCGGAATATAGAGCAAGGCGCAGCTCGGCCCGGTTTCGCGTGGATTCAGTAAACCGATCCGTCAGCAGACTGTTGGTTATCCATATCGTCGCAACCGTTACCAACAAAAGCACCAGAACAGCCGCGCGCAAAGGCCAGCCAAGAGGCGCAGCGCGGAGCGGTTTGAACAGTGCAGACCAGGTAGAGCGTGTGTCGGAACTCATCCCCGAAAGTTACGCGGGCTAAGATGCAAGCTCAAGTCACGCAGGTGCGACGATGCCCGACAATGCGCGAAACAATGCCGTTCCATCGGTGCCACCATGCCCTTCGTCTGCCGCTCGTTCGGGATGCGGCATCATACCAAGAACACGGCGGTTTTCAGACAGAATGCCCGCAATGTCGCCAACCGAGCCGTTCGGATTCTCGGTATAGGTGAATGCGATCCGGTCGTGATCCCTGAGCGTGGACAATGTAGCCTCATCCGCGAAATAGTTTCCATCATGATGCGCAATCGGAATGCCGATCACATCGCCAGCGTTATAGCCTTGGGTAAAGGCGCTGTCGCTGGTTGCGACCTTCAGGCCTACGGTACGACAGATATATTTCAGGTTCGCATTGCGCAGCAGAGCGCCGGGCAGAATGCCCGTTTCGGTCAGGATCTGAAAACCGTTACAGATACCAACGGCGTATCCGCCACGCTCGGTGTGGTCGACCACGGCCTTGCAGATCGGGGATTGTGCGGCAATCGCTCCGCAGCGCAGGTAGTCTCCATAAGAAAACCCGCCGGGGACACCGACAATGTCCACGCCCTTGGGCAGAGCGGCATCTTTATGCCAGACCATGTCTACCTGGAACCCGGCCTGTTCAAAGGCAACGGCAAGATCCCGATCACAGTTGGAACCGGGGAAAACGATGACAGCTGCGCGCATGGCTAGCCCTCCTGCAAGCGGTTCAGACCAGTTCGATCTCGTAGCGTTCGATGACCGTGTTAGCCAACAGTTTTTCGCACATCTCGGTGACGTCCGATTCCGTCGCACCCTCGGCGAGTTCAAGATCAATCACCTTGCCCTGACGGACGCCTTCGACCTGATCAAAACCCATGGCACCCAATGCGTGGCGCACCGCTTCACCCTGAGGGTCAAGTACCCCGGTTTTCAGCATCACATGCACACGTGCTTTCATTTACTGCAACTCCAGCTGAGGGCCGGTATTTGAGGCCCGTTCCGTTGTGCGCGGGGATAGCGCGACTGTCGGCGTTCGACAACCCTTGTCAGCACCTACTCGGAACCCTTTAGCGCGGGATAATGCGTATCTATTGCGTTGAAGGTCCCTGTCAGAACCATTTCAACCGCTACGGCAACCAAAATGATGGCCATAACACGGGTGATCACATTGATCATTGTCGGCCCAAAGAACCTGGAAATAGGGTCAGCGAATAACAATCCCAGCCCGACAATAGCGCAGGCAATCAAAACGGCCGCCCCCAAAGTTACTACCTCGGCGCCGTCGGGCAAACTATGCGCGAACACAATGGTTGTCGCGATAGTGCCGGGCCCAATCGTTAACGGGATAGCCAGGGGAACAACCGCAATGTTCTTCTTCTGCGCGCCATCTTTAACGGCTTTCTGATCGCTTTCTGACCGGTCAGACGCGTTCAGCATCGACATACCAACCCCAAGAATGATCAACCCACCAGCGATGCGAAAAGACGGAATGTCGATACCGAAAAGCGCCAGAATTTCTTCGCCGATCAGTACCGAAATCAGTGATACAATCACAACCGTGGCTGTCACAACCATTGCAACGCGTTTACGTTCTAGCGGGCTATACCCCTCGGTCATGCTGAGGAAAATCGGGATGCCGTATAGCGGGTTGAAAATCGCCAGCAGCGCAGCGAGGAACTTTAAAAATACTGCCTGATCAAATAGCTCGGCCATTTTTATTCACCCGATTACGCTTGTTCAACAAACAATGCCGGACAAGCTGCGGCCCTGTCAAATACCCGATCTCAAATAAAAACGCCGCCCAATATCGGCGGCGTTTTTGCGTTGTTCTTCGGCTTTCGATCAGTTGATCAGGGTCGGTTTGGACACATTGCTTTTCGGCAGAACGCCTAGGCGACGCGCAACTTCCGAGTAGGCGTCGGTCAGGCTGCCCAGGTCGCGGCGGAATACGTCCTTGTCTAGCTTCTGGCCGGTTTCGATATCCCAAAGACGGCAGCTGTCTGGGCTGATTTCATCCGCTATGATCAGGCGCTGGAAGTCACCTTCATAGACGCGACCGATTTCAATTTTGAAATCGACCAGACGAATGCCAACCGCCAGCATCACACCGCTCATGAAATCATTCACCCGCAATGCGAGGCTAAGAATGTCTTCCATGTCCTGCTGGCTGGCCCAGCCAAAGGCGGCGATATGTTCTTCGGTGACAAGAGGATCACCCAACGCGTCGTCCTTGTAGCAGTATTCCACTATCGGGCGCGGCAGCTGTGTCCCCTCGGCAATGCCAAGGCGTTTGGACATCGTGCCAGCCGCGAAATTGCGAACAATAACTTCAAGCGGTACGATTTCGCAGTTGCGGACCAACTGTTCGCGCATGTTCAGGCGACGGATGAAATGGGTCGGCACACCGATTTGATTCAACCCGTTCATGAAGTATTCGCTCAGGCGGTTGTTCAGCACACCTTTCCCGTCGATCACGTCCTTCTTTTCAGCGTTGAAGGCAGTGGCGTCATCCTTGAAATACTGCACGATTGTACCCGGTTCAGGGCCTTCATACAAAATCTTGGCCTTACCTTCGTAAATTTTCTTGCGACGCGCCATAAGCGACCTTTCCAGACTGTCGCGAGGGAAAAAGTTCCTTCGCCTTGGCGCTCTCTTAGTCCAACCCCCACCTTCCCGCAAGTTCCGAGGCCCGAGAGGCTTTGACGCAGCGCAAATACCTTGCACCCGGATCGTCGTATCGTCATATCATTAAGGAAAGAACTACCAACCCAAGGGGTCCAACTGATGACTACGTTTGACGAGCGCGAAAACGCATTCGAAGCAAAATTCGCCCATGATGAAGAAATGCAGTTCAAAGCACAGGCGCGTTGCAACAAACTGCTTGGCCTTTGGGCGGCCGAAAAACTGGGCAAAACCGGTAATGAAGCCGATGAATACGCAAAATCCGTTGTGATTTCAGACCTGGAAGAAACCGGGCACGAAGATGTCGTGCGCAAAGTTTCCGGCGATCTCGGGGATCTGTCTTCGGATGACGATATCCGTGCAAAGATGGCCGAGTTTCTGGTCGAGGCCAAAGCACAGGTTCTCAACGAAACTAACTAAGGTCTCCCCGCAATATTCATGATCTTCATGAGATTTATGAATTTGATTTGACGCCCCGGTCATGAGACACGGGGCGTCTCGCATTTTTAGCGCGGCTCGCCAGTTTCGGAATATTCTTATGACAAATGCGCTCAGCAAACTTCTGGACTCCAACACGACTCTTTTGGCGGATGGAGCAACAGGTACAAACCTATTCAACATGGGCCTGCAGTCGGGCGATGCGCCCGAGCTTTGGAACGTCGATGCACCGGATAAAATCCGCGCGCTCTATCAGGGCTCAGTAGACGCAGGCAGCGACCTTTTCCTGACCAACACATTCGGCGGGACATCTGCGCGTCTCAAACTGCACGAGGCTCAGAACCGGGTCGGTGAACTCAACCGCGCCGGAGCAGAGCTTGGCCGTGAGGTTGCTGACAAAGCCAACCGTCCGGTTATCGTCGCGGGATCGGTCGGACCAACCGGCGAGATCATGCAGCCTGTTGGTGCCCTGTCCCATGCCGATGCCGTGGAAATGTTCCACGAACAGGCGCAGGCATTGAAGGACGGCGGTGTCGATGTTCTTTGGGTCGAAACCATCAGCGCCCCAGAAGAGTTCAGGGCCGCGGCAGAAGCCTTTGCGCTGGTCGATATGCCTTGGTGTGGCACGATGAGCTTTGACACGGCTGGCCGCACCATGATGGGTGTCACATCCGCCGACTTTGCTCAGTTGGTTGAAACGCTCCCTAACCCGCCGGTTGCCTTTGGCGCAAATTGCGGGACTGGCGCGTCTGATATTCTGCGCACTGTCCTTGGATTTGTCGCACAAGGTACGGAACGGCCGCTGATATCAAAAGGCAATGCCGGTATTCCGAAATATGTGGATGGACATATTCATTATGACGGCACGCCGGAACTGATGGGCCATTATGCGACCATGGCGCGAGAGGCCGGCGCAAGCATTATCGGCGGATGTTGCGGCACAATGCCCGAGCATCTGCGGCACATGAGAGCTGCGCTTGACGGTGCCCCGTCCGGTATACGCCCAACCCTTGATCAGATCACGGACGCGCTGGGCCCGTTCTCATCCGCAACTGACGGGACTGGCGAGTCCGCCCTTCCGGAACGGCGCGTGCGTAAACGCCGCCGCGCCTGACAACCTCAACGCCCTTCGAATTTCGGGGGGCGTTTTTGCATGAAGGCAACGACGCCTTCGGAAAAGTCTCGGCTGCGGCCACATTCACCTTGCAGATGCGCCTCTGCCTCGAGCTGTTGCGGCAGAGTGTTTTCATAGGTGCCGCGAATAGCCTTTTTGATGGCGCCAAACCCTGAGGTTGGACCTTTGGCCAGATACATGGCCCGCTTGCGCCAATGCGCTTCGAATTCCGCGTCGGGAACGGCTTCCCAGATCAGGCCCCAGTCATCGGCCTGACGAGCACTGATCTTATCGGCAAAAAGAGCAGCGCCCATGGCTTTGGCGAACCCCATCTGGCGCGGCATAAACCAGGTGCCACCAGCATCGGGCAACAGGCCGATACGGGCAAAAGCCTGCAGGAAATAAGCACTCTCCGTCGCGATCACGATATCCGCGCATAGCGCCAGATTGGCCCCTGCCCCCGCAGCAGCGCCATTTACTGCGGCGATTGTTGGAACCGGGCAATCATAGATTGCTTCAAGCATGGGCTCGTATTCGTCGCGCAGCGTGCGCTCAAGATCAATCTTCCCGGTGCTTGAGGCATCACCTAAATCCTGACCCGAGCAAAAAGCGTTTCCCTTACCGGTCAAAACAATCGCGCGGGCATGGGTGGCAGCGTGTTTCATCGCGTGTGTGACTTCGGCCCGCAACTGAGCGGTCATTGCGTTCAACTTCTCTGGGCGGTTCAGAGTTACCACTGCCAGATCATCCGCAATGTCCAACAGGATCGCTTCGTATTCCATCCACCCCTCCAAGGTTCGCTGCGCCTGCGACCCTGCCTCAATTTCCAATGAAGGAAAAGGTGAACCGAAGGTCAATCTTTGAGGATTTCGCGTAATCGTTCTTTCTCGGCGTCGCTAAGGAGGCCGTCACCTTCCCTTCGGTCCTGTTCCGCCGATCTTTTGCGTAAAAAGCTGAAACCAGTCGCCACAGCGATCAAAAGCATGATCGGACCGGCCAGCCACAAAAGGATGTTCGATCCTGACGTTGTTGGCCTTAGCAAAACATATTCGCCGTAGCGATCAACGATAAAGTCAATCGCCTGTCCATCTGTGTCGCCGGCCACCAGGCGTTCGCGCAATAACAGGCGCAAGTCACGGGCCAATCCTGCATTGCTTTCGTCTATGCTTTCGTTGCGGCAAACCAGACAGCGCAAGCCAGAACTCAGATCCCGCGCCCTCTGTTCCAGGATCGGATCATCAAGCACCTCGTCAGGTTGGACAGCCATGCTTGGCGTTGCCAATAAAAGCAGTATCAGTAGAAACCGTTTCATTCCGCCGGAACCCCCTGCGTCGGCGTCTTGCGCGCGCCTGCCGCAACGCGAAAACGCCTGTCGCACAGGCTAAGAACGCCTCCGAGCGCCATCAGTAGGCACCCGCCCCAAATCCAATTCGCTAAAGGCTTGATATAAGTCCGCACGACCCAGCCACCATTTGCCTGCTGATCTCCAATGACGACGTAAAGATCCCTGAGAAACCGATAGTCAATCGCAGCTTCAGTCGTTGGCATCCTTGAAACTGGGTAGTCGCGTTTTTCCGGATGCAGTGTTGCGATTGTTCGACCGGCCTGTTCGACCTTAACATCGGCTGTGGTTGAGAAATAGTTGGGCCCCTCGACATTCCGAACCTGTTCAAGTGTCAGGGTGAACTGGCCAACCTCGAAGGGCTGCCCCGTCTGCGCAACGCGGATATCCTCGACCTCCCATGCGGTCAGCCCGGCGATGGCAAAGATCGTAACCCCCAGTCCGGTATGGGCTGCAGCCTTGCCCCAATCGGCACCGGGCAGTCTGAACAGACGCTGTAGGTTGTTTTTTCTTCCCGTACGGCTCCAAAGGTCCACTATTGCGCCAAATGTGATCCAGGCCCCCAGAAACAGCCCCACGGGTCCCAATGCGCTGCGACCGGTCTGCATGACCCAAACGAGCAAGCCAAGCGCAACCGCCAGAAGGAATGCGAACCGCAACGAATGCGCCGCCTTGCCAAGCTTTCCACGTTTCCAAGGAAGCATTGCACCAAGCGGTAATACAATCCCCAACGCAACCATGAACGGTGTGAACGCCGCATTAAAGAACGGCGCGCCGACCGAGAGTTTGCGATCAAATGCCATCTCGGCCACCATCGGCCACAAGGTTCCGAAGAACACAACGAAACAGCTGACCGCCAATAGAATGTTGTTCAGCACCAGGGCGCTTTCGCGGCTGACCATACCAAACACGCCCTTGGCCTCCATCGCTTGCGCGCGTGCCGCATAGAGTGTCAACGCACCGCCAATGAAGACCACAAGAATGATCAGGATAAACACGCCGCGTTCAGGATCATTGGCAAAGGCATGTACCGAAGTCAAAAGCCCCGATCGCACAATGAACGTCCCGATCAGCGAAAAGCCAAAGGCGATAATCGCCAGAAGGATGGTCCAGCTCTTCAGCGCTTCACGCTTTTCGACCACGATAGCAGAATGTAACAGGGCTGCCGCCAATAGCCACGGCATGAAAGAAGCGTTTTCGACCGGATCCCAGAACCAGAACCCGCCCCAGCCCAGCTCGTAATAGGCCCACCAGGATCCAAGCGCGATCCCAATAGTCAGAAAAATCCATGCGGCCAGCGTCCAGGGACGCACCCACCTCCCCCAAGAGGCATCCACGCGCCCTTCGATCAGCGCGGCCACTGCAAAGCTGAATGCCATGCTCAGGCCGACATAGCCCAGATACAGAAACGGCGGGTGGAATGCCAAACCTGGATCTTGCAATAATGGGTTGAGATCCCGCCCATCGAACGGGGCGATAATCAGACGGTCAAATGGGTTCGAGGTGAGCAGGATAAAAGCGTAAAACGCCACCCCTACGGCCGCCTGAACCGCCAGCACGCGCGCTTTGAGAGTCGGAGGTAACCCTGCGCCAAAAAAAGCGGCCATGGCCCCGAAAACTGCGACGATCAGGACCCACAGTAACATTGACCCTTCGTGGTTGCCCCACGTGCCGCTGATTTTATACAGCATCGGTTTGGCGGAATGGCTGTTTTCAACCACTATCCGCAATGAGAAATCAGAGGTGGTAAAGGCCCAGACCAACGCCGCGAAAGAGAAGGCGACTAACAGAAACTGTGCAATAGCGGCGGTTTCTGCAAAGGACATCCAGCCAGTCCACCGTTTCGCCGCCCCTATCAGCGGAATGACCGTCTGAACGATGGCGACGAGAAAGGCGAGTATCAGCGCGAAGTGACCAAGTTCTGTAATCATGGTCCCGCATATATTCCTGTTGAGGGACAATCACCAATCACTTTCGCCTCTGCCGGACGCACATAGTGTCGCGGGTCAGGCGGACCGACCCCGCCGCCAATCCTCGAGCGCAGGGTTGAAATCGGGTTTTAGGACCTCATCGGCCAAGCCTGCATCTGTCCCAGTATCAGCGACCCCAATCAAACGTTCCCGCATCTCTGCCAGTGTTTCGATGTTTTCCATAACTTTCGGAGTACGTGTCATCGTTGCCGAAATTTCACGCTGCAGATCCTGCACTTTGGTCTGGTGTCTTGCGCCGAAATAGAACGAGACGACCACGCCCAACAACCACCACAAGGGCTCAGGTACCAACGCAATCCCCTGCATCCGAGCGGCAAACCAAAGCGGATCGACCATAGCGGCGATAAACAGCCCCAATGTTCCCAAGGCCATGGCGGGGCGCGGCAGCCGGTTGAGCCCATCCATAAAACGGTCAAATGCACTTTTTTGAACCCGCTCGAACTCAGCCCTATACTGTTCCAGTACTCCCTGTTGTCGCGTCAGGTCGCGTTTAGCGCCCTGCTCAGCATTTTCACGAAAGACTTCGGTTGTTTCACGCACGACATTCCGACCCTCGCCAAACAAGAACGCAAATATTCCCGAGATCAGCCCCATTCAGAAACCCTCCTTTGAAACTCTGCGTCGCTAAGATGATAGGTCGGTGACAGGAATTCCTCGGCGCGTCGTATCCAGCCACCTTTTGCCCCAGACCGGGACCGAGCATATTTGCGAGAGGTTGGACGCCGTTCCGCTATCCGGAAATAATAGTTTCTCCTGGCAACGCCATAAGCATCCCGCAGCGCGACAGGGTCCGGTTCAGACGCAGCACTGCAAGCCTGCGCCGTCTGCGGGCCCACAACGCCATCTACGACGACATGATACCCCATTTCACGCAGCAAATATTGCATAATTTTAACAGCTTGAACGCCTGAATTCACGTACATGTCGAAAACAGATGGCTGCAGAATGTTAGGCAGTAGGTGTAATCGCGGTTTTGAGAAATAGTGGCGGATAAAGATTTCAACGGCCTGCGACCGGCTCAGCCGCCTTACATCGGATACATCAACCATCCCGTCCTGCGTCAGGTCCAGTTGCAATCTGCGCATGGTATGGACTGTTACGCCGAATTTTGTCGCTCCACCCGGATCGTCGGGGTCATCGACAAAACCACCTTCACGCGTAACTATCTGTTCCGCGATCTGCCGAACCGTCTGCATGTACTGTTCTCCAACTTGGGACAGACAGACGCTCGGACAATTCTGTTAATACAGCTAAAATAGAAAGGGCGCTGCATGTCGATCCACGCAACGCCCGAATTCCGATCTCAAAGCCTATGGCTCAGCTCTCGCCGGCCTCCTTGTAAATACCTTGTTCTTTCAACGCGTCCACAACCTCTTTTGGCATATAGGTCTCATCGTGTTTCGCAAGAATTTCTGAGGCTTCAAAGACTCCGTTTACGTAGCTTCCGGTACCAATCATACCCTGGTTTTCCGAGAACAAATCAGGCAAAACCCCAGTAAACGTGACCGGCACACTTTCGCCACCGTCCGTCACCACGAAACGCACGGTTTCCCCTTGCCCCCGCACGATCGAACCCTCTTCGACAAGACCACCGATCCGGAATATTTCAGTCGGTTTTGGTGGCTCTGCCATTACTTCACTGGGTGAGCGGAAGAAATTGATGCCGTCCTGCATAGCGTATCCGATCAACGCCGTAGACACTGCCAAAGCAACGATTGACAGAAGGATGATCTGAACGCGACGACGTTTCTTGAGCGTTTTCATTTGTTCCTCATGGGAAAAGTGGGGCCATCATCAGACCCGCAGTTTCAGCTTCACCTAACATCAGGTTAGCGTTCTGCAAGGCTTGGCCACTGCTACCTTTTGTCAGGTTATCCAGTGCTCCGATCACAATGGCGCGCCTCTCGATCCGGTCGCTGGCCACGCCGATATGGCAGAAATTTGAGCCGCGCACATGGTGGGTCGAGGGTGTTTCGCCAAATGGCAGCATCTGGATAAATGGTTCGCTTTCATAGGTTTTCACAAGCGCTTCATAAACGCTCGTGGGGTCACCTTTGACATATGTAGTCGCTAGGATACCCCGGTTTGCCGGAACCAGATGCGGAGTGAACTGAACATGGACCGGGCGCCCTGCAAGGGCAGAAAATTCTTGATCGAATTCCCCCAAATGCCGATGCGTACCGCCAACAGCATATGCGTTATACCCTTCGCTAAGTTCGGCATGCAGCAGGTTTTCTTTCAGCGACCGCCCGGCACCAGACACCGCGCATTTGAGGTCCAGAATGATGTCATCCAGATCAATGACGCCGGCCGAAATCAAAGGGCGCAAAACATATTGTCCGGTGGCGGCGTTGCAGCCTGTTCCGGCAACCAAGCGGGCCGTGCGAATTTGATCGCGATAAAACTCGGTCAGGCCGTAAACGGCCTCCTCCTGCTGCTCCAAAGCCGCATGAGGGTTGCCATACCATTTTTCATATTCCTCAGGGTCGCGTAGCCTGAAATCGGCGGACAGGTCGATGATTTTAAGGTCCTTCGACAGGTCGCGGATAACTTCCTGGCTGGTTTTATGTGGCAGCGCGCAAAAGCACAGGTCGATCCCTGAAAAGTCGATTTCTGAAATTTTGCAAAGAACCGGTAACTTCAGGTGCCTCAAATGTGGAAATACCTGCGCCATCGACTGTCCGGCTTTCCGCTCGGCAGAAAGTGCAACGATTTCCATATTCGGATGCTCGTCGATCAACCGAACCAGTTCAGCGCCGGTATAACCCGAAGCGCCCAGAATTGCGATTTTGTGGGTCATCTTGGACCTCTTGAAACTGTATGCCACTGTTCATGCCCGCCACTGTGACGGTCATGGGATTACGGGTTCTTTCAGGCCGCGTCTTTGACCAAAGTCAGACAGCCTCGAAAGTAATTTGTCGTCGGAGGAACTGGGTGGCGCGATCACTGACAACGCCTGGCTTACCAGTGGTCAGATAACCGCCCTTCGCCGCACCCTGCATATTCGGATGCCGCTGCAAATAGTCTGCCAGACTTTCGGCAACCAGATCACCCTGGCTGAACACCTCAACGTCGGGTCCCAAGGCCTTCTGAAACGCCTCAGCCATTAAGGGATAGTGCGTACAGCCCAGAATTGCGGCCTGAGGCTCTGGCATCTTGCGTTTCAGGGCGTCCACATGGCTTCGAACCAGCGCTTCGGCCAGGATCATGTCGCCTTCCTCGATGGCATCAACGACCCCACCGCAGGCCTGCGCCTCAACATCTACGCCAATCGCACGAAAGGCCAACTCGCGTTGAAACGCGCGACTGGATACGGTGGCCGGGGTCGCAAACAAAGCGACGTGTTTGACCGCGACTTCACGCGGCGGGCTGTTGTCACCCCATTGCCGCTCAGTCAGCGCTTCGATCAATGGAACAAAAACGCCCAAGACGCGCTTGCCTTGAGGCACGCCCTCTTCCTGCATCCGCCGCAAAGCAGCAGCGCTGGCCGTATTGCAGGCCAGAATCACCAGATCACATCCCCGGTTCCAGAGGTCGTTCACCGCACCCCGGGTCAGCTCATAGATATTCTCCACATCACGCACCCCGTAAGGCGCATGTGCGCTGTCCGCGTAATACAGGAAATCAACGTCGGGAAGACGTTTCTGCGCGGCGTTCAGAACGGTCAGACCGCCCAAACCAGAATCAAAAATGCCTACTGCCATTTGCCCCTTTAGGCGCGATGCCGTTCCTCAAATTCATAGCCATAGTCATAAGACTTTAGTGGCTTTGGGGACAGCTCATACGTTGCTTTGCGCAAGAAATCCATCATCTTGCGCGTATCCTTGGCCAACGGGTCCAGAACGTCGCGGCCGATGGGCTCTCCGATCACCACCTGGACCGGGGTATCAACGCGTTTTTTGAATTCCTTGATTAGCAATCCCATGCGCAATGTATTGTGCAGATGGCTGGCGATCTGAAACAGGCGTGAGGTATGACCGTCAAAAAAGACCGGCACAACTGTCGCGTCTGATTTGGCAACCATCCGCGCTGTGAAGCCACGCCAGCCCGGGTCCATCGGGTACGAGAAAGGCTTTGCCCCTGTGCTGACGGTACCGCCGGGAAATATGCCAATCGCGCCGCCCTCGCCCAGATAGTTCAAAGCTTTCTTGCGGGTCTCGAGGTTCTGCTTCATCGCAGCTTTTGTATCGTCGAATGAAATCGGCAGAACGACCCGATTCAGATCCTCTGCCTTACGAAACACATGGTTGGCCAGAATGCGAAAATCCCCACGCGTACTGGACAACATGTGCCCCATCATCAACCCATCCAGAATTCCATATGGGTGATTGGCAATCAGAATCAGAGGGCCATCACGGGGAATATTAGACAATGACCCGCCAACCACATCCAGAGACAAACCGTATCTCTCAACCATGACCGACCAGAAATCTCGCCCGTTGGCCACGTCTTTTTCGTACCCATCAGCACGCCTGATAAGGCGCAGGCGGCCTGTGGTGTTCTCCATAAGCTTGATGACCATCCGTCCGCTTTTGGTTTCAGCGGAATAGGCATAAGAAATGTCACGTGCAACATGGCGTCGCGAGGGCATGGAAGTCTCCGGTTTTGTACCTGCATTTTAAATGCAAGTAACAATTTTGCCTAGCTGTCGTGACACGGTTGTGACGAATTACTCGGCGGCGGCCTGTAATTCAGGTCCTCCGTTCCGTATCGTGGTCAACAATTCCTCTCTGCGTTTGGCGGCGCTCGCCTCATTCGCCTTAAGGACGGGTCCAAAACCTTTGATATCCAAGGGCAACTTAGCGAGCGCAATTACGGCATCCTTTGTTTGGATGGAAATCAGCGGAGTGATCTCTTTGAGATCACGCTCATATTGCTTGATCAGCGCGCGCTCCATTCGACGTTCGACACTATAGCCAAAGATATCCAGCGGAGTACCTCGAAGAACTTTTAGCCGAGACATGAATTTCAGCGGCTTCAGCATCCATTCGCCGAAACTCCGTTTGCGGGGTCGGCCATCTGGTCCTTTGCCACCAAGCAGCGGCGGGGCAAGGTGGAAAGTCATTTTGAATTCGCCATCAAATTCGGCGGCGGCTTTCTCCCGACTGGACAGTAACAACCGGGCCACTTCGTATTCGTCCTTGTAAGACAACAGCTTATGATACCCTTTTGCGACTGCATCACGAATTTCTGCATCCTCAAACGAGTCAACGATTTTGCGGTAGCGTTTCGCCAAACGAGCGCTTTGATACTGGGTCAGATGATCGGTGCGGAACGCGATGACCTGCTCTGGTGATTTAGGGAGGTCGGAAACACTTGGCCGTAGAATCTCATCGACTTTTTCCGGGTGTAGAACCGCCCAACGACCGATTTCAAAGGCTCTTTTGTTGCGTTCTACCGCCGTTCCGTTCAGATCAATGGCTGCAATCACCGCATCGAGGCTGACGGGTATCAGCCCGCGCTGCCATGCGGCCCCAAAAACCATCATGTTCGAATAGATTGAATCTCCCATCACTGCGCGCGCAAGCTCAGTGGCATCAAACAGGGAAACGTCTTCTTTCAATCGTGCTTGCAGCGCCAGTTCCAGCCTCTCACCAGGAATCCTAAACTTAGTGTCGCGCGTGAAATCACCGGTAACGGTTTCGTGGCTGTTGACCACCGCTCCGGTCTGACCCAAGCGTGTCAGGCCAAGTGTTTTGGCCCCGGCGGACACAACCAAATCACCACCGATCAATGTGTCGGCTTCACCCGTTGCCACACGTATTGCACTGATATCATCTGGCCGGTTGGCAATACGGCAATGAATATGAACCGCACCGCCTTTCTGGGCCAAGCCTGCCATCTCCATCATTCCGGCGCCTTTGCCGTCAATCTGGGCCGCCTGTGCCAGAATCGCCCCCAGCGTGACAACTCCGGTCCCGCCGATGCCGGTGATGACAACATTATGTGTGCCCACTATTTCAGGCAGCTCGGGCATCGGAAGATCGGGCAGATCAAGTTCGGTCGTCGCTTCTTTGCGAATCTTCGCGCCTTCCAGCGTCACAAAGGAGGGGCAGAACCCTCTCAGACACGAAAAATCCTTGTTACAGCTTGATTGGTCAATCGCGCGTTTCCGGCCAAGTTCGGTTTCCTTGGGAACAATCGAAACACAGTTCGATTGGATGCCGCAGTCACCGCAGCCCTCACAGACATCCGTATTGATAAAGACCCTTTTGTCCGGGTCGGGAAAGGTTCCGCGTTTACGACGACGGCGTTTCTCAGCGGCGCAGGTCTGGACATAGACGATGACCGAGACGCCCTCATAGGTGCGGAATTTCTCTTGCACAGTCATCAGTTCGGCGCGCTCAAAGCTCTCTACCCCTGCGGGTAAGGCTTTGAAGTTTACATCTTCTTTTTCGTCATAGACCAGCGCGACATGTGTGACGCCCATAGCCTTGACCTCGGCCGCGATCCTTTCAGCGGTCAGATCACCCTCATTGCCCTGCCCGCCCGTCATTGCGACCGCATCGTTGAACAGAATCTTGAAGGTGATGTTCGTACCCGCCGACAAAGCTGCCCGGATCGCCTGAACACCGGAATGGTTATAGGTGCCGTCTCCGAGGTTCTGGAACACATGATTGGTGGTCGAGAACGGCTCTTCCCCGATCCAGTTTGCCCCTTCGCCACCCATCTGAGTAAAGCCAAATGTGCTTCGATCCATCCACTGAACCATGTAATGGCATCCGATGCCTGCATAGGCCCGGCTTCCGTCTGGTACCTTGGTCGAACTGTTATGCGGGCATCCAGAACAGAAATACGGAAGGCGCGAGGCTATTTCCTCGGCATTGTCCGCCCGGCGCGCTTCGGTCAGCTTGGTCAAACCTGCGCGGACCCCGTCGGTATCGCGGCCTTCTTCAATCAGAATACCGCCCAGTTTTTCAGCGATCATGTTCGGATCAAGGGCACCGCGGGTGGGAAACAGCTCTTCCCGGTGCAGCGTCCCAGCACCGCCCTTGTACCAGCCATAGACTCGTCGACCACGGCGGTCGTCAAAGATCGCTTCTTTGACCTGAACCTCGATTAGCTTGCGTTTTTCTTCAACGATTACGATCAGGTCCAGACCCTCTGCCCAGTCGTGAAATCCGGCCATGTCCAGTGGGAACGTCTGTCCGACCTTATAGGTCGTGATGCCAAGGCGCTCGGCCTCGGCCTCATCAATATTCAACAAGGAAAGCGCGTGGGTAAGGTCCAGCCAGTTCTTGCCAGCGGCCACCAGACCTATCTTTGCGCCGGGTTTGCCCCAGACACGTTTGTCCATCCGGTTGGTCCGTGAAAACGTTTCAGCCGCAAAACGCTTGTAATCAATAATGCGCTCTTCCTGCAGATGAGGCGTATCGCCAAGCCGGATGTTCAGCCCTCCTTCGGGCATATCAAACTCGGGCACCACGACTTTCATGCGATCAGGGTTGCCATCAACGACCGAGGTCACCTCGATCGTGTCCTTCATGGTCTTGAGGCCGACCCAGACACCGGCGAACCGACTGAGCGCGAATCCGTAAACGCCGTAGTCGAGTATCTCCTGTACTCCGGCCGGGCTGACCACTGGCATGTACATATCAACCAGCGACCACTCGGACTGATGCAGCACGGTCGAGCTTTCGCCCGTGTGATCATCCCCCATGGCCATCAGAACGCCACCATGTGCCGCCGTCCCTGCCATATTGGCATGGCGCATCACGTCGCCTGACCGATCTACACCAGGTCCTTTTCCGTACCACAGACCAAAGACGCCATCGAACTTGCCGTCACCCCTTAACCCGGCCTGCTGACTGCCCCAAAGCGCGGTTGCCGCAAGATCCTCATTCAGACCGTATTGAAAAGTGACATCGCTTTCTGTCAGCTGTTTCTGCGCGCGCATCATTTGCTGGTCGACCGCTCCAAGAGGCGATCCGCGGTATCCCGTCACCAATCCCGCAGTGTTCAGACCCGATTTCGTGTCGCGCGCCTTTTGCATCAGCATAAGGCGCACAAGCGCCTGAGTGCCGTTCAATAGAACCGTGTTTTTGCTTAAGTCGAAACGGTCGTTCAAAGAAATTTGTGGCTTACTCATCAAACGCCTCCCCTCGTCAGATCAGTGTGCTTCATCTGCTTCCATATTAGGTCATAATAACTGACCTGCCTAGAGCTTATCCTCTGAAACGCAAGGATTTCGCCGTTTGAATGTGGAAGTTGTCACCTATTTCATATAGGCGTTCGGCAGGATAACGAAAGTTGCGGCGATGGATTGGGACAAGCTTAGGATATTTCACGCGGTTGCAGATGCGGGCAGCCTGACACATGCAGGCGATAAGCTGAACCTATCTCAATCGGCAGTCAGCAGACAAATTCGGGCATTGGAAGAGTCACTTGATTCGACGTTGTTCCATCGTCACGCCCGCGGTCTGATTCTGACCGAACAGGGTGAGCTGCTGTTCGACGCCACCTCGGCAATGTCCAAGCGACTGGACGCGGCAGCGGCGCGCATACGAGACAGCGAAGAAGAAGTCTTTGGTGTGCTGCGGGTCACAACCACATTTGGCTTTGGGACTCTATGGCTCGCTCCGAGGTTGCCAAAGCTGTATGAACAATACCCGGACCTAAATATCGACCTCATGCTTGAGGAACGCGTTCTTGACCTGCCAATGCGCGAGGCCGATGTCGCCATCCGTATGAAAGAGCCTAGCCAGGCTGATCTGGTGCGCAAGCGCCTGATGACAGTACAGATGCTGCTTTATGCTACCCCGGAATATCTTAAGGAAATCGGTCAACCTGCCTCCCTCGAAGAAATCTCGAGCCATCGACTTATCTGTCAGACCCCCTCAGCCCCCCAAGTAGGGGCCAGTGCGGCAATGGTACGGCATCTGATGACCTATAACCCGGCGTCGTTGCTGACAGTGAACAACTATTTCGGTGTCTTGCAGGGCGTACTGCACAATCTGGGAATTGGCTTGCTGCCCGATTATGTCACGCATGATTTCCCGCATCTGCTGCCGGTACTTTCAGACATCGAAACGGCTGACGTTCCTGTTTATCTCGCCTACCCCGAAGAGTTACGCCATTCCAAACGCGTAGCAGCCTTCCGCGATTTTGTGCAGGACGAGATCATCGCGCAGCGTAAACACCTGAAGAAAATGGGGAAACTATAGCTATGCGTCAACGTCATAGCGGACATGACGGACTATCACACTGAAACGCCTTGATCGTTATCAAACTGATGCCTAAATGAGCACTCGAAGGCGGTGATGCTGTAACGCTCATCATCTTCATACCTCCCTGTTGGACTACGGCCGAGCTTAGTGCTCGGCCTTTTTTTTGGCCCTGACTTAATCGGTGACACCGAACAGCCGAAAATTGCTGGGAAATTTCCACCTCCGCACCTATGATCCCGTAAGAGATCAAAAATTCGTGTTCGAGGGAAAATTCATGCACCATCCACTCCGCCTATTACTGGCGTTGATTTCCGCCATTCTTCTTGCGGTACCAGTACACGCACAAGACAGTGGGGCCGCGTCGTCTACGGTCACAATTCCAGAGGACCTGACGCCCGATCAGGTTGATGGCTTGGTGGCACGTATGTCCGACGATCAGGTTCGCGCCATTTTGCTGGAACGGCTCGATGCGGTTGCAGAAAAGCAGGCGGCAGCAAACGAAAACCATGAAGATCCGCTTACCGAAATCAGTGAAATCTGGGCCGAGATGGTTACCTCTTGGACGCAGGTTTTGACCACATTGCCAAATATCGTCAGCGCCCAGGTTGAGGCGTTCAGCAATTTCTCAGCGAAATTCGGATCTACCGGGGTGTTTGGCCTGTTTGGGTTGATCCTAGCAGTTCTGGTGGCCGGATACGCTGCTGAGAAATTGTTTGGGTTTCTCACCCGCAAATGGCACGAAGAGCCCGATGGGAATTCTGATGCCGATCTTTGGAGCGCGGTACGTTACTTGTTCCGCCGATTCTGCCGGGAAATCGCAGGACTTGTTGTGTTCTATGTTGTTATCCGGGCGATTGGACGGGGCTTGCTGACGACAGAACAGCTTACCTATGCCGCCCCATTCGTTTTCTACCTGATTTGGATTCCGCGTCTGGGCGCAGCCGCCTCACGCTTTGTGCTGGCGCCCAAAAAGCCACATTACCGGTTGGTCAACATAGACGATCATTGGGCCAAATATCTGCATCGCAACCTGATTGGCCTTCTTCTATTGATCGGCCTCACGCTCTTTATCGTACGGTTCAACTTGCTTAACGGTATCACCCCGGCCGATACGCGTATCGGTTTCTGGCTGAACGCTGGCATCCATATATACATTGGGATCATCGCCTGGACCGCGCGCGAAGGGTTGTCTCAGATGATGTTGGGCACGGACCCGGACCACACCAAATTCGATGAAAAGGTCGCTCATTACTATCCCTACTTCGCTATCGGCGTTTCGGTGGTGATATGGTTCCTGGTCGAATTCCTGATCGCACAGCGTGATCCCAGAACACTTGCCCTGCTTGGCAAAGGGCCACATTTCACGACGATGTTCTGGCTGCTGATCGCACCAGCGCTTGATACGCTGATCCGTGGCCTAGTGCGCCATCTTCAACCCCCAATGTTGGGCGACGGACCATTGGCCGAACGCGCCTATAAATCAGCCAAGCGCAGCTATATCCGGATTGGTCGCGTGCTGGCCGGCCTGTTTGTGGTCTTTATGATCGCGCGGGTCTGGCAGCTTGATCTTCGACATGTCGCCTCTGCCGGGATCGGAACAGACGTTGGCGGTACGGTTATCGAATTCCTGATGATCATCGCTGTCGGATACATCTTGAACGAGGTCGTCTCACTATGGATCAACCGTCGTCTTGCCAAGGAACAGACAACGGCAGAAGAGCTGGATGAAGAGGCCGGTGGCGAGGGTGGCGGCGCAGGCGGTTCACGTCTGGCGACGGTTCTTCCCCTGCTGCGGATCACGGCACAAGTCACGATTGCGGTCATCTTCGGCCTGCTCGCATTGGGCGCGCTGGGCATCAACATCACCCCACTTCTGGCAGGTGCTGGTGTCCTTGGTCTTGCGATCGGTTTCGGCGCTCAGAAGCTGGTGGCAGATATCGTCGGCGGTGTCTTCTTCCTTATCGACGATGCGTTTCGCGTGGGTGAATATGTCGATGTCGGCGGCACCATGGGCACCGTCGAGAAAATCTCGATCCGTTCGATGCAGCTCCGCCATCACCGTGGGCCCGTTCACACGATCCCCTATGGCGAGATTCAAAAGCTGACCAATTTCAGCCGTGACTGGGTGATCATGAAGCTAAAGTTCACCGTGCCGTTTGACACTGATCCCAACAAGGTCAAGAAGATCTTCAAGAAGATCGGCGCCGAGATGATGGCGGACGAAACCCACAAAGAAGGCTTCTTGCAGCCCTTCAAATCGCAAGGTGTTTTCGACTTTGACGATGTTGGCATGATCATCCGCGGCAAGTTCATGGCCAAGCCGGGCAAGCAGTTCACGCTTCGCAAGGAAATCTTCAACCGGGTGAAGGCCGAGTTCAATGCCAATGGCATCGACTTTGCCCGCCGCGAAGTTCGCGTAGCAATTCCTGGTCTGGAAGAGGCCGAGAACCTTACCGAACAACAAAAAGCTGCTGTTGGGGCCGCTGCGGCGGACTCGATCAACAAGGGAGAAACCCCAGCTTAAAGACCAGATACAGACGCCACGCGGCTTTTGGGCCGTCTGGCAGGAAATACTATAGACGGAACCGGCCACTAGCGCGGTTCCGTTTTTTTTCTGGGTACACAAAGCGCAGAAAAGCTCGAAATTGGCATATGCCGGTTACGTTATTCGACCCTGCGCTGACTTGGCCCTTCCCACAGACGCGCCCTTGCCCTACAAGGCCCGCAATCTCGGCCACCATGGATACAGGACAAACGATGCAAGAGCCCGCCATCACACCGGATCTGATTGCCGCGCACGGGTTGAAACCCGAAGAATACGAGATGATCCTGGAGATTGTCGGGCGCGAGCCAACCTTTACCGAGTTGGGCATTTTCTCGGCCATGTGGAACGAGCATTGTTCCTACAAATCTTCTAAGAAATGGCTGCGCACCCTGCCCACCTCTGGACCCCAGGTGATCTGCGGACCGGGTGAAAATGCAGGTGTGGTCGATATCGGCGATGGTCAGGCCGTGGTCTTCAAGATGGAAAGCCACAACCATCCGTCTTACATCGAACCCTATCAAGGTGCAGCCACAGGTGTTGGAGGTATCCTGCGCGACGTTTTCACCATGGGTGCGCGCCCAATTGCCTCGATGAACGCGCTGTCTTTTGGTGAACCCGGCCACCACAAGACCCGTCAGCTGGTCAATGGCGTGGTCGAAGGTATCGGCGGCTATGGCAACTGTTTCGGCGTGCCTTGCGTTGGCGGCGAAGTGCGCTTTCACCCGGCCTATAATGGCAACTGCCTTGTGAATGCCTTCGCAGCCGGGCTGGCTGACAGTGACAAGATTTTCTACTCAGCCGCATCGGGCGTCGGCATGCCGGTTGTCTATCTTGGAGCCAAGACCGGACGCGACGGCGTGGGCGGAGCCACCATGGCCAGCGCCGAATTTGACGACACGATCGAGGAAAAGCGCCCCACCGTTCAGGTTGGCGACCCGTTCACCGAAAAACGCCTGATGGAAGCGACGCTGGAGCTGATGCAAACCGGCGCAGTGATCTCGATCCAAGATATGGGCGCGGCGGGCCTGACCTGTTCCGCAGTTGAGATGGGGGACAAAGGCGGTCTGGGCGTTCGGCTTGATCTGGAAAACGTCCCCCAGCGCGAAGAGAACATGACAGCCTATGAGATGATGCTGTCGGAATCCCAAGAACGCATGTTGATGGTTCTCAAACCCGAGCTTGAGGCCGAGGCTCGCGCCGTTTTCGATAAATGGGATCTGGATTTCGCCATCGTGGGTGAAACTGTCGCCGAAGATCGCTTTCTAATCATGCATAATGGTGAGGTCAAAGCCGATCTGGTTCTGTCCAAACTCTCCTCAACCGCGCCCGAATATGATCGCCCGTGGGAGCCTACACCGCAAGCAGAAGACCTAGCCGACGTGCCTCAGATCGACCCAATCGACGGACTGCGCGCCCTGCTCGCTTCGCCAAACTATGCGGGCAAGCAATGGGTTTACGAGCAGTATGACACCATGGTTATGGCTGATTCCGTGCGTACGCCTGGTCTGGGCGCCGGCATGGTTCGTGTACACGGCACCGACAAGGTTCTTGCTTTCACCAGTGACGTGACCCCACGCTATGTACGAGCCAACCCTGTAGAAGGCGGCAAGCAAGCTGTTGCCGAAGCCTACCGCAACCTGACCGCCGTCGGGGCATTGCCGCTGGCGACCACTGACAACCTGAATTTTGGCAACCCAGAAAAGCCCGAGATCATGGGCCAGTTCGTCGGCGCGATCCAAGGCATTGGTAAGGCCGTCGCAGCGCTGGATATGCCCATCGTGTCCGGCAACGTGTCGCTTTACAACGAAACCGACGGTCAGGCGATCCTGCCGACCCCGACAATTGGAGCGGTCGGCCTTCTGGCGCACACGGACGAGATCATAGGTAATGAGGTCCGCGACGGCCACGTGGCTCTGGTCATCGGCGAAACGCAGGGGCATCTGGGCCAATCCGCGCTTCTGGCCGAAGTGTTCAACCGCGAAGATGGCGACGCGCCGCATGTCGATCTGGACGCCGAAAAGCGCAACGGAGAGTTCATCCGCGCAAACCGAGAGATGATCAAGGCTTGCACCGATCTTGGCGATGGTGGTCTGGCATTGGCAGCCTTCGAACTGGCCGAAGCAACCGGCGTCGGCATAACGCTTGACGACGCCTCGACCGAATTCCTGTTTGGCGAGGATCAGGCCCGTTATCTGGTCGCCTGCAACTTTGACCAGGCCGAAGCCCTGATGATTGCCGCAGGTCAGGCTGGCGTTCCACTGGTATCGGTCGGGCGGTTCACGGGCGACAGCGTCCGCATCGGCTCTTCTGAGGCCTTGCTTGATGAACTGACTGCCACTTTCCGCAACAGCTTCGCCGAAGCCGTCGCCTGATTTTGGCACCTGCGCTTCTGAAAACCTGCACTTTGACAAGTGCAGGTTTTTGTCATTTCGGGGCTTCTATCTGACCCTTGCGCGCCCCGCCCCGGCGCACTACATCTTGGGAAAGACTTTCAGGAGAAACCTACATGCCGATGAGCGCCCACGAGATTGAGAACCTGCTGCGCGACGCGTTTCCCGATGCGGACATTCAGGTCGGCGGCAGCGACGGCGTACATATGTCGGCCATGGTCGTGGATGAGAGCTTTCGTGGCAAAAACCGGGTGCAACAACAGCGAGCAGTCTATGCAGCCCTCAAAGGCAAGATGGACGGCCCGGATGGCGACTTGCACGCGCTGGCTCTGACGACGAAAGTGCCTGAGTGAGCACGACTTTCTGGATTTACGGGATTTGCTCTTTGGTGGCGCTGGTTGGGTGCATATTGGTTGTTCGATCAGCTTTTTTGCCCGGCACCAATAAGAAAGCTCGCGGAAGCGAACCCGGCCAAGGAGATCAACTAATAACTCATGGCGTGCATACGGGCGGCCCGGGCGGTGGACACCCGACTGTGGCGAGGGTGACCCGAGATCCGCAGCAATACGCTAAAGCCATGGCTCCAAAAAAATGAGTACATGGCTGGCTTGGATTTCAGCAATCGCGGCTTTGATAGTTGCCGCCGCGCTGATCGAGGCCTATGTGAAGCGAAACAGAAAGCGTAAACTGGTCGACATGCGTCCAAACCCGGACAAAATCAGCAAGGTTGACGGCATCGAGAGATACGGGCTGAATCCGCTGGCCCTGGCGCAGGCCGAACACCGACGGCTGGAAAAGGAAGGATGGGTCGCCGCCCCATCACAGGATGAAACGACCGCCCCGGATGCGGATGACAAGGAAAAGTAACATGACCGACGTGAAAACCCAGATCGATGAGACCGTCAAAGCCAATGATGTGGTGCTATATATGAAAGGCACCAAGGAAATGCCGCAATGCGGATTCTCCTCGCGCGTGGCAGGCGTGCTGAACTACATGGGCGTAGAATTTGCTGACGTGAATGTACTGGCCGACGAAGGCTTGCGTCAGGGGATCAAGGACTATTCTGACTGGCCGACTGTTCCGCAACTCTATGTCAAAGGCGAGTTCGTAGGCGGATGCGACATCATCACCGAGATGACCCTGTCGGGCGAATTGGACACGCTGTTTGACGAAAACGGTGTCGGCTACAACAAGGAAGCCGCTGATAAAATCAGGGAAGCAAACGCCTGATCAGCGGCTGACGCAATTTCCCAATAAGACCTGCTCGCTGGCGGCATCTGCACCTGTCGCCAGAAAGCTCACCGTGGCGTCCCAGCCTTTGGAGCGCAGGATGTAAGTGCCAGTTGTTCCGTCGGATTCATAGCGAATACCAGAGCCGCTCTGAGCTTGGCGCAAAGTCACCAGCTTATTGTCGACCATCATGGCTGCCGCGCTGGATCCATCCTCGGCATTGAAATAGGCAACCTCAAGAGGCACGCCGTTATCACAAGTAAATGTGACGGGCAGAATATCGATCCCTGCCCAGGAAACCTGCGCTGACACAGACATGAAAGTCGCAATAGCAATAGTACGCATATTTATCATTTCGTTGACTTTTCTTCTATGAATGCCGCCATTGCCTCGGCCCGAGCAGCCAACTCTGCCAAGGTGTCAGTGACCGAAGGTGGAACCACGGCAACTTCAATTCTTTCCGGCTCGGGCTGTGGCATGCTACGCAGGTTCCGAAGCTCGGCTTCGGCCTCCGCCAGCTTATTTTCCAACGAGTTGATTTTGTCACCTGTGGCGGCGGCTTTGTCTGCCAACATCAATCCAGCCATCAAAAGCATCCGGGATTCAGGCATCCGACCGATCTGATCTGACAATACCTGCGCTTCATCATCCAGCAATTTAGCAGCAGCTTGCAGGAAAATCTCTTCGCCTTCCTGGCACGAAACCTCAAAGCCGCGCCCCCCGATTTGAATGGTCAATTCAGGCATTATTCCACCTCTCCTTCGGCCAATTTCGCCTGAGACAGCAACGGTTCCAACCGGGCCAGCACGGCATGTGCTTCGGCCGCATCGGTGGCCTGCGCTGCGCGCGTTGCCTCAAGCTCGGCAGCTGTGGCACGGTTCAACAGATCCGCATCGGTCATTCCGTCTTCTGCAGCTGCGCGCAGCTCTTCGACCGACATTCGTAGTTGTTCGTTGGCTTTGCGCATGCGCTGCAGATCATCATCCAGACGTGACATCGCCGAGCCATGGCTACTGCGTTCGGCGCGCAGCATTTCTAACTCGGCGCTGAGTTCCGCCACGCGTTCACTATCCGCCAATTCCGAACGAAGACGGGCATTTTCGGCTTTCAGTTCTTCGACAACATCCTGATCTTCCAATGCTGCCTTTGCGCTTGCCAACTCGGCCCGTGCGGCTTCGACCGAAGTAAGCTGTGCCTTGGCATCTTCGAGTTGCTCGCGCAGCGCTGCACTTTCCTGACTATCAGACGGCGTATTGCGCAAGCCTTCGATTTCTAGGCGCATGGCATCGACTTCGGAATCGTGCCTTTCTTTTAATGATCTGAGACGCTCTTCAAGTTGAGCATTCGCAACCCTCTCATCATCCAGAGCTACACGCAGAGTGTCATCTTCTCCACCGCTGCCTGCGCCAACTTCCGCCATTGTCGCAATGCCGGATCCAATCCGATCCATCGCGGCCACAATACGGCGTTGTAGTTCTTCGATCTGGCTCATGCCCCTGCCACCTTTTTATCAAGGTTCCTTGTTTCGCGAGGTTATCCGAATCAACCTTGTACGCGTCTTGGCCTAGTCTAACCCAATGGCATCGAAAATACCCACTGTTTGCTTTCAACGACTTGGGTCACATTCTTGATCCAGCAAAACCCTGCAGCACCCAGTTCTACTTGCACTTTGAGGGCTGAATGGTATTGAGCGGCCATCTGCCTGTAATCCAAAGGAACAACACCCGTGGACCTGACTGCGCTGCGCAATGCCAACCCCGAACACTGGGACAAAGCTGCGGCCATCCGCACATTGACCCTCGACGCCGTCGCCGCCGCCAATTCCGGCCATTCCGGTATGCCAATGGGCATGGCCGATGTCGCGACCGTACTGTTCGAAAAGCACCTGAAATTCGACGCCTCGGCCCCAAGCTGGCCCGACCGCGACCGGTTCATCCTGTCCGCCGGTCACGGCTCGATGCTGATCTATTCGCTGTTGTATCTCACTGGGAACGCTGACGTTACGCTGGAACAGATCAAGAATTTCCGTCAGCTGGGCGCAAAAACTGCAGGTCACCCCGAGAACTTCCTTGTCAACGGGATCGAAACAACAACCGGCCCGCTGGGTCAGGGGATCTCGAACGCCGTTGGTTTTGCCATGGCCGAGGAAATTCAGCGCGCTCAATACGGCAAGAAGATCGTAGATCACTATACCTATGTCATCGCGGGCGACGGCTGCCTTATGGAAGGCGTTAGCCAAGAGGCCATCACGCTGGCCGGCCGTCACGAGCTGGGTAAGCTGATCGTGTTCTGGGACAACAACAACATCACCATCGACGGCACGGTCGACATCGCTGACCGGACCGATCAGGTGAAACGTTTTGCCGCCTCGGGCTGGCAGGTCATCGAGATTGATGGTCATGATCCGCAGGCCATCGACGAGGCCATCACCAAGGCGAAATCGTCAAACAAGCCGACCATGATCGCCTGTGAAAGCCATATTGCTTTGGGTCACGCCGCGCAGGATACCTCGAAAGGCCACGGCGCCCTGACCGATCAGGAACAGCTGAAAGCGGCCAAAGAGGCCTATGCCGCCCCGCATGGCGCCTTCGAAATTCCGCCAAATGTCAAAACCGCCTGGGAAGCAATCGGTTCCCGCGGCGCGGCCGAGCGGTCTGCGTGGGAGGAGCGTTTCGGGCAAATCTCTGAACGCAAACAGGCCGAGTTCAACCGCTCTTATGCGTTCGAGGCACCCAAAAAACTGGCCGGTGCCATCCGCTCGTTCAAAAAGCAGATGTCGGAAGATCAGCCCAAGTTGGCCACCCGTGCCTCGTCCGAAAAAGTTCTGAACGTGGTCAATCCGATCATGCCGGAAACTATTGGCGGGTCTGCTGACTTGACCGGTTCGAACAACACGAAATCGGCCGATATGGGCGTGTTCCTGCCGGAAAACCGCAAGGGTCGGTACATCCATTACGGTATCCGCGAACACGGCATGGCCGCCGCGATGAACGGTATGGCGCTGCATGGCGGCATCCGTCCCTATGGCGGTACCTTCATGGCGTTCACCGACTATGCGCGGCCCTCGATGCGGCTTGCAGCGCTGATGAAGATACCCACGGTCTTTGTGATGACCCATGACTCGATCGGTCTGGGCGAAGACGGCCCGACCCACCAGCCGGTCGAGCATCTGGCAATCTCACGCGCGACACCGAATACCTATGTGTTCCGCCCGGCGGATGCCGTTGAAACAGCGGAATCCTGGGAACTGGCGCTGACCTTCAAGGACAGCCCTTCGGTCTTGTCTCTGACCCGCCAGGGCGTGCCGACCGTACGCAAGGATCACAAAACCAAAAACCTGACTGCACAAGGCGGCTATGTTCTAGCCGAAGCCGAAGGCAAGCGTCAGGCAATCCTGATCGCAACCGGTTCGGAAGTGTCGCTGGCGATGGAAGCCAAGGCGATGCTCGAGGCCGAGGGCATTGGCACGCGCGTCGTGTCGATGCCATGCATGGAACTGTTCGCCGAGCAGGATGAAGCGTATCGCAAGCGGGTTCTGCCCGGTGGAGCCGTCCGTGTCGGCATCGAGGCCGCCGTCCGCGCCGGAGGCTGGGACCGCTGGCTGCTGGGGGAACGCGGCCGTGACGCCAAGGCAGGCTTCATCGGCATGTCAGGCTTTGGCGCGTCTGCCCCCGCTGATGAACTGTACAAACATTTCGGCATCACTGCAGAGGCCACAGTTGCAAAGGTCAAGGAATTGCTGGAGCTGTAATTCCCAATTCCAAACATCAAGCGAAGGGCGGCCATGCGCCGCCCTTTTCGTTTTCTGACTAATGCGTTTCAGATTTCCGAGACAAAATCGGCGCGACCACTTTGGTTGCAATCGGGATCAGCACGAACCCCCAGGCCAGTCCGAAAATGCCATCCATCGTGGCTTTGGAAATCCACTCCACGGCACCTTCCCATTGCGCCGAAACCGCATGCCCGGCTGCATAGGCCATGTCATGGATCTGATGTCCCAACCAGCCAAAACCCAGAACCTCAAGCCCGTGAATGATGATCGAGCCGCCAACCCACAGCATCGCAGCTGTGCCGACAATCGACAGCACTTTCATGACAACCGGCATCGCCTTAACCAATCCACGCCCCAATCCGCGCCCGATCGGCGTTGGTGCGTTCCGCGCCAGGAAAAGGCCCACATCGTCCATCTTCACGATCAAGGCGACCGAGCCATAAACGGCCAGGGTCACACCTAGTCCAACAACGGCCAGCGTTGCCGCCTGCATCCAGATATTCGGTGCTTCGATGGCGGCAAGGGCGATTGTCATGATCTCGGCGGACAAGATGAAATCGGTTTTGATCGCCCCCTTGACCTTCTGCTCTTCCAGATGGCCCGGGTCTTTGACCTTCATATCTTCGTCTATAACGTGGCTGCCATGAGGGAAAAGCAGGTGAAATATCTTTTCTGCCCCTTCGAAGCACAAATAGGACCCGCCAAGCATCAACAAGGGCGTTATCAACCAGGGTGCAAAATTGGCCAGCAACAAGGCGACTGGCAACAGCAGGATAATCTTGTTGAAAATCGAGCCGCGCGCAATGCGCCAGATGATCGGCAATTCCCGCGCTGGGGCAAAGCCCTGCACATATTTCGGAGTAACTGCTGCATCATCGATGATCACGCCCGCAGTCTTGGCCCCGGCCTTGCCGGCGGCAGCGACCACATCGTCCACTGACGCTGCAGCAACCTTTGCTATGCCAGCAACATCATCCAACAGTGCCAACAAACCACTCATGCGTGTTTCCTCTCATCTCACCTGTCGCCAGGGGACCCTACCCGATCCGACGGCTAGCGCAAGCGTTAGCGCAACCGGCGAAGGTTTGCGCTAACACGTTAAGAATATGTCACTTTTGCCCTTTTGAGAAAGCGTCTGTGCCGCTATATGCCCCGCAGAGCAAGCGCATTTTTGGAGACGTCAGATGACCATCAAGGTCGGCATCAATGGATTTGGCCGTATCGGCCGCTGCACCCTGTCGCATATTGCGGCATCGGCCCGCAACGACATCGAAGTGATCAAGGTCAACGCGACCGGCCCATTGGAAACTACCGCCCACCTGCTGAAATACGACAGCATCCACGGCCGCTTTCCCCGCGATGTTTCGATCGAAGGCAACACCATGGATTTGGGCCGCGGCCCAATGGAGGTGTTCTCGACTTACGATATGAACGAGCTTGATTGGGAAGGTTGTGACGTCGTTTTGGAATGCACCGGAAAATTCAACGATGGCCTGAAAGCCAAAACGCATCTGGAACGCGGTGCTCAGAAGGTTCTTTTGTCTGCGCCAGGCAAGAATGTTGATAAAACCATTGTCTATGGCGTGAACCACAACAGCCTGGTTACTGAAGATAGAATGGTTTCGAATGGCTCTTGCACCACGAACTGCCTTGCTCCGCTTGCCAAGGTACTGGACGAAGGTATCGGGATCGAACACGGTATCATGACTACGATCCATGCCTATACCGGCGACCAGCCGACACTGGATCGCCGTCATAGTGACCTGTATCGCGCGCGCGCTGCGGCAATGTCCATGATCCCAACTTCAACAGGTGCAGCCAAAGCTCTGGGCGAAGTTCTGCCGAACCTGAAGGGTCGTTTGGACGGCTCGGCTATCCGTGTACCAACACCAAACGTTTCTGCTGTCGACCTGACTTTCCATGCGGCGCGTGACGTGACTGTCGAAGATGTTAATGCCATCGTTCGTGAAGCATCACGGGGATCAATGCAGCGCGTCGTGGGCTATGAGCCTGCGCCGCTGGTCTCGACCGATTTCAATCATACCGAAGAAAGCTCGATTTTCGCACCAGACCAGACACGGGTTGTTAACAACCGCATGGTTCGTGTTCTGGCTTGGTATGACAACGAATGGGCCTTCTCGGTCCGTATGGCAGACGTCGCCGTGGCCATGGGACGGCTTAACTAAAACGCCGTAGAAATGTTGTACCTTTACACCCGCTCAGTTTATCTGGGCGGGTGTTTTCATTCGGGGCCAACATGACCAATCAAATTGCTATCTGGCTTGGCTTTCTAATACTTGGCTGTCTGCTAGTCGATTACGCAATGTTCGACTCTGAGAACCTGATCTTCCTGGGAAAGAAACTTTACACCTTCCTGGACTGGCTCGCCTTCTGGCGCTGACAGAGGTTTTTCTTGACTTTTTCCTTGATCTAGCTTTGTTAGCGCTAACTTTGCAATAACAGACACCCAGACGGAGCAGACCATGACACTCAAGTTGGCAATCAATGGATTTGGACGGATCGGGCGCGGTGTTTTGCGGGCCTTGATGGAATCTGGGCGGACCGACGTTCAGATCGTGGCCATAAACGATTTGGCCAAGCCCGAAATTAACGCGCATCTCTTTGAATTCGACAGTGTGCATGGACGTTATACAAAGCCCGTTTCCCTGACCGACGCCGGTTTGGATGTCGGTGCAGGCCCAATCCGCCTAACCAGCGAACGCGAGCCTGAGAAACTCGTTTGGTCCGATATTGACGTTGTTCTCGAATGCACAGGCGTGTTCCGCACGCGCGAAGCCGCGGCGCGCCATTTTGACAACGGCGCCAAAAAAGTTCTGATTTCTGCTCCTGCCCGCGGGGATGGTGCGGTCAAAACTATCGTCTTCGGGGTAAATAACCATGAACTGACCGTCGAGGATACGATCGTTTCGAACGCATCCTGCACGACCAACTGTTTGTCGCCCGTTGCTGCGGCGCTGGACGAGGGTTTGGGCATTGTCCACGGAAACATGACAACCGTTCATGCCTATACAGCCAGCCAACCAGTTCACGATACCGCCGGAAAAGACCCGTATCTGTCACGCGCGGCTGCATTGTCGATGATTCCCACCACTACGGGGGCAGCCTCAGCCGTAGGTCTCGTATTGCCCCAGTTGGCAGGTAAATTGACTGGACAGGCAATCCGTGTTCCCACTCCGAACGTCTCGGTTGTGGATCTGGTGGCCGAGGTGTCGCGCCCAACAACCGAAGAAGAGGTCAACCAGTTGTTCATTGATGCCGCGGCCAATATTCGCGGTGTCCTGGCTGCGGAAAGCCGCCCACTGGTGTCGATCGACTTCAATCACGACGCACACAGTTCGACCGTCTCTTTGGCTGAAACCAAGGTGACAGACGGCACGTTGGTCCGGGTGCTGGCCTGGTACGACAATGAATGGGGCTTTTCTAACCGGATGCTGGACACGGCGGCCGCGATGGGCGCGCTATCCTAAGCGCGCACGCAGCGCGTCATTTACGCGGGGCGTGACGAAATTCGACACGTCCCCGTTCAATCGCGCGATCTCTTTCACCAGTTTCGAGGCAATCGCCTGATGGCGGGCCTCAGCCATAAGGAACACCGTCTCGATCGAGTCGTCCAAAGCGCGGTTCATACCGACCATCTGGAACTCATACTCGAAATCCGCAACAGCACGCAGGCCTCTGACAATGACCTGAGCACCTACGTCGCGGGCACAGTTGATAAGCAGGTTTTCAAAAGGATGGGCGACAATTTCAGTTCCGGTCTGTTCGGAAAGAAAGGAACATTCGGCTTCGATCATCTCGACCCGTTCTTCCAACGAAAATAACGGCCCCTTTTCCCGATTGATCGCCACCCCAATCACGAGCTTGTCAACCAGAGCGGCCGCGCGACGGATGATATCAATATGACCCAGGGTGATCGGATCAAATGTTCCGGGATACAATCCAACCCTCATTGCCGCCTCCTGCGCAACGAAATTTCTGCGCAAGCAAACATAACTTGGCTATGGGTGCAAGTAGTTGCGTCGCGTTTCTATGGGCTTAATGGCCCATGATCATGCCTTCCAATGCGTCTTTTTCCATTGCCAGTTCGGAAAGCTGTGCTTTGACAACGTCGCCTAGGGTAACAATGCCAACGAGGTTACCGTCCTCAATAACCGGCATATGGCGAAAGCGCCCTTCGGTCATCCGCGACATTATATCCTGGACAGTATCCTGTTGCGTCGCTGTCACCAGCTCGCGGGTCATATACGCGCTTACGGGTTTTGATAGGCATCCGCTGCCGCTTGCGGCCAGTTCGCGCACAATGTCACGCTCTGATAAGATGCCCGATGCGGTCTTGCCGCCGTCTTCTGATACAACCACCGTTCCGATGCGCTTTTCTGCAAGGATTCCTGCAACCTCTGAAACTGTGCGCGAAGGAGCAACTGTCACCACGCCTCCGGTGGCTTTGGATTTCAGAATGGCCTGAACAAGCATTGACGTAACCTCCGAAATAACATCGTGTTTTCCAAAGCGTTGCCGGAATGAAATAGCCTGTCAAGGTGAAGCTTCAGCCTCAAGCCGCTCAACTTCATCGCGAATCCCTTGGGACAGGGCCTGCGCGAACCGATTCAGCCGCTCGTTTCGTTGGTCACCTTGATGTCGAACCAGATGAAAACTGCGTGTCAAACTCACTTGATCAACCAATATTTTCTTCAACTTCGGGTGAAATGGCAGTGTGAAATCATGCGCAATGCAGATCCCTGATCCCTGCGAAACCTGCCGCAGTTGGACAGAGACCGAATTCGAGGCCAGCGCGACACGGTCAACACCCAGATCGACCAGATAGTCCAGTTCGCGGTCGAATATCATATCAGGTATGTATCCGATCATACGATGCCCCCCTAACGTGCTGATGGAATGAACCGCAGGGTGATCGGCAAGGTATTCCTGCGTTGCGACAAGATGAAGTTTGTAATCGGTAATTTTCTGTACAAGCAGTTTTCCAGCGGTCGGTGCGCTGACGGTCACGGCCATATCGGCTTCACGGCGTGAAAGGTTGATGACGCGCGGCAAGGCCAGAATTTGTATGTCCAGATTGGGATTGGCGTCACAGATCTTGCCACACACCTGCGGCAACAAGTAGTTCGCACACCCGTCCGGTGCGCCGATCCGGATTTGCCCGCTCAACCTCTCAGATGGTTCTGCCATGGCGCCTGCTGCAGCTCGCATCGCCTCTTCGGCTTTTAGACCGTGGTCCATCAAACGCTCACCAGCTGAGGTCAGCACATATCCCTGCTGCGATTTGGTGAACAGCGGCGCATCCAGAGACGCTTCCAACCGCGCTACACGGCGTCCGACCGTAGCCGGGTCAATCCGAAGTAATCGTCCCGCCGCCGAAAGGCTTTCTTCGCGGGCTACGGCCAGAAAGACCCTCATATCATCCCAATTAGGTGTCACGCTTCACCTTTGCAATTTTGCAAAACACCTTTGGGACATTGCCTCTGTTCAAGCCATTTATGCAAGCCTATTCTGCGCGCAGACCTTCGGAGGAATTCGCAATGAACGAACTGTCCCATTTCATCAACGGTGAGAATGTCGCCGGCACGTCCGGCCGATATGATGACGTGTTCAACCCCGCTACCGGCGAGGTACAGTACAAATGCCCGATGGCAAGTGGTGCCGAGACCACAGCAGCCATTGCTAGCGCCGCAGCCGCACAAACGGCCTGGGGTGCAACGAACCCGCAAAAACGCGGGCGCGTGATGATGGCGATGGTTCACCTGATGAACCGCGACATGGACAAGCTGGCCGAAGCGCTGAGCCGCGAGCACGGCAAGACGATCCCTGACGCGAAAGGCGATCTGCAGCGCGGTCTAGAAGTGATCGAATACTGCATCGGTGCTCCGCAGATGTTGAAAGGCGAATTCACCGACAGTGCGGGCCCAGGCATCGACATGTATTCTATGCGCCAGCCTTTAGGGGTCGTGGCCTCGATCATGCCGTTCAACTTCCCGGCCATGATGCCTCTGTGGCATGTGGGCCCTGCCCTGGCCTGTGGCAACGCTGTTGTTCTGAAACCGTCCGAGCGCGATCCTTCAGTACCTTTGATGCTGGCGGAACTTTTCGTTGAGGCAGGTTTGCCCAAAGGTGTGTTCCAAGTGGTCAATGGCGACAAAGAGGCCGTGGACACCCTGTTGGACAGCGAGATCATTCAGGGCGTTTCCTTTGTGGGCTCGACCCCTATCGCGCAGTACATCTATTCGCGCGCCACGGCCAACGGCAAACGCGCGCAGTGTTTCGGCGGCGCCAAGAACCACATGATCGTCATGCCCGACGCCGATCTTGACCAGGCAGCAGATGCCCTGGTTGGCGCCGGTTTCGGCGCGGCTGGCGAACGCTGCATGGCCGTATCGGTTGCCGTCCCGGTCGGAGAGGATACCGCCGACGCGCTGATCGAAAAGCTTATTCCTCGTATCGAGAAACTGAAGGTCGGCCCCTACACTGCCGGCGATGATGTTGACATGGGACCTGTCGTGACCGGTGCTGCCAAAGAGCGCATTTTGGGACTGATCAGCTCGGGCGTTGAACAGGGTGCCAAACTGGTTGTTGATAATCGCGACTTTAGCCTGCAGGGCTATGAAGACGGCTTCTTCGTCGGCCCTCACCTGTTTGACCACGTGACGCCCGACATGGACATCTATAAGCAAGAGATCTTTGGTCCGGTTTTGTCGACCGTCCGCGCAGGATCGTACGAAGAAGCGATTGGCTTGGCTATGGACCACGAATACGGCAATGGCACGGCGATCTTCACCCGCGATGGAGATACCGCGCGTGACTTTGCCAGCCGGATCAATATTGGCATGGTCGGTATCAACGTTCCGATCCCGGTTCCGTTGGCCTATCACACCTTTGGCGGTTGGAAGAAATCCATGTTCGGTGACCTGAACCAGCATGGTGCGGATAGCTTCAAATTCTATACACGCACAAAAACGGTCACCGCGCGTTGGCCTTCAGGCATCAAAGAAGGCGGCGAGTTCAACTTCAAAGCCATGGACTGATCCAAACGAAAGCTGTGGATCCACACAGCCCGGCCACCACTGGCCGGGCTTTTTTCAATACACGGCCAAGTTTCGCTTGTGATGTTCGCTTCACAATAAATTCACTCAACACTCCCTAGGAAATCTGATCAGCAAAACATAAGTTACACGCAGTTTCGCGCGAGCAGTTCCTGAACCGGAGGCCAATTTGTCAGATCCCCGCATGACCCGTCGCTCTGCATTATTAGGTGCAGCGTCTCTGTTGATGACACCTGCACTGGTGCGCGCACAAAGCAGCGCCGATGCTTTCCCGCTTGACGAAGAGGCGATCAGCACACAGCTAGCTGTGCGGCGGAATGTCTCTTCATTCTCGCACCAGAATTGGCAGGATCACTTCGATGAGTTAGGTGTCGGCTGCCTGCTGGCAGATATCACAAGCCGCGCTGTACACTATTGGGGGGCTGACGGGACGTACAAACTGTACCCCAGCTCAGTCCCTATGAGCGAAGAACTCACAAGGCGTGGTTATACCGAAGTAGTACGCAAGCGCGAAAACCCAAGCTGGACCCCGACCGCCTCAATGCGCGAGCGCGACCCGAACCTGCCCATCCGAATAGAAGGTGGCGAGTCCGGAAATCCGCTGGGTACGCGGGCGATGTATCTGGGCTGGCCAGCATATCTGGTGCACGGCACGCACGATACACGCAAGATTGGTCGCCAAAGTTCTTCTGGATGTATTGGCCTTTATAATCAGCATGTTGAAGAATTGTACCCGCTGGTTCAGGTTGGCACCAAGGTCAGATTGGTCTGACAGAACCCCCCGGCCATAACGGCCGGGGTTTTTGCTTGATCACGGTAATTGCCAATTATTCCGGCAGGATCACCGCATCGACGACGTGGATCACGCCATTGCTGGCCTCGATATCGGCCTGCACAACCTTGGCGCCATTCACTTTTACGCCGTTCTTGCCATTCACACTCAGGCGATCACCCTGCACGGTCAGAACTTTGGTGCGCTTGCCAGCGATGTCCCCAGACATGACTTTGGCCGGAACCACATGGTAAGTCAGGATTGCGACCAGTTGGTCTTTGTTCTCGGGCAGTAGCAGCGTTTCCACCGTCCCTTCGGGCAGTGCGGCAAAGGCCTCATCCGTGGGGGCAAAAACGGTGAACGGACCGTCCCCTTTCAGCGTATCGACCAGACCCGCCGCTTGAACCGCTGCAACCAGTGTGGTGAATGATCCAGCAGATACGGCGGTATCCACGATATCGGCGGCCTTCGCTTGTACCGGCAAGGTAAGTGCGATTGCGGCGGCGGCGCTCAGGAAAGTACGGCGAAACATATTTGAGATCTCCTATCCAGGTTGTTATGGAAAGGGGTACGGGCGTTTCGCTGCACCGGATCAATTTGGTGTCAGATTTATTTGACCTGAACCCAAATACTTTGCGCGCGCCCATCTTTCAAAAACGGCAGCGCCTCGACCGCATCCTGGCGATCCTGTTGCAAGAAGTATCCAGGCCAAAGCATTGAATATGCACTAGATTGCAACAATGCATGCAACATATATTGCTCGCCCCATCCCGGGCAGTCATAGAAGAACCGCTTGGGGTATTCGTAGGGTAGAAAAACATCGTGCACATGGATCACAACGCCTGGTTTTAAGGCCGGTATGATGCGACAGAACAGATGCGCGACATCATTGCTCATCCGGACAACATGGCTGGAATCGATGAACAGGATGTCACCCGCTTCAAGCTGTTCGAAGAGGGCTGGATCGACCTCTTCCAACCGTTTCTGTTCGAATTGATCGACAACATGCGCGATGTCCGCGCGCGGATAAGGATCAATCGCGGTGATTTGCGTCTGCAGCCCGCCATCCAATACAGCCTGCCGTGTCACGCGCGTTGAATTACCGCAGCCAACCTCAATCACCCGCTTGGGTTTGAAACGTCGGACCATAAGATACAACGCATCCGCATCTGGGCTGTCATAATACCCGTTGCCGATCCTATACCCGGTTTGATTGCGGGACGGATCTTTCAATGCAGCCAAAGCGGCGGCATGTTCACCATATTCGGCTACCAGCTGCGAGATGTCGAAATCGGCCATTCCCGGTGACAACGAATAAGCCGAACGGGTCAGCCCGCCTGCCCTTTCGAACGCCTCCAGCCGGGCACGCTCGTCCCGTTCCGTGACTTTGTCAATCAGCCTGACACCAAATCGGTCGAGAACGGCATTCAGCCGGGGGAATTTCCTGGGTTTCACACAATGGCTCCGGGGTTCTTCTGAACTTTGACCCGTTCCTTACCGTTGCTAGCCCGATGACCGCAAGGACTCTGCCGGTAAACACTTGGCAAAAAGCGTATTTCCGTATTCACTGTTTCGCATAAAGCTAGAAAGAGGGCCGCCATGCAGCAGGAATACACGCTGGGCATTGAGGAAGAGTATCTTCTGGTCGACCGCGACAGCCTTGAACTTGCCCAAGCACCCGCTGCACTGATGGAAGCCTGCCAGGCTGATTTTCAGGGCCAGGTCAGCCCCGAGTTTCTGCAGTGCCAGATCGAGGTTGGCACCCGCCCCCATGCAACGATCCGCACGGCCCGAGAAGATTTGAAACGCCTGAGGGCGGGTGTGGCGGATCGGTCCGCCGAATACAATCTGGCCCCGATTGCTGTGTCCTGCCACCCCTTTGCGGACTGGAAGAAACAGCACCACACGCGCCGAGAGCGCTATGACGCCTTGCAGCATGCCCTGGGCGGTGTCGCGCGACGGATGCTGATCTGCGGGATGCACGTGCATGTCGGTGTTGAAGAACCGTCATTGCGGGCCGACCTGATGCCGCAGCTTTCCTATTTCCTGCCGCATCTGTTGGCGCTCTCCACATCCTCGCCCTATTGGAACGGAGAGGATACCGGCCTGTCTTCCTATCGCCTGACCGTATTCGACAACCTGCCCCGCACCGGATTACCACCAGTTCTGGCAAGTTGGTCGGAATATGAACGTACGACAGGCATTCTGGTCGAACTTGGCGTGATCGAGGATACCTCGAAAATCTGGTGGGATTTGCGACCGTCTCATCGCTTTCCAACGCTCGAAACACGCATAATGGACGTGCAGCCGAGGTTGGAGCACACTTTGTCACTGGCTGCAATGGTACAGGCGCTGGTCCGAATGTTGTGCCGTCTGAAAGACCGCAACTTGCGTTGGCGGCAATATGACAGGTTCCTGATTGGTGAAAACCGGTGGCGGGCGCAGCGTTACGGTGTCGGCGAAGGCATGATTGATTTCGGGGATCGATCCATCAAGCCCATGCCGGAACTTATGGGTGAACTGATGGGTATGCTGGCCGAAGATGCCGAAGCACTGGGCACCATGACTGAACTTGCCCGGCTACAGCAAATCGCACAAAACGGCACATCTGCCACGCGGCAACGACGTGTTCACGCCGAAGCGACGGCCAAAGGTGCGGATGCAGGCAGGGCTGTGGTTCAGCATCTGATCGAAGAATTCCATCAGGATTTATGACCTGCCTCAAAGTATGATCTAATCGTTTTCGCAATATCCCTGTCAGGAATTGCTGGGCGTGCAAAATTTCTGTAAGAATCAGGAAATAAACACTCGTTCAATTCATCCGGCGACGTGGGAGGAAACCAATGGATTTTGCACCAACCGAAGAGCAAACTGCTATCTTCGATATGGCCTATGAGTTCGGGCAGGAGCATATCGCACCCTTCGCCCGGCAATGGGAGGCAGATGGCACTATTCCCAAAGACCTTTGGCCCCGTGTAGGAGAGCTTGGCTTTGGCGGTCTCTATGTGTCCGAAGATAGTGGCGGTTCCGGTCTTAGCAGGCTGGATGCGACGATGGTGTTCGAGGCCCTTTCGATGGCTTGCCCTTCAGTCGCGGCCTTCCTGACGATCCACAACATGTGCGCCAAGATGTTAGACACATTTGCCGCGGATGAGCTGAAATCGCGGATCATGCCGGATATTCTTAGCCTGAACACAGTCCTCAGCTACTGCCTGACCGAACCCGGATCAGGCTCGGACGCAGCCGCGCTGAAAACCCGCGCCGAACGCACGAACGAAGGTTATACGCTGAACGGAACCAAGGCCTTCATCTCGGGCGGCGGATACTCAGATGCTTATGTCTGTATGGTGCGCACCGGACAGGATGGTCCCAAAGGGATTTCAACCCTGTATGTCGAAGATGGCACTCCAGGTCTTAGCTTTGGCGCGCTTGAACAAAAGATGGGCTGGAAAAGCCAACCAACGGCGCAGGTTCAGTTTGACGACTGCAAAGTTCCGGCGGGCAATCTGGTGGGTACAGAAGGTGACGGATTCAAATATGCGATGATGGGCCTGGATGGCGGTCGCTTGAATATTGCCTCATGTTCTTTGGGGGCGGCACAAGCAGGTCTGAACATGACGCTTCAGTATATGTCCGAGCGTCAGGCATTCGGGAAGTCGATTGATCAGTTTCAAGCGCTGCAGTTCAGGCTTGCGGATATGGAAATAGAATTGCAGGCGGCCCGGACGTTCTTGCGTCAGGCGGCCTGGAAACTGGACACGGGCGCACCGGACGCCACCAAGTTCTGTGCAATGGCCAAGAAATTCGTGACTGAAACCGGATCAAAAGTGGTCGACCAATGCCTGCAACTGCACGGCGGTTATGGGTATCTCGCCGATTACGGTATCGAAAAGCTTGTCCGCGACTTGCGCGTTCATCAAATTCTGGAAGGCACAAACGAGATCATGCGCGTCATTGTTTCTCGTCAGATGCTTGCCCAACGCTGAGACCCCGATGTCAGATATTGAAATTCACACTACCGGCCGCGCTGGACGCATCACTCTGACACGCCCCAAAGCTTTGAACGCGCTGAGTTATGACATGTGCATGGCGATAGATACGGCCATGCGCAACTGGCGCGAGGACGAGTCAGTTGACCTGATCATACTGGACGCCGTTGGCGATAAAGCATTTTGCGCCGGGGGAGATATCGCAGAGCTTTATGATACCGGGTGCAAAGGCGACTTTGCCTATGGGCAGACTTTCTGGCGCGATGAATACAGGCTGAATGCACTGATTTTCGAATACCCCAAGCCCGTGGTCAGTTTCCTACAAGGGTTTACTATGGGTGGTGGCGTCGGAATTGGGTGCCATGGAAGCCACCGCATAGTCGGTGAAACATCTCAGATTGCCCTGCCCGAGTGCTCTATCGGTTTGGTGCCGGATGTTGGTGGCTCTCTGATGCTCGCGCTGGCTCCGGGTCGACTGGGAGAATACTTGGGCACAACAGGTCACCGAATGGGCCCTGCGGACGCCATTTATGCGGGCTTTGCCGACCATTTTATCCCCATTGAAGAATGGCCCGGCTTGATCGAACTGCTCGAAGCTTCCGGGAGCACAGACCTGTTGGTCGAGCATTCCCAGACGCCACTCACAGGTAAACTTGAAAAGGTCCAGGCGGAAATCGACGTGCTTTTCAATGGCGAGGGGTTGAACGACATCCTCAACGCGTTGCGCTTTTCCGAGACCCCGTTCTCTGACGCGGCGCAAAAGTTGATGGGCCGCAACTCTCCACTATCGGTGGCTTGTACCATTGAAATGATTCATCGGCTTAAGGCGCTGGATCTGTCGATCCGAAAAGCCCTGGAGATGGAATACCGCTTTACGGCGCGCGCCATGGAACACGGAGACTTTCTGGAAGGTATCCGCGCGCAGATCATAGACAAGGATCGCTCTCCTAATTGGCGTCACCATGGCAAACCTGTTCCCGCCGTGGATATTTCCGCAATGCTGCGGCCCCTGGGCAGCGTCGCCCTGACATTCGAGGAGGATTAAAGAATGAAAATCGGGTTTATCGGCCTTGGAAACATGGGCAATCCAATGGCAGTCAATCTTGCCAATGCCGGGCATGAAGTCGCTGGGTTTGATATGGCCGAGGTGTCGGTTTCCGGTGTTACTTTGACTGGGTCAGGGGCCGACGCTGCAAAAGACACAGACATCGTCATCACCATGCTTCCGAATGGCCAGATACTTCGATCCGTCGCAAATGAGATCATTCCAGCGATGAATGAAGGGGCCGTCTGGGTCGATTGTTCGACAGTGGATGTCGACAGCGCTCGAGCTGTTGCCGATATGGCTTTGGCTGCGGGAGTTTTGGCCGTCGACGCGCCCGTATCGGGCGGTATCGGAGGCGCCTCGGCTGGGACGCTGACATTCATGGCAGGTGGAAGCGCCGAGGCATTCGAAAAAGCCCGGCCCTTGTTCGACATCATGGGGCAAAAGGCAGTGCATTGCGGAGATGCGGGCGCGGGTCAGGCGGCCAAGATCTGCAACAACATGATTTTGGGCGTCACCATGATTGCAACCTGCGAGGCCTTCGCGCTGGCCGACAAATTGGGGCTGGACCGGCAGAAAATGTTCGACGTTGTCAGCACCTCCTCGGGCTATAGCTGGACGATGAACGCATACTGCCCTGCCCCAGGCATCGGTCCGCAAAGCCCGGCCGACAATGGTTATCAACCCGGCTTTGCCGCCGAACTGATGTTGAAAGACCTGCGTCTCAGTCAGCAGGCGGCGGAAAGCTCGGATGCCGACACCCCAATGGGGATGATGGCGACCGAGCTGTATCAGCAATTCGTCGAAAGCGAAGATGGGCTGGGGCTGGACTTCTCGGCCATGCTTCCGCGATTTGAAAAGCGCGGTCGGAACTAGGATGCCCTTGGGCGGCTTCCTGCCCATAGGGTTGACCCCTTTCCTGCCGATGTCCATCTAATGGAGAGGTTCAGCATCGATTCTTGGGGCTACGATGACGCATAATTTGGTCAAAGCGCTTACTGTTCTTGCTCTGGTCGTGACCCCGGTGGCGGCCATGGCCGGTAACGGGAAGGGAAACGGCAAGAACAAGAATAGCAATAAGGTCATCCGCATTGCGCCTCAGGGCGGTATTGTTGCAACTGGAAACGCCGGCCACTGCCCGCCGGGTCTGGCCAAGAAAAACGTACCCTGTGTCCCTCCGGGACAGGCCAAAAAGCTGTATAGAAATGGCGAGTTTATCAATGGCGACTATCGCTGGATTGATGATCCGTTTCGGTATGGCCTGAATAGGGGAAGCTATATCCGCGCAGGCGACTACGTGTATCGTGTCGACCCGGATACACGCAAAGTTCTGAACCTGATCGGCGCGGTTGCAGACATCCTGAACTGACAATCGCGGCCTGAATTCAAGCGGTCGAAAAGCAACCTCTGTCGATTTGAGAAAGTAAGCAGGCTCGGGCATTTTTCAGCCTGTTTTCAAAATTTTGACGCAATCTAACATCATCATAAACCTCACTATTTCGAGGTTTTATTATGAATACTGAAAAGGTGCTATTTGAGCTCCGCGGCCCATGGAACGTACCGATACATTTCAGCCAAAGCCTTATTTTTCTGGTTTTGATCGTTGTCGGATTTAACGCCGATCCGGTCAACCTGCCCTATGCGCTCGCCTTCGTGGCGATTTAATTGATTTCGATTCTCCTGCACGAGTTGGGCCACCTATGGGGCTGTCTTGTGCAGGGCGTGCCCGTCAATCGAGTCGTCCTTTATGGGGGCGGCGGATTCTGCGAACATCGCCGGTCAACCTCGGCATATGAAGACGAATTGATTGTGGCCATGGGGCCGATTGTGAACCTGACCCTGTGGACCGTGTGTTCATTGCTGGAACCGTTTCCAACTCGCCCGAAATTGGCTGGGTTCTGGTGGTGACGGCAGAGCTAAACCTGTGGCTGGCGCTGTTTAACATGCTGCCCCTGACGCCGCTGGATGGGGGGCAGTTGTTCTTTGCTTTGCTCACGCGCATCATGTCGGCGAACTCAGCCGCGCGTGTTTCCGGGTTTACTGGGCTGGTTGGCGTTCTGCTATGGATCCCGATGATGATTTTTGCCTATGTCAGCTTCGGCTTCGTGTTCCTGTTCTTTCCGCCAATACTGCGCCACTGGCAGACGCTGCGATACGCCAGATACTGAAGTTGCCGCGACGGAGGTTATTCCGCCGCGACCCGCTCGGGGTTCAGCAACTGTTTCAAATACCTGCCCGTATGGCTGCGTTCCACAACAACAACATCTTCGGGCGTTCCCGTGGCGACAATTTCACCACCACCATCACCGCCTTCGGGTCCGATATCAATGATGTGGTCGGCCGTTTTGACAACATCCAGATTGTGTTCGATCACAACAACCGTGTTACCCTGATCAACCAATTCATGCAGCACTTCCAACAGCTTGCGGACGTCTTCGAAATGAAGACCGGTCGTCGGCTCATCCAGAATGTAAAGCGTCCGACCAGTTGAGCGTTTGGAGAGTTCTTTTGACAGCTTCACCCGCTGCGCTTCACCGCCCGACAGGGTCGTCGCCTGTTGCCCGACCTTGATATACCCCAGACCGACCCGCGCCAGCGCGTCCATCTTATCGCGGATCGACGGCACGGCTTTGAAGAACTCTTGTGCATCTTCCACTGTCATATCAAGGACATCCGCGATGGACTTGCCTTTGAATTTGATCTCAAGGGTTTCCCGATTGTACCGCGCGCCTTTGCAGGTTTCGCAGGTTACATAGACATCGGGCAGAAAGTGCATTTCGATCTTGATGACGCCGTCGCCCTGACAAGCCTCGCACCGACCGCCTTTGACGTTAAAGCTGAACCGGCCAGGCTTGTACCCGCGCGCCTTGGACTCGGGCAGACCGGCGAACCAGTCACGGATCGGCGTGAACGCCCCCGTATACGTGGCCGGGTTCGAGCGTGGTGTACGCCCGATGGGCCGCTGGTCGATGTCGATCACCTTATCCAGATGCTCGAGCCCCTTGATCGTCTCGCACGGCGCGGGTGTCTGCCGCGCGCCGTTCAGCCGCATGGAGGCTGTCTTGAATAGGGTTTCAATCGTCAGGGTCGATTTGCCACCGCCGGATACGCCGGTCACACAGACGAACTTGCCCAGAGGAAAATCAGCGGTCACTTTCTTCAGATTGTTCCCGGTGGCCTTAACCACAGTCACTTTCTTTTTGTTCCCCTTCCGCCGCTCGGACGGCACCGGGATTTCGCGTGTGCCTGACAGGTATTGGCCGGTGATCGAGGCTGCATCGGTCGCGATCTCGGACGGGGTACCCTGGCTGACGACCTGTCCGCCATGCACGCCTGCGCCCGGTCCGATGTCAAAGACATAGTCGGCTTCGCGGATGGCTTCCTCGTCATGTTCTACGACGATGACCGTGTTCCCCTGATCCCTCAGGTTTTTGAGAGTACCCAGCAAGCGGTCATTGTCGCGCTGATGCAACCCGATCGAAGGTTCGTCCAGTACATACAACACCCCGGTCAGACCCGAACCGATCTGGCTGGCCAGACGGATACGCTGACTTTCCCCGCCCGAAAGCGTTCCACTTGAACGTGACAGCGTAAGGTACTCCAAACCAACGTTATTCAGAAATCCTAAACGCTCGCGGATCTCTTTGAGGATCACCCGCGCGATTTCATTTTTCTGAGCGCTCAGATGGTTCGGGGCATCCTCAACCCAAGCCAGTGCCTCGCGGATCGACATCTGGACCACCTGCCCGACATGCAATCCGGAGATCTTGACGGCCAGCGCCTCAGCGCGCAGGCGATAGCCTTCGCAGGTGCCGCAGGAGCGGTTGTTTTGATAACGCTCAAATTCTTCGCGGATCCAGGCGCTGTCAGTCTCGCGATAGCGCCGCTCCATATTCGGGATAACGCCTTCGAAACTGCGGGTTACCTGATAAACCCGGCCGCCTTCGTCATAGCGGAACTGGATTTCTTCCTCGCCCGATCCGCGCAGAAACACCTGCTGCACCTTGGCGGGCAGATCTTTCCACGGCGTATTCTTGTCGAACTCATAATGTCGCGCGATGGCTTCGATAGTCTGCAGGAAATAGGGCGACTTGCCCTTGCGCCAGGGCGCCAAGGCGCCATCATACAGTTTCAGCGTCTGATCCGGCACTACGAGGCGTTCGTCAAAGAACAGCTCGACCCCCAGCCCGTCACAGGCCTGACAGGCCCCGAAGGGCGCATTAAAGGAAAACAGGCGCGGTTCGATCTCGGGGATGGTGAAGCCACTGACAGGACAGGCGAAATTTTCACTGAAGGTGATCCGCTCCGGGTCGCCTTCAGGCGGTGCGGTTTCCAAAATCGCAATACCATCGGCCAAATCAAGCGCTGTGCGCAGGCTGTCCGCCAGCCGCGTTTCCATGCCCTCGCGCACCACCAATCGGTCGACCACGACGTCGATGTCATGGCGGAACTTCTTGTCCAGCTTCGGAGGCTCGTCCAACTCGTGAAACGCGCCATCAACCTTGACGCGCTGAAAGCCCTGTTTGCGCAGTTCCAGAAACTCTTTCTTATACTCGCCCTTCCGGTCTCGCACGATCGGGGCAAGCAGATACCCGCGCGTGCCCTCCTCCATCGTCATGATCCGGTCGACCATATCCTGCACCTGCTGGGCTTCGATCGGCTTGCCCGTGGCAGGGCTGAACGGTGTACCAGCGCGGGCAAACAGCAGACGCAGATAGTCGTAAATCTCGGTCACGGTTCCCACGGTAGACCGTGGGTTCTTTGAAGTCGTCTTCTGTTCGATGGAAATAGCCGGAGATAGACCACTGATATGGTCCACATCTGGCTTTTCCATCATATCCAGAAATTGCCGGGCATAGGCCGACAGGCTTTCGACATACCGGCGCTGCCCTTCCGCATAGATCGTGTCAAAGGCAAGCGACGACTTGCCCGAGCCTGACAGACCAGTGATAACCACAAGCTGGTCACGCGGAATATCCACGTCAATGCCTTTGAGGTTATGTTCGCGCGCGCCGCGCACCTCGATATTCTTCAGCTCAGCCATGTTTGGCCCCCAACACATAAGTGTCCTAGAGATAAGCGAGCCACACTGAGTCTCCAACAGAAAAGTTAGAACAAAATGTGAACGAGAGAGATGTTGCCGCCACCTACTGACAACAAAACCAATAGAGTCACCCGGTAAACGGTATGATTTCTGAAAACTAGTGGAAAATGGCGCGGTTGACGGGGCTCGAACCCGCGACCCCCGGCGTGACAGGCCGGTACTCTAACCAGCTGAGCTACAACCGCGCATCTATTTCGTGGCCTTTACCCTGGACCAAGGATGGCAGCGATGGCGCGGTTGACGGGGCTCGAACCCGCGACCCCCGGCGTGACAGGCCGGTACTCTAACCAACTGAGCTACAACCGCCCGCTGCCCGTTCGTTGCTGAACGTTGGGGTGTATTATGGCCACGCCCGGACATCGTCAAGCGGCGAATTGAAGTTTTTTCTCAGAACGTAATTTTTGTTAGAGATGTTTTCTCGTCACACGACGAATGGCCAAACAGAAACCAGCCGATAATTCACGACCCGCTGCCTTTGGCCAGACAAAAATATTCTGAAACCTTGAGCAGCACATCACCTGGCATGGGTCCCGCTAAATCCAGATCTCAGGACAGCCTCCAAGCTCATCCCCAAGCTTATTGTGACATAAACCCAAAGTGAACAGTCATATCAACTTACTGGCAGAGAGTTACTCAAAGCTTGCCGCGTTCTGCCTCAATTCAACCACAAATGGTCTGCAAGACGATTACAAACACCTCTGCCAAAAGAGACTTCATACGCTCGGTTGATCCTCGGGCCAAAACGTTGGAAATTTCTGATGCCAAAGGAAGAATTACCGATTCTAGAACCGGTCAATATATACGGCGCCAATTTTGTATTCCGGAAAAACCGGGAACAAATGGCGTGTTAGACAAGGAAGAAATTTAAGATGTCAGTTGCCAGCACAACTTCTCCGGGTGCAAATGTTACCGGCCATGTTTATGTAGACAGCCTGATTTGGGGCACGTCTTGGGACACCAGCGCCGGAGGCGTCAGTGCTCCGGGCACAATCACATACTCCTTCGATGATGGATCGTTAGGTCGCCGTGGCTTTGCCTCCTACATGAAGGAAGCAATCCGCAAAGCATTTGCAATTATCGAAACGATCATTCCGATCGAGTTCAACGAAGTCGGCTTTCTGACACCAGCAGGCGAGATTAATGACGTTAACATCACCTACGCTTTGCTGACCCAAAACGATCTTGGCGGACCCGGATCTCTTGGTGTCCATCAAGTTCCGGGTGACGACCCCCTGCTGCAGGATTCTGGCATCGACGCCCTGTTCGGCATCTTTGCCTATGATACGCCTCTGTTTAGCAAAGAGGCGCTACGCAAAGGCGGTGAAGGCTTCGCGACAATCATTCACGAGATTCTTCACGGCCTTGGTCTAGCCCACCCACATGATGAAGGCGGCAGCTCGACTATTTTTCCGGGGGTTACGCAGCCCTTCGACGACTACGGGACAGATGGGCAGAACCAGGGTGTTTATACCATCATGTCCTACAACTCGGGCTATCCCGAAGTTGTTCCTCTGAAGACATATAAGGCTGGCGGCACGGCCTCGCCCATGGCCCTTGATATAGCTGCGCTGCAGGCGATCTACGGAACGACGGACCACAACACCGACGACAGCGTCTATAAAATCAAAGGCAAGAATGGCGCCGGAACATTCTGGACATCCATCTGGGATACAGATGGAATCGATACAATTTCGGCAAAGGGTGTTGATCGTAGCGTCACGATCAACCTCAATGACGCGGATCTTGATGGCAGCGATGCAGGTGGCACTCCTTCCCATGCCAAAGGCGTAACCGGTGGATTTACGATCGCAAATGGGGTCGTCATTGAGAATGCGCAGGGCGGCAACAAGGGCGACATCATCGTCGGGAATGAAGTTGATAACCGGTTGGAAGGATTTGGCGGTAGCGATGTTATTTCTGCTGGCGAGGGTAATGACATTCTTCTTGGGGGTGGCGGCAATGACACCCTGACCGGAGGTCTTGGAAACGACGAACTGTACGGCCACAAGGGCACGGACAACTTTGTAGCCGAGGACAGCGACGGCGACGATATTATTGACGGCGGAGAGGGCCTGGATTGGTTGCGTTATATCGGCACAAGCGCCGTAACCGTTGATTTGTCTGACACCAATGCACAGGCAACCGGATACGGAACCGATACCATTACGGGTGTCGAAAACGTCGATGGGTCCGAGCAAAATGACGACATTACAGGTACGGACGGTCGAAACATCCTGCAGGGTAATGGAGGGTCTGACCGCCTGGACGGGGGCCTTGGCAAAGATACCCTGAATGGTGGCGGAGGCAGCGATACTTTGATCGGTGGTGCCGGAAGGGACACCATGACCGGCGGCGAAGGGGCCGATGAGTTTGTGTTCACGTCAACAACCGAAAGTTCGCGCAAAGCAAAATATGCCGACCGGATTACCGATTTCACTCAGGGTGAAGACAAGATCGACCTAAGTGCGATCGACGCAAGCACCGTAATTGACGGCGATGATTCATTTGTCTTCAACGGTACAACACCGGCCCAGACGTCGGACGAAGGCGAAATCTATTACGTCAAGAAAAACAACGCAGGCACCAAGAACGACTTCACACTTGTTCTTGTGGATACTGACGGCGACAAAAATCCTGAGATGGTTATCAAGATCTCTGGCTTGCACGATCTGACCCAGGACGATTTCATTCTTTGACATCAAAAAGTGAAAGGGCGGCCCCACAAGGCCGCCCGCTTATGGGCACCTCGACTGGGCATTTGCGGGGTAATCCCCGGGGCCCAAAAGGCGCAAAGACCTCTTGCGGCTTTGCTGAACTCCTTATAAGACCCCTGCTCACGGGTGATTAGCTCAGTGGTGGAGCGCTTCGTTCACATCGAAGATGTCAGGAGTTCAAATCTCTTATCACCCACCATTTCTCTACTCTGCGATCCGATATGCAAAGCCAGTAATTGGCTGACTATTTGGTCTGACCAAAGAAAAAGGGCGAGGTGCTAACCCCGCCCCTAATTGCCATATTCTGACCTTTAGTGCGCCCTGGCGGACGGGGACGTGTTCTCAGCCGTTTTGGCTGCAGCCGCGGCGGCCTCTTCTGCGGCTTCGTCCCATTCGACAGGTTCAGGATCCCGAACCAGAGCGTGTTTCAGAACTTCCGAAACATGCGTGACCGGGATGATTTTCAGCCCTTCCTTCACGTTGTCAGGAATTTCGGCCAGGTCTTTCTCATTCTCTTCCGGAATCAGAACAGTCTTGATCCCGCCGCGCAGAGCCGCCAGCAGCTTTTCCTTCAAACCACCGATGGGCATCGCATTGCCGCGCAGGGAAACCTCTCCTGTCATGGCAATATCCTTGTGCACCGGGATACCCGTCAGAACCGATACGATTGAGGTCACCATTGCCAAACCGGCCGAAGGACCATCCTTGGGCGTTGCCCCGTCCGGTACGTGGACGTGGATGTCCAGGTTGTCGAATTTGGGCGGCTTCACCCCGATCTTAGGTGAGATTGACCGCACATAAGATGAGGCTGCATCGATGGATTCCTTCATCACATCGCCCAGCTTACCCGTGGTCTTCATCCGCCCCTTACCGGGCAGTTTCAGCGCCTCGATATGCAGCAGATCGCCGCCAACGGAGGTCCAGGCCAGACCGGTTACAACCCCAACCTGATCGTGCTGTTCAGCCAAACCATAGCGGAACTTGGGCACGCCCAAGAATTCATCCAGATTGTCCGGCGTCACCGTGACCGACTCCGCCTCTTTCTTGATGATCTTGGTCAGCGACTTCCGCGCCACCTTGGCGATTTCGCGTTCAAGGTTCCGCACGCCAGCTTCTCGGGTGTAGGTGCGGATAATCGATTGCAGCGCCTCATCGGATAGTTCGAACTCTTTGGCTTTCAGACCGTGGTTCTTGATCTGCTTACCGATCAGGTGCTGCTTGGCGATCTCGCTCTTTTCATCTTCGGTATAGCCCGCCAGAGGTATGATCTCCATCCGGTCGAGCAAAGGCCCGGGCATGTTATAGCTGTTGGAGGTGGTCAGGAACATCACGTTGGATAGGTCATATTCAACCTCAAGGTAGTGATCCATGAACGTGCTGTTCTGTTCCGGGTCCAACACTTCCAGCATGGCCGAGGCCGGATCGCCACGGAAATCCTGACCCATCTTGTCGATCTCGTCGAGCAGGATGAGCGGGTTTGTGGTCTTCGCCTTTTTCAGCGCCTGGATGATCTTACCAGGCATCGAACCGATATAGGTCCGACGGTGGCCACGGATCTCGGACTCGTCACGCACACCGCCCAGCGAGATGCGAATGAATTCGCGCCCCGTCGCACGTGCAACCGACTTACCAAGCGAGGTTTTACCCACACCCGGAGGGCCAACAAGGCACATAATCGGGCCCTTCAGCTTCTTCGACCGCTGCTGAACAGCCAGATATTCGACGATCCGCTCCTTGACCTTCTCAAGCCCATAGTGATCGTCGTCCAGAATTTCCTGCGCGCGGCCCAGATCTTTTTTAACGCGGGACTTGGTGCCCCAAGGCAGAGCCAAAATCCAGTCGAGGTAATTGCGCACGACAGTAGCTTCAGCCGACATCGGGCTCATGTTGCGCAGCTTCTTCAGCTCGCCCTCTGCTTTTTCGCGCGCCTCTTTCGACAGTTTGGTTTCGGCGATTTTCTCTTCCAGCTCAGCCACTTCATTCGAGCCGTCATCGCCATCGCCAAGTTCCTTCTGAATGGCCTTCATCTGCTCATTCAGATAATATTCACGCTGTGTCTTCTCCATCTGGGTTTTGACGCGGGTCTTGATCTTTTTCTCGACCTGCAGAACCGACATCTCGCCCTGCATCAGGCCGTAGACCTTTTCAAGCCGTTCGCTGACCGACAGTGTTTCCAGCAGTTCCTGCTTTTGCTCGACCTCGATACCAAGATGCCCCGACACAAGGTCGGCCAACTTGGCGGGTTCGGCGGTTTCGCCAACAGCGGTCAGTGCTTCTTCGGGAATGTTCTTGCGGACTTTGGCATAGCGCTCGAACTCGTCGGCAACGGTGCGAAGCAACGCTTGTGTAGTGGTCACATCACCCGGAATCTCGGTCAGATATTCTGCACGAGCCTCAAAAAACTCTTCGTTATCAAGGTATTCTGTAATCTGTACGCGCGCTTGCCCCTCGACCAGAACTTTCACGGTTCCATCTGGAAGCTTCAGCAGCTGCAGCACATTTGCCAGCACGCCCGAGCGATAGATTCCGTCGATTTCCGGATCGTCATCACCTGGATCAATCTGGCTAGACAGCAGAATTTGCTTATCGTCTTGCATCACTTCCTCAAGTGCGCGGACAGACCTTTCCCGACCCACGAACAAAGGCACGATCATATGAGGAAAAACCACAATGTCGCGCAGCGGAAGTACTGGGTATGAGGAATTCAGGGGCTCTTGCATGCTCAATCCTTATCTTTGGCAAGACGGCACTGGTCCCTCATCTAGGCAACCCCCGGCCGTCTCCTGTCTGGAAGGTAAAGGTGGTGCGCCAAGCGTCCTATTTCAACCTTACCTGTAGTGGACCTAACAATGACCGGAAGGTTGCGCCTCCGCAAGACGATAACATGATCGGTCTTGTCAAATTCTCAATTTGACCCCGCTTGGTTTCTTCGGCGATTGCCTGCCTGGAAATTCAGAAACCAACAGCAAAAGTACAACACTATCTAACAGGCAACTGCCCAAAGCCTGCCATCATTGCAAACAATATGATTGCATACCCCAACTTCTGATCGATTACTGTGAGTCGTAGAGATGACAAATCCAAAAAATACCAATGCTGCGGAATCCGACCATCAACGGTACTTATCTGCCCGCGACTCCGATCATGCGACTCTTTTAGCGCATGCCGCCAAAAGCTCTGGGCGCTCTGTTTTACAAGTCCAACGGAGCTTCAATCAAATGGCAAAGCCTCCCAGCCGTTTGAATATGGTCGAGTATGTGCGCAATGGCCTTCATCACGAAGACCGCTTTACCGACGCCGAACGCGCGGCATACATCTCCAATGATCTCCATTGGCCCATCGCCCACAAGTGTAACCATCATGGTTGGAACAGTGCCGCAGAAGACAAGATACTGGCTTCTACTTTGCTTGAAACAGCGGGTGTACCTGTCCCGGAAACCGTTGGCGTCATCGACCGTTCGAACCGACACTACCCCGGGGTTACGAAAATCAACACTCCTGAGGCGTTGCGCGATCTCGTTTGCAACCATCTGGAAGGTGGGCTTTTTGGAAAGATCGTCGAGGGGATGGTAAGCTTTGGGGCCTTTTTGATCGAGGACGCGGATCAATCCACTATCACTTGTGCAGGCCAACCGCCGATCACCTATGAGGCATTCCTAGACGAGTTCGTTGGGCAGAATTCATATGTCGTGCAACCTTTGCTCAAAAATCACTCTGCAATCCAAGACTACGCTTCAGCCCTTGCAACGGTGCGAATGGTTACGCTGGTAAGAGAAAACGACGTCTTTTGCCCAGTTGCCGTTATTAAACTTCCGCAGGGCCCCAATATTGCGGACGCCTTCTGGAGACCGGGGAACTTTGCTTGTTCGATCAATATCAAAACCGGCGTTATCGAAACCGTCGCGCGCCGCGCCAAGATGGAAACAGAATTCCTAGATGACCATCCTGACAACCCCGGTTTAATGGGCTTGAAACTGCCTTTTTGGGAGGAATTGATCGAAATAAATGACCGTGCTGCAAGAACGTTTCAGCCAATTCGATATCAGTCGACCGACATCGCTATAACCGAGTCTGGTCCGGTCGTTGTCGAGCTGAACTATGGCGGTGGCTTCGATCTGCCTCAATATGCAAGTGGCCGTGGGATGTTGACCCCAGAAGTTCGTAGCTTTTTCGAAGGGTTTGGCTACGACCTTGATGCAAAACCACAAAAGAAGCGCTGGCTGTTCGGTAAACGCAGATAAAGCGCCCTCAATCTAGAGTCTTGTTAGGTTGACTGAAAAGGCGCTGAACCTAAATCTGTTCAATATCCCCTTGCGCGCGCTGCGCATGGAAGGTCGCCTGCCAGGCATCGAATGTACCAGCAGCAATGGCATCGCGCATACCCTGCATTATTTCCTGAAAATAGTGCAGATTATGCCAGGTCAGCAGCATGCCCGAGATCATCTCGTTCGAGCGGAACACATGGTGTAGATAGGCGCGAGAATAGTTCGAACAAGCCGGGCATGAGCAGGCCTCATCCAGCGGGCGCGGGTCATCGGCGTGGCGGGCATTCTTTATGTTGACCACGCCGTAACGAGTGAACACCTGTCCTGTGCGACCGGACCGTGAGGGTAAGACACAATCCATCATGTCGATCCCGCGGGCGACAGCTCCGACAATGTCGTCAGGCTTTCCAACGCCCATCAAATAGCGCGGTCTGTCGGCTGGCAGAAAGTCAGGAGCGTAGTCGAGGCAACCAAACATAGCCTCCTGACCTTCGCCCACGGCCAGACCGCCAACCGCGTAGCCTTCGAATCCGATCGCTTTCAGCGCCTCGGCGCTTTCTTCGCGTAAATCCTGTTCCAGCCCGCCTTGCATGATCCCAAACAACGCATGTCCAGGACGGTCGCCGAAAGCCTGTCGCGATCGATCGGCCCATCGCATCGACAGGCGCATTGATTCAGCGATTCGATCTCGATCTGCGGGTAGGGCCGGACATTCGTCAAAACACATCACGATGTCTGAACCCAGCAAGCGCTGTATCTCCATCGAGCGTTCCGGGGTCAGCTCGTGCTTGGACCCATCGACATGAGATTTGAAGGTCACGCCCTTTTCGGTCAGCTTGCGCAGACCAGCCAGGGACATGACCTGAAATCCACCGGAATCCGTCAGGATCGGGCGATCCCAGTTCATAAATTTATGCAACCCACCCAAACGGTCAATGCGCTCGGCCGTAGGGCGCAGCATCAGGTGATAGGTGTTCCCCAACAAGATATCGGCACCGGTTGCACGAACACTTTCCGGCATCATCGCTTTGACCGTCGCAGCAGTGCCTACGGGCATGAACGCCGGAGTACGCACTTCACCGCGCGGTGTGTGGATCACTCCGGCGCGGGCCTTGCCGTCCGTGGCCTTCAGGTCAAATGAGAAACGGTCTGTCATTGGGCATCCTCGGGTCGCTGAACCGGGCAGGATTTGCCCGATCTGTTCAGCCATTGCAAGTTGTCAGGGTAAAGAGGCAACCTGCCGGGTAAACAGATCAACAACCCCTGCCCCGTCAACATCCCGACATACCAGCACAGCCGGTCGCGTTGAGACCGGACGCGTAGCGCCGGATTCCGTACCACCCACAATTACCTCAACCCCGGTTTCGACCATCTCGAACATCGTGCCATGGGTGCAGGCGATCACAGCAGTCGAGTCATGCAGGCCGCAGCCCTCCAACCCGCCGATATCCTTGTAGAATTTCAGGTAAAATACCGAGATGTCACGCAGGAAAGCCCCCATATCGGGCGAGCGTTGGGCCAGACCGTCAAAATCCGCACTTTTGTACAGCGTTTTCAAGGTGACATCCAAACCAACCACAACGGTCGCCGGGGGTGCTGCAAACACTTCATTTGCGGCAAGGGCATCGTGATAGATGTTTGCTTCGGCATGTTCCGTGATGTTTCCTGGGCAGAAAACCGCCCCACCCATGATCACCAACTGTTTGATGTTCTGCGAAAACTCAGGGTCCAAACGCATCGCCGCAGCAATATTAGTCAAGGGGCCGATTGCACAAACCGTCAGCTCTCCCTTGTGGCGGCGCGCCATTTCCACCAGGAATTCCGTGGCATTCAAATCATGGTTCGCCCCGATTTCCGGGATATCGGTAATATCCCCAAAACCTTCGGGACCGTGAACATGTTCGGACGGTGCGTGGTGCCCTGTTCCCTGTGGGTAGGCCGCGCCTTGGGCCACGGGAATGTCCAACCCAAGTTTATCCACCAAAAACCGTGCATTGCGGCTGGATTGATGAACGTGGGTGTTGCCAAAAACGGTCGTCAGGCCGATCAAGTCAATCTCGGGGGCTGCAGCGGCATATGCAATGGCCATCGCATCGTCGATGCCGGGGTCTGTATCAATAATCAGTTTCATCCCAGCCCGATAGCGCAAACGCGAGGGGATGCAAAGCGGTCACAATAGCAAAAACTAACCAAAATCCATGGATCAGCGTTTTGAATCCAAGCACAATCCCTCCATACCAGAGTTGAAAAAGGGCGATTCAACCCCCAAATGTATACTATCGTACACAATAAAAGAGGACGGATATGACCGAAGACCAAATCATTGGATTGCTTTCTTCGAACCTAATTTACCTGCTCGCGGCGGCATTGATCGTCATCATCACGCTAAAAGGCATTAAAATCGTGCCGCAATCGGAAAAGTATGTGGTCGAACGGTTCGGGCGTTTGCATTCGGTGCTCGGCCCTGGGATCAACTTTATCGTTCCTTTACTGGATGTTGCGCGGCACAAGATATCCATTCTGGAACGCCAGCTTCCCAATGCAACGCAGGACGCAATCACCAAAGATAACGTTCTGGTCCAAATCGACACTTCGGTCTTTTACCGCATCCTAGAGCCGGAAAAGACAGTCTACCGCATCCGCGATGTAGATGGTGCTATCGCGACGACCGTTGCCGGTATCGTCCGGGCGGAAATCGGCAAGATGGACCTGGACGAAGTTCAGTCGAACCGTGCTCAACTGATCACTCAGATTCAAGGAAGCGTCGAAACCGCAGTGGATGACTGGGGGATCGAAGTGACGCGCGCCGAGATTTTGGACGTTAACCTCGATCAGGCGACCCGTGACGCGATGCTGCAACAGTTGAATGCCGAACGCGCACGCCGCGCGCAGGTTACCGAGGCCGAGGGCAAGAAACGCTCTGTTGAGCTTCAGGCCGACGCCGAACTCTATGCGGCAGAACAAACGGCCAAAGCGCGCCGCATTCAAGCCGAAGCCGAAGCCTATGCAACCAGTGTTGTTGCCCAGGCGATTAAGGAAAACGGTATCGAGGCGGCTCAGTACCAGGTTGCATTGAAACAGGTTGAGGCATTGAACACGCTGGGCACCGGCAATGGCTCGCAGACTATCGTTGTACCTGCCAATGCGCTTGAAGCTTTCGGAAACGCCTTCAACATGTTGAAAGGACGTACATAATGGCTGATCCCTTTTGGTTAACATGGTGGCTATGGCTGGCTGGCGCGTTGGCTTTGGGCATCCTCGAAATAGTCCTACCTGGGTTCATCTTTCTGGGTTTCGCCATCGGGGCCGGGCTGACGGGTATTCTGCTGGCAATCCCTGGCATAGTACCGTCACTGCCGATCCTGCTTATGATCTTTGCGACTTTGTCGCTGATTGCCTGGCTGATCCTGCGCCGCGTCTTTGCTCTGCCCCATGGCCAGGTGAAGAAGTTCAGGCATGACATAAACGACTAAACTCTTATGGCACCCCTTAAGGGGGTGTCATTGTGCCTCTGGACGCTGCCCGAGGCTTTCCCTATATAATTCGTCAGGTAACAAACCCGAGGCACGAATGACTCACCCGAGCGAACAGTTTGAAGGCACACCTCTTATTGCCCCTTCAACGATTGAACACCCTCTTTATGAGCCGGTGGTCGACGCCTGCCGAACGGTTTATGACCCCGAAATCCCTGTAAACATCTATGATCTAGGTCTGATCTATACGATCGACATCACCCAGGAAAACGCGGTCAAGGTCATCATGACACTGACCGCGCCCGGCTGCCCGGTTGCCGGCGAAATGCCTGGGTGGATCGTCGAGGCAATCGAACCCGTGGCCGGCGTAAAAGAAGTTGACGTGGAACTGACCTGGGAGCCCCCCTGGGGCATGGAAATGATGTCAGACGAAGCGCGCCTGGAACTTGGATTTATGTAAGGTCAAGTGCGAAAGCCTTCTGTTATTGAATTCCGCAGGTCGATTTGATTTCGTCCGACCTCTGGTTAAGCTTCTCTATGTAATCTCCTGATAACATAGTTAGTCTTTTCTTTTCGGTTCCAGTCACAAGGCCTAGAAGCGCCCCAGCAGGTGTAATGGCAATTACACTTTTGGCCTGCTCCTCCTCTGCATGTTTTCGTTCGGTTGCAATCGCGCGCAAATCACCTTCTGCTGTTGCACAGTTTACCGGATGTTGCTTTTCTTCTGCGATCGCCGTCTGAGCCAAAAACACAGACAGCATCAGAGAAGGAATTGTTAGAATATCTTTTTTTCTAAACCAAAGTCTTTTCATGCTATTCAGCCTCAAATATTTTCCAAAAGTGGATCATGGGTCAGGCTATGACGAGTGTAATTTGCAAAGCAAGCCTTGCTTACCGACTGGGGCGGGAAATCTAATCCGACAGTAAAAGTTAGGTAAGAAATCCTGCTATGTCTTGAGCCTGATGCCTCGCGGCACTACATTAGCAACAACGAACAACGACGGAGATCATGATGTTCGGCATCCCCGGCAAACAGGCCGTAACAATGACACCAAAGGCTGCAGAGCAGATTGCCCGCCTGATGACTTCGGGCGGTCATGCTGGTTTGCGTATTGGCGTCAAGAAAGGCGGATGTGCCGGGATGGAATACACCATGGACTATGTCGACCAGCCTGACACCAATGATGAAGTGGTCGAGCAGGACGGCGCGCGGATCATGATCGCCCCGATGGCACAGATGTTCCTGTTTGGAACAGAGATCGACTATGAGGTCTCGCTGCTTGAATCCGGTTTCAAGTTCCGCAACCCGAATGTTGTAGATGCCTGCGGTTGCGGAGAATCCATCAAGTTCGACGAAAGCATTGCAACTCAGCCTTAAGACGCTGCCTGCAAGTGCACATAGGTCTCGTTGAAACGACGCGTCAAGTGCTCTCCTGCCTGGATGACATTCTCTGAATGTGGCGGGGCAACATTGGTGTCATAAGACGGGTTGAAGAACAAAGGAACCGACAGCCTTTCAGCAGATCCACCGATCACACGGTGCAGAGTTGCCTTGACCGCCCCTGCCGTCCAGAACTCCAGCATCTCCCCAAAATTGATAATGAATGTTCCGGGCTGCGCTTGGACCTGAGCCCAACTCTGGTCCGGCATCTGTACCTCTAACCCGGCTCGACCATCGGTGGCCAGCAGGGTCAGACAGCCATAATCAGTGTGCGCTCCGATACCGAAATCCTTTTCGCCTGCCCAGACTGGCCTTTGCGGGTAATAATTGCCGCGCAACAGGGCCATGGGCGTGTCGAAGGCAGTGTCAAAGCTGTTGGCATCCTTGCCCAATGCCACCGAAATGGCGCGCAACACCCGCATGGCAACCGAACAGGCGTCACCATAATAGGCCTCGATGATTGATCGAAACTCGGGCACAGTCTCCGGCCATTGGTTCGGGGCATAAACCGAGAGGTTCTTGCCAAAGTACCTATTGGTCTCAGCTAGCTCGTATCCGCAATCGAACACCTCTTTGAAGTCAGGATTTGCAGCTGGATCTACCTGTTCCGAGCGCGCGGCGCCCCACCCACGGTTGGACCCGGTCACAGCCATATCAACACGCCGTTTCTCGACCTCTGGCAGCCGGAAGAATGCGTGATATGCCGAGATGACCCGTTCCACCCGACAGGCAGAGATACCAGTATTGGAGACGGTCAGAAACCCAACTTCACCGACGGCGCGGGTCAATTTGGCCAATTCCGCCGTGTCGCACCGATCCAGTTTTTCAAGATCAAGATGTTCGATCATATTGCTCATTCCTCATCGCGGCGGAAACTGCCGTTTTGCAACGGGCTCTGCAACCGGAATTGTCAGACCTGACTGGCAATGATATCCGGTCACCAGAAAACCGATTTATTTCAAGGGGACGCGATATGCGGCGCAAACTGGCGGCTGGAAACTGGAAGATGAATGGTAATGCTGCCGACTTGAGCGAGCTTCAGGCCCTTTCTCACATGCATGCTGCCCCGGCAGTTGATATTCTGATCTGCCCACCTGCCACCTTGATCCATCGGGCCAAAGAGAAGGTCCCGGGCGGAAACATCCAGATAGGCGGTCAGGATTGCCACGCGGCAAACTCGGGCGCGCATACAGGTGACATTAGCGCCCAGATGCTGGTCGACGCCGGAGCGTCAGCCGTCATTCTTGGCCATTCTGAACGCCGCGAAGATCATGGTGAACAGAATGAAGATGTTCGTGCTAAGTCTATTGCCGCTATGAATGGTGGGCTAAAGGCAATCATCTGCGTCGGTGAAAGCCTGGAACAGCGCGAGGCCGCCAATACCCTGGATATAATCGGCGGTCAGATGTCCGGCTCGATCCCGGATCAGGCAACGGGCGAAAACCTAATAGTCGCCTACGAACCGATTTGGGCCATTGGCACGGGCAAAGTGCCCACCCTGGATGAGATCGGACAGGTTCATGACTTTATCCGCACGCGGCTGGAACGGCGCTTTGGCGAAGGCGTTGGGCGTTCGGTCCGGCTGCTTTATGGCGGCTCGGTAAAGCCATCAAACGCCGCCGAGATTTTCGCCGTATCGAACGTGGATGGCGCTCTGGTCGGCGGGGCGAGCCTGAAGGCTGACGATTTCTCGGGCATCATTCAGGCTCTGGAACAAGCTTGATCAGGCCATTTTCATCGTCACCATCCCGGCTATGATCAAGACTGCCGCGCAGATGCGCGTGGCGGTCAGGGCTTCGCCCAGAAAAAGAATACCAAAGGTAAACGCGCCAACCGCTCCTATTCCCGTCCAGATGACATAGGCTGTTCCCAAAGGCAGCGTCCGCATGGCCAGTGCCAGCAATGTGAACGAACCAAGCATCGAAACCGCCATCAGGGCGGTCGGCCAGAACCGGGTGAACCCGGCAGATTGTTTCATCGCCACGGCCCAGACAATTTCAAGCAGGCCGGCAAACAACAGGATAATCCAGGGCATAGAAGAGACCTCTGATCAGTCCGGGTCGTCCCGGATACTGTCTCGTGATGGAGAGGTCGTCCTCTGCCCTTTAGATAATCCCCTTGGCGCCCCGTTCAAGACGCAAAAACCGGGCAGAGATCCCCTGCCCGGTCTTATTCTCAGCGGCTGGACCCGCTAGTTTGTTATGATCTCCGGCCCCATGAAAGTGTTGGGCAGAAAGGTGGATATCCACGGGATATAGGTCACCATGATCAGGAAGACGAACAGGACCGCCAGGAATGGCAGGGCCGCCCGGACAACGCCCATCATCGGCATGCCCGCCACGCCCGAGGTCACGAACAGGTTCAAGCCGACCGGCGGGGTAATCATCCCGATCTCCATGTTCACAACCATGATGATGCCCAGGTGAATCGGGTCGATGCCTAGCTCGATTGCAATCGGGAACACCAGTGGTGCTACGATAACCAGCAGTCCCGAAGGCTCCATGAACTGGCCGCCGATCAGCAAGATCACATTAACCACGATCAGGAAAGCCACCGGCCCCAGACCTGCCGACAGCATGGCAGTTGCTATGTGCTGCGGTACCTGTTCATCGGTTAGAACATGTTTCAGGATCAAGGCGTTGGCGATAACGAACAGCAGGGTAACGGTCAGTTTCCCAGCTTCGAACAACGTCTGCTTGGTGTCGGGGTGAAAAATTGCCGTGATCAGCGCATAAGGCTTTCTGAGCAAAGAGATATTCTTTTCCTCACCCTCGGTGCTGAGGGGGCCCATGTCCTTGTAGACGAAGCTGGCAATCAAAAAGGCATAGACTGCGGCCACCGCAGCGGCCTCGGTCGGGGTAAAGATACCGCCGTAGATGCCGCCCAGAATGATCACGATCAGGAACAGACCCCACCCGGCCTCGCGTGCCGAGACAAGGATTTCGCCCCAGCCTTTCCATTCACCTTTGGGTAGGTTCTTGACTTTGGCCATCACATAAATGGTGATCATCAACATCAGCCCAGCCAACAGGCCGGGGATCACACCGGCGAGGAACATGCGCCCGACAGAAACTTCGACAGCGGCGGCATAGACCACCATCACGATCGACGGCGGAATCAGAATACCCAGCGTCCCTGCGTTACAGATAACGCCGGCGGCGAATTCCTTGGAATAGCCAACCTGCCGCATGCCAGCGATCACAATCGAACCAATGGCCACCACCGTAGCCGGAGACGACCCCGACAGGGCCGCAAACAGCATACAGGCGAACACGCCCGCAATCGCCAGACCTCCGGGCAAGTGCCCCACGCAGGCAATCGAGAAACGGATGATGCGCCGGGCCACGCCGCCCGTGGTCATGAAGGACGAGGCCAGAATGAAGAAAGGGATCGCCAGCAGGGTAAAATGCCCTTCGAAAGCCTCAAACAAGGTACCTGCGACCGAGGCGAGCGAACTGTCGGAATAAATCAGCAGAAACAGGGTCGAACTGAGCCCCAACGCCACCGCAATCGGTACACCGATCAGCAGCAGGCCGATCACCATCGAGAACAGAAGAATGACATCCATCAGTTGTGCTCTCCTTGCTGAGCGCGGACTTCTTCAATCTCGTCCTCGACTTCGTGGCTAGCGACCATCCGGTCGGCTTCGCCGCGCCAAATCTGTACCGCAACCTGCGCAAAGCGGATCACCAAAAGCAGCATCGACACGGGCAGAACCAGATACGGCACCACCTTGGGCAGTTTTTCATAGCCCTCGCCATAGTTGATCAGATCCTCAAGAAACCGCAGCGGGGCGACCATCGGAATGTCGTCGACCTCATAAAAGCTCTGACTGCGCGCATCGAAGTTGAACCCGGTAGGGAACCATCGCCCCGATGTGGGCGGCAGATCCGCGAACACGGCCCAATAGTCATATGCGCCTTTTAGCATCAGCAGAGAAAACACCAGACAGCAGGCTACTGCGATCAGAGCCAAAATCCGTCGAGGCGCCGGGCTGAGCATGTTCAGGATGGCGTCCACTCCCAGATGGGCGTGTTTCTTGACGGCATAAGACGCCCCAAGCAGCACCAACCAGCCGAAGGCGAATACCGTCAGCTCCAGTGCCCATAGGATATTGGAATTAAAGAAATACCTTGCGATCACATTGGCAAATGTCACAGCCGTCATCAGGCCCAGCAACGATGCGATCAAGGTTTCTTCGATATGGTCGACCAGCCCGCCTTGGCCGGATTGCGCACCAGACATCTATCTGTCCCCACATTTTTTTGAGATAAGTGCTGTTTGGGCGGGCCAAATCGGCCCACCCTGCCTGCGCGTCGAATACTCCCCAGTCCCCGGACGCGCGGCGTATACCAGGATCAGAACCCGGCGTTGATAGCCTGCGCGGCGTCGATCTTTTCTTGACCCACGTCACCGGCGAACTGTTCCCAAACAGGTTTCATGGCGTCGATCCAGGCCTGACGCTGTTCAGGGTTAAGTTCACGGATGATACCGCCCGCATTTGTGATCGAGACCTTGGCTTCCTCGTTCACCGAGAAGGATTCTTTGTTCCGCTGTTCTGTCACTTCGCCCAGAATGGTCAGGAACTGTTCGCGCACCGCAGGATCCAGGCTGTCCAGCCAGTCAACCGATGTCACGACCAGATAGTCGATGACACCGTGGTTGGTTTCAGTGATACCGTCCTGAACCTCAAAGAACTTCTTGCCGTAGATGTTGGACCAAGTGTTTTCCTGTCCGTCGACGACACCTTGCTGCAACGCGCCATAAACCTCTGAGAAAGCCATTTTCTGCGGGCTTCCGCCAATCGCCTCCATCTGCGCGACCAGCACGTCAGAGGATTGGACGCGGAATTTCAGGCCATCGGCATCCGACGGATCGACCAGCGGTTTGTTGGCCGACATCTGTTTCATGCCATTGTGCCAGAATGCCAGCCCCTGCAGGCCACGGCGCTGCATGCTGTCTTTCATCGCCTGACCGTCAGCCGAAGCCTGAAATGCGTCTACCGCGTCAATGTTCTTGAACATGAACGGCAGGTCGAACAGGCGGAATTGCTTGGTGAACTTCTCGAACTTGGACAATGACGGGGCCGCCAGTTGCACATCGCCCTGCAACATCGCCTCAAGGACTTTATCGTCGTTATAAAGCGTGGAGTTCGGGTAGACCTCCATGCACATCACGCCGTTCATCTCATCATTAACGCGCTGTTCCAGCAACGAGGCTGCAATACCCTTGGGATGTTTATCGGTATTGGTCACATGCGCGAATTTCACGACGATTTCGCCGTCTTCACAAGCGGCCATGCCTGCGGTTGCTGTTACGGTTAGAGCGACGGCCGTCGCTGCCGTTGTCAAAAATTTCATCAGTCGAGTTCTCCCAGATACTTCACTACGTCTCCGGACGCGCAGAAGCCGTCCCATGGCGGCGAGTGAACCGAATCGGGGTCAAGCCCTCAACTTATTGTGGGCTTGACTATCGGGTAGTATTTTTTCATTTATTTACTGAGTGTTACGCACTTCCTGTCTGGTATCCATTTGAGCCATTCGGGAACCCGTGCGAGAATCCGCACATATAAATGCCCCATTGTGTGGATTTCCGCACAAATAACGATTCGCCGAATCCGAATCGATTGCCGGGCATTTGGTTCGCCCCGCAGTCCGCGTCAGCGGACTGCCACGCCCAACAGCTTAACCGCATGACAATGCGGGAAAAGCTGGCGGGAGCCTTTACCTCCGGTAGTCTTCAGGACGAATGTGGTATCGCGCCAGCTTGTCGTAGAAGGTTTTGCGAGGCAGCTTTAGCGCCTTTGCGGCTTCTGATGCCTTGCCGTTATGCCGGCCAAGGGCAGCAATCAGCAGAGATCTTTCGACCCGTGCCATCTGCTCGCTCAACCCCAGTTCTGCGGCCTGCGAGACATCTTCAGGCATTCCCAGCACAAACCTCATTGCGGCTGACATCAACGACCGTGCGTTGCCCGGCCAGTCTCTGGTCATCAGCGATGCCAGATGGTCCGACGTGATTTCCGGTTCCTTTATCCCGGCCTGTTCGGCTGCCTGTGCTACATAGTGGCGGAAGATTACAGGTATATCCTCGGGGCGCTCGGCAAGCGACGGTATGCGAACGCGCATCACATCCAAACGATAGAACAAATCCGCAAGAAACCGTCCATCCGAAGACAATTCGGCCAGGTCAGTGGTCGTGCCCGCCAGAATTCGGGCGCCTACACCCTGTTCAACCATCTCCAGTGCTGCATATTGCGTGGCCTCTGGCATGGCCGAGATTTCGTCCAGAAAAAGGGAACCACCGGCTGCATCTTCGCAGACATGAACCAGATCGCTGGTCGACAAACCGGCGGATGGACGTTTGACAAATGGGCCCTGACTTTGCGGCGACATTAGGTGAACGACCTCGGCAACTTTGGACACTCCGCTGCCAGCCGGTCCGGTGACCAAAACTTCGGCCCCTGTCTTGGCTACCGTACGAACCCTTTCCCTCAGGGCTTCAGCCTTTGATGAGAGACCGAACAGCAGGCGTGCCGCTGGATCGCCGCGCTCAAGCTCGCTTTTCATCGCCCGTTGTTGCAGGACATGTTCTCGCGCCTCAGAGGCCTTGCCCAATACCTTTAACAGGTCAGCCGCAGCGCAGGGTTTTTCCAGAAAGTCGAACGCGCCCTGCCCCATGGCCTGCACTGCCATTGGTATGTCGCCTTCTCCAGTCAACAGGATGACAGGCAGATCAGCATCCATATCGCGGGTGTAGGTCAACAGGTGAAACCCGTCCCGACCAGGCATCCGGATATCCGATACGATCACACCGGCGAAATCGGCCCGGATATGATCCTTGGCCGCCACAAAGGACCCGGCTGTTACGGGTTCATAATCGGCAAGCTCCAGCGTCTGGGCCAGCGCCTCGCGCACTGCCGAGTCGTCATCGACCAAAAGCACTTTGCGGGTCATGCTGCCCCTACTTCGCTGAAATGTTCCAGTTCCACAGTGAATACCGCACCTGTCGGAGCGTTGGTGCCCCGAATGTTACCACCAAAACTCTGAACCAGACCATATGAGATCGACAGCCCCAGCCCCATACCCTCGGACGAACCGACGGCTTTGGTGGTGTAAAACGGCTCGAACAGCTTTTCCGAGTTTTCGATCCCCGGACCGGTGTCACTGACCGTGACCGTCAGGGTTTGGCCGCTGTTTATCGCGATCTTGATCATGCGTTGGTTTTGCTCACTCATCGCATCGGCGGCATTGTTAATCAGATTTACGAACACCTGTACCAATCTCACTTCGCCACCCCAAGCATAGATAGGGACATCTGGAGCCTGCCATTCCATACGAACGTTTTCCGAATTCAGCCGGGCCTCGGTCAGTTCCAACGCCGTTTCTATTACCTGAACCAGATCAACTCTGCCCATGGGCTCGTTTTCATTGCGGGCAAAAGCCCTGAGGTTCTTGATAATTCGCGCCATTCGCGCGGCCAAATCGGAAATTCTGGTGAGGTTCTCGGCGGCTTTTGACTCGTCACCTCTGGTCAGAAAAGCCGTTCCGTTCTCGGCGAATTGGCGAATGGCCATCAGCGGCTGGTTCAACTCATGGCTGATGCCCGCCGACATCTGCCCGAGCGCACTCAACTTCCCGGCCTGTATAAGCTCTTCCTGCGCATGTTTCAGCGCGACCTCGGCCTCTTCCCGTTCATGAACCTCGCGCCGCAGGGCCGTGTTCGCGGCGGTAAGCGCATGGGTTCTGCGCGTCACGCGGCTTTCCAGCACCGCATTGGCCTCAGCAAGCGCGCGCCGGCGTTCGGTTGCCATGTACAAAAGCGCCCCGAAGGCCAGACAGATCGCAGCGACCGCCGCTGCTTGCAAATTCGCCAGACGGCGCGCCGGGGCCACATCCACCAGCACCTCTGCTGTCATGTCTATCACCGGTAGATCGAGCGTAAGGTGTAACGCATGCCGTGGCAGATACCGGCCCCAATTCAAGGTCCAAAGCTCGTGTCGTCCGATCAGATTCGACGAGAAATCAACCGCCTGCCCCTCGGGCGGCACCAGCCCCGGTTGACCTTCGGTCCGACGCCAGAACAACAGGTCGGATCGGTTCGAGATGAACACCACACCTTCCCCATCAATAAAGAAAATGGCCTCGGTACTGCCCCGCCAAGTCTGTTCGACATCCTGCACATCGGCTATAACCATCAATGCGCCTTCGACTATACCGGTGGGACCAAAGGCAGGAGCTGCATAGGAATAGGTTCGATCGCCGCTTGTGGACTCGACCCCGTGGGCACTGCCCATAGCTCCCTGCATGGCGCGCCTGAATGCGGGATGGTCTGCCATCGTCAATTCAGGCACCGGGTGGGCGGCTGCAAGTACCCTGCCCAGACGGTCCAGATAGACAATGTTAACGGCGGCAGTTTTGTCTGCCACGTCCAGCAACACAGCCTGCGCGATGGCGCGATCGCTCGGCGTGACAAGCGTTCGAACAGCCGGGTGGCTGGCCATCAAGACAGCCAGTTCCTGATAGACCTGCATTTGTGTGCTAAGGCGGTCGGCGGCCAATTCCAGATCGGCCTCAGCCTTATCGCTCAGCGGCGACAATGCCTGACGAAAGCCGTATGACCACACCCCAACAGAGAGCAGCCCAACAGCAATCAGAAATGTCGAAATCAACCATACCCTTTGCATGACATTGGGTCTTGCATTCAACGCGCCTCATGGCAAGTGTGCCCGCCATGAAGACTTTGCATCAATCCCCTGTTGACCCGAATTTTGTCCAGAACCCTTATCCGTTTTATGATGCGGCCCGCGCGCATGGCGACCTTGTGTATTGGGCCGACTACCGGATGCACGCTGCTGTATCCCACCGGGCGGTTCAGGCCTTGCTGAAGGACCGTCGTTTCGGTCGCGAAGTGCCGCCGGAAATGCAGCGTCCAGGTCCTGCGCATCTAGCCCCCTGGCTGATGGTCGAATCTCATTCGTTGTTAGAAGCAGAGCCGCCGCGCCACACCCGGCTTCGACGCCTGGTCATGCGCGCCTTTACGTCACGTGCCATTGCGGCACTGGAACCAACGATCCATGACCTCAGCCACAAGCTGATCGACGCCTTTACCGATGCGCCGTTCGATCTGCTGGACACCTATTGCACGCAAGTTCCGGTCGTTACGATCTGCCGCCTTCTAGGCGTTCCCGAAGAGATGTCGCCCGAGCTTTTGCGCTGGTCCCATGACATGGTGGCGATGTATCAGGCCAGCCGCACACGCCAGACCGAGGATGCGGCGGCGGCCTCGGCAAAAGAGTTCACCGACTTTCTCTCGTCTTACGTCGAAAAGCGCCGGTCTGACCCTCAGGATGACCTGATTACCCGGTTGATCGCCGCTGAAGAAGATGGTGAAAAACTGTCGCGTGACGAGTTGGTTGCAACTTGCATTCTTCTGTTGAATGCCGGTCATGAGGCCACGGTTCATTCTCTGGGAAATGGGCTTAGGACCGTATTGCGAAAAGGTGTAAAAGCCGATGCCTTTCAGCCTGAAACGATTGACGCCTCCGTCGAAGAAATCCTGCGCTTTGATCCCCCGCTGCATATGTTCACGCGCTATGCCTATGAAGAGATCGAACTGTTCGGGCACAGTTTTAAACGCGGTGACGAAGTCGCTTTGTTGCTTGGAGCCGCGAACCGTGATCCCCAAGTCTGGGCCGAACCTCATAAGTTCGATCCAACCCGCCCCATCCTGACCAACAGCAGCTTTGGCGCGGGTCTGCATTTCTGCGTCGGAGCACCGTTGGCCCGACTCGAAATGCGAATAGCGCTGGCGGCACTGTTCGAACGCTGTCCCAACCTAGCGCTCAGCGAGGAACCGGAATATTCCAACAGCTACCATTTCCACGGGCTAAAGCGGTTGATGGTTCAGGTCTGATCGCTATTTCTCGATCAGGGCATTCAGCGGCAGCATGGTCGTCGACTTGATCTCTTCCATCGACAGCAACGCAGTCACATTGTGGACGCGCACCTCGGAAATCAGTGTCTGGTAGAACACGTCATAGGCGCGCGCGTTTTTGACGCGCACCTTGAGTATATAGTCGATATCGCCTGCCAGCCGGTGCGCCTCTTGCACTTCGGGGCGGTCCCGCAGGGCTTTGAGGAACGTTCGCTGCCAATCCGCCTCGTGTTCAGAGGTGCGGATCAGCACGAAGAACGTCGCCTCAAAACCAAGCGCCTCGGCATCCAATAATACCGTCTGCTGACCGATCACCCCGGCCCCTTTCAGCTTGCGGATACGATTCCAGACAGGCGTCTTGGAACTGCCGACGCGGGCTGCTATTTCGTCCAGCGATTGGCTGGCGTCGCGCTGCAGCTCAACCAGAATTTTCCGATCCGTGTCATCAATCCGCACTGACATTCCAATTTCTTCCTCGTTTCGAAACTTTCGTATCGCTTAACCAATACAGCGAAACGTTTGTTCTTATTTATGCGCACATATGGCGTAATACCGGGAATATTTCCTATATTGAGGGTCAAGTCAAACCAACCCGGACCGAAACATGCAAGTGACGCAAACATATCAGGACGCAGGCCATGTCGACTTTGTCGGCGCAGGCCCCGGTGATCCCGAATTGCTGACGCTCAAGGCCCTGCGCGCATTCGAGCGCGCGGAAGTTGTCCTGCATGACCGGTTGATCAGCGCCGAGGTGCTGGCCCTAGCCGGGCAAACGGCCGTTCTGGTCGATGTTGGCAAAGCCGGGTTCGGCCCCTCGTGGAAACAGGAAGACATCGACGCGCTGCTGGTAGAGTACGCTCTGAAGGGTCTACGCGTTGTACGCCTGAAATCCGGTGACCCCACCGTATTTGGTCGTTTGGACGAAGAAATCGACGCCGTCGAAGCAGCTGGCATCTCGTGGCAGATTATCCCCGGCATCACCGCAGCCTCGGCCGCAGTTGCAGGCATCGGGCAAAGCCAGACGCGCCGCGGGCGCAATTCTTCGATCCGTTTCCTGACCGGGCACGACATGAAGGGGTTCGCCGATCACGATTGGAGCGCCCTGGCGCAGCCCGGTTCGGTGGCGGCGATCTATATGGGCAAAAAGTCTGCCCGGTTTATTCAGGGCCGCCTGATCATGCACGGCGCCGACCGGGCCACACCTGTGACGCTGATCGAAAACGCGTCGCGTCCCGATCAGCGCATATTGACCACGACGCTGGATCACATGTCCGCCGATCTGAGCGCCTCGGACATGGACGGCCCCACCCTTACTTTTTACGGCCTTGCCCCCCGCCAGGCAGCCAAGGCCCTGACTGAATTCAAAAAGGAGCACGCCTGATGGCCCGCGCTTTTACCCCCAAAGTGGTAACCGCCAACGATCTGTTGGAAGGTGACGTCATCTATCTGACCGAGGACGACCGCTGGTCACGTGAATTATCCGAGGCAGAGCTGATCACAGACGAAGCCCACGCACAGATCCGCCTTCTGGATGCCGAACGCCAAGCAGGCAAGATTGTCGGTGCCTATCTGGCGGATGCCATAGCTGGCGACGAAGGCCCAGAACCAACTCATTTTCGGGAAGACTTCCGCCGGACTGGTCCGTCCAACTATGCCCACGGCAAACAGGAAACTTCCCCGCAGCCCCGGGCCTGATCCCTGGCCCTCTCTCTCCCCTACATTGGCCCCAGGTTCGGGGCTGCACTTAAGGACAGCTAATCATGTATCGCTACTCCGAGTTCGACACAGCATTTTTGGCAGAACGCAACAGACAGTTCCGCGCCCAGGTCGAGCGCCGCATTGACGGATCGCTGACCGAGGATGAGTTCAAGCCGCTGCGGCTGATGAACGGCCTGTATCTGCAGCTGCACGCCTATATGCTGCGGGTCGCCATTCCTTACGGCACGCTGAACAGTGCGCAGATGCGCCAACTGGCCCTGCTGGCTGAAAAATGGGACAAGGGCTATGGCCATTTCACCACCCGTCAGAACATCCAGTACAACTGGCCCAAGCTGAATGACGTGCCGGATATGCTGGACGCGCTGGCCGAGGTTGGCATGCACGCCATCCAGACCAGCGGCAACACCATTCGTAATGTGACCGCCGACCATTTCGCCGGTGCCGCCGCGGATGAGGTCGCCGATCCGCGCCCCTATGCGGAACTGCTGCGCCAGTGGTCGACCGACCACCCGGAATTTCAGTTCATGCCGCGTAAGTTCAAGATCGCCATCACAGGGTCAGAGAACGACCGTGCCGTGATCAAGGCGCATGATATCGGCCTGCAACTGGTCGAACGTGACGGCGTTCTGGGCGCCCGTGTTATCGTAGGCGGCGGTCTGGGCCGTACGCCCATGATAGGCAAGGAACTGTCTGACTTCGTCGCGTTTGACGACCTGCTGGCGTATCTCGAAGCCACCGTTTCTGTGTGGAACCAGATCGGTCGCCGCGACAACAAGTACAAGGCGCGCATCAAGATCACCGTGCATGAGCATGGCATCGACGCTATCCGCGCCAAGGTCAACGAACGCTTCCTGCAGGTCCGCCCGCAGTTCAAAGGCGCGGATATGAACCTGCTGGAAGAGATCAAGAGCCACTTCGCTGCACCCACCTTCCGCGAAGCGTCGGTTGCGTCGTTTGAAGGTGCATACACCAACGATCCGGTCTTCCGCTCGTGGGTCGATACCAACATCGCGCCACACAAGAATGCGGACCACGCGATTGTCACCATCTCGATCAAGAAGCACGGCGCGACGCCGGGTGATGCAACTGCCGAGCAGATGCGCGTGATGGCCGATCTGGCCGAAGAATTCGCCTATGACGAGCTGCGCATCAGTCATGAGCAGAACGTGATCCTGCCGCATGTCCATAAATCGGACCTGCCCGCGATCCATGCCAAACTGAAAGAATACGAGCTGGCCACCGCCAATATCGGCCTGATCAGCGACATCATCGCCTGCCCTGGCATGGACTATTGCGCGCTCGCAACGGCGCGTTCGATCCCGGTTGCACAGGAAATCGCCACCCGGTTCGAAGACCTCAAACTGGAGCATGATATCGGCCACCTGAAGATCAAGATCTCGGGCTGCATCAACGCCTGTGGTCACCACCATGTCGGCCATATCGGCATTCTTGGTCTGGATCGTGCAGGCGTCGAAAACTACCAGATCACTCTGGGTGGTGACGGCACGGAAAACGCCGCAATCGGTGATCGTACGGGTCCGGGCTTTGCCTATGATGAGATCGTTCCGGCCGTTGAGCGCATCGTCGAAACCTATCTGGAGCAGCGTGAGGGTGCCGAAGAAACCTTCCTCGAGACCTATCGCCGTGTCGGAATGACTCCGTTCAAGGCGGCCCTCTACCCCGAGGCGCGAGCGAATGCCGCTTGATCTGATCCAGACTGAACTGGGCCGGGATAGACGTGAACTGACCGAACGGGTTAGTGAGTTGAACGCCCGGTTCCGCCACCACAGTGCGCATGACGTGATGCACGGAGCAATGGAAGAGATCGATGATCTCGCTCTGGTCTCAAGTTTCGGTGCGGAATCGGTGGTGTTGCTGCATATGGCGGCCGTGGTCGACAAGATGACCCCGGTGCTGTTCATCGACACGCAGATGTTGTTCACCGAAACGCTGGAGTATCAGCAGGAGGTGAGCGAGCGGTTGGGGTTGCGAAACGTCAAGATCATCCGCGCGGATGACGAGGATGTTCAACGCGACGACCCCTATGGCGCGCTGCGTCTGCGGGACATGGATGCGTGCTGTAACCTGCGCAAGACCTTCCCGCTGCAACAGGCATTGTTGGGATATGATGGCTGGATCACCGGGCGCAAACGGTTTCAGGCAGGGTCCCGCGCCACGCTTGATTTCTTTGAGGTCGAGGACGGCACAGGCCGGATCAAGGTCAACCCGCTGGCCCATTGGGCGCCCGAAGATGTGCGCGCCTATATGGAAGAGAACAACTTGCCCAGGCACCCGCTGGTGGCCAAAGGATACCCTTCGATCGGCTGTGCGCCCTGTACTTCGCCGGTCAAACAGGGCGAAGACCCCCGCGCCGGACGCTGGCGCGATCAGAACAAGGAAGAATGCGGCATTCATTTTGTAGATGGCAAGATGATGCGCGCCGGAGAGAACACATGAACGTTATCGTAACCGATGAGGGGTTCGCCCCCGATGATTGGACTGATGGCTATGTCACGCTGGAAGACGCGGCCAATGATGTGGTCGCGCTGGATGTCAGCTCGGACACGGATCCCGATGAACTTGCCGAACGGCTGGGCTGTGCCAAGATGGTGCGCATCGATTTCCCGTCCTTTGCGGATGGGCGCGGCTTTACCATCGCGCGGACCCTGCGCCTGAAAGGCTATACCGGTCGCTTGCGCGCCAAAGGCCATGTCTTGGCCGACCAGTATGCCATGGCGCGGCGCAGCGGCTTTGATGAGGTCGAGATTGAAGACACTCTGGCCGATCGCCAGCCCGAAGATCAGTGGGTGGCTCGCGCCAACTGGCAGGACAACAACTATCAGGCCCGCCTGCGCGGCTAAAACCGCCTTTCGCAGCCTCAAATAGGAACGTAGGGGCAAGAGCCCCCTTTTCCTGACTTGGATCAAAGATTAAACGGAGATGTCGGTTTACTCCACCGGCAGTGAAACGATGACAGAGATGAAACCCGTGACCGAAGCAACCGCCGTGAAGGCCCCCGTTCTGCCGGACGCCCAGACTGTGACAGACGTCAAGCATTGGACTGACAGCCTGTTCTCATTCAAAGTGTCGCGCCCCGCTTCCTTGCGGTTCCGCTCGGGCGAGTTTGTGATGATCGGCCTGCTGGGCGACAACGGCAAACCCCTGCTGCGCGCCTATTCCATCGCCTCGCCGTCCTGGGATGAAGAGCTTGAGTTCTATTCGATCAAGGTACAGGACGGCCCGCTGACTTCGAAACTTCAGCACATCAAACCAGGCGATCAGATCATCCTGCGGCCCAAGCCGGTTGGCACGCTGGTCCATGACGCCCTGCTGCCTGGTAAGCGCCTGTGGTTCTTTGCCACCGGCACCGGCTTTGCACCCTTCGCCTCTCTGCTGCGCGAACCACAGACCTATGAGGATTATGATGAGGTCATAATCACCCATACCTGCCGCGAAGTGGCCGAACTGGAATATGGTCGCCAACTGATTGAAGACATCCGTAAGGACGAAATGCTGGCTGAGCTGATGGGCGAAGGTTTTGCGGACAAGATTCGTTACTACCCGACCACCACACGCGAACAGAGCCCCAAAATGGGCCGCATTACCGAGCTGTTGAAAGACGGCACAGTATTTGCCGATCTGGGGATTGAGGGCGGCATCCAGCCGGATACGGACCGCGCGATGGTTTGCGGATCATTGGCTTTCAATCTGGATATCAAAAAAATCCTCGAGGATTTCGGACTGCGCGAAGGCGCAAATTCCGACCCCAAGGAATTCGTCATTGAAAAGGCCTTTGTTGGCTAATCCGGTTTGCCGGTCTGATATGCGACATCAGATCGGCAAAAACGCGGGAATATCATGGGAAATTCACGCTGGTGGTCACTTATGCCGCTTGAAACGTCCCGCAGCCCAGTCTAAATTCCGGGCTTGAAATTCTGCAATCATCAAAGGAATGAACCCATAGCTCGCAGACCTCACAACGCGCCGCCTCAGAGAGACACCGGCCCGCGCGTCAATGATAAGATCCGTGCCCCCGAAATTCGCCTTATCGGCGCCGAAGGTGAAAATGTCGGGGTGGTTCATCCCGCCAAAGCCATGCAACTCGCGGACGAAGCCGGCCTGGATCTGGTCGAGATTTCGCCGAATGCAAACCCTCCGGTTTGCAAAATCATGGACTTTGGTAAATTCAAATACGAAACGCAGAAACGCGAGGCCGAAGCGCGCAAAAAGCAAAAAGTCATTGAGGTGAAAGAGGTCAAGTTCCGGCCCAACACCGATACTCATGACTATGAAGTCAAAATGCGCAACGTGTTCAAATTCCTTGAAAACGGCGACAAGGTAAAGGTGACTCTGCGCTTCCGTGGTCGTGAGATGGCACACCAGAATCTGGGCCGTGAGCTGCTGGAACGTGTTGCCGTGGACACCAAGGAAATCGGCAAGGTCGAGAACATGCCCAAGATGGAAGGCCGTCAGATGATCATGATGATCGGCCCGCTGCCGCAGAAGTAAGCCCTGCGACAACTGCGTTATTCGAAACCCCCTCGGATTGAGGGGGTTTTATTTTGCGCTTCGGCTTTTGAGCCAGACCCTTGCGTCATTCACATCAAATGCCAGCGAAATCAGGTCAATAACCAGTAGAAACACCAGAAATTTCGCATATTCGGTCGCCAGTTCAGCCTCGCTTGCAAATGCTGCAATCACGACGAAAACCATTGGCACCCAACATATTAGATGCGGAAATGCCATCGCTTTGCTCATCCCTCGTGTCGCCAGCATGATCGGAAGATTCAATGCCATCCCACCGATTGCGAGTGCTGCGATTAGAATACCATTTGGCTGATCCAGATACGCCAGAGGTGCCAGATTGGTCGGGATGAGCAGCACCACCAACCAGATCTGTACCCAGGCGGGCAAGTCCCGAAAACTCTTCCAGATGTCGACAATCATCATCGCTCCTTCAGGATTTGACCTTTTGTCGATACCCTATTGAGTAAAAAGAGAAAGTCAGATCAAAAGAGCGTCAGATCGCGGCTTTGAGTGCGGCCTCCAGCTTTTCAACCAATTCCTCAATCTGTGCGTCGTCGATAATGAAAGGCGGTGCCAACAGAATATGGTCGCCACTTCGACCATCGCGCGTGCCAGACATGGGGTAACAGATCAGACCAGCGTTCAATGCCGCCTTCTTGATCTTGCCCGCGAGACCAAGTGCGGGATCAAACGGTGTTTTTCCGGCCCGATCCGAGACCAGCTCAATACCGCGGAACAGCCCGCGGCCCCGAATATCGCCGACATTAGGGTGCTCGCTGAACGCAGTTTCCAGCGCAGATTGCAGTCTCTGTCCCATAAACTCGGCGCGCTGGGGCAGTTGTTGGCTCGTCAATTCCTTCAGCACCGCCAATGCCGCTGCAGTTGCCACCGGATGGCCGACATAGGTATGCCCGTGCTGGAAAAACCCTGACCCAATTTGGATCGCCTTATATATCCGGCTCGTACACAACATTGCGCCGATGGGTTGATAACCCGCCCCCAAACCTTTGGCGATGCACAGAATATCCGGGGCAATTCCATCGTGATCGCAGGCAAACAAATGCCCGGTGCGCCCCATTCCGCACATGACCTCATCCAGGATCAGCAAAACGCCATATTGATCACAGATTTCACGTATGCGCCTAAAATACCCTTCGACCGCCGGGACCGCCCCCAGCGTTGCCCCCACGACTGGCTCGGCCATAAACGCCATGACGGTTTCAGGGCCAAGACGCAAAATTTCGGCCTCCAACTCATCGGCCACCCGTTGACCATAGGCGTGGCTGCTCTCACCATCTTGCTTTTCGGCATATTCGTAGCAGGGCGCGATATGGGTCATTTCGATCAGCATCGGTGCGAATTGCGCACGGCGCCAGGCATTTCCCCCCGCTGACAAGGCCCCCAAAGTGTTTCCATGATAGCTTTGGCGGCGCGCGATGACATGGCGGCGCTCGGGCTGACCGATCTCAAGAAAATACTGCCGCGCCAGTTTGATGGCGGCCTCTGTTGCTTCGGACCCTCCGGATACGAAGTAAACGCGATCCAAATCCCCGGGCGCATGATCAATCAGAAGGTCCGCAAGGGCTTCGGCAGGTTCGGACGTCATAAACCCGGTATGCGCAAAGGCGATCTTTTCAACCTGGCTTTGAACCGCCTCGATCACCGCCCGGTTTGAGTGGCCAAGACAGGACACAGCAGCATCACCGCAATCCAGATACCGCTTACCGTCAGCATCGATCAGATAGCAGCCTTCGCCGCCAACCGCGACCGGCAGCTGAGATTTCGTATGGCGTGGGAAAACGTGGCTCATGATCTATCCTCTTTCAATCTGGCGACAAGGGCCGCGACTGAGGCGGCGTTATTGTCCCAAGTGTCTCCGTTCCGGTCTGCGATGCTGTTTTCAAATCCGACCCGGACATCACCGCCCAAGGACGCCGCATGTATTAAACAGTCATGCTCTCGTTTTCCAAAGGCACAGATCATCCAAGGCGAATCCCCGTCCGGAAACGCATCCAGATCCAAGGGCTTTGATTCCTGATCAGTCCGATAGCGCCCCAGAACAAGCAAACGGTCGGATTGTTGTTTGCGGACAACCCCACGATATTGCCACCGTGTTAATAGGGCCGCATCTTCAGCGTCGTAAAGAATATGCTGAACCCGCGTCCCCTGATCCGCGCAAAGACCATAGATCCGGTCAGCCAGATCGTTATCGCGCGCGATTTCGCGAACCGAGATCGACGCCCAAGCCGGTCTAACCTTCTTCAGACATTCGAACTGGCTGCTTACATCAAAAATCCCTGCCGCCTCGGTTGTGATCTGGATGTCCAGAGCCGGAACCCGCCGCCGAAGTTCGGCAAGTGTTTCCAGATACTGTCCCGCGTCCAAAGAGTGACGGCCTTCTGTGTCCCGAATGTGCAGATGAAGACCGGCCGCACCGGCCTCATGGCATGCTCTGGCCGCTTCAAGAATTTGCGAGGTTGTGACAGGCAGGGCTGGGTGATCTGCCGCACCTCGGCGCGCACCATTGGGCGCCGCCAGAATGTAGGGTTCAGATTTCGACCGATGCTGTGACATTCCCTGCCCCCGATTACCTGTTGCCGCATCTATGCAAGCGGCCTATGTTTTACACCTTCTTCTTTCATAACATATGTTTTTTCATGACAGAGACCCAACGCCAGCTGACAGATAACTTGAGGAAAAACATCGACCAGATGCCGCCCAGACTTCAGGCGGCAGCCAAATACATCGTAGATCACCCCGCGGATTTCGGCCTCGACCCGATACGGGTAACTGCCGAGAAGATCGGTGTCAGTGCAAATGTCCTTGTCCGACTGGCCCAGCATATGGGTTTTGGCGGGTTTCAGGCCTTTCGCGCACCGTTCCGGCAAAACCTGGCGACGGATACCGAAGAATTCCTTGGCGCGTCCTGGCAAACCCACATGCAAGCGGACGGCGCCCATGGTCAGCTTCAAGCCAGACTTGCCCGCAACGAACAGAATGTCGTCGTCAGGTCCCTGCGATTGATGAGGCCCGAGACAGCGCATCTAGCCGTTGACCATATCTTCAGGTCCCGCCGTTGCTTCGTGACCGCCACCCGCGCCAGTTACGCGCTGGCCTATTACTTTTCCTATACCGGGCGCATGGCGCACCCCGGTATTCAACTAATACCGCGCCACATCGGCTCGGCCACGGATGACCTGCTGGATGCCGATGACAAGGACTGTCTGCTGGCAATCACGGTCAGCCCCTATTCTGCGGAGACGATTAAATCCATAAGGTTCGCCCGGGAAAAGGGGCTTCGGGTCATCCTGATCTCGGACAGCGAAGTCATTGCGCCGGGTGTCGAGCCGGATGTCGCCTTTAACGTCAGCACAAGGTCACAACATCACACCTCGAGCTTTACCGGTGTCATGGCTGTGTTGGAATGTCTCATCGGCCATTTATTTGACGCCGGTGGCAAAACAGCAGCGCACCGCGTTGAGGTCTATCAAAAGGCGCGCGAAGATACCGGAGCCTATTGGCAGCCAAACAAGCTTCCGAAAATTCGCCGAAAATAGAAAAAGCCCCGAGGGACACACCCCGAGGCTTTGCGACTAAAAGCCGATTTACTTACATGCAGGCCAGCACAGCCCGCTTGGTCATCACACTGACCAGATGCGCGCGATACGCTTTGCTGCCATGAAGATCGCCGATCATGGTGGCCGGGTTGATGTTCAGCCCCATCAACGCGTCCGGTCGGAATTCAGTATTCAGCGCCTGTTCTGCTTCGGACCAGCGGAACACCCCATCCTCGCTGGCGCCCGTGACCGCCACACGCACACCGTCGGCGAACCGGGCCAGATAGACACCCACCAACGCAAAGCGCGAGGCTGGCTGCAAGAACTTCTGATAACTCGCGGCCTGTGGCACCGGAAAGCGGATGGATGTGATGATCTCACCCTCATCCAGTGCGGTCGAGAACATGCCATCAAAAAACGCATCCGCCGCAATCTGACGGGCGTTGGTCACGATCGTGGCCCCGGATCCGAGCACACCCGCCGGGTAACAGGCCGCCGGATCGTTATTCGCAACCGAGCCGCCAATCGTGCCGCGGTTGCGCACCGCCGGATCACCGATCTGACCGGCCAATGCGGCCAGCGCCGGGTATGATCCCGCCGCCTCTTGCGCAACAACTGCATGCGGCGTTGCGCCACCGATAGAAACCGACCCGTCATCCCCAACACAGACGCCCTGCATTTCGGGAATTCCGCTGAGCGAGACGAGTGCCGATGGCGCAGCCAATCGTTGTTTCAGCGTCGGGATCAGGGTTTGCCCACCACCCAACGCCTGCGCATCCTCAGCCCCTAAAGCGGCAACCGCGTCGGCTATGGTCGAGGGTTTCTCAAATTCGAAATTGTACATTTCGTCTTCCTTTCCGAAAGGCGCTGATCCGCCCTTCATCTGGCTATAAATATCTCGGGGAGCGCGAGGGGTTGACCCCTCGCACCCCAACCTCTCACCCGTGCATCGCGGTCCAGACACGCGATGGACTCACCGGCATATCGATATGATCGATGGCTTTGCCGCCTGAATTCAACGCATCCAGCACCGCGTTGACCACCGCAGGTGGTGAACCGATTGCCCCGGCCTCACCACAGCCCTTCACACCCAACGGGTTATGCGTACAGGGCGTCTGGCTGGAATGGTCCACCGCATAGAACGGCACATCATCGGCACGCGGCATGGCATAGTCCATGAAGGATGCGCTCAGCAGCTGACCGTTTTCGTCATAGGCACAGTTTTCAAGCAATGCCTGACCGATGCCCTGACCGATGCCGCCATGCACCTGACCATCCACGATCATCGGGTTGACGATATTGCCAAAGTCATCAGCGGCAGTGAAGGCTTCGATGGTGACCCGGCCGGTTTCGGGGTCAACCTCGACCTCACAGGCATAGGCGCCAGCCGGGAAGGTAAAGTTGGCCGGGTCATAAAAGGCGGTCTCCTCCAGCCCGGGCTCGACCTCCAGCGGAAAGTTATGCGGCACATAGGCCGTCAGGGTGACATCACCCCAGGCCACCGACTTGTCGGTCCCTGCCACGCTGAACTGACCGTCCTTCAGCTCGATATCAGCCTCGGACGCCTCCAACAGATGCGCCGCGATCTTCTTGGCCTTGTCGATCACTTTCTCGGTTGCCTTGACCATCGCCGATCCACAGACCGCCAAAGACCGCGAGCCATAGGTGCCCATGCCAAACGGAATCTTCGACGTGTCGCCATGCACGATCTCGATCATCGACTCGTCGATACCGATCATGTCCGCCACAACCTGCGGGAAGGCCGTTTCATGCCCCTGCCCGTGGCTATGGGCACCTACCATGACGCTGATCGAGCCGGTGGCATTCACCCGCACAGTCGCCGCATCATACAGACCCGCACGGGCCCCCAGCATGCCAACGATGTTCGACGGCGCGATACCGCAAGCCTCGATATAACAGTTGACGCCCAGACCCCGCAGCTTGCCCTTGGCTTCGCTTTCAGCGCGACGCGCGGCAAAGCCTGCCAGATCAGCAGCGGACTCAAGCTTGTCCATCGTCCCATTATAATCGCCTGTGTCATAGGTCAGCGCCACCGGTGTGTCATAGGGGAACTGGGTGATGAAGTTCTGCCGGCGCAGGGCGATCGGATCGACACCCAGTTCACGCGCTGCCTTATCCACGACCCGCTCCAACTGGAACGTCGCCTCCGGACGGCCCGCGCCGCGATAGGCATCCACCGGGACCGTATTGGTGAACATCGCCTTGACGTTGACCTGAATGACCGGCGTCTTGTAGTTGCCCGCCATCAGCGTCCCGTGCAGCCATGTCGGCACCGAGCTGGAGAAGGTCGACAGATACGCACCCATATTTGCATAGGTGTTGGTGCGCAGACCGATAAAGTTATTGTCCGCATCCAGCGCCAGTTCGATCTGTCCGACATGGTCGCGCCCATGCGCGTCAGACATGAACGCCTCGGACCGGCTCGAGGTCCATTTGACCGGACGGTTACAAGCCTTGGCGGCGAAGGTGCAGAATGCCTCTTCGGCATAGTGGAAGATCTTGGTGCCAAAGCCGCCACCCACATCCGGCGCGACCACGCGCACCTTGTGTTCGGGCAGACCCAGAACAAAGGCACACATCAACAGGCGGATCACATGCGGGTTCTGCGACGTGGTATAAAGCGTGTATTCTTCGGTGCCGCGGCTGTACTCGCCCACCGCCACACGCGGCTCCATCGGATTGGCAACCAGACGGTTGTTCACCAGATCCAGCGTGGTGACATGGGCCGCATTGGCAAAGACCTCATTGACCTTGGCATCATCGGTTTCGCCCAACTGCCAATCATAGCAGATGTTGTTCTTCAGATCGTCATGGACCAGCGTCGCGCCCTCTTGCGCGGCGGCCTTCATGTCGATCACGGCGGGCAGCTCCTCGATATCAAGCTCGATCGCCTCAGCCGCGTCGCGGGCCTGTTCCAGGCTATCGGCGACCACAGCAGCAATCGGATCGCCCACATGGCGCACTTTACCCTGTGCCAAAATGGGATGCGGAGGTTCCTGCATCGGTGCGCCGTGCTTGTCGGTCACTTCCCAGCCACAGGGCATGCCGCCCACGCCTTCGAAATCCTTGCCGGTAAACACTTTGACCACGCCCGGCATGGCCTCGGCAGACGAGGTGTCGATACTGTTGATCCGGCCATGCGCGATGTCGGACCGCAGAAAATGCACATAGGCCTGGCCATGCACGTTGATATCGTCGGTGTAATTGCCTGCTCCGGTTAAAAAGCGCACGTCCTCGCGCCGTTTGGAACTGGCTCCGATGCCACTGTCTTTGGGCATTGCTTGTTCTCCTCCCTGAAAAAGAATTTTCGTCGAAAATTCTTTACGTCGGTATTACTCGGCAGCGATGCCGCTTACGTCCTGGCCCGATGCGGCCATGATCGCTTTGACAATGTTGTGATAGCCTGTGCAGCGGCACAGGTTGCCTTCCAGATACTTTCGAATCTCGGCTTCGCTCGGGCGCGGGTTCTCTTTCAGCAAGGCGGCGGCGCTCATCACCATGCCCGGCGTACAAAACCCGCATTGCAACCCGTGATGATCCTGAAACGCCTGCTGAATCACGTTCAAAGACCCATCCTCAGCGGCCTGGCCCTCAATCGTGGCGACCTCAGACCCGTCTGCTTCCAGCGCAAGCATGTTGCACGACTTCACCGCCGCGCCATTCACATGAACAACACACGCCCCACATTGCGCAGTGTCACATCCAACATGCGTTCCGGTCAGCGACAGATGATCACGTAAAAATCCAGACAACAACGTCCGACCCTCAACCTCACCGCTAACAGACCTCCCGTTCACGGTCATGGTGACCTGTGTCATAAGTTCCTCCCATGTCATATTTTTCTCTGTCGAGTTAAACACGGGACTTATTGTTTGAGAACAAAAATTTCGCAGGGCGCCGTTTATGACAGATCACAATGCCGAACAAAGCGGTCTGATCTGGGCCTTAAATTGATGTCAAACGCCTTACCGCTTGATAGATGCGCGTGGCTGTGGCCGGGTCGGGATTTCCTTGAGCAATCCACCGACCCCCATGCCTGCAATATGCGCCGCTGTCGTTTCAATCCCGCAAGCCACGCGCGACAAAACCCAATCCGCACCGTTCAGTGCAGGAGAGCGCGCACACCCCGGCAAACCGATTACGGGTCTGGCGTCCAGCAGACCGGTGAACAACAGGTTGCCCGGATCTACTGGCATTCCAAACCGATCCACCTGACCGCCTGCAACACGAACAGCCTGCGGCGCAACATCATGCGCATCCGAAGTTGCTGAGCCCGTCAAGATCAGGACAATATCCCCTTTAACACCCGTCAATGCAGCAGACAGCGCCTGAATCTCATGTGGCACCACCCGAATGTCATCCAAACCCATACCCAGGGCTTCGACACGCCCTCGGATTGCAGCTATTCCCTTGTCGTTCGAAACACCTCCGGGGATGTCTGTGACGATCAGGCCGGCACTGCGAAACACCGGGCCAGACAGGCGCACCGCCCCTTGTGCCAGCGCCGAGGCACGCGCCACATCTTCGCCGGGGACGGCATAAGAAATGACTTTGATCGTCGCCACCATCCCGCCTGATCCCATCTGTTGATATTGGGGTACTGTGGCCACGGTAATCATCGGGTTAACCAAGTTGAACGCTTCCAGCGCCTGTACGTCCAGAACAGCGACTCCGGGGCCTCTCGCCAAGAGGTTAACGCGCCCTGTGAACGGCTCGGTGACGCGCAATCCCACGGTTGCCGGGTCCGGGGCCAAAGCCTCTGCCAAACTCCGGGCAGCGTCGTTTTCGTGACAATCACCGGGTTCCAGCTGCGCAACAGTGACCGAGGTCAACCCGGCGGCGGCCATTTCATCCAGATGAGTTTGCGTGAGCAAAAGGCCCTTACGCAGCTTTGTGTCTTGGGCTTTCACTGAATGCGCCAGAATTGCACCAGCGGCCTCGCGCAAAGGAACCGAGCCAAACTTCATGCTTTGCCCCGCAACACCGCAGTCATTTCGGCCAATATGGAAACCGCAATTTCCGCAGGATCGGCGGCACCGATATCCAAGCCTACGGGACCGTGAATCTGTGAAATCTGCCCTTCAGTAAATCCGGCTTCTTTCATCCGGGTGACGCGTTTCGCATGCGTTCGATTAGACCCCAGCGCCCCAATATAGAACACCCCGGCTCTCAGGGCGGCCTCTAACGCGGGATCATCCAGTTTTGGATCATGGGTCAGCAAGACAACAGCCGTTCGCGCATCCATTCCAAGCTTTGCAACGGCCTCATCCGGCCAATCCGTCAGCACGGTTTCCTCAGGGAATCTTGCGGCGGTTGCAAACGCATCTCGTGGATCCACAATCGCAGGGTCGTACCCCGCAATTCGCGCCATCGGGACCAGGGCCTGAGCAATATGAACGGCCCCGACCACTATCAACCGCAAGGGCGGATTGTGGACCGAAACAAATGTCTTCGCATCCTCTTCGAAACCGGACCGGTCCATGCGCATGCGTTCGGGATAACGATCGCGCTGCAACGCACGATGGCCGGATTCGATATTCACTTCATAAGCCACAGGCTCGCGCTGCGTGCGTGCAGCGACCAGATCGCGCAATATGCTTTCAGGAAGGACCGATCCAATAGGCTCGACCAGTACCCGAATTGTTCCGCCACAGGCCAGCCCGACCGCAAAAGCATCTTCGTCACTGACCCCGAATTCAAGTAGGCGCGCTTCACCCTCTTCGATCGCTTCCAACGCCTCGACGACAACCGCACCTTCGACACAACCACCCGATACCGACCCCTCAAAGCGGCCATCACCTGCTATCACAAGCTGAGCGCCAACACGTCTGGGGGCACTGCCCCAGGTCTGAACAACCGTAGCCAGCGCAACTGGCTTTCCCGTTTCATACCAATCCAGAGCAGTCTCGGGGCTGTTGTCGAATCTGTCCATATCGCCCTCCTGGCGTTTCCCGCACCAACATAGGCAGGTTTGGCAGGATGAAAAGTAAGCCATCAGGCTAACTCATGGGCCTTGAAAGAAATTCCAAATGCTATGCAAAGCCCCGCGGGTTTCAGCCGAACATCCAATGCATTGATTGCCAGCCCTCCCGATTCTGACCTAAACGCGGATCATGCGCAGCTGTGACGCAGATAATTTTCAAAAGGAGACAGAGACTTGAAACACATTATTACACTCGGATCGGTATTGGGAATGCTAGCGGCGACAGTGGCCAGCGCAGATACCTTCCTGCGCTATGGCGAAGTGGACGGATGGAAAATCTTCATCGACGAAGACAAGAAATCCTGCCTGATCGAAGCTGTTGATAACGCGGAAAACGTGGTTCAAATGGGCCTGACCGAAGACCGCGGCGTGGGATATGTTGGCGTATTCACCAAAGCTGAAACCAACATCAAGCGTGGCGAAACCGAGGCTGTGGCGATCCTGCTGGGCGAAAACCTGTATCTTGGAGAAGCCACCGGCATGAAGGGCAACATCACCAAAGGCTATTCGGGTGGCTATGTGCTGTCGGATGACCCCAAGTTTGCCGAAGACCTTGCCAAACAGAAAGTTATGGTTGTGTTCCCCGAAAAGGAATTCGCCTTCACCGTTGATCTGACCGGTACGTACAAAGCGATGGAAATGGCGCGTAAGTGCAACGAAGAACAGCTTGGTTGAGACCTACTTCGAAAGCGCGGCCATCAACCGCGCTTTCTCACCCATGTCATCCGGTTTTGAGATGACTTTGGCCAGATCTTCCAGCGACGCAATGGAATGGCCGGCCCGAAAGCTGTCAACATGGGGAAGCATCGCCGCCACCCCCTGCGCTTTTGGCGCAAAGCCATCCCAGCGCAACAAAGGGTTTAGCCAGATCAAACGGCGGGCTGACAGATGCAGGCGCTGGATTTCTTTTCCAAGCACCTCGGGTTCGCCCCGATCCAGACCATCCGTAATCAACAACACCACCGCACCCTGCCCCAGAACCCGACGCGACCAGTCACGGTTAAAAGCGTGCAGGCATTCCCCGATCCGCGTGCCACCCTCCCAATCTTGCGCCTCGGCCCCTGCCGCCGACAGGGCAGCATCCACATCGCGTTGGCGCAGGTGCCGGGTGATATTCGTCAACCTCGTACCGAATGTAAACGCATGAACCTTGGCCCATCCCGCGCCTTTGACGTTTGAAACCGCATGCAGGAAATGCAGGATGATACGAGAGTACTGGCTCATAGATCCTGAAATATCGCAGAGAACGACAAGGTTCGGCCACCGTTGTTTCGGCTTCAAATACGCGATGTCCCGCAGTTCACCACCCTGCCGCATGGATGCGCGCAGCGTGCGGGCGCGGTCGATCCGATGCCCAAAGTGGCTGGCTTGGCCTCGGCGCGACTCGATTGGTTTTACCGGCAATTTGAGCTGTGCCAGAATGCGCTTGGCCAAGGCAATTTCTTCGGTGCTCATTTGCTCAAAGTCTAGATTGCGCAACCGTTCTTCCGAGGACGCGGTCCGCGACGCATCTATCTCCAGCTCAGTTTCTTCCTCGATGTCAGAGCTTTCAGGCAAGTCCCGTTCGACGCCGTCCAGCAGAGCCTCGGCCGCGCGTTTCTCTGCAGCTTCGGCCTTGCGCTCTTCCTGAACGCCGCGGATCGCGGGCAGCATCATGGACATCATGTGTTCCATGTAACGAGGGTCGCGCCAATACATGCGGAAAATCTGCGCAAATACTGCCCGATGCTCGGGTCGGGTCACGAAACAAGCGTGCAACGTCCAGTAAAAATCCCGCTTTTCCGAGAAGCCCGCAACCTGAACCGCCCGGATCGCATCCACAACCCGCCCGGTGCCAATCGGCAGCCCTGCCTTGCGCAAAGCCCGCGCGAAATGAGTGATATTCTGCGCCAGTTTTGGGTTGTCGGGGATTTCGAGAGGGAGCTGTTCAGCCATCAGGCAGGTTCCAGCGACGCCTTGGCTTCATCCAGAATGCGTTTCGCCTCGGACCCTTGCAGTTGCTGGATATCGTCCTGATATTTCAGGATCGCTCCCAGCGTGTCGCCGATCACTTCGGGGCTAAGGTTGATGACGTCCAGCGCCAGCAGGCATTTGGCCCAGTCGATCGTCTCGGCCACGCCTGGTTTCTTGAACAGATCCTCTGTGCGCAGGTGTTGGACAAAGGCGACGACCTCTCGGCTTAGCGCCTCGGCGACCTCGGGTGCGCGGGCGTTCAGAATTTCAATTTCACGGTCAAAATCCGGGTAATCGACCCAATGGTACAAGCAACGGCGTTTCAGGGCGTCATGCACCTCTCGCGTTCGGTTCGATGTAACGATGACAATCGGTGGCTCCGGCGCTTTGACAGTGCCCAATTCGGGGATGGTGACCTGAAAATCGCTGAGCGCTTCCAGCAGGAAGGCCTCGAACGGTTCATCCGTGCGGTCAAGTTCATCAATCAACAGGACGGGTGCCCCGTTTTCATCCGGACGCATGGCCTGCAACAACGGACGCTCGATCAGGTAGTCGTCAGAAAACAATTCGGTCTGCAACGAACCCCGGTCAGCGCCGCCCGAGGCTTCGGCGGTTCGGATCGCAACCATTTGCGCCGGGAAATTCCATTCGTAAACCGCCGAGGAGGCGTCCAGCCCTTCATAACACTGCAGGCGGATCAGGCGACGGTTCAGACCAGCGGCCAGTGCTTTGGCGATTTCTGTTTTTCCGACGCCTGCCTCACCTTCTAGAAATAGCGGGCGGCCCAGTTTAAGCGACAAAAACACCACTGTCGCCAAGGCCCGACCGCAAACGTAACCTTGCGAGCCCAGCATTTGCTGCACGGTATCAATGGAATCTTGCTGCGTCATGGAACCCTCTTTCTTTCGTTGCTTAACAGGTCATGCAAGCGCGGGGGCGTCAAGGCCCCGGCCCCGCCACCCAGACGCCATCGCGGCAGAGAGGTGAAGTTTTTGCACCAGATCCTCACGGTTTGGTTGGTCTTTGGCCGAGGCTGTGCTAGCGGGTGCGCATGACTGATACGCTGACCATTCGCCGCCCCGATGACTGGCATCTGCATTTGCGCGATGGCGCCATGTTGCAGGCCGTTCTGCCCGAAACCGCACGCCATTTTGCCCGTGCGATCATAATGCCGAACCTTGTTCCGCCAGTTGTGCGCGGCGATCAGGCCGCCGCATATCGCGACCGCATTCTGGCCGCCCTGCCCGAAGGCATGCCGTTCGAGCCGCTGATGACCTTGTACCTGACCGAAGACACCGACGCCGAGGATGTCGCCGCAGCCCATGCAAGCGGGCTGATCAAGGCCGTAAAGCTGTATCCCGCAGGCGCAACCACCAATTCCGCCTCGGGCGTGCGTGATTTCGACAAGGTCCGCCCGGTGCTTGAGAGAATGGCTGAGATCGGTCTGCCGATGTGTGTCCATGGTGAAGTCACCGATGCCGAGGTCGACATTTTCGACCGCGAAGAGGTTTTCATCGATACGATACTTGATCCACTGCGCCAGGCGACTCCTGGTTTGCGGGTGGTGATGGAACACATCACGACGGCTCAGGGTGCGATTTATGCGCAATCCGGTGGAGATGATCTTGCTGCAACAATCACGGCCCATCACCTGATCATCAACCGCAATCACATCCTGGTGGGCGGGATCAAACCGCATTACTACTGCCTGCCCGTGGCCAAGCGCGAGACCCATCGCCAGGCTTTGATGAGCGCCGCAACTTCTGGGATGTCTTGCTACTTCCTTGGCACCGACAGCGCGCCGCACACAGACGCAAACAAGGAAATGGCCTGTGGCTGTGCGGGATGCTTCACCGCTACAAACACAATGTCCCTTGTGGCTGAGATGTTTGACAAAGCCAGTGCGCTGGACACGCTGGAAGGGTTCACATCATTGAACGGACCTGCGTTTTATGACCTGCCTGTGAATAAAGAAACCATCACCCTTACCAAAGGCGACCCCGTTGAATATCCCGACAAGATCGAAACTGACGACGGCCCGGTAACAGTATTCGAACCCGGGTTCCCCTTGCACTGGCGCGTCGTCTAACGCGCCAGCATTTTCGCCAGATCACGGGTGCGGCCACCGGTACGCAGCATCGACCAGATCGCGTCTGCGTCCTCGGCACCGATCAGCTTGGCCGCCTTGCTTCTGACCCGATCTTCCCGGTCGGCCAATGTCATAGGGCCAAGCAAATCGTGGCTGGCCTGTTTTCGTGCCCCATCGCGGCGCAGCAAAGACAGATCCGCTTGAGTTTCAGACAGCGACTCATCGGCTTCGACTGAAATCCGGTCCCGCAGCGATTGCAGGCGCCTATCCGCACATACCTTATCCGAAAAATTGTCTGGCAAGGCTGTGTCATATCCCAACGCTTGCATAGCAATAACCGTCCGGTAGGAAAACTTGGCCCCCAACCCGGTGGTCGGAGAGGTTTGATTACACACTGTCATCCAGCGCGGGTGGGTCCTGATCCTGATCTCGGCTACTTCGGGTTCAGCAATATCCAGGTCACGTGCGGCCTCTAATGCGGCGTGCAACCCATGACAGCAGGCATGAAACTTATGGCTTACATCTTTGAACAGCCACGTCTCTCCGATTCCATCCAGAGCAGCGGCCTGTTCGGACTGACCCATATGGGTTGCACCAAAACCATAGGGCCCCTCAAGCGCATCCGAGTTGGGATCAAACCCCTTGGACACCAACAGCGCAGCCTCAACCCCTGCAGCGGCAGCTAGCCCGGCATTATAGGGCTTCCCCATCGTGCCGAAATGAGCTTTCAGCCCTGCGGCGCGGGTGGCAGCCAGACCAAGAACCCGGCGCATCTTATCCGTATCGAACCGCAGCACCCGGCCAGCGGCGACCGCCGCACCAAAGGCACCTGACGTCGCGGTCTGATGGAACCCACCTTGATAATGCGCGCGCCCCAGCCAAAGCCCTACGCGGATCGAAACCTCCATCCCGACAAGAGCGGCCTCAAGGACATCGACAAGAATCCGGTCGTCCCAATCACAAAGAGCAAAGGCCGCAGGCATAACCGCGACCGAAGGGTGCCCGATATGCGCAAAATGCGTGTCATCATAATCCAAAGCGTGGGAAATGGTTCCGTTAACCAAACCTGCTGCCCTGACGGGAGCCAGCCCCCCGCCAAACAGATGGGCCTGCGGGTTGCCTCCTTCATCCAGAACCAGTGCGCGCACGGTCTGAGATACGGGTTCGCTAACACCGACGCGGCCAACAACCACCCAATCCAGCGCAGACAGAGAGGTTACGAGACGGGCCTCTGACGAGGTCGCAACAGGCCCCGAGGCAAAATCGGCCAATGCTGTGGTAAAATCAGTCATGTGGCGCAGTCTAGCAAGCGCCGCTTTCGGGTAAAGACTTAGCTGTACAATTCCTCTGCCCGGCCCTCGAACGCCCTCACGATCCTGTGCATCGCCTCATTGAAGACCACTCCGATGATACCCTGAAGAATGGCATTCTTGAATTCGAAATCAACATGGAACGAAACGTTGCACCCGCCTTCTGCTGCGTCCTCGAAATGCCAGTCCGACTTCATGTATTTGAAGGGCCCATCCAGATATTCCGTGTCGATCCGGCGTTGTTCGGCAAACAGGGTAACCCGGCTGCCAAAGCGTTCGCGGAACACTTTGAACGAAATGATCAGGTCCGCTTCCATCACCTGTGCCTCTCCTGCTGCATATGAGCGTCGGATACGTGCAGCCGCACACCAGGGCAAAAACTCGGGATATTTTGCTACATCGGCAACCAGATCGTACATCTGTTGCGCAGTGTAAGGCAGGTGTCGCGTTTCCGAATGTATAGGCATGGCGTCCGGTTTTTGCAGGTGACAATGGCGCGTCATGTCGTATGTTGCGCGCCAAAGATCAAGGGGGCAGCGATGAGCCAGCGCGGATATGTGATTGATGAGATGATCTCGGCAAAGGCCATTGCCGCCAGGATCGAAGAACTTTGCCGCGAAATCACTGCCGAATTCGACGGGACCGACAAGCTGGTCGTTGTCGGCTTGCTGCGTGGCAGCTTTGTCTTTATCGCCGATCTGGTGCGCGAATTGGACTTGCCCATCGAAGTGGATTTCCTTGAGGCGTCATCCTACGGGGATGCGATGGAAAGCAGCCGGGAAGTCCGCATTCTAAAAGACCTGCGCGGCGCTATTGAGGGTCGCGACGTTCTTGTGGTCGAGGATATCGTCGACACCGGGCACACGCTGAACCACGTTACTCATCTGCTGCAAAGCCGCGATCCTGGAAAACTTCGCTCGATCGCACTACTGGACAAGCCCAGCCGGCGCGAAGTCGATTTCCGTTCGGACTGGATCGGGTTTGAAATTCCTGATGAGTTTGTTGTGGGTTACGGGATCGACTACGCACAGCGCAATCGCAACTTGCCATTTATTGGTAAGGTTCGTTTTATCGAAGACTGAGAAGGGTAAAAATAGACCCAGATTCCAATAGTCAAAGTTGCTGCGCACCTTTGCATTCACTTAATTGAATACCATTGGACAACGCCCTCAACAACAGATTACCCTCCGATCATCTTGGGAGGATTCTGCTTATGAAAGTAATGTCTATTGGGCTTCTGGCGACTTGCGCAGTCGCCGCAACGGTTGGTCTTGCGGACGCAAAAGACAACAAGGGCAAAGGGAAAAGTTCAGACAAGTCGAAAATCGAAAAGTCGATAAAGACCAATAATGGCGTTGGTGTACCGCCCGGACAGATCAAGCGTTATACGCGAGGTCAGAAACTCCCTAACGATCTGAATTTTGACTATCTTGATGACCTGGACGGCTGGAAGTTGAAGCCCCTACCCGCCGGTCAGCGATATATCCGCGTGGATGACGAAATCCTGTCGATATCTGATGACACTAAGACAGTCATTGATGCCGTTGGAATAGTGAGCGATCTCGTAAACTGAAGTTTCAGCCATTAAGTGATCGAATTGCGGCAACAAATACGTCTACTCCTACCGGGATAAGTGCGTCTGGGAAATCATAGTCAGGGTTATGCAATTGCGGATGATCCTGCCCCGACCCCAGCCAGAACATGGCCGTTTTCGCGCCTTTCCCAAATTGCCCGAAATCTTCTGAGAACTTTTGCGGCGTCTTTGTTGAATGGCACGGTACTCCACGTTCGGCGCAGGCCGTTGCGATGATGCTCACCGCGTCGCTGTGATTGACGCAGGCCTCGAAGACATCGTCATCGGTGATCTCTACCTCCAGACTGTCGGCGGATGCGGCGCGGCGCGCCAGTGCCTCGGCCTCGGTCATCAGCGTCTGCATCCGGGCATCTGAAACGGTGCGCAAGGTTACCCAGATCTCGGCCTGTCCCGGAGCGACGCCGAAAGTCGGCTCTCCCAAACGGGCATGCGTCACAGTTGTCAGCGCAAAATCGGCATCCAACGCGCCGCCTGCGCCTAAACTCGCCAGCTTCGAAACCAGTTCGGACATCGCCTCAGCCGGGGAAATCCCATCCTGAGGCGCAGCCGCATGGGACGTCTTGCCGGTCAGGATGATTTTCATCCCGCGCGAGGCGCAGTTAGCCGAACTCTGACACAACTCGACAGCGCCAAGTTCCAACCCCGGCAGGTTGTGCAGAGAGAACACGTAGTCCGGCGCGATCTTCGCGAATTGAGGGTCCGCGCGAAAGGCGATGGCGCCCTGCCCGGTTTCTTCAGCCGGTTGAAAGATCAAAACCACCCGACCCTTTTGGGGTCGGTGACGCGCCAGGTCTTCCGCAACGCCAAGCACCATCGCCATGTGCCCATCATGGCCACACAGATGCCCTTTGCCCGGAACCTTCGACACATATAGGTGCGTACCAAGTTCTTGAATCGGCAGCCCATCCAATTCGCACCGGATACCAACGGTTGGCCCAGCCTGCCCACTGTCAAAAACCGCGGCAACGCCATGCCCTCCCAGTCCGGTAAGCACATGGTCCGCACCGAACCCCCGCAAAAGATCTGTTATGCGGGCAGCGGTCTCACGCTCGTGCCCGGATAGTTCGGGATATTGATGCAGGTCGTGGCGCAGGCGTGTCAGCCGCGCATGCGCTTCGGGTGTCACCCCTGTTCCAGCTTTTTCCGGCGTGCCTCACGCAGCCGGGCAAAATCGTCTCCGGCGTGATAAGACGACCGGGTCAAAGGTGTGGCCGATACCATCAGGAACCCTTTGCCATAAGCTGCCTTTTCATAGGATGCGAATTCTTCCGGCGTTACGAACCGATCGACTCCGTGGTGTTTGGGCGTGGGCTGCAGATACTGACCGATGGTCAGGAAATCAATTTCAGCGGCGCGCATATCATCCATGACCTGCCGGACCTGCTGACCATCCTCACCCAAACCGACCATGATCCCGGATTTGGTAAAGACCGACGGGTCCAGCTCTTTCACGCGCTGCAATAGACGCAAAGAGTGGAAATACCGCGCGCCCGGTCGCACTTCGGGATAGAGGCCAGGCACCGTTTCAAGATTATGGTTAAAGACGTCTGGCTTTGCCTCAACGACAACTTCTAGAACGGACGGATCGCATTTCAGAAAGTCGGGCGTCAGAATTTCGATCGTCGTACCCGGAGACCGGTGACGCACGGCGCGAATGGTCTGCGCAAAGTGCTCTGCCCCGCCATCTGCAAGGTCATCGCGGTCGACAGAGGTGATGACCACATGGTTCAACCCCAGCTTTTCAACCGCATGAGCAACGCGACCAGGTTCAAACGCATCCAGCGAATCCGGGCGACCGGTGGCGATGTTGCAAAAGGTACAGCCGCGGGTACAAATCTCGCCCATGATCATCATGGTCGCGTGGCCCTGGCTCCAACATTCACCGACATTGGGGCATCCGGCTTCTTCGCAGACCGTAACCAGATTGTTGTCACGCATGATCTTGCGCGTGTCGGCATAACCCTGACCACCGGGTGCTTTGACGCGAATCCAACTGGGCTTTTTCGGCTGCGAATTGTCGGGCCGATGAGCCTTTTCTGGGTGTCTTTGTTCGGGAATGTTCAGATCGCGCACGGCCTGTCTTTCTGACTTTGGGTCAATTCGGTTTACCCATAACATAAACTGACCTCTGCTATTACACCACCCATGCATAGCCGCTATGCATCAGGGTGAAAGACTTTGACGTCTCAGGGCCAAAATTCTAAATAATTTCCTATTATTAACTGCAACTTACGCGTTGTCAGGTAAATTCTGACGCACCTGGAACATCCGCCATTGAAGCGGATTTGGAATCCTTTTAATTCCACGAAAACCGTACGTGATTCACAGGAGTTCGATCATGAAGTCTGGCACCAAACTGCCCGAAGTGACCTTTCACACCCGCGTCCGAGACGCCTCTGTCGAAGGACCAAACCCCTTCCGCTGGGAAGACAAGACCACGGCGGACTATTTCGCAGGAAAGCGCGTGATTCTGTTCTCACTGCCTGGCGCATTCACCCCGACATGTTCGACCTATCAGTTGCCCGGTTTTGAAAACGGCCACGCAGATTTCAAAGCCGCAGGTGTGGACGAGATCTATTGCATGTCCGTGAATGACAGCTTTGTCATGAACAAATGGGCACAGGATCAAGGCCTGAAAAACGTCAAAGTCATCCCTGATGGCTCAGGCGAATTCACACGTAAAATGGGCATGTTGGTCGACAAAGATAATCTAGGCTTTGGCATGCGGTCCTGGCGCTATGCGGCCATCATCAATGACGGCATCGTAGAAGCCTGGTTTGAAGAGCCCGGACTGATGGATAACTGCCCCGAGGACCCCTATGGCGTTTCGTCACCGGAAAACCTGATGAAACATCTAAACGAAGTCAAAGAGCCGGAACTGGCCTGAGTTCGTCCTCAACAGAAAAGCCCGCTTCAGGCGGGCTTTTTTGTGACTAGCGCGTTTGCGTGACAATGCTCTCGCCGACGGTGCGAATGGTATCCGCCAGGCTTTCGAACCAATCTTCCTGCGAGGTAGAAGATCGACGAACTAGCCCCACTGTCCTTGCCGGCTGCGGCGAGGCAAATCGCATCAGCTTAAGACCCGGTACCGCGTCGGATTCGGAACGGGCGGCAAGCTCTGGCATGAGCGTCAATCCAAACCCTTCGGCAACCAAACGGGATAATGTCGCCAAAGACGAGGCACCCATGTTAATCAGACCGCTGCTGCGGTCCTGACCACAAACCTCCAGGGCCTGATCCGTCAGGCAGTGCCCATCATCCAGTAGCATAAGCTGTGCATTTTGAAGGTCCAAAGGGCGCAAACGCTCTGTATCGCTGGAAAAATTGCGCAACCGTGCCGAACTTCCAGCCAATAAGAACCGATCCTCGAACAAGGGAAATTCGAACAATTCGCTTCCCCCGGAGGGCAGCGCGACCACACCTGCGTCGATCTCACCAGCGCGCAGCATCGTCAACAGGCGCTCTGTCCGCGCTTCGCGTATCTGCACTCTCAAAGAAACATCGGCCGCCCTTAACCCCGCCAGAACACCTGGCAGAACATAGGGCGCAATCGTCGGGATTATTCCGATCGACAAAGACCGATGCCCGCTTGAGTGATCCTTGGCAAATTGGTCGAGCCTGTCCGAGGCACCAAGTATCTGACGCGCATATTCGAGCACATCCCGCCCCAAAGGGGTAAGCAATATGTCACGGGCCTTACGCTCGAACAGGGCACCACCGAGGGTTTCTTCTAACGCCTTGATCTGAACCGATAATGCCGGTTGCGAAACGTTACACATCTGTGCCGCCCGCCCAAAGTTGCGCTGTTGCGCAACAGCGTTAAAGTATAGGAGCTGTCGAAGGGTAAAGTTCATAACCCCTAGCTATCACTCCACCCTGAAACCGCAACCAAAACCGATCAAAGCGTTATCCGATCATACGGCTGCGCTCTTCCTGATCCTGGTAATGACGTTTCAGGCGCTGTAATGCGATACGCAAAACGATTTTGCCGGACCGCGCTGACCACCCCATTCGCTTTTCCGCCAATTCCAACCCTTCCAGATAGCAACAGCAGCGCAAAGCCACGTCGCTCAGCCCCGGTCCAAGGTCAGACAATGCACGCTCTACGCGGTCGCGCGCTTCTGAAGAACCCCGGTTGCCAGTGTCGCCGCTTCCAAAACTTCCGCGCCCACCGGCAGTCAGGAAATGGTCCCAGTTCTGTGCAACCTGAGGTCCGATCTGAGCCAGTTCAAAATCCTCGCGCAGGCGCTCTCCTGCCCCGACAAGTGCTTCATCTAAAAACGGCTTTCCATCCCGATCCCGACGCCTTGCCAGGGCGATCAGCGGGCTTTCTGCGGCGCTATAGCGCATTCTTCTGGGACGTTCTGGATGGGCGCGGTTTGTCGTCGCGTGAGAGGGCGCCCCATGAAACGAAGAAGGCGCTTCTGCCATTCCATGTTCGTTGCGAGACCTTGCCTGGTTCTCGAAATCGGCCATTAACTGGCTCAGTGCCGTGCGGCCCGCGCTGGTAATCCGGTAGCGCGATATCCGGCCTGGGTTGTCGCAGGAAATCCAATCCTTCAACGCCAACGCCTGTGCGATCCTGCAATCAACCACTGCAGTTCTGGTCGCAGCGGCTTCGCCGGTATCGCGCACCACCACTGCTTTGTTCATTTCTTCAGCGACAGCCAGGACCGAACCGGTCTCACACAGTCTGCGCAGTACCCTTAGGGCCTCGTGGTTGAATTCTTCTTTTTCGACGTGTGAATTATGACTGAACGCTGAAACCGTGCGATCAGAAGCATCATTGACCGAAAAATGTTCTTCGGCCAACGACTGCAAAGCCGCATCCACCAATGGATCGTCACGACGCATCTCAATTCGGCGGATTTGTCTAAGAATGGTCGAAGCATGGCACCCCGCAGATCGCGCAATATCGCGGATCGACTGGCCGGTTTCTGTGTGGGCCAGGTATCGCTGTGCCCCCTCAGGTACCCAAGCCGGAATGGTGAAAGCCATGTTGTTTTCCATAGTTCTGTGCCCTCATCGACGAAACAATCTGTTCTCTATCGCCCCCGGTGACTTTGTTAACCAATTCTAACTAGAGTCGCTTTCGTTACTCGTTCGTTAACTGCCGGAGGTGATGACCAGATTTCATTCAAATTCATAAACACTCATGAAGCGAGAGTTCGGGGAGAACCCGATTAAGGCAACACCCGCTTAGGTTGTGTAACAAATTGGGCAACATTAATCCGACAAGTGGAGCCCAAAGATGCAGGACCTGATGACCATGATTTCCGCCCTTCGCCGCCCCCGCCTATTGGCGCGGGCAGCCAAACACGGCGCGCAGGACTATGATCGGGACCGCCACCTGCAACGCATACTTGGGTACGGATCGCTACCTGGGTCGGGTGCGGCGCTGATGCGTTTGATGGATATTGAACGAGAGGTTAACGCGCAGAGACTGGCAGAAGATGCAGGCTATTCGCTGGTCCGTCATTTGGACCTTCTGATCGCGCTATTGGGTGAGGCGCAGCTGTACAAAGCCAGCCGCGCCTCACAGTTTTCAGTTATCAGCTGAAAGCGTCCGGCATAGAGGCCTTTTTCTTTTCAACATATTCGGTCAAAGCGCTGTGAATTCCCGGGTCGAGTTCCGGTTGCTTGTAGTTGGCAATCAAATGCTCGACCCGAGACGAGGCCAACTGACGCGTATCGCGCGCGCCCTCGTCTTCCCAGGTTTCGTAAGGTTTGTAGTCCAGCAGGTCGGACTTCCAGAACGCCTCTTTGAAGTTTGCCTGCGTATGGGCACATCCCAGATAGTGGCCACCCGGGCCGACCTCGCGGATTGCGTCCATGGCCTGGGCGTTTTCATCATAGGCGACACCTTTGGCCAGACCGTGCAGAACGCCAAGCTGATCTGCGTCCATGACGAACTTTTCAAAGTCCGCAACCAGGCCGCCTTCAAGCCAACCGCAGGAATGCAGCATGAAGTTCACACCCGCCATCAGCCCCATGTTCAGCGAGTTCGCGGTCTCATAAGCGGCCTGCGCATCGGGCAGTTTCGAGCCACAGAAAGACCCGGCTGAGCGGAACGGCAGACCCAGACGCCGCGCCAGCTGTCCCGCACCATAGGTAACCATTGACGCCTCGGGTGTGCCAAAGGTTGGCGCGCCTGAGTTCATGTCGATCGACGAAACGAAAGCACCAAAGATAGCAGGCGCTCCCGGGCGGATGATCTGACTGTACGCGACACCGGCCAAAACTTCGGCCAGAACCTGTGTCAATGTCCCCGCTATCGAAACCGGCGCCATCGCACCACCGACGATGAACGGCGAGATGATGCAGGCCTGATTATTCCTGGCGTAGACTTCCAGCGACCCCATCATCACATCGTCGAAGGTCATCGGCGAGTTGATGTTGGTCAGCGAAGTCATGACCGTGTTTTCCTGAACAAACTCTTTGCCGAACAGGATCTCACACATTTCCACCGAATCCTGAGCGCGGCTGGGATCGGTGACCGAGCCCATGAATGGCTTGTCCGATAAGGTCATATGCGCCATCAGCATGTCCAGGTGACGCTTGTTCACCGGAACGTCTGTGGGTTCGCACACAGTACCGCCCGAGTGGTGCAGCCACTTTGACATGTAAGCCAGTTTCACGAACTTGTTGAAATCTTCCATGGTCGCATAGCGACGGCCACCTTGCGCATCACGCACGAACGGAGGGCCATAGACCGGCGCCAGAACCAGATTGCGACCGCCGATGACCACGGACTTTTCAGGGTTTCTTGCGTGCTGCGTGAACTCGCTTGGCGCAGTTTTGATCAACTCGCGCGCAAGGCCGCGTGGGATGCGCACCCGTTCGCCATCCACATCGGCGCCCGCGTCTTTCCAACGTTCCAGCGCCGCAGGGTTGTCGACAAAATTGACGCCGACTTCGGCCAGAAGCGTTTCCGCATTTGTTTCGATGATCTGCAACGCTTCTTCGTTGAGAACCTCGAAATTCGGAATATTGCGTTCGATGTACTTTGCGGTCTCGATACGAACCGCTGTACGTTCGGCCCGGCGGGCAGCGCCACCGCCACCTCTCGCCCTGCGCCGGGTGTTTGCCTCTGTCATGAGAAAATCCCGTATCAGTTGTTGAATTTACATGTGTGTTACAGGAACCCGCCGCAATGGCAGTCGTGGATAACGGCGCTATAGGGGAAAAAGCGACAAAATGTCGGGGACAACCGCCACAAATAACCCAGCACATGTTTTTAAAGTCGCGCGGGTCTTCGTCATTCGTTTCGAGACCGACCACCAGACTAGCGGGCCCTAACCGCGACTAACTGGCGTGTCTATACCACTTGAAATCCCTTGCGCTTATCATCTTCGCAACCTAGTAGCAGACCCATGACCCAAGACACCCATGACCGCCTTCTGATCATCGACTTCGGCAGCCAGGTAACGCAACTGATTGCGCGCCGCCTGCGCGAGCTGAATGTCTATTGTGAAATCCATCCTTATCAGAATGTTACGACGGACTTTGTTCGGAAAATGGCCCCAAAGGCCGTTATTTTCTCGGGCGGTCCCGATAGCGTGACACGAGAAGGGTCTCCGCGGGTCCCGCAGGAAATCTTTGACATTGGCGTTCCCATCCTTGGTATCTGCTATGGCCAGCAAGTGATGATGCACCAGTTGGGCGGCAAGGTCGAAAGCGGCCATGGCACCGCAGAGTTCGGCCGCGCCTTTGTGACCCCCAAAGGCCAACTGGATATTCTCGATGGCTGGTTCACCGACGGCGATGAACAGGTCTGGATGAGTCACGGCGACCATGTCAGTGAAATCGCGCCGGGGTTTCAGGTTTATGGCACCTCGCCCAACGCACCGTTTGCGATCACCGCAGACACGTCCCGCCATTTTTATGCAGTTCAGTTCCATCCCGAGGTGCACCACACACCAAAGGGCGCCAAGCTTTATGAGAATTTTGTAAAGCTCGCCGGGTTCAGCGGCGATTGGACCATGGGTGCCTATCGCGAGCAGATGATCGCGACAATCCGCGAACAAGTGGGCGATAAACAAGTGATCTGCGGTCTGTCCGGAGGTGTCGATAGTTCGGTCGCGGCGATCCTGATCCACGAGGCGATTGGCGACCAGCTGACCTGTGTGTTCGTTGATCACGGCCTGTTGCGCAAGAACGAGGCTGACGAAGTCGTCGGCATGTTCCGCGACAACTATAATATTCGGCTTATCCACGCGGATGAAAGCGATCTGTTCCTAGGTGAGCTTGAGGGGCAAAGCGACCCGGAAACCAAGCGCAAGATAATTGGCAAGCTGTTCATCGACGTGTTCCAGAAACATGCCGACACGATCGACGGGGCGGAATTCCTGGCCCAAGGTACCCTCTACCCTGATGTGATCGAATCCGTTTCGTTCTCGGGCGGGCCTTCGGTCACGATCAAAAGCCACCACAATGTTGGTGGTCTGCCAGAGAAAATGGGCCTGAAACTGGTCGAGCCGCTGCGCGAACTGTTCAAGGACGAGGTCCGCGCATTGGGACGCGAGCTGGGTCTGCCCCAAAGCTTTATCGGCCGCCACCCCTTCCCCGGCCCTGGTCTGGCAATCCGTTGCCCCGGTGAAATCACCCGCGAAAAACTAGATATCCTGCGCGAAGCCGATGCGATCTATATCGACCAGATTCGCAAACATGGGCTTTATGATGATATCTGGCAGGCCTTCGTGGCGATCCTGCCGGTTCGAACCGTCGGCGTCATGGGTGATGGCCGCACGTACGACTATGCCTGCGCCCTGCGGGCAGTTACCTCAGTCGACGGAATGACCGCCGACTATTACCCGTTCAGTCATGAATTCCTGGGTGAAACCGCCACCCGGATCATTAATGAGGTCAAAGGCATCAACCGATGCACCTATGACATCACGTCGAAGCCTCCGGGCACAATCGAGTGGGAATAAAAACAAGCCGGGCCAGCGCCCGGCTTTTTTGTTTCTGCGTCACAAATATTTGGTTACCAATCAACATTGTAGAACTCCTAGTGCGCGAGCAACTCAATGGAAAGCAGCAAACCCCAAATCGGCAAAGCCGCGCTGTGGATGATCGGGGCGATCGCATCCTTTACGTCTATGGCCGTGGCCGGACGTGAGCTGAGCGTCACCCATGACACCTTTGAAATCATGTTTTATCGCAGCCTGGTCGGCATGTGCGTGGTCAGCCTTGTCCTGACGGTTACGGGAAAGTGGCATCAGGTATCGACCGAACGGATTGGCCTTCACGGGGTACGAAATACCCTGCATTTCACCGGTCAGAATCTCTGGTTCTACGCTGTTTCCGTGGCACCACTGGCACAGGTCTTTGCACTTGAGTTTACGCAACCGATCTGGGTGATCCTGCTGTCCCCGATGCTGCTGGCCGAGCGGTTGACAGTCGTGCGGGTCCTTTCAGCACTTATCGGTTTTGCTGGTATCCTTATAGTCGCACGACCGGGGGCTGTTCCGTTAAGCGCAGGAATTGTCGCCGCCGCGATGTCGGCGGTGTTCTTCGCTTTGACTACAATTTCCACCAAAAAACTCACGCATTCTGCAAGTATCGGGTGCATCATGTTCTGGCTGACCATTATGCAGGCCGGTCTTGGGCTGGCAGTCTCTGCGATCGACGGAGAACTTGCGTTACCAACAATGGCAACCGCGCCTTGGCTTTTGCTTGTAGGACTTGCGGGCCTATTAGCGCATTTCTGCATTACGAATGCACTCTCAATCGCACCGGCTACGGTTGTGATCCCATTCGATTTTGCGCGCCTTCCTACAATCGCCATTGTCGGTATGCTTTTCTATCATGAGGCGCTCGATCAGTGGACGCTTGTCGGGGCTGCTGTCATTTTTTTGGGTATCTTCCTTAATGTTCAGTCGGAAAACCGTAACAGTTTAGCAACAGATTCTCGCAACACTCACTAAGGGTAACGCTCAGTCACCCGTTGACCAGCTATTGTTGAACGAGTGAAATCCACCTGTAAGAATAACTCGGTTGTGCGCAGACACCACAAATTCGCGCAACTTAGCCATATAATTGGGAGGAATGGATGAAGAAGACGCTTCTACAGGCGTGTGCTTTGTGCGTGGGCGCAACAAGCATTCAAGCCGGTGGTCTGGACCGTAGTGGACAGGGAATCAATATCATTTTCGAAGAGGGATCCGTGGTCCAGCTTCGTCTTGGATATGCATCACCCGACGTAAGCGGTGAACAAAATGGCGTAGAATCAGGTGATGTGTCGAATGCTTTCTTCTCACCGGGCCTGGCTTACAAACGTTCATTTACTGACAAACTGGACTTTGCGCTGATCTATGATGAACCATTCGGTGCGGATATTGGGTATTCCGCCGACTATCCCCTGTCGCAGAATCCAACTGCAGCGTTTGGAGGACGCAGCGGGATTCTGAGGGCCAGCGCTGATGTCGACTCCCTCACCGCATTGCTGCGCTACAAGCTTGACGGTGGCTTCAGCGCCATTGGCGGTATTCGCGCGCAACGTGCTAGCGCAAAAGTCGTTGTACCGGCAGCAGCCGGATACGAATTTGACGCGGACGCCGATACTGACTTTGGTTATCTCGTCGGGGTTGCCTGGGAAAAACCTGAAATCGCAGCTCGGGTTTCGCTGGTCTACAACTCCAAGATCACTCACGATCTGTCGTCGACCGAGTCGTTCAACGTAGTGCCGCCCGTCCCCGCCGGGTTGCAAACAATCGATGACACGACCAGGGTCGAGACACCGCAATCCATCAACCTGGATTTCCAGACCGGGGTTGCCCCAAAAACGCTGGTGTTCGGATCGATCCGCTGGGTTGACTGGCCTCAGACAGTAGTGGCACCTGCCGCCTATGTCGGGATCGTTGGGGACAACCTCGTCGACTTTGACGACGACACATTCACCTATACTCTTGGAATGGGATATCAGTTCTCAGAAGCTTTTTCTGGCGCGATATCCACATCTTACGAAAAGTCGAATGGTACCGAAGTATCAAACTTGGGGCCGACTGACGGTTTCTGGAGCATTGGCGTAGGCGGTACTTACACCGTGGAAAATGCTCAGATCTCGGGCGGTGTCCGTTATACGGACATTGGCGATGCGACAACCACCACGGGTGGTGAATTCAGCGGCAACTCTGCCTGGAGCGTCGGCCTTCAGTTGACCTACTCTCTGAACTGATCAGCGGCAAAACTGTTCACAAGGCTCCGCCCTCCGGCGGAGCCTTTTTTGCATAGATCCGCATGATCACGAATTGAGATGATGCGGTCCTGCGTGGCAAGGAACAGATATCTACTCCCATTCTGGCATAACGAAACCTGTGCCCAAGACTGTTGGTTCTAAACAACCGCGCACGCGCGATTGACGCCGCCTCCCACCCGTTTTAGCAAGGTCGGAAAAGGGATAGTGGACAATGATCTACAACTCGGCAAAAGACTGGCGGGAAGCCGCGCGCAAAAAGGTGCTGTTTTTTGGCATGTCAGGCCTGGGAAAGACCTATGTGTCCAACGTTCTGCGCGATTCCGGGGACTGGTTCCACTATTCGGTCGATTACCGGATCGGCACGCGATACATGGGCGAGTATATCATCGACAACGCCAAAGCCGAGGCCATGAAGGTCCCTTTCCTACGTGACCTGCTGTTGTCTGATTCCATTTACATCGGATCAAATATCTCGTTCGAGAACTTGACCCCTGTCGCCGCCTATCTGGGAAAACCGGGCAACCCGGCACAGGGCGGCATGGAGCTGACCGAATATAAACGCCGTCAGGAACAATTCCGTTTGGCAGAAATTCACGCTCTGCTGGATACCGAGTATTTCGTGGATCGGGCGCAGAGATTGTACCAATACCCGCATTTCATTTGCGATACTGGCGGTTCGATCTGCGAATGGGTTGATCCCGACGATCCGCGCGATCAGGTCCTGACTGAGCTGTCGCGCCACACGCTGATGATTTGGATCAAAGGTGATGACGACCACACGTCCGAGCTGATCAGGCGCTTTGACCGTGCGCCCAAGCCCATGTCTTATCAGCCCGAATTCCTGACACGTGTCTGGGACGAATATCTGACCCAACAAGGCTGTTCCGCCGAACAGGTCGATCCCAACGCATTCATTCGCTGGACCTATGCCAAAGCTCTTGCGCACCGGCAACCGAGATACAGGGCAATGGCCGACAACTGGGGTCTGACGATCGCTGCCAGCGACATGCACAGTATTCGCGACGACGGTGATTTCGATGAGTTGATCGAACGTGCACTTGAGACCCGGCCAAAGCGCGATTAACTACGGCACTTACACTCTCAAACCAAAGGCTTGCATCCGATGCCGATCAAGATTCCCTCTGACCTGCCTGCATATGACGTTCTCACCAATGAGGGCGTCATGGTCATGTCCGAGGATCAGGCAATGCGTCAGGATATTCGCCCCCTTCGGATCGGGTTGCTGAATCTGATGCCCAAGAAGATTCAGACCGAAAACCAGTTCGCTCGCCTCATCGGTGCAACCCCACTGCAGATCGACCTATCGCTGATCCGTATGACCGAACATCGGACCAAAAACACCGCAGCCGAGCATATGGCCGAGTTCTACCGCCCGTTTCAGGAGGTAAGGGACCAAAAATTTGACGGCCTGATCATCACCGGCGCCCCGATCGAACATCTTGAATTCGAGGATGTCACCTATTGGGAAGAGATCAGCGAAGTATTTGACTGGACCCAGACAAATGTCCATTCGACCTTTGGCGTGTGCTGGGGCGGAATGGCGATGATCAACCATTTCCATGGGGTGCGTAAACATATGTTGGACGCCAAGGCTTTCGGATGTTTCCGGCACCGCAATCTGGCCCCCTCCTCACCGTTTCTGCGCGGGTTTTCCGATGATTGCGTCATCCCGGTCAGCCGGTGGACCGAGATGAAGCAGGCCGAAATCGACAACGCTACCGGCCTGACCACCCTGTTGGGAAGTGATGAGGCAGGCCCCTGCTTAGTCGAAGATAAGGACCATCGTGCGATCTATATCTTCAACCACTTTGAATATGACAGTGATACGCTCAAGCAGGAATATGATCGCGATATCGACAACGGCACACCGATAAACGTGCCGATGAACTACTATCCAGACGACGACCCCTCGTGCCGGCCTCAGAACAGATGGCGCAGCCATGCGCACCTGCTCTATGGCAACTGGATTAACGAAATCTATCAGACAACACCGTTCGATATGGATCAAATTGGTTCTTAAAACCATCATAGCTCTTGCCCTGTTGATTGCAGGCCTGGCCACCGTAACAACTTGGCGCGTGTCACGGAACGAAGCTGTAGCCGAGGCCAGTTTCCCACCCGAGGGTCAGCTGATCGACGTCGATGGAGTCAGCGTTCATGCCGTAGTCATGGGGCACGGGCCCGATGTCGTGCTGATCCACGGGTCCAGTGGCAACACTCGGGACATGACTTTTGCCCTCGCACCAATTCTGGCAGAAGATTTCCGTGTCATTGTTTTTGACCGGCCCGGACTGGGGTATTCCGACAGCTTCAATCCGGACGGAGAAACCCTTGAAGAACAAGCCGAAATCCTACGCCGTGCAGCTGTCAAGCTGGGCGCGGACAAACCCATTGTTGCAGGGCAAAGCTATGGCGGGTCGGTGTCGCTGGCCTGGGCGGTTACACAGCCCGAACACATCTCGGCGCTGGTGTTGATTGCCCCCGCCGCGATCCCTTGGGAAACGCCGCTGGATGGTTTCAACCGAATGGCCGCGACCAAGCCCGGAAACGCGCTTGTGCTGCCGTTGATCAACGCCTTTGTCCCCGATTGGTATGTCGAGCAGGCCCTAGACGGTGTCTTTTCCCCCCAAACTGCACCCGAAGGCTATGCCGAACATTTCGGCCCCGGGCTGACCATGCGCCCGGCTTCGATGCATGCCAACGCAATGCAACGCGCCAATCTGTTGGACGAAGTTCGTGCGCTGCAGCCGCGCTATAAGAATATTTCGGTCCCGACCGAGGTTGTGCATGGCACCGCCGACACAACGGTCGGGTTGGAATGGCATGCGGAACCCCTGATCGACCAAATCCCCGGCGCTGAACTGATTGAATTGCCGGGAATTGGCCATATGCCACAGATCGTTGCCGCACCCGAAGTAGCGACCGCAATCATCCGGGCTGCTCAGCGGGCGGGTTTGCGTTAATTCCGAGGCTAATCCATAGTAAGATATGGATTTTATCGCGAGGTGACTCATGACACGAACTGGCAAAGGCACCATCGAGGAATATTACAAAAAACGTGCACCAGAAGAAGTCCGGAACGAGATCAAAGAGGCCGATAAGGATGACATTCTGAACCCTACATACCCCTATGACGAACGCATGAAGCGTAAGGCGTATGAGAAACAAATGCAGTCCCTGCAGATCGAGCTTGTGAAAATGCAGCTTTGGGTGAAGGAAACTGGCCAGCGTGTCGCTGTTATCTTCGAAGGCCGCGATGCCGCTGGAAAAGGCGGGACAATCAAGCGGTTCCGTGAGAACCTGAACCCGCGTGGGGCCCGGAACGTTGCGCTCAGCAAGCCATCGGATCAAGAGCGCAGCCAATGGTATTTTCAGCGCTATATCCCACATCTGCCCGCAGCCGGAGAAATCGTGTTCTTTGACCGCAGCTGGTATAACCGCGGCGTGGTGGAAAATGTGTTTGGGTTCTGCAACACAGAACAGCGTGAACGCTTCTTCCGACAGGTTCTGCCGTTAGAGACCGGCCTGTGTGACGATGGTATCCGCTTGTTCAAGTTCTGGTTGAACGTCGGACGGGCCGAGCAGTTGAACCGGTTTCTTGCGCGCGAAACGGACCCATTGAAACACTGGAAACTAAGCCCAATCGATATCGCTGGTTTGGACAAATGGGATGAATACTCTGCTTCGATTTCCGAAACCCTTACACGCAGTCACAGCGAAGCCTGCCCCTGGACCATAGTTCGTTCCGACGACAAGAAACGGGCAAGGCTGGCAGCAATCCAAACCGTGCTTCATGCGCTGGACTATGATGAAAAGGACAAAAATGCGATTGGCGATATCGACACCAAGTTATGTGGCGGGCCAGATATCTGGGATGCCTGATCTTTCTTGCCGGCCAATATCATCACAAAGATTGGACGAATACGTGCTACCGGTTTATGTCTTAGTTCTTCGAGAATTGAACAAAAAAGGCGTCTGAATCAGGGATGACAAAACGCGGGTATCACCACGGCAACCTGAAACAGGCTCTGATCGACGCAGCTCTGTCCCTGATCGAGGAAAAGGGTCCGACCGGGTTCACCCTGTCAGAGGCTGCAAAAGCGGCAGGCGTCACGCCTGCAGCTGTTTATCGCCACTATCACGGGCGCGAGGACCTGATCGCCGAGGCGGCGCGTCAGGGGTTCGAGATGTTCGCCGATCTAATTCAATTCGCTTATGACAAAGGCCAGCCTTCGGCGCTGGCTGCATTCGAAGCAACCGGGCGCGCCTATCTGGCCTTTGCGCGCAAGAATCCTGGCCACTATATCGCGATGTTCGAAAGTGGGATTTCTGTCAACCGCACCCCAGAACTTGCCCTAGCTGCAAACCGGGCCAGAGATGTTCTGGAGAAAGCTGCAGCCGATCTGTCGCAACATATTCCGCCGGAAAAACGTCCGCCAGCTTCAATGTTCAGCGCACATATCTGGGCGCTGAGTCACGGTGTAGTCGAATTGTTTGCCCGTAACACCGGCGCCACCGCACCCTTCCCGCCCGAAGATCTTTTGGAAACGGGGATCGGTATATATCTACGGGGACTAGGGCTGGTGCCTCCGGACGAATAAGGCCGTCAGAACACCGGTTTCCGTTGCGGAATGCTGAGACCGGATGTGACATTAATCAGATCCATCTCACCCATGCCCTTGATGTCCACACGCCCGATATCAGAGACCTGAAACTCGTCAATCAGGGCGTATTTCATTTCTTCAGGCGCAACAATGTTCATTGGGTTTGCAAAGACTTGCAGCCGGGAAGCGATGTTCACGGCGGGTCCGAATACATCATAGACATATTTCTGAATACCAACCACAGATCCCACCGCTGGCCCCATACCCAGCCCCACACGTGCCTGCCACTTGTGCGGATGGCTTTCATTTCTCCGCTCAAGATAGCGAAGGAACCTGACCGCACAATGGGCAGCAGCAGTCGCATGATCTGGCGTAGCATCCGGCATGCCTGACACCGCAAGATAAGCATCGCCAATAGTCTTGATCCGCTCACATCCGAACTGTTCGACAATCCGGTCAAAGGCAGTAAAGATGTCATTCAACTCGCTTAGGGTAACCGTCGGGTCCGTCTTGGCGGCAAAATCCGTGAACCCCACAAAGTCCAGCATCACAACTGACACCTGATCGTAAAGCTGCGGCGTGACCACACCGAATGTCTTGAATTCTTCATAAACAGCGCGCGGCATCAGGTTCAGCAACAGCCTTTCAACCCGCTCTTTCTCACGCTCCAACTCGCGCGTGTTGCGTTCGACCATGGTCGAGTAGCTGTCAATCATGCTTTCAAGTTCGCGGATTTTGGTGATGTTCTGAAACTCGATGACCAGAACCTGTTCCGAAAGACCGTTTGCCAGAGAAACTGCCGTTGCGAAAACCAATGTCCTGCGTTTCGGCTTGATCTGCAATTCGACCGAGTATCTGAGCCCCGATTGCTTTACGTCTTCAAGTTCACGCGCATCAAGGTCAGGAAAAATATCCAACAATGTCTGTCCATTAGCCGGAGGGCCAAACCATTCCTGAAAAGGGCCGTTGCAGAATACGAATGTAAGATCTGACGCCCGAACCACTGCGACACCAACACCGATCGCGCGCAGCAGTTGTTCATTGATCGCAAGAATACTCATGCCGCATCGCGCGTAACAATAATTGCGCGTTTGGATTCGATCGCTCCCAAGGCAATCTTTACGTGCCGATCTTCCATTCCATGTAACGCCAGCGCTTCACCAAACAGATCTGCCATTTCGTCAAAATCTGCGTGCGAGATGTTCAGATTTCTGTGAACCGCTTCAATTCGATCATCGCTAAATGATGTCGGACCACCGATCAGAGACGATACGAACTTGGTCTGGTGATCAATCAGCCTTGGCATGTCGATATCTTCGAAATGGTCACCGATCTGATCAGACTCCAGTGCCATTTCGTAAAAAGTCATTACGATCCGACTGATCGTTTTGAAACCGCCATAATGCTCATAGATTGTCTGACCCACACCAACCCCAAACCGGAAAAACACCAACAACACTGGAAGTTTATATCAAATTGACAGTTTTGTTAACGCTTATCGAGAATTACTATTTTTGCTTGGTTGGAAAGACGTGATCAGCTCATGATCTAAACTAAACCCTCAGGTCTTCGGCACAGGGGATAAATCCGACATACCCCCCGCTTTCAAGCAATCGGGCTTCGCCTCTCTGGCGCCAATACAACTTGCGTTTCGCGGCCTGCAATTCGCGACGAATGCGAAACCACAGGGGTCCCTTATCCAGACCGCTATTGGTCTTTCTGTTTTGTGAACGTTCACTGACTTTCACGGAATCTTCAGCCTGATCTTGCTGTTTCGACCAGATCATTTGAACGCCGACTGCTGGAAAACACTGATACATTTGCCAATCCGGGCGGGGGATAGATACGAAATCATCCAGGTGATCCGAGTATTTCTCGGACCACATCAGCAATTTACGGCAGGCCGCCTGCGACAGGATATATGCGGCCGCGCTGGGTGCCATTTCCAGCATCGGGCGAACCGGTACGCCGGAAATCTGTAGTTCTGGCCCAAACCGCAGCACCCGGGGGGAATAGTCCAGCTTTAGGAAGTCGAACCCTGACCCTGCTTCGAGCAATCTGGCAATCACACCGCCAGCTTGGGTCGACATTTCGACATCGTCTTCAAAGATCGCAACAGCCTTCAGGTCTTGCTGAACGGCACGCTTCCAAACGGCGCGATGGCTTTCGAAACAAGCGACTTCACTTTGTTTCAGACCCCAGCGGCTGCCGGAACCGGCAACATAGCCGTGACCATCCAGTGCGCCTTCTTGTTGCGCGTCGGTCGCACTGAAACGCGCGGCCCCGATCAGCCCGGTATGGGCGAACTGCGCCTCCATAAAGTTGCGCCGCTCGGGTACCCGATCCAGATTGATATAGTAGACACCCGTTCCCGGTGGCAGTTCATGATGGCCCACGGCTGTTCCTTTATAATGGCTGCACCAGATACACTTCGCACAATCGGATAATCAAGCCCACAGCCCCCACCTATCGCAGCTTTGAATTCCTGTCTAAGCTGCCGTTGAACAGCAAGAAACGGGAAACTCGCCATGTCATCACATGGGTATAGCGGTGGGCGGCTTAATCTGCCTTTCGTCGGCATTTCGACCTTCGGCAAAGCGCCGTATGTCGAGGATTGGGACAATATCGACGCGGATGTCGCAGTCATGGGGGCGCCTTTCGACTTTGGCACTCAATGGAGGTCCGGCGCGCGCTTTGGGCCCCGTGCTGTACGCGAGGCCTCAACCCTGTTCAGCTTTGGCCATGCCGGGGCCTATGACCATGAGGATGACGCCACTTATCTGGATGGATCGGTGCGGATGGTCGATATTGGGGATGCCGATATTATCCACACCAAGACAGATGAGAGCCACGCCAATATTCAATACGGCGTCGAACGTATTCTGTCCGCAGGCGCCCTGCCCGTCACCATCGGCGGCGATCATTCGGTGAATATCCCCTGCATCAACGCCTTTGCCTCAGATTGCGCGCAGAACGGTCCGATCCATGTGGTCCAGATCGACGCGCATCTGGATTTCGTTGACGAGCGTCATGGCGTCACTGCTGGCCACGGCAATCCGATGCGGCGGGCGATTGAAAAGCCGTACGTCTCGGGCATGACCCAGCTGGGCATTCGAAACGTGTCATCAACCGCCAAGGAAGGGTATGAGGATGCCCGCGCTCGCGGCTCGGACATCTTGTCCGTACGACAGGTGCGCAAACTGGGCACCGAGGGCGTGGTTGAACGCATCCCCGAGGGCGCGCGGTATTACGTTACGATTGATATCGACGCGTTTTGCCCCTCAATCGCACCTGGTACGGGTACGCCCAGCCATGGCGGGTTTTTGTATTACGATGTGCTGGAAATTCTTCAGGGGCTGGCGAAACGCGGTGACGTGGTCGGGATCGACCTTGTTGAAGTCGCCCCAAGTTACGACCCAACCGAAAGCACGCAGATTCTGGCGGCACAGGTGCTGCTGAACTTTATCGGCTTCATCTTTCACGAACGGGGCAAGAAGGGCTGATCGCCCTTCCTGCCCATGTGATCAGGCGCTGATCGTGTTGTGTTCTGGCCCATAGGGGAAGCCGGTGATGTTCTCGGCACCGGCCTCTTCGACCACTAGAATGTCATGCTCACGATAGCCACCGGCACCGGGCTGTCCTTCAGGAATCCACAGCATCGGCTCGATGGACACGACCATGCCGGGTTCCAAAACCGTGTCGATATCCTCGCGCAGTTCAAGACCCGCTTCACGACCGTAGTAATGGCTGAGTATGCCGAAGGAATGGCCATAGCCAAAGGACCGGTATTGCAGCAGGCCTTCGTCGGCGAAGAAACGGTTGATCTCAGCCGTGATCCCCGAGCAGGTCGCGCCCGGTTTGATCAGGCTCAGCCCCAACTCATGCGCGGCGACGTTTGCCTTCCAGATGCGCAGGCTGTCAGCGTCGGGTTCGCCCAAAAACAAGGTGCGTTCCAGCGCAGTGTAATAGCCCGAGATCATCGGGAATGTGTTCAACGACAGGATATCGCCCTTTTGCAGCGCCCGCTTGGTGACCGGGTTATGTGCGCCATCAGTGTTCAGGCCGGATTGGAACCAGACCCAGGTGTCGCGGTACTCGGCTTCTGGATAAGCACGAGCAATCTCGGCCTCCATCGCGTCACGGCCGGCCATGGCGATATCGATCTCGTTCGCGCCTTCGCGGATCGCCGCGTGAATGGCTGCGCCGCCCACATCTGCTGTGTGTGCGCCGCCTTTGATAAGCGCGATCTCTTCGGCGGATTTCACCATGCGTGCGGCCATTGTGTCGGGTGCGATATCAACCAGTTCAGGTTGGCCCAGCATATCCAGTGCGGTGTCGCGCATTGCCAGTGTCATGTGATCGCCTTCGATCCCGACCCGACCGGCTGATCCAATCAGATCAGCCACCGCGCGCCAGTAATTGTTCCGCTTCCAGTCGGTATAGATCACGTTGTCTTCAACCGAGCGACGCCAAGGCTGGCCGGCGTCGATATTGGCCGACACGGTGGTGCATTTGTCCTGAGTGACAACGCAACCGTAGGGACGCCCGAACGAGCAATACAAGAAGCCTGAGTAATAGGCGATGTTTTGCATGGAAGTCAGCAGAACTGCTGGAATATCGCGGGCGGCCATCGTGGCGCGCAAGCTGGCCAGACGGCGTGCATATTCTGCCTTACTAAAGGGCAAAGGCGCCTTGTCACCGTTGTGGCAGGTAAAGAATTCGGGGCGATTGTTTAGATCATTCATCTTGGTCTCTCCTCGATGCCGGACAGGCAAAGCCCGGCCACAAGTCCCGGCGTTCAGGACAAGCGGCCTCGGGAACCGAGAGCCATGCACCCGCCTAGATGTCACGACGCCATCGTGACCGGGGTGCATGGTGAAATCGCTAAATCACCTTGTGAGTCGCGTCAAGCGGGACTGAGTCCCCGCATGCGTTCAGACCGCCTCCGCAGCAGTTCTACCGTGGTCAACAGCGCAATCGAGATCACCACAAGGATGGTCGCTACTGCCAGAATGGTCGGGCTGATCTGTTCGCGCAGGCCGGTGAACATCTGCCATGGAAGTGTCTTCTGGCTGGCAGAGCCAACGAACAGCACAACAACCACCTCATCGAACGAGGTAATAAAGGCGAAGAGGCCGCCCGAGATCACGCCCGGCAGGATCAGGGGCATCTGAATCTTGAAAAACGTCCGCACCGGGCCCGCGCCCATATTCGCCGCCGCCCGCGTCAGAGAGCGATCAAAGCCCACCAGCGTCGCAGTCACGGTGATGATGACGAAGGGGATGCCCAGAACGGCGTGGGCAAGGACAACTTTCACATAGCCCACGAAGTTCTTGTTCATGCCCAGCGTGCCTTCCATGAAGCGACCGATATCGCTGTAGAAGAAGAACATGCCGGTGGCCGAGATGATCAACGGCACGATCATCGGCGAGATCAGGACGCCCATGATGACGCGGCGGCCGGGTACGTGGCTCTGGCTGAGGCCGATGGCCGCCAACGTGCCCAGCGAGACCGAGATGATCGTCGCAATCGGCGCGATGATCAGCGAGTTCTTGAAGCTGCGCTGCCATTCATTGTTGGTGAAGAAATCGCGGTAATGCTTCAGCGAATACCCTTCGGGGTCCAGACTCAGCATCTCAGGGGTGAAGGTAAAGAAGTCCTGCGCGTTGAACGACAGCGGCAGAACCACAAGGATCGGGGTGATCAGGAACACGAAGATCGCACCGCAGATAACCCGGAACAGATAGTGATAGAATACCTGTTTTGGCGTCAGATAGCTGAGCAGTTTACGGCGATACCGGCCTTCATAGAGCCAATAGATAAAGAAGATAAAAAACCAACCGCCCAACAGGCCCAGAATGCCACCCATCGGACCTGACAACAGGAAACCGATGATGCCGAAACCCAGGATATTGATCCAGCGCGCCAGTTTTTCGTTCTTCAGAACGTTGATGTAGACCCAGGCCAGCGCGGCGATCAGAGCTGCGCCACCCAGAATGCCCAAAAGGATCGAGCCGTTGCCCGCGCCGACAAAGACGCCGGCGAAGGCACCCGCCAAGGCGACACTGGGCAGAACCATGGAGAGCGGTTTGCGGGATATCGGTGTAAGTGCAGCCATGTCGATTATCCCAACTTCACATTATCAATGCCCACGATCTTGTCGTAGACCCAGTAGAGCAGCATGACGACACCCAGCAGGATTGTACCCAAGGCCGCAGCCAGCCCCCAGTTCAGCGAGGACGAGATGTGATAGGCAATCCGGTTCGAGATGAAGACACCTTTTGTGCCGCCAACGATTTCAGGCGTGATGTAGTAACCGATCGAAAGAATGAACACGAGGATCGAGCCCGCTCCGATACCCGGAATGGATTGTGGGAAGTAGATACGCCAGAAGGTCGTCCAGTTGGTCGCGCCCATGGATTTCGCCGCCCGCGTGTAAGTCACCGGGATTGTCTGCATCACTGAATACATCGGCAGGATCATGAACGGCAGCAGGATATGCGTCATCGCAATGATCGTGCCGATCTGGTTATTGATGATCACCAGTCGTGCATCATCGGCCACGAGTCCAAGCCAGACCAATGTTTCATTAATCACGCCCTGCTGTTGCAACATCACTTTCCACGCCGAGGTGCGCACCAGAAGTGAGGTCCAGAAAGGCAAGAGGACAAGGATCATCAGCAGGTTTGACACACGCATTGGCAAAGTCGCCAAAAGGTAGCTGACCGGGTATGCCAGCAGGATACAGGCCCCGGTGATCACCAGCGACATGAACAATGTGCGGCCAAACAGCTTGATCAGAATCTGCTTGTCTTCAGGCTGCGACTGCGCGCCTTCGGGCGTGCGGCGCATATCGACCGCGTTCAGGAAATAACCATTGGTAACCGTTGGCGAATGGGTCTTGATCACTGCCCATGTCTTAGGATCGCCCCAGCCCTCGTGAATCTCTATGATCTGTTCCTTGAACGGTCCATCGGTTTCAGGGTCAAGCTTGCCCATTTTCCGGCCAGAGCGGCGGAACAAAGAAGACATGCCAGTCTCTTCGTAGTTCAGACGCGAGCCAAGGCGGGTGTGGGTTTTGCTATCAACGGCAACGACCATGTCGCGAACAAATGCGTCGTATACTGCTTCGTCCGGAAGCTCACCGCTTTGGGCGTCCCAGCTTTGCAGGGCTTCCACAGTAAGCGGGAGGGTCTCTGAAACCATGCTGTTTTCAACCGAGCGGAACAGCATTGAAGCAATCGGCACGATAAAGGAAAACATGACAAATAGCAGAAGCGGAGCGACGAGCATCAATGCTCGTAATTTCTGCCGCCGCAGTGAACGTGCCAGCGATTGCTTGAGCGGCGTTCCGTCCGCTGCCAGCATCGGCCCCGCATTTTGGCTTGCGTCAGTCATTTGTGCCCCTTGACTCTGCTTGGGTCTGGGGGCGGCGCACCGCCCCCGACTGTTTCATGAAATCAAACGATTATTTCGCAAGCCAAGCCTGGAATTTCGCTTCGATGTCATCGCGGTAATCCGCCCAGAACTCGTAGTTATACAGGAACGTGTTCTTGGCGTTTTCCGGATCGGTCGGCATGTGAGGTGCCATATCGATGCCAAGCTCGGCATGCTGACCAACCAGCGGAGCCGACGAGGCACGGGCTGGACCGTACGAGATGTACTTGGCCTGATCTGCCAGACGCTGCGTGTCCGTTGCGAACATGATGTAGTCCAGCGCACGCTGCTGACGCTCTTCGCTCAGACCGGCGGGGATGATCCAGCCGTCCAGGTCAAAGATCTGCGCGTCCCACAGCATGGCAACGGGCTGCTTCTGCTCTTCGATCACGCTGAACAGACGGCCGTTATAGGTCGAGCCCATGATGATCTCGCCATCGGCCAGAAGCTGCGGCGTGTCGGCACCCGCGGACCACCAGACGACGTTGTCCTTGATGGTTCCCAGTTTCGCCAACGCCTGATCCTGACCTTCAGGAGTCGCCAGAACGTCATAAACGTCATCTTTGGCGACGCCGTCACAGATCAGCGCCCATTCCATGTTGTTGATGGCGCGCTTTTCCAGTGAACGCTTGCCCGGATAGGCCTCCAGATCAAATACGGCGCAGACATCGGTCGGAGGTGTGTCACCTACCAGGTCTGTACGATAGCCGAATGTAGTCGAATACACGATCTGCGGGATAAAGCACTCGCTGACCAGCAGGTCACCGAAATCATCGGCAGCCGAGGTGCCGTCGGGCGCCGGGGCCAGCATGGTGTCGGGGTCGATCTCCATCGCCAGACCTTCGTCACACAGACGAATTGCGTCCGCAGCAACAACATCCACTACGTCCCAGGTGATGTTGCCCGCTTCGTTCATTGCCCGCAGCTTGGCAACCGCTTCGGCCGAGCTGTCATCGTTAAGGATAGTGATGCCGCTCTTTTCAGAATAGGGCTCGTGATACGCCTTCAGCTGTGACTTGGAATAGGCGCCGCCCCACGAGACAATCGTCATCTCCTCGGCCATGGCGCCTCCGGCCACGGCAACAATGGCGCTTGCCATCAAAGTGGTTTTAACTTTCATTGTTAACTCCCTGTTATACCCGTAAATTTCTGAACAGACCGGATCACGGGGCAACCCGGCCGCCATTTACCCCCCAGCGATCCACCAGGGGACGTTCTTCATCAGGCGTCAAGTGCCCGGCAATCATGGGCCAACCAACCGATTTCAACTTCCTGGCCGGGCGACAACCGAACCGCATCGGGAGCGTTTCGGGTCTTGATGATAAAGTCTTCATTGCCCGCCACAGATAGGCGGAACCGGAAGACATCACCCATATAGATGAATTCTTTGACAGTCGCCTTTAGCGTATGCGCATCGGCATGCAGGCGATCTTTGTTGAACTCCACCCGTTCGGGGCGGATTGAAACTTTGGTCCGTTCACCAGCAGCGCTGACATTGACCGGTTTGGCGTCAATTTCTGATCCATCATCCAGTGCAACCACGCACGAGTCGCCGTCGATTGACTTAACAGCGCCTTCCAAGGTGTTGTTTTCACCAATGAACTGGGCAACAAAGCTATTTTCGGGCTCTTCATAGAGCAGATCCGGCGGCGCAAGCTGCTGGATGCGTCCGTCGTCGAACACGGCCACGCGATCCGACATCGTCAGCGCCTCTGTCTGGTCGTGGGTCACGTAAACTGTCGTAATCCCCAGCTCATGCGCCAGACGGGTAATCTCGAACTGCATATGTTCGCGCAATTGCTTGTCCAGCGCGCCCAGCGGTTCGTCCATCAAAACTAGCTCAGGCTCGAACACCAAAGCACGGGCCAAGGCGATCCGCTGCTGCTGACCGCCGGACAGTTGCGCCGGACGACGGCTGCCAAAGGCGCCCATCTGGACCATATCCAGCGCACGCTTCACTTTTTCTTCCCGATCGCTTTTGCCGATGTTGCGCACTTCAAGCGGGAACGAAAGGTTTTCAGCCACAGTCATATGCGGGAACAATGCATAGTTTTGGAACACCATGCCAATCCCGCGCTTATGTGGTGGAATGTTGTTGATCGGGCGTCCGTCCAACATGATTTCGCCATGAGTAGCGGTTTCAAATCCGGCCAACATCATTAGGCAAGTTGTCTTGCCTGACCCCGAGGGGCCGAGCATAGTTAGAAACTCACCTTTTGGCATCGAGAGATTAAGGTCTTTTACGACGAGTATCTCGCCGTCATAAGATTTTTGAACACGCTGAAATTCGACGAACGCTGCGTCATTTGACATTACCAACTTGGCTCCCCTGTGCGGTCTTTGCTTGCCCGGTTCATCCGGATCTCAAAGACCAGTCCACCCTATTTAAGGACATGGGGGACCAACCACGCAACCATAAATGTGACAGCTAGGCGACAAAGAATCCTGTAATTCACTTCAGCTCAACTGATATTTCGATATCTCGTCCGCGACGCAAGGCCTTGAATGGCGTAATTAACTTGCTTCATTCGCCTCTATTTAACTTCCCAATCAACAACATAAATCTAATTATTTAAATGAGTTATAATTCCTATTTAAACCGCCGCATCTCCCAGCCCAGACCTCGACATCGATACTGAGTTGCTGAGAGATTCGCATGTCGAAATTCCTTGACCGATTGGAAAACGCCAAAATTATCTGGTGCAATCCAATCTAGAAACCGCGCTTTGGGGGGCTATTAATCTCATTTTGATAGGGCAGAGGTACGGATTTGCGAACCCCGCGTTTTCAGGCGCAATCGGATTCTGCCTTTGGGGGCAGTTGCACCCTCTTAACTTGCCGCTTCCTGCGCTTATTCCAGGGCAGGATTCAGATGCTTCTTGGCCTTCTTCAATCCGGTACTTCGGATAAAATGCACAGAACTTGGGCATCGCTTCCAATGTTCAGGGCCTCGCAGACATCTGCATTCATCGCTGCTGCGACGCCCGCCCCGCCCGAAGCAGTTGTCGCCAACCCAGCCTCTGCCATGGCCGGTAAATACCGCACCACGTCGTCATCCGAGAGCGTCAGAAAACAGTCTGCATCCCGCGCCAGACCATTCAGCGCGATCAGCGATGGTTCTTTACAGTCCAGCCGCCCCATGATGCTGTCAGGCCCATCCGCAAAGACGCAGGTACCTGCTTCGATACTGGCTTGCAACGCAGGGGCCGCTTCGGGTTCCACGACAATGATTTTGGGTCCATCACCCCAGGCATGGCGCGCATAAGCTGCAACCGACCCTGCTAGCCCACCTACCCCGGCCTGCAAAATGATATGCGTGGGCGCATTTGGGCATTGGCGCACCGCTTCTGCAGCCATCTGCAGATATCCCTCCATCAGGGTGTGCGGCAGCTCGTAATACCCGTCCCACGAACTGTCAGATAGCAATGTCCAACCGTTATCCTGCGCCGCTTTGCCAGCAGCCTCCATACTGGCGGCATAATCCGTACCTTGACGAACGACCCTGGCTTTTTGCGCACGAAGGCGTTCCGCGAAACTTTCAGGTACGGTTTCGGCGATATAGACCACTGCATCAGCCCCAAATATCCGTGCACCTGCTGCTACACTCATCCCGTGGTTACCCGCGCTAGCGGTGACATAGGTTTTCCCGCGTAAAGTAGACTCATCCGGTGTCTGCGCCAGATCAGCAGCGTGACGGGCGATGACATAGGCAGCCCCCAAAGCCTTGAATGACCCGAGGTTCATACGCCCACGCTCATCTTTGACCCATAGATCGGCGACATTGGCCAAATCCTTGGCTTCTACCAGATTGGTTTCCGCTGCTGCAGGGCATACTGTTAACAAATCAGCTACGCGAGCCGCGTTTATCGAAGGAAATGGAGCATCAGGAATCAATTTTTCCTTGCCGCGGTGTGGGTTTGAACTGAGTTTCAACAGTATTTCCTTCCTGAGTTGTCCATTGACGTGATCGGATTCGTAAAGTTCTGTCAACACGTCTCTAATCACGACACGAGGATCCGATGAGCCAAGTGAATCCGGCATTCACTCGGGGGGAATATGACCGTCGTCTGTCCAATCACGAAAAGCCGTGGCCAAGGCCGGGCTGGACGCGCTGTTCTTCGAAGATCCTTCGAACATGACGTGGCTAACCGGAAACGAGGGGTGGTCGTTCTACGTCCATCAGGGCGTTTCGGTCTTTCATGACGCAGACCCGATCTAGTGGGGACGCAATCAGGATACAAATGGGAACGACGTACAGTGTGGATGCCTGATTGTCAGATACGTCCACATTGAAAGCCGCGCGTGCTGTGGCTATCCAGTAGGTCTGAGCTATCTCCCGGACTGGGGTGAGCGCACGATATCTCTGTGTCCCGAGGATGAGACAATCCAGGAACCTGGCAAGACGTTTCACTTTATGCCTGGCCTCTGGTTGAATGACTGGGGGTTAGAGATCACCGAGTCGATCCTGATCACCGATACCGGTCCTGCCGAATGTTTCTGTAACCGCCCAAGAAAGCTGTTTGTAAAGCCATGACCCTGCAAAGAACCCAAGATATCCTCGCCGATCTGATCGCGTTTGAAACGGTATCTGCAGACAGCAATCTTAAGATCATCAGCTATCTAAGGGACAGGTTGCAGGCCTTGGGTGCACGCTGCATCGAAACCCGGGATGATACTGGCACCAAGGCCAATGTATTTGCTTCCATGGGCCCAGACATTCCCGGCGGCATCTTGTTATCCGGCCACACGGATGTGGTTCCCGTCGCGGATCAGAACTGGACATCCGACCCGTTTTTGATGACCGAGAAAGATGGCAGACTTTACGGACGTGGCACCTGTGACATGAAGGGCTTCATCGCCGCCGCACTTGCACTTGCCGAAACGCTGGATGCCAGAAAACTTACCCAACCGCTGCACTTTGCCTTCACCTATGATGAAGAAACCGGATGTTTGGGCGCGCAGAACATGGTGAACGATCTTTCCGAACGAGGAATAGTGCCGGATATCGCAATAATCGGAGAGCCCACCGAAATGTGCCTGATCGAAGGGCATAAGGGGTGCTATGAATACACGACACGATTTGTCGGGCTCGAAGGACACAGCTCGGCCCCGGATGATGGGGTTAATGCGGCGGAATACGCGGCACGCTATGTAGGAAAACTTCTGGAACTGCGTCAGATATTGAAATCCCGCGCGCCAACAAACAGCCCCTTCGAGCCACCCTGGACCACTATAAACGTGGGGTTCTTCAATAGCGGCGTCGCCCATAACGTCATTGCCAGCAAAGCCGATGTCGGCTGGGAAATGCGCCCGGTTCAGGCCAGCGATGCGGATTTCGTCAAGCAAACCCTGTCTGACTATGTGACCCAAGGCCTGCTACCCGAAATGCAGGCCGTCCATAGTGAAGCCAGCATCACGCAGGATATCACGGCCGAGGTTGCAGGTCTTGAGCCGATGGAAGAAAACGCCGCCCGCAAACTGGTTGCCGAGCTGACTGGGGCGAACGGAACAGGTGTTGTGTCATTCGCCACTGAAGCTGGCCTGTTTCAGCAGCTTGGCACCCATGCGATTGTCTGCGGTCCCGGCTCGATCACACAGGCCCATAAAGCAGATGAGTACGTCGAGATCGAACAGCTCGACCTATGCTGTCGGATGCTGGACCGGCTTGGGCAACGCCTGACCTCTTAACCTGCCCCATGGGTGCGATCATAAGCAGATCGCTTGGGCTGAATATGCGCGTTTCGGATGTCTTCACCGGGGTCATAGACTTCCATAACCAATGGATAACAAGCGGCTGCGTCCGAGGAATGCTCGGACGAGCAATCGCCCCCGGGACAAGCTGAAAGGCCGACGATCAGGTCAATCTCGGCGTAGAATTCCAGATAATCACCCGGACGCACCGGGCTTGCCTTCATGAAGTATTGGCCTGTGTCCTGCGTAAATCCGGTGCACATGAAGACGTTCAACACGTCGTGGACGTGCATTTCGGCCTCATGCAGCGGCAGGCCACAATGGCTGGCCAAAGCGCGTGTCAAGTTGGAATGGCAGCAATAATGGTAGTCATCGCCAGACAGCAATCGCCCGGTATAGGGGTCACAGCGGGTCCCGATCACGTCATGCACGGATCCGCCGTATGAATCGAACCCATACCAATCCAGAGTATCCGTGACGATGGTCGCCATGGGTCGCATATTTGGAAAACTTGACCACATCCGATCCCCGGTCGACAGATGCGTGCCATGCAGCGCGCGGGTTTTGCCGGAATAGAACCGTTCGGTCAGGTCGTGCTTGTTCCACATGTTCAGATCACCGACCTGCGCGCCATCGACCGACACCACCCGAATAAAGGCCCCCGCGGGCACTTCAATACAGGCTGCATCACGCGGGGCTGCTATGACTTCGGCGGTTTTCACCGCATGCTGCCTCAGGTCGGTCAACGCAACCAGATCAGGTTGCGGCATCGTTTCGGGCGGATAGCAAATGACCGGAGGGAACTCCTTCCGGTCATTTGCGTCTGCCGGAGGTTTAAAATTCGGATGTTTCAACTTCATGACCGCGCTCCGATATCTGTCTGACAACAGACCTAGCGCATCACAAACGGGTTCGCCATCGGCTCTTGCGAGGTGCTGATCCAGATGGTCTTGGTCCGGGTGTAATCGAGGATGGCTTCAACCCCGGCTTCACGACCATACCCTGATTGATTGAACCCGCCAAACGGCGCGATAGGAGAGATCGCGCGATAGGTATTAACCCAACAAATCCCGGACTTGATCCGCTTGGACACCCGATGCGCCCGCGCCAGGTTCTGCGTAAACACACCTGAACCCAGCCCAAAGACTGTGCTGTTGGCTAACGCGATGGCCTCTTCTTCGGTATCGAATGGCAGCAGAGACATGACCGGGCCAAACATCTCAACTTTCAACGTCTCGGTCTCGGGCGATATGCACTCGACCAGGGTTGGGTTCATGTAATTGCCGGGCCGATCCGCAGGTTGCCCTCCGAAATGGACCACGGCCCCCTGCTCCGCTGACTTGGCCAGGGTCTCTTCGATCTTGTTCACTTGCGCCATGGTACATAGCGGTCCGACATGGGTACCGGCCTCCAGCGGGTCACCCAGAACGATTGCACCCGCCTTTTCTTTGATGCGGCCGATCAGATCTTGCAGAACGGATCGCTGCACCAGCCCGCGCGTGCCCGCAACGCAACTTTGCCCCGACGCGCCAAAGTTTCCAGCGATCAGGCCATTTGCGGCCCCATCCAGATCCGCGTCTTCAAAAACAAGTATCGGCGATTTGCCACCAAGCTCCAGCGAGGTGACGGCGAAGTTTTCGGCGGAATTCCTGACCACATGGCGCGCTGTCTCGGGGCCACCGGTAAAGGCGATGCGATCCAGATCGGGATGGCGGGTTAGTGGAATTGCACAGTTTTCCGCATCCCCGGTGATGACCGAGACAACGCCCGCGGGGAATCCTGCCTGTTCAATCAAACGCGCGAATTCCAGCATCGGGGCGGGTGCGATTTCGGACGCCTTCAGCACGACGGTACACCCAGCCGCAAGCGCCGGGCCCAACTTGGTCGCTGTCAGGAACATTTGTGCATTCCAGGGCACAATAGCCGCGACAACACCAATGGGTTCGCGCGTGGTAAACACATGCATATCCGGCTTGTCGATGGGCAGAACCGTCCCTTCAACCTTATCCGCAAGCCCTGCGAAATAGCGGTAATAATCCGCGACATACCCAGTTTGCGCCGAGGTTTCTGCCAGCAGTTTGCCGCTGTCTGTTGTCTCAAATTCTCCAAGCCGTGCAGCGTTTTCGGCAACCAGGTCGGCCAGGCGATAAAGAAGCTTGCCGCGCGCTGTGGCCGTCATGTCGCGCCATTGCGGATCATCAAGCGCACGTTTGGCGGCGGCGACTGCCCTGTCGACATCCTCAGGTGCCGCACAGGAAAACGTAGCCCACCCCTGCCCAGTTGCGGGATTTGCAGATGTCATAACCTGAGACGTCGCCCCCTCAGACCAGGCGCCATCAATGAAAAGCTGAAAATGCGGTAGATTTCCCATAGTGTTCCTCACTGAAAGGCTGGCATGACATCGTCGATGAACCGCGCCAAAGAGGCACGTTTTCGCTCGTTCGTCATCCCGCTGTCGACCCAGAACGAAAACTCATCATAGCCCAAATCTTCATAACGTTTGATCCGGTCGATAACCTGCTGCGCTGTACCAACCGTCAGGTCGCGCGTCAGCTTATCATTTGTGTACATCTGATTGGCATCCATCTCGTCCTGGGTGATCCGTTGGATCAACCCTTGCTCGACCGGGCGTTTATTCATGAACCAGGCACCGAAATAGTTGTAATACCGGCGCAATTCCTGAACGCCTTGTGCAACATCGTCTGCGTCTTTGCCGACATATGTGTGATGCAACAGCATGATTTTGGGGCGCGGTCCGGTATGGCTGTCGCAGGCTGCATTGAAGCGGTCCATCAGCGTTTCAATCTCTTCCATGCCCTGCCACAGGGGGGTGACCTGGATGTTAAACCCGTTGTGGACACCGAATTCATGACTATTGGGGTCCCGCGCTGCGATCCAGATCGGCGGACCGTTTTTCTGAAACGGTTTCGGCGCAGATGTGGTTGCCGGAAAGGAATAAAACTCACCCTCATGCGCACAATCGCCCTGCCAGATTCGCGGAAGCAAAGGGGTTGTTTCCCGCATCCGTTGGCCCGCTTCCCAAGCATCCATCCCCGGCATCAGGCGCTCATACTCATAAGAATATGCGCCGCGTGCGATCCCCAGCTCGATCCGGCCTTTGGTAATCTGATCTGCCGCGGCGGCCTCTCCGGCCAATTTGATCGGATGCCAGAACGGGGCGACTACCGTACCCGTCCCCAGCCGTACATTCCGGGTGTGATGAGCCAGATCGACTAGCGAGATAAAGGGGTTGGGCGCGATGGTGAACTCCATCCCGTGATGCTCACCCGTCCAGACGGCGCGCATCCCGCCCTCGTCCGCCATTTTCACAAGGCTGACGAATTCGTCATACAGAACGTCATGCGGCTGATCTGGGGACAAACGTTCCATATGGGCAAACAGGGAAAATTCCATTGACCTGCTCCTTTATCGTATGCTGTGAATGTCGCCCTGCGAGGCGTCACCAAGGTAGAGAGCAAAATCCCCCTCTTTGGCTTCCATCGCATAGCGGGTCATCATGTGGCGGACACCGCCGGACACGTATTTCAGGTTCGGAAGGTCATCCGTTCTGATCCATTCGGCGCCCTCAAGCGGCGTTGGTCGGGAACAGCTGGCCAGAAAATAGGTGTAATGCTGCTTTGTTTCCGCATCGTCGAATGAGGAATAGACCTGTTCGACCTCTACCTTCAGTCCACGTTCTGACAAGCCCTGGGTCAATCGGTTTCGCTGCCCACCCCGCTCGACCCCGGCGATTTGAATGGGACGATAGGCACCGTTGCTCTGCTCCAGCAAAACACTGTCATCTTTGCGGATGATTGCGCCGCATATCGTCGGTACCATGGCGTCGATTTCGCGTTCGAGCCCCAGGCTGAAATACGACCCTCCGACATATCCAAGACCCTGCCCGACCGAGTGCGAGAACTCTGCCACTTCACCGATCAATAAGGTATGATCACCGGCGGGAAGGACCTGATGGGTCTCGCAGCAAAACTGCGCCAGCGCACCGTCGATCAGGGGCAGATCATAGAGACCATTGCTGTGCGCGACCTTTGCAAACCGGTCCCCTTTATACCCAGCGAAAGTATTCGATATCTCTTGCTGTCCATCTGCAAGCACATTCACCGCAAACCGGGTGCAGTTGGCGAAAATATCGTGGCTGGACAGAAACTTCCCCGGACACACCAGCAGCAATGGCGGGTCAAGCGATACGGACGAAAACGAGTTTGCGGTGAACCCAACTGGCGCGCCCTGCGGATCCCGTGCCGTCACCACTGTCACCCCGGTCATAAAGCTGCCAAATGCGTCACGCAAAGCTCGGGGGTCCATACTTGTCATGGCTGGCACCCCCCCACAAATTCCAACAGCTGTGCGTTTACTTCGGCGGGATGAGTCATCGGCAACATATGTGCGGCACCTGCGATGATTGCCGCTTGTCCCGAGGGAACCAAACGCGCCATGTCCCGAGACATTTCAGGCGTCGAATTCGGCTCATCCGCGCCGGTCATGAACAAGGCGGGACAAGCGATACGGGCCAGTTCATCATCGGAAGGACCGTCCGTTTCGGCAAAAGCGGTATACGCGGATTTGTAGGCCGCCGGATCAACCTCAGTCAGCCAGCGCATGCAGGCCAGTCGCTCGGCGGACGAGGCTTCGCCAAACCAACGTTGCAACGTGACAGTGGGATCATTTGGCCCCGATACGTCCAAGGCCGAGGCACGTGCGACGACGGCCTTGCGCGCGGCAGCCGGACGCCGATGGATCGCATTCAATGCCGCAACGCCAAGAACGCTATCTGGCACATCCGCCGCCAGTCGGAGCGCAATCAGGGCGCCCATTGAATGGCCGATCAAGACAGCGGGCTCTGTTAGCACGGACGCCGTGCGGTGCACGTATGCCTCCAAGCCAGTCGGATGATCAAAGCTCGACTGACCATGTCCTGACATATCCGGGCACAAGACACGATACCCCGCCGCGACCAGAGCGTCGATCTGCGCACCCCACGCCTCGGCTCGCAGACCAACCCCGTGCAGCAGAATAACCAGCGGCCCTTGGCCCTGATCAATCACCGCCAGGGTGCTGAGTTCAGACCGAGGCCGGGTTGTCCACGTCATGGCCCAAATCCTTGAGGTCCTGATAACGGTCGCCGATCCGATGATGGGGACGGCCCGAGGTTGCGCCACCCAGCACGACCACAATTTCATCCGCGCGCGGTGCGTCGGGGATTGCAAACTGCAGCGTCAGATAATGCGATCTACGCCCGGCATCATTCTTGTCCATCATGGGCACCATGATCGGAGTGTTCGCCGGACCGCGGGTATTGGTGAAGGACAGATAGGACTTGGCCCCAACCGCTTGACGATAGTAATTGCCGAAATGCAGCGTGTGGATCAGGCCCGAGGCATGTTCGACCTCACCATCCAAGCCAACAACCGCCGCCTTGCCATAGGCTTCGATCACCTCGCCATTGCCTGCAAGTGCGATCATCCGGTCTGTCAGCAACTGACCCAACACAGGCCCATAGGCCAGAATTTCCGGTCTCAGATCTTCGATATACCGGCCAGCCCAAGGGTTCGACACAACCGCAGCAACGGCAAACATGCGCCACGGGCGGTCGGCGGCACGAAATCCTTCGACCAGAACCTCTTCGTCGAAAGTTACCAATTTTCTGATATTTGGCTGCACAAGCGCCTCCCCAAAACTGCTTGAGGAAATATCACCGCCAGAAACATCTTTTGACAAACGAAAGAACTTGAGCCTTTGGTATTAATAATACTAATAGGTCAGTTACCGATGGCAAAAACACTCCCTCCTCTGACGTGGTTCCGGTCGTTCGAAGCGGCCGCGCGGCGGCTTAGTTCAACCGCGGCGGCGGATGAGATCGGGCTGACGCAATCCGCCGTCAGCCAACAGATCAGAGCGCTGGAAACCCGGCTGGGCGTTGTCCTGTTCCACCGCCATGCGCGCGGCCTGTCCTTGACCGATGAGGGGCGGAAACTGTTGCCCCAGGTTGAGACAGCCCTGGACATGCTGCAATCCGCCGCCTCGCCCTATTTGACAGTAGAAAAGGCGCGCCATATCACGGTTGCGGCCTCAATCAGCATTATCGAATGGGTCATCTCACCGGCCTTGCCAGAGTTTCAGGCCCGCCACCCCGAGACCTCGATCCGGTTTGTCAGCACGATCTGGCCTGACGAATACGCAGCATCGCGCGCCGATATTGAGGTACGCTTTGGTTCAGAAAAACAAGTCGGGAAAAATGCGAAACCGTTGAATCCCAATCGCCTTGTCCCGGTGGTGTCGCCGAATCTAAGCGGCAATTGGCTTGATCTGCCTCTGATCGAATCCGTTGGCACATCGGACAGTTGGGCGTCATGGGGTGAAATCACCGGCCAGAAACTGCGCAAGCCATCATATTTTGTGGATTCCTATGGCCTCGCCCTGCAACTTGCTGTTTCAGGCAGCGGTGTTGCGCTGGTGAATTCTATCATCGCAGAGCAAGCCCTGAAATCAGGCAAAGTCCGCCTTGCCAGCAAAGATTCCGCACCCGCCAGTGAGGGCTATTTTTTATCCGTCCTTCGCAACTCAGCCGAGGTATCGGATTTCACCGATTGGTTTTCCGGCCTTATTTCTTGTGCCTGAGGGTCTGATTCAGACACACCCATGTCGCATATGGGGATATCGCCGCGCCCGAAAATAATGAAGTTTGGAAGAAAAGGTCCGATTCATGAGATATTCCGGCTTTCGAGTTATCAAAGAGGCGCTAACCGGCCACAAAGGATGGAAGCCGGTCTGGCGTGAACCTGAACCTAAGGCCCATTACGACATCATCGTAATCGGCGGCGGCGGGCATGGTCTGGCAACCGCGCATTACCTTTCCAAAATCTACGGCCAACGAAATGTTGCCGTAATCGAGAAAGGCTGGATCGGTGGCGGAAATGTGGGCCGAAACACCACGATCATTCGCTCGAACTACCTGCTGGATGGGAATGAGCCGTTCTATGAGTTCTCGCTGAAGCTGTGGGAAGCGCTCGAGCAGGACCTAAACTATAACGCAATGGTCAGTCAGCGCGGTATCGTCAATCTGTTCCATACAGACGGTCAGCGTGACGCCTATACGCGACGTGGCAATGCGATGATCCTGAACGGGGCCGATGCCGAATTGCTGGACGCAGATCAGGTGCGGCGCGAACACCCTTATCTGAATTTCGACGACGCTCGCTTTCCGATCAAGGGCGGCCTTGTTCAACGGCGCGGCGGTACCGTGCGCCATGATGCAGTGGCCTGGGGCTATGCCCGGTCAGCCGACCTTCATGGCGTCGATATTATTCAGAACTGTGAAGTTACTGGGCTGCGGATAGAAGACGGTAAATGTCTTGGGGTCGAAACGACTAAGGGCTTTATCGGCGCCTCCAAAGTCGGATGCGCCGTTGCGGGCAGTTCGGGGCGCGTTATGGGGATGGCCGGACTGCGCCTGCCTATCGAAAGCCACGTTCTACAAGCCTTTGTATCTGAAGGGTTAAAACCCGTCCTACCCAGTGTCATCACCTATGGCGCGGGGCATTTTTATGTCAGTCAGTCCGACAAGGGCGGGCTGGTGTTCGGTGGCGATCTTGACGGCTATAACACCTATGCCCAACGCGGCAACTTGCCCGTGGTCGAGGATGTTTGCGAAGGTGGCATGGCATTGATGCCGATGATCGGACGCGCCCGGTTGCTGCGGATGTGGGGCGGCGTGATGGATATGTCGATGGATGGCTCACCGATCATTGACCAAACGCCCGTCGAGGGCCTCTATTTCAACGGGGGCTGGTGCTATGGCGGGTTCAAGGCAACTCCGGCTTCGGGCTATTGCTTTGCACATCTGCTTGCGAAGGACGAACCGCACCCTGTCGCAACGGCCTATCGGTTGGACCGGTTCCGCACCGGCCGGATGATCGACGAAAAAGGCGCGGGCAATCAGCCCAACCTGCATTAAAGGGGACACCAGACATGATAATCAACCACCCCCTTCTTGGGCCTCGCGATGCATCAGAATTCACCTATCTGGGCGACGCCGCGCTGATTGACCGCCCCGATTGGCAGGCGGAAAATGCCGCCGAAGCCTTTCACGACTATGCCTATCTGCGTGACAACCCGGCAGGCGAGCACCGTGAACTTTGGTACCACGAAACAGGTGACCGATCCTGGCTGGTCGTCACGCGCAACACGCTGACCCACGAGATTTCAAAGGCGGAACTGGCCCGCGATGTGGCCCGCGAACGGGGGCGCTCCAAATGACGCAGGTGAACCGGCTGAACGGCGGACAGATTGACCGCAACACCACGCTGAACTTCCGCTTTGACGGGCGCAGCTATACCGCGCATCCCGGCGACACCATGGCCTCGGCCCTGTTGGCCAATGATGTGCGTCTGATCGGGCGGTCTTTCAAATACCACCGCCCGCGCGGGCTTCTGACCGCAGGATCCGAAGAGCCGAACGGCTTGGTCGAACTGCGCTCGGGCGCCCGCAAAGAGCCCAATACCCGCGCAACAACCATCGAGATGTTCGAGGGGCTTGAGGCGCGATCACAGAACCGCTGGCCCAGCCTGAAATTCGACGCGCTGGCCGTGAATGACATGTTTTCCAACTTCCTGTCTGCGGGTTTCTACTACAAGACTTTCATGTGGCCTGCAGCCTTCTGGGAAAAGCTGTACGAGCCTACAATCCGTCGCGCAGCCGGGCTTGGATCGCTTTCGATGCAAGAGGACCCGGACGAATACGACAAGGGCTTTCGCCATTGCGATCTGCTGATCATTGGTGCCGGACCAGCCGGTCTTATGGCGGCTTTGACCGCGGGTCGTGCGGGCTCGGATGTCATTCTGGCGGATGAGGATTTCGCCCTGGGCGGTCGCCTGAACAGCGAAACACTCACCATAGACGATGCTGCGGCGTCTGACTGGGCGGCGCAGGCTGTGGCCGAGCTGTCCACGCTTCCCAATGTGCGCCTGATGCCGCGCACCACGGTGATCGGCGCGTTTGACCACGGAATTTATGGCGCGGTCGAGCGTACGGGCGATCATCTGCCCAGCCTGCCCGCAGGCAAACCCCGGCAAATCCTCTGGCGTATCTATACCCAAAAGGCGCTGCTGTGCGCAGGCGCGACCGAGCGGCCAATCGCATTCGAGAACAATGATCGCCCCGGCATCATGACAGCCAGCGCCCTGCGGACCTATGCCAACCGGTTTGGAGCAGCGGCATCGCAGCGCGTCGCCGTCTTTACCAACAATGATGACGGTCACCGCACCGCAGCTGATCTGCACGCCAAAGGTGTTAAAATCACCGCAGTGATCGATGTACGCAAGGACGCACCTATCAGCCACGATTACGAAGTTCTGCAAGGCGCGCAGGTCACAAATACCAAAGGCCGCCTGGGGCTGAGCTTTGTCGAAGTCGCCCTGCCCGATGGCTCAACCCGGACATTGGAATGCGGTGCCTTGGGCGTCTCGGGCGGTTGGAACCCCAACGTCCACATGACCTGCCACCAGCGCGGCCGCCCCGCATGGGATGAGACGCTGGCCGCCTTTGTTCCCGGCGCGGACCTGCCGGTAGGCATGTCCGTTGCCGGCGCGGCAAACGGCGATATGTCTACCCACGGTGCGTTGCGCTCTGGCGCCGAGGCCGCAATCGCCGCTTTGGACCTGACCAACGCCAAACCCGATCTGCCCGAGGCCGAGGACGCACCCATCGCGCAGACCCCATTCTGGTACGTTCAGGGCTGCAAACGCGCATGGCTGGACCAGCAGAACGATGTGACGGTCAAGGATGTCCGTCTCAGCTATCAGGAGGGCTTCCGTTCGGTCGAGCATCTGAAACGCTATACCACGCTGGGCATGGCCACGGACCAGGGCAAGACCTCGAATATCGGCGGGCTGGCGATCATGGCCGAGCTGGCCGGTAAGTCGATCCCCGAGACCGGTACCACCATCTTCCGCCCGCCCTATACCCCTGTCCCGATTGCCACTTTCGCAGGCCGGATGAAGGGTAAAGAGTTTCACCCCACCCGCCTGACGCCCTCACACCACTGGGCCGAAGAACGCGGCGCGGTGTTTGTCGAGGTTGGCAACTGGCTTCGTGCGCAGTGGTTCCCCCTGCCCGGCGAGACCCATTGGCGCGAGAGCGTGGACCGTGAAGTGCGTCAGACGCGTGCCTCGGTCGGGGTGTGCGACTGCACGACATTGGGCAAAATCGACGTGCAGGGCACCGATGCGGCAGCGTTCCTGAACCGGGTCTATGCCAACGGTTTCGCCAAGCTTGCGGTCGGCAAAACCCGGTATGGCCTGATGCTGCGCGAAGATGGCATAGCCATGGATGACGGCACCGCCGCGCGACTGGCCGAGGATCATTTCGTCGTAACCACAACGACCGCAAATGCCGTATTGGTCTATCGCCACATGGAATTCGTGCGCCAGTGCCTGTGCCCGGACATGGATGTGCAGCTGATATCCACCACAGAAGGATGGGCGCAATATGCAGTTGCCGGGCCCAATTCCCGTAAGCTGCTGCGAAAAATCATCGACCCGGAATTCGACATCTCGAATGAGGCCTTTCCCTTTATGGCCTGTGGAACCATCACCGTGTGCGGCGGCCTTCGGGCGCGGCTGTTCCGGATTTCCTTTTCAGGCGAGCTGGCATTCGAAATCGCGGTTCCCTCTCGCTATGGCGACGCATTGATGCGCAGGCTGATGGCCGAGGGCGAAGAGTTCGACGTTGTCCCATATGGCACCGAAGCACTGGGCGTCATGCGGGTCGAAAAAGGCCATGCTGCAGGCAGCGAGTTGAACGGCACCACAACCGCCCTGAACCTGGGAATGGGCCGCATGGTGTCCAAAAAGAAGGACAGCATCGGATCAACCCTGTCGGAACGCGAGGCACTGAACCAACCGGATGCACTGATGCTGGTGGGGATCAAACCGTTGGAGCCTGAAAACAAGGTAACCGCCGGTGGCCACCTGATGAAGAACGATGGCCCGGTCGATGCGGCCCATGATCAGGGCTATGTCACCTCAGCCGTCTACTCGCCCATTCTGAACAGTAGCATCGGGCTGGGACTGTTGAAAAACGGCGGCGACAGGCTGGGCGAAAAAATGCGCCTTGTCTCTCCGCTGACGGACCTGACGGTCGAGGTGGAAATTGTCTCGGCCCATTTCGTTGACCCGGAAGGAGAACGTCTGCGTGGATAATCTGGTTGCGATAACCGCCCTCGGCGCGGCTGACCCTCGGGTAGACACGGTTGGGCCTGTCACCTGTTCCGAGATACCGGGCGTGGCGTTGGCATCAGTCGCGGCGCGGCTCGGTCAGGAAACAGCGGCCAAAGCCGCATTGAAGAAACTAATTGGCGCTGAGGCACCAAAGGTCCAGAGGTTTGAAGGAACCGCAATCACCGCCTTTTGGGCGGGGCCAGAGCAATGGATGGTTGAAGCACCGCATGACACGCACGAGGACCTTGCTACGCAAGTAAAATCTGCCATTGGGTCTGCGGCCTCTGTCACTGAACAGACCGATGCCTGGGTGCGTTTCGACTTGGCTGGTGCGAACATTCAAGCAGTGCTGGAGCTTTTGTGCCAGTTGGATCTGCGCATATTGACTAAGGGGACGGCGGCGCGCAGCTCGATCCACCATATTGGCTGTTTCGTGCTGTGTCGTAGTTCGGATCACTACAGCCTGTACGGTCCGCGCTCATCCGCCAAATCTCTGCACCATGCGATCCTGACGGCGATGCGATCGGCGCTTTAGTCAGCGCCTAGACCGAGGGCAAAGGGGCGTTATCCTCAACCCGGAAACGGTTGATGCGGCGCCTGTCCTCGCTGGGGCTCAGGCCAAAAGCCGACCGGTAATGCGTCACCAAGGGCGCGACAGATCCATAGCCGACAGCGGCCGCGATCTGGGAAATGGGGTCTTTGGTATAAACCACCATCTGCCGCGCCGCCTTCATCCGCATGGCACGGTAGTAATGGCTGGGGCTGTGTCCGGTTGCCTGTTTGAATGCCCGTTCGATCTGACGAGGTGTGACGCCCATTTGTTTCGCAACTTCGGCAATCGAGATCGCTTGACCAATATTGGCGGCAAACATTTCAACGCTGCGTGAAACAAGCGGTGGAAGGCGGTCTCCCGTTTTCGGCGCTGTCGCATTGGGCACCTGCTGACGCACTGCCGCACCGCGCATCATCGGATGTTGAAACCAGCACGCAACCTCATGCGCAATGTCACCGCCCAAGCGATCGTGAACCAAATGCAGTGCCAGGTCGAACCCTGCCGCTGCACCGGCGGCGGTATAGCGCGTCACGGTGCGCACGATCACTTCGCTCCGGGCGTCCATATCGGGAAACTCGGCCTCAAATGCCGCCTCATAGCACCAGTGGACCGAGACCGGCTGACCTGCCATTGCACCGGATCGCACAAGAGGGAATACGCCACCGCTGATCCCGCCCAGAACTGTTCCGTGCCTCCCAAGACCACGCAGCAAGGCATTGCCGCTAACAGCGTTGTCAAAGACCGAAGACGGGCTGCTGAGCAGGAATAGAATGTCGATATTCCTGCAGTCCGCCAACGCGCGATCTGCTTCGAACCCAACCCCTGCGCTTGACTGAACCTTTTGACCACGTTCAGAAACCAGCGACCATCTAAACGCTTGATGACCTGCGATTTCATTGGCCGCCCGCAGGGGTTCGATCACCGATGTCAAACAAGCCATCGGAAAGCCATCAAACAGCAGAAAGCCGATATCGATTCTGTCCTGATCCGTCATAGATCCGTCCTAACAAGTTCCTGGCGGCAACCCTACACCAAGTTTATGCCCAACGGATCAGTCCAATAATGGCAGAGGTCGCATAGAACGCCTGCAACAGCAAAAACGTCCAGCGCCGATCAATCAATGCCCATGCGGCAAACAGCGCCGATGACACCAACAGTAGGGAGAATCCAAGAATCTCAGCGCCAATATTCGAAGCAATCAGCAAGGCATAAGCCATAGCCAGAACCGATCCGGTGATCTCAAACAGTGTTGTCAGGCGGCGGTTAGCTGTTCTGTCTTCCGTCATCAGTTACACTTTCCTTTGCCGAAAGAAGAAGACAGCGTCAGCGGACCAGATTTGCATGCCGACTGATGTTCGAAGTCTGTGATATCCTCCGGGTACAGATTGTTCATTTCGAAGCTCCGCGAACATTGTGTTCGCGATACCTAATCTGACATTTGCCTTTGCCGCAAATGAATGATTATCATTCAATGATCAAAATCTGTCATGGGCATTCATGAACGAACGTTTGGAAATAGACGCTTTGCGCGCGCTGCTAGCAATCGCGACCTATGGTGGTGTGACCAGTGCGGCCCGACACCTTGCGCTTTCGCAATCGGCAGTCAGCCATAAGATCGGCCGTTTAGAGCGCGCACTGAATTGCAAACTGCTGGCTCGCCGCAAAGGTGCCCCCCTGTTCACCGAAGACGGGCTGCGTCTTTGTGAATACGCCCGTCGAATTACCACTCTGCATGACGAAGCGGTGGCCTCACTTGGTAACAGGCCGCTCACCGGCCACTTGCGGCTTGGCATGACCGAGGATGCGACAACCAGCGGGATCGCCCAAATTCTTGGACGTTTCACGCGGCTGTACCCCGATGTTCGCGTACGAACCCGCACTGGTCAAAGCCTGAATGTTCAGGATTGGTTGAAGGCCGGTGAATTAGACTTGGCGGTGATTCAGATATTTCGCAACGACGTGCAGCCCGAAGATCTGATCCTGTTTCAGGATTCCCTTCATTGGGTCAAATCACCCGACTATCGTCTGAATCTGTCAGAACCGGTTCCGTTTCTGTCCTTTGACACACAGTGTTTCTACCGGAGATGGGGAATGGAAGACAGTCAGCAGCAGGACCACCGCTTTGACAATATCCTGGAATGTCCAAGTGCAGCAGGAATCCAGTCGGCTGTTCGATCAGGGCTGGGCATAGCGCTATTGAACGGGATGCACATTACACCAGACATGGAAGTCATCAACGATGTCTTTCCAAACCCTCCAGAGCTTGCCTATGTCGCACGGGTTCAGATGAACAACCGCAACGCCGTGACAAAAGCCCTGATTGCGGAGATAGCAAAAGAAGTCGAACGCGCCTTTCCCCTGCGCGTAGCAGTTTAGTGGTCAGGTCTTCATTAAACCAAAGCCACTCGACATCCTCTGTCGCCGGCGGTCGATTGACTTGCGAAACGCTGTTTCGCTGACCAGTGACAGCGGAAAAAGAACCCTCTCGCCAACGCCGTCAATCACGGTCAGCTTGCCGCCTCTTTCCTGCGCACGAACGATGTTTTCGAACCCCATGTCACCCACAATGATCCGGCCGCTTTCGAGATCGTCAAACAGTTCCATCAATTCAGCATGAAGACGTTCACGTCCGGCGTGATCTTTGGCCAGCGCGACGCGTTCCGAATGCAGGGTTGGCGCAAGATCTCCGTCCGGGCCGGTCAGTTTTTCCACCACTATCGCCGGGCCCGCTGATGTTGGCGCATATCCCATGAATTGCGCCAACCTTTCGATCTCAGGGCATCCACGGTTGAGCGCCGCCAGATATTCGTTTGCTTCGCGGTTCCATTGGCGCAGATTGCCATAGCGCCATTCGGCATAACGCGGCAGAAAATGGCTACGCACAGGTTCGTCCACCCGCACTTTCAGCAGCGCCCCTTCGACCTCGGGGTGCTGATAAATCAGGTAGTTGCGACTTTTTCGCAGGGGATTGTGGTCGCTCAGGTCAATCATGTCCGGGTGTTCCAACAGGGGTTGGGGTCTGTGTCCTTGAATGCCGGACAGCCCAAGTGGGCGCATTCATAGAATTTTCTCAAACCTGTTACAACTCACCTTTTGATCAGGGCCCCAGATTGGGACGCGGCAAAAGGATAAAGGCCTGGTCACCAGATGATGCGACAACAGGCGTCGAGACCCAGTCGCCTGGATCGAACGGAGGTGTAATCCCATCGCATCTATCGGGCTGCTTCCAGCACATGATGATCTCGGCCCCGGTCAGATAGTTTAACCGCAACCGCAGCCCCCGTTCGAATTGAACTCTGGCGTCTGCCGCGCCATTCACGCCAAGAAAATGCCCATAGATATATACGGTTTCGACCTGTTCAGGCAGGCTTTGCGCCAATGCGCGCGTTGCTTTTTGCCAAGGCGGGATGAACATAAACGATGTTTTGCCAATGAGCATCAAATTGATCATCAACACGCACATCAACAAGATACGCGAAACACTTAACCATCTTTTTGAAGACTGCAGAAACTGAACCCCACACGTGGTGAGCACGACTCCAAACAAGATCCAAAGCCAGTTCAATGCCCGAACAGGGACCTGCACCCCCGACATAATCGCCTTGAGGATAAGCGGTGCCAGACCAGCAAGTGCAGCCATCAGGATCGCGACGGCAAACATCCGTCTTCGGGTAAACAGGAACCCCCAGGCACCTGCAAATAGGGCCAAGAGCATCAAGCCATAACCGATTGTCCCTCCGCCCATTGTATAGATGATGGATCGAAGGAATACTTTGACCTTGGTAAGGTTCAGCAGCAGGTCATCGACCGAATTTACTTCGTTCGGCCCACGCCATTCAGCAACCGGTATACCAAATATCCCATGATAAAAGTAGTTCAGGGTGTAAACACTCAGCAACGCCAGAACCAGGCTGACAAAGAAAATGATCAGCGTAACAGCGACGCTGGTATAGGTTTTTGGCGCCTTGTTTGACAGCAGGATCAGTGTCAGCAACAGGAACGGATAGGTCGTGTAGGCCATGAAGGATAAGGGCACTGCCACAACCAAAAGGGCCAGCGACACACGATGCGGCAGAAACAGAACTGCCAGGCTGTACAAGGTGATAACCCAGATCCCCGGCAGCAACGTGTTGAACCAGTATGAAATCAGGAATGCTGGAACCGAAAACGCAATGAATAGCGCAAGATAACCTTTGTACCAGATCGGGTCCGAACGCTCCATGATCGCGGCTGCTGCCGCAGCCGAGAACAAGCCCCAGGCTATGTTATAGAGATACATGCTTATTTGTGAGGGCCATAGAAATGGCCGAAACTGCCACCAGTAGTTCAACCAACGACCTTCATCCAAGGCCTTGTGGTAGGCAATCTCGGTCCAGCCCAGCAGCGCCGGGAAATCATCATGACGTACGAAAGGGTCGAAAAGCTGTGGCCAATTGATCAAGAACAACGCAGCGATGCAAAGCAGGGACAGAAAAAGAAACTCCTGCCGAGATGTTTTTTCCGTCATGATTTGTCGCCATATGACCTTGCAATAACAGAGGCCCGGACCTGAGCGATAGCGGTGACAGCCGACCGGGGCAAGGCACGCACAACCAGCTTGCGTAGGGTCCAGCCTAAACTGCCGACCTCTTTCAACGCGCCGGGCGCGACTTTGGTATCCAGCACGTCCTGAGACAGCCGGACTGCCCCTGATTGGTTCGCATAGAGGACAGAATTATACCGATACCAGGGTTCGATCGATTGATCCCCGAACATTTCAGGCCGCAAACAATCATAGGCAGTGTATCCCCGTTCAGCGAACAAACCCTGCCAAAAGGACAGGCGCTGTTCATTTATATGAAACTCGCCGCCCTGCCCCGGAACGGCGGCTGAGAACAGGACCAGATCGCTATGTGTGGTCAGGCTCTGAACCAGGCTGGCCGACGCGTCGTGCGGCAAGTGTTCACCGACCTCAAGCGACTGAGCCAAATCAAACTGGCGTCCAAGCTCGACCGGTTTGGACAGATCTGCACTGATAAACGCCTCAGCCGGTATCGCAAGCTTGTCACGATCCACATAGTCGCCATCGACACCGGCAATATCCTTGCAACCCGCGGCCTGCCACTCCGACAGCCACACACCCCGCCCGCAGCCAAAGTCCACGACACTGTCCGCAGAGATTTTTCCTAGAAGGCAAGCAATTAGCCTGTTTGCGGACCGCCTGGCGCCCTGGTCAATATAGTCAAAGAACTCGTTTGAATAGATATGCGACATTGCCAATCTCTAGGTTGAATTCTGCGGTTTATAGACCCATAGCCGTAGGAACGCGAAGTTGATCACAGGCAGAACAACTACAACGACAGCGGCCGAGGCAGCTTCGCTCAGGCCAAAACGAGGACCGGCCAGTCCGGTAATCGCAGCTGAAACCAGCAGCCCAATTCCGACCATGCAAAGAAACCGCCCAAACTGTGCAGGAACCACCAGCGCCTGCCCGAAGGTCCAGACTGTTTGCCCAATATATTGGATCAGGATTGCGGACCCAAAAGCCAATGCATTGGCGATCCAAGGCGAATGAAACACGCGCAACAGGCCCAGATAGGCCAGCATGTAGTAACCAGCCACGCCTAAGCCCACGATGGCAAACCGGATTATGCGGCGCCGTTCGCTCATTTCTGCGCGGTCTTCTCTTCTACTATGGTGTCCGAAATCTCTGAGGTCTCTTGATCTACAAAATAGAGTGGTCGGTTTTTGGCCTCGATATACAGACGTCCGAGATATTCCCCCATGATTCCAAGCGTCAATAGCTGGATACCCGAGAAGAAACTGATCACCAGAACCGTCGACGCCCAACCCGCAACCGCGTTGTAAAGGATCAAGGACCAAAAGACGTAGACCGCCATCAGCGCGGCGATAATCAGTGTCAGAAAGGCCATTCGTGTGGCGATCTGCAGCGGTTTGATCGAAAAACTCGCCAGTGCATCAAGCGCAAAGCGGATCATCTTGGACATCGGGTATTTGGTCTCGCCCGCGATCCGTGGGTCGCGGATGTATTCGATCCCGATTTGACGAAAACCAACCCAAGCGAACATGCCCCGAACGAACCGCGCGCGTTCCGGCATACTCAGAACCGCATCCAGCGCCCGACGGCTAACAAGCCGGAAATCGCCCGTGTCATTTGGAATGGGTACGTCCGAAAGCCGGTTCAATATGCGGTAGAAACCATGAGCTGTTACTTTCTTAATCCAACTTTCGCCTTTTCGCTCACTCCGACGCCCATAAACCACATCATAACCCTGATCCATCATCGCCATCATGTCCGACAAAAGCTCCGGCGGGTCTTGCAGATCGGCATCCAACATGAAAATCCGCTGCCCTTGGGCTGCATTCAGCCCCGCTGTCAGAGCAATCTGGTGACCGCGGTTACCCGATAGCTTCAAACCGCGAATACGCGGATGAAACTCGCTTTGGGCACAGATTGCGCGCCATGTTTCGTCATTAGACCCATCATCCACCAGAATAATCTCGGATTCGGCGTTCCACTGTTCAGTCGCAGCGATCAGGCGCTCCACCAGTAAGGGGATCGACTCCTCTTCGTTCATGCATGGAATGACGACAGACAGTAACATCTAACCTCCGGGCGCAATTTTGCGGCGCACCTATCGCAAAACGAACCAGCCAAGGAATAACGTTCACTTGGCGTTGTAGATGTATTGATATCTCAACAGACGCATCAGCGAACAAGCCGAGCGCCGAGTTTTCACCTGTAGTTACCCAACCGACACAGGAATAGGCCCTACCCAACAGTTTGACTGCCTCGCATCCTGAAATTCCCTTGCCTGCAAGAAACAGTAATTCTGGGCCATCTAAATTGGATGAATTCGCTCAACATGGGTTATGTGAATCGCTTACCGAGCCTTTTTTGCTGGGGGGCTCCAAAACAATGTCTGAGATGTGAAACACCTAAGCGTCCAAGACAAGAGCTGGTGTTGTGGCGGAGGGAATGACTCGCTCCGCAATTCGGCTGTTTTGGCGTTTCGGATCGAGTCTAGACGCCACGAAAATCCCTGAAATTTTGAGAAAAGTGTCCGACCCCTTGCCGATAGGCATCTCACTACCGCGAAGGGTCCGACTTAGCTTCGATGGCATGCGCCGTTTTACTCTAGCCCCGCCTGTTTCGGACATAGCCTCGGGACACTCAACATACCGACTTGAATAGGTTTTCTTCTCACGCCTTCGTTCTGCTGCGACCAAAGTGAGTTGCGCAAAAGGAGACGAAAATGAGCGAAGTATGTCTGAGTCAGATCGAACTAGCGGCCCGTTGGAAGATCAGCCACCGAACACTTGAACGCTGGCGTTGGGCCCAGGAAGGTCCACGATACCTGAAAATTGGCGGCCGGGTCGTGTACAGAGTGTCCGACGTCGAGGCATTTGAACGCGAGGTTCAAAGCTTTCCGGACGAGCTACCGGCCGAAGGCTGAGCAACCCGCCTCGCCCCTCCCGGGGCTGCGTCAGCGCGAAAAAGACAATCACACGAAGCATTTCGATTGAACACGACATGACTCCCCGCTAGCGTGCAGACAGCACAAAAAATGGGCGCGTATATTAATCATACGCGCCGAGTCGGGAGTGCGAAGTGGATAACGACAAGTCGGAGCTTCGTTGGGGAGTCGCGCAGCGCCTCGAGTTCATCGAGTTCCGCTTGTTTTGGGAGGGGCATGTGAACCGCAGCGACTTGATGGAACAGTTCGGGCTTTCAGTGAACCAAGCGTCCGCCGACCTGAACCGCTATATCGGGGTCGTGCCGGACAACATGGTTTACGACAAGAGTGCGCGGACATATGTCCGGGGACCAGACTATGCCCCACACTTCCTCAAACCTAATGCCAGCCGCTATCTAGCGCAGCTACGCTCTTTGGCTGATGGCATAATGGACAGCGACGATACCTGGATCGCTGAACTGCCGTCATATGATGCCGCGCCAACGCCCACCCGCGGTGTAAACCCTGTCATTCTGCGATCCGTTGTCGGCGCCATCCGCCGTTCAGAGGCCATCGAGGCGAAGTATCAATCCCTCTCACGGCCTGAGCCGACTTGGCGGTGGATCGCGCCACACGCCATCGGATTCGATGGCTTTCGATGGCACACACGGGCGTTCTGCAAGACCGACGAGGTGTTCAAGGACTTCTTGCTCTCTCGCATCATCTCGACGCGCGGCGTTGAAGCCAGCGAGGTCACGGATGCAGCCGATGCGGACTGGCAAGAGCAAGTAACGCTTGAAATCGGTCCCCACCCAGAGCTGTCCGAAAGCCAGAAAAATGTAGTCGCGCTCGACTATGGAATGCGAGATGGCAAAGCAGAGATTCAAGTGCGCCGGGCGCTTCTCTATTATGCACTCAAGAGACTGGGGCTCGACAACGACGCCGCAGCCCGCCCTCCTCACGAACAGCAAATTGTCCTGGTGTCCCCAATTACAGGCCTGCCAGAGGGCAGTTCTATAGGAAGAGAGGGCTAGATGGTTCTTAGTGAACAGTCCGATTTGATGCGGCGAATAGTAGGTATTCGATATCTTGTCGGGTTCCTCGGCGAGAAATCGCAGTGCAATTGGTGGCCGACATCGTTTTACGAGGCGTCGAGCATTCGGTTTCTAGAACCGGTGTTTTCGCGAACGGCTCCCCTGGCACAGTACCATGGCGCAGTGGAGGCAGCACGTCGGTTTCATGACGAAAACTTAAACGTGGGCTCATTCCATATCTTCCGGCTTCCAGAAGAGATCGAACAAGACCTGCACGAAATGGTGCAGGCACGACTACTCGAGCTCTTTGATCCCGACTTGATCGTTGATCAGGCTGCCGCTCTCAACGCTCTTTCAAAGGTTAGCAATGGAACGGTCGATGAGGCTGTCGGACCTGTGCTGGTTGGAAGAATCGACGAACTCCGCGCATCCGATCTTTTGGACAAGGTTGGTGCAATCTACCGGATGGCGCTGTCCTCCGACACGCAAGCTCTTCCTTACTTGGTCGCATGATGGAACGGGCGCCTTACACAACTCAGTTGCAGGCGGGGCTTGGTCTTGTGAACGAGACGAGAGCTCTTCTCGAGTTGTGGTCGCCTGGCATGTCGGCGAGTCAGTTGCACGATATTGCTCTGAAATCTGGAAGATTTCCGGAAATTACTGCGCGACGGTTACGAAACATCGTCTCAGAATGCTTTGCGCCGCGCTATCTGACGGCCGACGCCGAACCGGCGCTCCATTTGAAGAAACTGTCCGCCGATCTCCCGGCATCGGAGCTCATTCAGCTTATGCTCGTGTTTACAAGCCGAGCAAATCCCATTCTTGGCGACTTTATTCGCGACGTCTACTGGGCACGTTACGCGGGCGGCTACCAAGAGATCTCCAGCGAAGACGCGCGGGCGTTCGTGGAGCGAGGAATTGACGATGGGAAGACATCAAAACGGTGGTCTGAATCGACGATCCGCCGAGTGTCTGCATACCTAACTGGATGTTGTGCCGACTATGGGTTGCTTGAACGTGGACTACGGTCGAGTCGTCGCATTCTTCCGTTTCGGATTTCACCAATAACGAGCGCATATCTGGCCTACGAGCTGCATTTCCGTGGCATTGGCGACAATGCCGTTCTGAACCACGACGATTGGAAGCTCTTTGGTTTAGAGCGAGACGATGTGCTTGAAGAGATGAAGCGTCTTTCCCTGAAAGGCCTCGTCATCATTCAGTCCGCGGGAGATGTCGTGCGGATCAGCTGGAAACAACGCGACATGGAGGAGCTTTGCGATGTCCTCATTAAGGGCTGACTTTGACGAACTTCGTGAGAGGATACGGCATGGCCGCGAGCTCGGGCATGCGAGCTTCGAGCCCATCTACTACCTCATCTTTTCTCCGGAACAGATTTTGGAGGTCAAGCGGCAAACGCCAGCTTGGGAGGCAAAGCTGCACCAAGAAGGATGGGACGTGCACGTTTTCTCGGTCGCCGAAAACCTATGGGCGCTATTGCAAGAGGACCCCTTCTGGTCGTTGTGTGTCCAACAAGACAAAGCCTCACCAACAGATTGGGCTCGTACCAACTTGGCACTGGCTGACATTGTTGCAAACGGTGGTGGCCTACTGCGTAGGCTCGAAGATGCTCTCAAGCCCCTCGAGGGCAACGCGAGCGCGTTGCTCTTAGTCACAGACCTTGAGGCCCTGCATCCATTTCTACGAATTGGTGCGATTGAGAGCCAACTTCAGGGCAAGTTTCACGTGCCGACCATCTTCCTCTATCCGGGGGTTCGCACGGGCAAGACCCGCCTCAAGTTTCTCGGGTTCTACCCCGAAGACGGAAATTACCGCTCTGTCCACGTTGGCGGCTAGAGGCAGAAAAGTTCAGGGATACAAAAATGAGCATTAGATCTCTATTCGATCCAAGCAAAGACATCTACAGGACCATCGAGAAGGTCATCACTTATGGCGCTGCTCAGGAAGACCGCCTGAAGTCAGAGATTGCCGAATACGTTGTGACTGAAAGCATCGAGGAGCAGTTCAGACGGCTTCTCGATCGCATGCAACTCGCAATGGAAGCGGGCGGCGAAAACGAAGTGGGTGTTTGGGTCTCAGGCTTTTATGGATCGGGCAAGAGCTCGTTCACGAAGTATTTGGGCCTTGCTTTCGATGACCAGCGCACGATCGATGGAACGCCGTTCATCAAGTATCTCCAAGACCGCCTGCACAAGCCCCAAACCAAAGCCCTGTTGAACACGGTTGCACAGCGTTTTCCTGCGGCCGTCGTGATGCTGGACTTGGCAAGTGAGATGCTGGCAGGCGCGACGATGGAGGAAGTATCCACCGTCCTTTACTTCAAGGTGCTCCAATGGGCTGGCTACTCCCGCAACCTTAAGGTCGCGGCATTTGAGCGAATGGTAGAAAAAGATGGCCGCACCGAAGAGCTACATCGACTCGTCGCAGAAGCATTGCCAGGAGCGACATGGGATCGTGTTCAGAACAACCCTCTCGCCATTGATGGCCTGATCCCTAAGATCGCGCACGAGATGTATCCGGCGTTGTTCCCAGAAGCGAAAAGCTTCTCTTCGAGCACGGACGGGTTCTTCCAGTTCGAAGACCAACGCGTCCAGGAGATGATCGACATTGTTCGCTCCAAGAGTGGCAAGCAGAACATCATCTTTATCGTCGATGAGGTCGGCCAGTATGTTGCCTCTCGCGACAACCTGATCCTCAACCTGGATGGTCTTGCCAAGAACCTGAAACGTCTTGGAGATGGAAAAGTCTGGATCATCTCTACGGCCCAGCAAACGCTGACCGAAGACGATCCGCGGGCCGCACTGAACTCAGATAAACTCTACAAGCTCAAGGATCGTTTCCCGATTCAGATCGATCTGGAATCCAGCGATATTAAGGAAATCTGCTATCGTCGACTGCTTGGCAAATCGCCAAGCGGTGAAGAGCAGCTTGGGAAATTGTTCGATGCGCATGGTCAAGCGCTGCGACACAACACGAGGCTTCAGGACGCAAAATACTACGATGCCGACTTCACCCGCGAGACGTTCATAAACCTATACCCGTTCCTTCCCGCGCACTTTGACATTCTTCTCCACTTGCTCGGTGCACTGGCCAAGTCGACCGGCGGCATTGGCCTGAGATCAGCCATCAAGGTCATTCAGGATGTTCTAAAGGGTGAAGGTGGAACGACCGCCATGGCAGATCAGCCGGTTGGCTGGCTCGCCACGACCGTTACGCTCTATGACGAACTTGAGAAGGACATTCGACGGGCTTTTCCGTCTGTACATCAAGCTGTCGGCAAGGTGCTCATCCGCTTCCCTGATGGCGACCTTCATCAAGATATCGCGAAATCAGTCGCGGTTCTTCAGATCCTCGGGAACTTGCCAGTTAGTGTCCAGAATGTCGCTAGCTTGATGCATCCATCAATCACCTCAGGGTCCCAACTCGACAAGGTGAAAGACGCTGTCGATGAAATGCTTGGCGACGTGTTGGTTCCGCTCGGAGAGAAGGACGGAAACCTTGTCTTCTTGAGTGAGAAACTTCGGGACATCGAGCAAGAGCGTGGAGCCCTGGCACTTCGCTCCGTCGATGTCCGGCGGATTTTCAGCGACTCTGTGCGTGAAGTTTTCGACCCTTTGCCAAGGGTCAGCCTTCACGGGACATTGGCTGTTGCATCGGGGATCAAAGTCCAATCTGGCAGCGCCGTGACAAGCCTTGCCGGAGACCAGAACACCGTCCAGACAGTCCTGGAGTTGGTGGCTGCCGCCGACTATGACGCAGCGCGCAACCGGATGCTCGACGATTCTCGCAGTCGTACCGGGCGGAACATCATCGGTCTGCTTGCGCGCTCCAATCCAGAACTGGATGATCTGGCAAACGAAATTTATCGGTGCCAGCGAATTGCCGAACTTCATCGGAACGAACCGGACCAGGAGGTTCGCGACTACTGTTCCGGCCAATTGGACCGGGCGGCCAAGCAGGCCACGCAACTTCAAAGCAAGATCAAGCAAACGCTCCAAGCTGGTTCGTTCGTCTTTCGTGGCCAGGCAACAGCCGTGTCTGCGCTAGATTCCAATCTACTGGATGCGGCCAAGAAGCTCCTGAATGATGTTGCGACGCAGGTGTTCGATCGCTACGTCGAGGCGCCTGTGCGCGCAGGTACCGATACTGCCGAAAAATTTCTGAAGGTGGCGAATCCCGCTGCCATAAGCAGCAGTATTGATCCGCTTGGGCTCGTTCAAACCACCTCCGGTCGAGCGTCATTCAAGACCGACCACAAGGCGATGACAAGCATTCGGGACTACATCGACAAACGTGGCACCGTAGATGGGAAGCGACTTCTTGACGACTTCAGCAGCGATCCTTTTGGATGGTCGCCTGACACGACCCGATACATTCTGGCCGCCATGCTGATGGCTGGAGAGATCAAATTGAAGGTCTCTGGTCGAGAGGTGACGGCCGCGGGTCAGCAGGCCATCGATGCGCTCAAGACAAACAATTCGTTCAAACAGATTGGCGTTGCCCTTCGGGATGAGCGTCCGTCAAACGAAACGCTTGACCGCGCTGCAAACCGGCTGACGGAGTTGATCGGCGACATTGTCATCCCGCTTGAACAGGAAATCAGCAAAGCTGCGGCAAAGCACTTCCCACGTTTCCAACACGACTACGGCTCGCTGGGAGAGAAGCTCAGCGGTTTGGGGCTTACTGGAGGCGACCGTGTCCGAGCGATGAACCAGGAGCTTGCGGACGTCCTGTTCACTGACGCGTCAGACGCGCCACAGCGCCTCGGCGCGGAGACGTCAGCTCTCTTCGACAACCTTAAATGGGCACTTGAGGTGAAGCGTTCGCTTGACAATGGCCTTGATGGAACCCTGCGCGAACTCCAGTCGCACCGCCAAGATATCGAAGCGCTCCCGGATACAGGCGTGCCGGGTGAACTGCGGAACGAGCTGAGCGAAGACCTGTCGGCACTCTCCGAACGCCTTAAAACTGAGGACTTCTTCAAGCATAGCGCAGACTTCAGTTCGCTGCTCACGCACGTCAAAGGCCGCGTCCGTGAGGCGGTGATCTCGCTTACAGACCAGCAAAAACTGCGCATCAAGGAAGGTGCGGAAGAGCTTCAGCGCGTGCCAGAATGGGGGGAGTTGACCCAGGAAGAGCGCGGGAGCGCCATCGGCCAGCTGGACGGCCTTGAGCTGACTGCGTCCCACGATCTTGCGGGCCTGCGGAGGCTGTTGGCCCGTGACTATGACATCAGCAGCACGATCGACGAGCTCCGGCGCTCGATTCAACGACAAGGCCAGGAACGCATCCGGCAACGGATCGAGGACGAGCGCGCTGAGAAGGGCAAGAAGGGCCCGGCCAAGTTCGAGCAAGCGGTTTCTGTGCCCACCAAAATGACAACGGCCGCCGACCTGGATGCCCTCATCCTCAAACTCAACGAGATCAAAGCCCAGCTCGCGCTCTACGACGAAATCGAAGTCTCATTCAGCTTCGGCAGTGAGGAGTAAGAATGGCGTTTGATCAGTCCACCCGTAACCGCCTCCAGCGCTTCGTCACCGACGCACGTCGAACTCTGGAAGAGGAATTTACCCGTCAGCTCCAGAACGATTTCGGGCTGGATCCGATTTCCGGCACGGCGTCCCCGCTCGAAAGCCTACGCCACATCAACGACCAGCAACGCGAGACGGCGCGGATCCTGCGCGACACGCTGGCTCACTACTGCGCCAGCGCGGACACCGACACAAAGGCCGGCCTCGATCGCATCGTGCGCGAACAGGCCTTCACCGTTCTGAACCGCCTCGCGGCGCTCAGGATGGCCGAAGCCCGCGGGCTTCTGATGGAATCCGTCGGCAACGGTTACCAGGCCAAGGGGTTCCAGCTTTACGCCCGTCTGGCAGGCACCGGTCTTGGTGAAACCGGCGACGCTTACCGCGTCTATCTCCAGAGCGTCTTTGACGAGCTGTCACAGGATCTACCCGGCCTCTTCGACCGCTTCTCGCCCCAGGGCCGCCTTTTTCCGCGTGAAGCTGCACTGATCCAGGTCCTCACCCTCATAAACCACGGCGAGATCGAACCGCTCTGGGCCGAGGATGAGACGATCGGCTGGATCTACCAGTACTTCAACTCGAAGGAAGAGCGCAAAGCGATGCGCGATGCGTCCCAGGCGCCGCGCAACAGTCGCGAACTGGCGGTGCGCAACCAGTTCTTCACCCCGCGCTATGTGGTGGAGTTCCTGGTCGACAACACGCTGGGGCGGCTCTGGTTCAACTGGACCGGCGGGCAAACCGACCTGCGCGACCGTTGCCAATACCTACTTGTGAAACCGGATGAACAGCCCGAACCCGACAAGCGCCTGCGCGACCCGCGCACGATCAAGCTGCTTGATCCGGCCTGCGGGTCGATGCATTTCGGGCTCTACGCTTTTGATCTGTTCCTGGAGATCTATCGCGAGGCTTGGGCGTGGGAGCAGACCCATGGCCCCGGCTGTCTGGATACTGAGACCGGCGGCAACGCCGATCTGAAACCGCTCAGCCAGACCTATGCCGACCAGAATGCGTTCCTGCACGACGTGCCGCGGCTGATCATCGAACACAACATCTACGGCGTCGACATCGACCCGCGCGCGGCGCAGATCGCGTCGCTGGCGCTGTGGTTGCGGGCGCAGCGGGCCTGGCATGAGGCGGGCGTCAAGGCCAAGGATCGGCCCCAGGTGGGGCGCGGGCATGTGGTGGCGGCCGTCGCTCCCCCGGCCGAGGTGGATCTGCGCAAGCGGTTCATGGAAGAGCTCGATCCGCTGGATGCAGAGCTGTTCGAGAAGACGCTGTTCCTGCTCAAGGGCCTGCCAGAGCTCGGCGTGCTGTTGCAGGTCGAGAAGGAATTGCCTGCTCTTGTGCGCGCCGTGTTTGGCGAGCACGGCGACCTCTTCCGCGAAGAGGATATGGCGCAATGGCAGAAGGCTGAGGCACGGTTGCAGGACGCCCTCACCGAGTTCGCACGCGCCGCGCGTGCCACCTATCAAGGACGGTTGTTTGCGGAAGATGCCCTTCAAGGGCTGCGGATGATCGACCACTGCCGCGAGGTGTTCGACGTGGTGGTGATGAACCCGCCATTCGGCGACGTCTCAAGCGGTTCCAAAACCTACATTTTCAAAACCTTTCCCGTTTCGAAGGCCGATGTGTATGCCGTATTCATCGAACGAGGGCTTCAGCTTCTTAGATCTGGAGGTCAGCTCGGCGCAATCACGTCAAGAACAGGCTTCTATTTAACCTCGCTTCGAAATTGGCGAGAGCTTTTAACAAAAGTAGCGCCAATCACAGGTTTTGTAGATCTTGGACTCGGAGTCCTAGACTCTGCAATGGTAGAGGCAAGCTGCTTTACCGCGAGCAAGCAAGAAGAACCTGTAGATGCTGCATTTATCAACTGCATAAAGGCAAAGGACAAAGACAAGGATTTGCTCGAAGGGATACGGGAGGAGCGAATCAAATGGCTCGATGTGAAAAAATTTGATGAAATACCCGGCTCTCCCTTCTCGTATTGGGCTCCAACTGAACTTGTCGATCTGTTTGCAACGAATGAGCCTTTCTCAGCTAGCGGATTTAGGGTCCGCCAAGGGCTTGGATCAAGCGACAACTTTCGCTTCTTGCGTTTGTGGTGGGAAGTAAATCCCGATACGATCGGATTTAATCGACGCTGGTCCCCATATGCAAAGGGCGGCGGTTATCGCCCTTACTGGGGTGATCAAGAGTTGCTAGTTCTCTGGGAAAACGATGGCCGGGAAATAAAAGAATTTAGTGCTAGTCTTTATGGGTCTTGGTCGAAGCAAATCACCAATGTCGACTTCTACGGACGGTCGGGCTTGACGTACTCGTCACGAACCTCGTCGGATTTTGCTCCGCGAATTTTCTTTGAGGGATCCGCTTTCGACACCAAGGGATCATGTATTTTTGACATCATGGGTCCAGATAAGCCAGAGCGTTTAGCAAAGGCTCTGGTGGTTCTTCAATCTCCAGTGTTTCGAAATCTGTTGAACCTTTGTGTAGCAACGTCAGGCGATACCGCGCGATCATATACTGAAGCGCTAGTCGAAAAGATGCCAACGCCCGACATTGATTTGATCCCGGATCGGGCTGTCGAGATGCTCATGGAAGTTTTGGCGAGTGTGAAAGAATTCACTCGCCTTTCTGAAGTAAGTCAGTGCTTTGATGGCAGCGTAGCTGGCATCGGATCAGCAAAGTCGGCTCTTGATGAAATCAAGCTGAATGCGAAATCGGCCCAGGCGAGATACGAAGCCATCGTCCGAGAATTGGACGATTTGGTGGCTAGTGCATATGGCATTGGAGTAGACGCGATCGATTTCGAACAATCTACATCCTCTCATCCATTTGTTGCACTAGACAATATCCCGGCGGACCCCGAACAGCTAATTGAGCGCCGATTTTCCTGGGCAGTAGGTGTTTCCTTTGGACGTTTCTCTTTGGAAAGGCCAAAGAACTCATCTGCAGGCATATCTGCGATTGAGGTGTTCAAGTCCCAGCCGGTTGTGAACTTGGCTATGGTGAGGGCTCTGGAGGAGCGCACCGCCCCCACAAACCCAATACTAGTTGATGATCAAGGTCATCCTCTAGATATCGTAAGGCATATTGAACAAGTTTTTGAGGATAAGAAAATTGAAACACCTGACTCGCTTCGCGGTTTCTTGAGGCGTAATTTTTTTGCTAAGCATTTGACGACCTATTCAGAAAGCCGCCGCAAGGCCCCGATCTACTGGCCGCTCTCAACCAGTTCAGGCAACTACACGCTCTGGCTCTACTACCCCAGCCTGACTGACCAGACCCTCTTCACCGCCGTCAACGACTTCATCGAGCCAAAGCTCAGCCAAGTCGGCCAGGACGTCGCCGCCCTGCGCACCAAAGGCAGCGCCCGGTCCCGCGACGACGAGAAAACCTTCGAAGCGCTCCAGACCCTCGAGCTCGAACTGATCGAGCTGCGCGACACCCTGTTGGCCATCGCCCAGACCTATCGCCCGAACCACGACGACGGTGTCCAGATCACCGCCGCCCCGCTCTGGCAGCTGTTCCGCCACAAGCCATGGCAGAAGGTCCTGAAGGACACCTGGGCTAAGCTGGAAAAAGGCGACTACGACTGGGCCCACCTCGCCATGGCCTATTGGCCGGACCGCGTGCGCGAAAAGTGCAAGACCGACAAGTCCCTCGCCATCGCGCATGACCTGGAACACCTCTACGTCGAGCCCGAACCTAAACCCACAAAGGCCCGCGGCCGCAAGAAAGATGGGTAACGCATGAGTATTGCCACCTTCATCCGCGACACCGTTTTGCGCCCCCGCCTTCTGCAAGCGGGCTGCATGGTCGTCTATGACCCCGATCACCGGTACCACGACCTGTGTTTGGGACTTGGCGATGACCGCATCCGTGTGATTGACGCCTCTGAAAGCAGCATCGAGAGCCGCCAGGAAGCGATCATGGCACTGCGCGAAGTCGGCAAGGCGAAGCGTGAGATCGATGCGCTGGTGGTCTACGTACCGCAGCGACGCACGGAAACCGATGAAGAAAAGCAAGCTGACCCCTTTTCAATTTATGCGCAAAGCGGAGCGGTTTTTCCCCAGGACGACGGTGACGATTACCTGAGCCTTTGCCTGCGTGCGAAGCCAGATCACGCGACTGAAATACGCCGCATCTTTGCAGGGTCGCCTAATGGCCCGTCCTTCCCTGTGATTGATGCGATTGGCGGTGGTGCCAGCTGGCCACAGCTAAGGGCTGCGCTGAGGGTCGAATCCGGACGCGAAATCCTGACGGCGCTGTTGGCGCCGAGTGCCAAGCAAGCTGACGCCCTCAAGTCTCAAGAAGGCTGGAGCGACGAAGCCCGGGAATTCCTGCGCGCGACCTTGGGGATGAGCGTCAAGACACGAGGCAAGACCTGGACTTCGATCGCCGACGAACTCTGGAGGTTCGTTCTCTTCAGCGAGTTCGTCTTTGATCTGCCGGTTCCCTTGCCGGAGTCTCTCAAGGGCGTTCCTCACTCACCGGTCGAAGCAAAGCCGATCGTCGAGGATGTGTGCGATCGCCTCCGCACCAACCCCGTAACTCGGGACATCTACATTGAGCGCGCGGAGGCCATTGAGGCTGAGCTCTCTCTTCCAGAGCAGTGCCGCGATATCGATGACCTTGGCGATCGCGACACGTTCCCGTTCGAGGAACGCACCTTCCTCAAGGCCGCGATCAAGGGCATCTCGACCAACGAAACTGACACGACCCGCGGCATCATCGGTCGCCATAGGAACTCTGTCTGGATCGGCAAAGGAGAAAGCCAGGCACAGTGGGAATTGATCCGCACCGGCCTAGCGCTGATTGAATGCTGTGACGACAACGAACGCCAGCTACCGGAACACGCTCGATCACAAGCAGATTTGCTAGATTTCTATCTTGGAAGCCTGCGAGAAGCGGACCGCCTTCAACGCGAATTTGAGCAGGCGGTTGGAGACTTTCTCGATCCCCACGACATCATGCACGAAGTCATTGACCAGGCCCGGTCTCGATATCGTCGCCTGGCGGAAAAAATCCAAACAGTCTTTATTAAGCACATCGAGGGTGCGGGTTGGCCTCCGGAAGGCAGATTGGCCAATGCCGACGTCTATGACCGACTTCTGGCCGACCGCCTGAAAGAAAATGGACGAAGAGTTGCTTACCTCATGGTCGACGCTCTACGGTATGAGCTTGGCGTGACACTTGAAAAGCAGCTGTCTGAAGACGGGCCAGTCGAGCTTCAAGCTGCCTATGCCCAATTACCGACAATAACCCTTGTCGGTATGGCCAGCCTTCTTCCTGGTGCCCGAACGCAGTTGTCGCTCGAGATCGAAGGCGACGCGCTCGCTCCGAAACTTGGAACGGCCAAAGTCGGAAACGTCACCCAGAGAATGGATGTGCTTCGAAAGAAGCTTGGTGATCGATTCCAGGAGATGCCTCTGAGCGACTTTGTTCGGGGAAAGCCGAAGATCACGCCCACCGTCGATCTCCTAGTGCTACGATCAACAGAGATCGATAGTCAGCTCGAGAGCAATCCTGAGACCACGCTCGGCTTGATACCAAGCACTTTGAAGCTCATTCGTGTCGCCCTGCACAAGCTGCGTGGAATGGGGTTCAAAGAGGCCGTGATCGTCACGGACCATGGCTTTTTTCTCAACGGTCACGCTGCAGCCGGTGACGTTTGCACTAAGCCGCAAGGAAATTGGCCGGTAAATGCGCATGACCGAGCCCTACTTGGAAATGGAAACAGCGACTCTCACAGTGTTGTTTTAAACTCCGAGAAGCTTGGTATTCGGGGGAGCTTCGCGCAAATCGCTCTCCCCAAGAGCATGGCGCCCTACAGAGCTGGACACCTTTACTTCCACGGCGGAGCTTCCTTGGCGGAGGCCGTTGTACCTGTGATCATTGCCCGCCTCGATAATGAAGAACACTCGACCGCCGCCAAAATGAGTGTCGAACTCAGCTACAAAAACGGCGCGAAACGAATTACGACACGAGTTCCCGTGGTCGAAATTGCATTGGTTTCTGACGACATGTTTGCTCAAGAAGAAAGTGTCGAGGTGCTAATTGAAGCTCAGGACGGAAAGGGGAATGTGGTTGGTGAGCCGCGAGCAGGTGGTGACGTGAACCCCGCAACGCGCACGATCACGTTAACGCCTGGCCAGCGCAAGCAGATTGCCCTGCGAATGGATCCCGACTTTGAGGGGAAATTCTCGATAAAAGCCCTGAACCCAACAACTCTAGCGAGCCTAAGCGCGCTGAATCTTGAGACGGATTATACCGTATGAACGACATGGATGAACTGGACCAACAGCTAACATCAACATTCGATGGCAAGGTTGTTCGAAAAGATCTGCTTCACCGGATCAAGAAGGGCACAAACGTACCAACATTCGTGCTTGAGTTTCTCTTGGCACGCTACTGCGCAAGCGACGACCAGGCTGAAATGGATGCAGGTATGGAAGCCGTGCTTGCAACCCTTCAGGATAATTACGTAAGGCCTGACGAGGCCAATGCCGCTCAATCGAAGGTGGCAACCAAAGGCAAACATCGCTTCATTGACAAGGTTCACGTCCGATACGTTGAAAAGGAAAAAAGGCACTGGGCTTCGCTAGAGAACTTCAACTCGCAGCGCATCGCTATTGGAGAGAAATTCTATCGGGACAACGAGCGGCTCCTCGAGGGTGGAATCTGGGCAGAGGTCACACTTTCACATAACGATATCGAGGAAGATGATTACGCCTTCTACATAGAAGACTTGCGTCCGATTCAGCTCTCACGCTTTGACTTTGAACAGTACACGGATGGCCGCAGCACCTTTACTCGAGATGATTGGCTCAACGTCATCATGAGATCGGTCGGCTTGGAACCGTCCAAGCTTTCTCAACGAGTCAAAATGCACTTCGTGGCTCGTTTGGCCCCCCTTGTAGAGCCCAACTACAACTATATCGAGCTAGGCCCTCGCGGAACCGGAAAGTCGTATTTCTTCAGTGAATTTTCGCCCTACGCGACGCTCATATCTGGCGGTCAGGCAACAAAAGCAACACTCTTCTATAACAACGCTCGTCGTAAGGTTGGTTTGGTTGGCTACTGGGACACAGTGGCATTTGACGAAGTTGGGGGGATCAAGGTCCGTGATCCGGATACGATCCAAATCATGAAGGACTTCATGGCGAATGGACGATTTTCGCGTGGCGCAGAAGTCATCGCTGATGCCAGTCTCAGTTTTGTAGGCAACATCGACCTGTCCGTGAGCCAGGTCGTCAACTCGACAGAATACGACCTCTTTCAGCCGCTGCCGCCCGAACTTGACCTGGCAATAATGGACCGGTTCGCAGCATATATTCCTGGCTGGGAGTTCCCAAAGAACAGCAGTTCATTCTTGACCAGCAGGTACGGATTTATCACTGACTATCTTGCTGAGGCATTCCATTATCAATTTAAGCATACGAATAGATATGAAGAGGTGAATCGGCGCATTCAGCTCGGGAAAGCCGTTGAGGGGCGTGACGAGAAGGGCATCAAGAAAACTGTGGCGGCGTTCTTGAAAATACTTCATCCAAATGGAGCGCCGAGTGACGAGGAATTCGAGGAGTATGTAGCGTATGCGGTGGAATGCCGTCGCCGGGTAAAGGAACAGATGAACAAGCGCAAACCAGATGATGAATTTGCCTTAATTAATCTTTCGTACTTCACTTCAGATGGGACAGAGGTGGTTGTGTATTGTCCGGAGTCAAAAGATGCGGCAGCCACTCAGGAACCGACACGGAGAAGGCTCAACGTTGCTGAGCAGACGGAATCTGAACCGGATGAGGAAGAAGCGTCGACCACCAGCGCCCCCGAGGTTCAGAGTAGCCCGGCCCCAACAACACCGGGTGAGACAAGCCCTGTTCAACCCCAGCTCCGCGAACAACACTTCACCATTATGTATGGAGACACGGGTCACAGTTACGAGTCGATCATCGGCCCATATCTTTCTGGTGCGAAGTCGGTAGTCATAGAGGACCCATACATCCGCCTTCAGCACCAAATTCAGAATTTTGTCCGATTCTGCGAAACAGTATTGCGGTCAGGAACAGTAAAAAAGATTGATTTGGTAACTGGGTATGACGACAAGACCCAGCTCGCGGAAATACATGAAAAGCTTGATGACTTGAAGCAAAGCCTGCTGGAGGTGGACGTTGTACTGGATGTTAAAATCAATTCAAACATGCACGACCGTGAAATCCGCTTAGATAATGGGTGGGTAATCAAGATTGGGCGAGGCCTTGACTTCTACCAGCGCCCCAGCAGTTGGTTCGAGGTTGGGGCGAGTGATTTAAGCTTACGTAAATGCTTGGAGACTAAGGTCGACATCTACAAAGTCGAAACTGCAAAGTAAGGCGTTTGCACTATTACTGGCAGTTACGTGCTTGATCCCGCATGAGAGCATAGTCGCCCATCATCTCGACGACGGCTGATCCATTCGGCAGCGCCGCCAATTCCTCGGCCGCTCGCGCCTGAACCTCCCGGCTGTACTCCACGACCGGCGGACATGTCGCCAACCCGCCTGCTTCAAAACCCTCCGTCGCGCAGCCGGTCAACCAGCTCGTCGCGATTACGAGGACGGCGAGCCGCCGCCTCCAGCATCCGGCGTTGGATTTCAATAGTCTTCTCCCTGGTTTCGAAACGTTCCGCCATGCGACCGACACGCTCACCGGCGCGCCGGATCGAAATCAGGAACAGGACAATGGCGGCGGCGATGGCACCGTAGCGCAAAATGGCCCGCGCCCATGGGTTGGCGGTGATCCCTCCGAGTATGGTGGTGATCATCGCTGCCCCCGCTTCCAATCATCGAGGCGGGCGTAGATCGTGACCGCAATGCCAACGAGCGCCACGGCGATGAAGACCCAGCGAACCGTGTCGAGATATGGCACCAGAGGCAGGACGGCGGACTGGGTCTCGGACAGGACGCTCTGTGCGACTTCGACCCCCGCCGCGCCCAGCGTCGCCACCCCGGCCGCTCCGCCACCTTTCATCGTGCGGCTGTGGCCTAAAACCTCGCGCGCGGGACGTGCTTCCTCGGCGAAAGCCCTCGCTCGGATCGGAAACCGCTCGCCCCATTGGCGGGCCGGGCCAAGATCGACATGGATGAAACCCGAGCGCGGATAGAAGCCGAACCCAAGGAACCCGACTGCGCGTGCCGCCGCCTCGAACACGACCGGGTCATGGTTAGACATTGCGATATCGAAGGCCGCGCCATCCATGTGCTTGGACCGCGTCGCGCCACCGACTGCGCGGTTGTGCTCCGGGCTACGATATGCGGACCGCACGATCAGCGGCTTGCCCAGCCGGTCGCGCAGCGCCTGCAGCTTGTCCAGCGCGGGTTCGTTGATCAGAAGCTTGCCGGTGCCCCGGCATGCGATTTCGGCGGGCGAGAAATTGGGCCAGCGCCAGGTGTCCTCGGGCACGTCGTGCCAATGGTCGTAAAAGGTCGTGGTCATGGTGTCCTCCAGAAACGAAGAAACCCGCCACAAGGGCGGGTGCAGGTGGTCAGGTAAATTGAGGTGGAGCGCGGCTACGGACCGCCGCCGAAGATCTTGAGCTTCAGGGCGATCCCGGCGAGGAGCGCCAGCATCACGCCAGTGGTGATGAGATGCACCGCTGTCTGAACGGCCGTGCGCCGCACGAAGCGGATGCAGTCGAGCAGTGAACGCAGATCTCGGATGTCGAGGGCCGCGTCCTTGCCATCGATTCCGGCATCAGCAAGCGCGCGCTTGGCACCCGCTTCAGCAGCGCGCGTCAGCATCGCCTGGAATTCGATCTCGGACATGCGCATGTCGCCCTGATCGGCGCGAGGAGGCGTCATGACGAGACAATCCCGACTTCCGTCGGCAGCGCGGCCGTGGTCCAGGGCGTGCTGTCGGCCGGGTTAACGTCCCAGGTCGAATAGACCGGACTGGCCATATCCGGCGACGGCGTACCCGGCGACGCATCATAGTCGACCCCGCCGATCCGCAGAAACCCCGCAATACCGGTTGGCCCTGCCGTTCCGAGCTGCGCCAGTTGCTTTACGTGCACGCCCGCGATGGCCGAGGCCCCGGCTGGACCTGTTGGCCCCGCCAGCGAAAATGACAGGCGCTGACCGGCGATGTCGCTCGCGGCGCGAGTGGCGATGTCGCCGTCCTTCACCGCATCGACCCCGCCCGAAAAGGCGTCATAGGTCGCCACCAGATCGGGCGTGCGTCGCGCGAACCGCCTCCCGATGGTCGAGACGCCGTCGAGCACCGCGATATGGGCGTAGTAGCAGGTGGTGTTGGTGTAATAGTCGTGGAGTCCGAAGTTTTTCCAGATGCACTTCACCGGCTTGCCCTTGCCGCCGGTGTTCGGTGCGGTGGCGCTGCTCTGCAGGACGCCGTCGACGTAGAATTCGATGGTAATGTCGGTACCAACCGAGATCCGGGCATCAACCCAGTACGGTTGGCCATCGGCGGCGCTGAACGAGGACGCGCCCTCCTGCGTCGTGTCGCCATAGGCCATTGCGTGGTATTTCTCATCATCACGCTCCGTGCGGACACTGGCGATGAGTCTGCTGCTATCGTCATAGAACTCGAGGAAGCTGCCATCCGTGCCGATGAAACTCGCGGTGTTCGCGGGAGCCCGGTAGCGGAACCCGAGCCACACATCGCCGGTAGGCGGACCCCAGGAGGCCGAGAACGGGACGGAGGCCGTCTCCGTCGTCGTGATCTTGATACAGTTGACGTCGAGATCGGCGTCGAACCCGGCGGCGTCAGCGCTGATGCGGCCCTCGACGCCCGCAAGATCGGTGACCTGGTGGCCGAGATGGAGGATGTGGCTCATGGAAGTACCTCTATGTAGAGAGCGGCCACGGCGGCCGTGAGACGGGACTGGCCGCCCCATTCGTTGAAGATGTCGATGTCCGGTATGGTGAGGCGCGCATCACTGCCAAAGGCGATCCATATGGCGGCGTCTGCGATGGTCAGCTGTGCCGCCCCGCCGCGATCGAGGAAGATTACCGTCTCGGCAACGGTCAAGCGCGCGTCGGCCCCGATCTCGGTCCAGGCGGAGACCTCGGCGACCTTGATACCGTCCGGCATGAAGAGCCGGATCGACCGCGCCTGCCAGGCCTCATAGCTTATGGTCCCGGTCGTGCGCCGCGCCTGCACCCGGACCTCGAAATGTTTCGTGCCGGTGGGTGCTGCGAGGATCGGCACATCCTCCTTGGTCAGCGTGATGCTGTTGGCGGCGCCCACGTCTATCACGGCGGCGGGTGGCTCGATGGTTGTATCGGTATCGGGATCGACCCAGCGAATTTCGACCGCATAGGTGACACCCGGCTCTGGCCCGATGTCGGCCGCGTCATAGGCATCGAACACGCTGCTGGTCTGGGTGAGCCTGTCGCGATGGGACCAGGTCAGCAGGACCGGCCCGAGGTTCAGGACGTTCGGGTTCACGACCGAGACGCCATTGCCGCGCAGATCACCGGCTGGCAGCGGCCGGATCGCGCGGCTGGCCAGCGACACGACATCTTCGGGTGCCTGCGCGAGCGGCAGTGTCCCGAAACCCGTCTCGGGCAGCATCTTGATCGTGACCGACTCTCCGGCAGCAAACCCCGCCTCTGAAGCATTGGCCAGCTGCTGCCAACAGATCACCGGCGTGCCCGCGGGATGGGCCAGCGGAACCGTGTCGAGACACCCGCGCCCGACGGTCAGCGTCGTCGCGCTTACCCCATCGATCCGGACCAACTCATCGCCGATCACGGCCAGCGTGCCGATGGCCACGTCCCCGAGCCCGGTCCAGCTGCCGACGGTAAGGACGCGTTCGGCCGGATCGTCACTGACGTCTGACACGAGCAGCCCCGTCGGCACGAACTCGACCGCTTCTTCCAGCGTGTAACCCGCGCCGTTGTCGCTCCAGACCTGAGCCGAGAGCGCATCGGCCGAAGGCCTTTCCCCAGCCGCGACAATCGCGCCAGCACCGGGGTCCTCATCAAGGAGTGCGTCCGCCTGCGCATGCCCCAACTCCTGGACCAGCAACCAGTATGGCGCTTCAGCCACCCAGCGGCGAGTCAGCGGCTTGGGCGGCAGGATCAGACTGCCGGGATCGCCGCTTTCGCCACCAACAAGGGCGGTCTCGCCAAGCGCGAAGACATCCTCGGCGATCCTGAGGCGCACGCCATTGGCGCGCCCGTCGCCATGATCGATCTCGACGATGCGGACCACGACGCCTTCGAGCCCGCGCCTCGGGTTTGACAGCACGATCACGTCGCCCGGATCGAGATTGGCGCCAACCCGGGAAACGGTGATCTCGCCCGACAGGATCGGTGCCGACAGCGCCCGCAGATCGCGATCCGCGACCCGCACTGCAAGGGACTCGAAGCGAATGCCGGGGTAATCGACTGTGGCGCTAATAACCTGGCCGAGGTCTTGGACAAGAGCCGTGTCTGTTACGCTGACCGATCCGATTTGATCGGTGCGGGCGTCAGAAAACTTTGCCGTGACGCAGTTCACGAGATCTGCGGCCTCACGACGGCCGAGCTCGCCCCAGTCGACGACATTGGTCTCGTCGAAGACCGGCAGCGTCTCTGGATCATAGTCAGCCCGGATCAGGCGCAACTCCCAGCGACCCGAGCGGCGGTCGACATAAAGATAAGCGTCGATGTGCTTCAGCACGTCAGCGATGAAATCCTCGATGGTCGATTCCCGCTGCCAGAGCAGCGACAACCCGAAGCCTTCGGAGAAGAGCGCGTCCGCAGCGCTGGCAAAGCTGGGGCCGATGTCCGAGAACGTGTGCCCGAGCCCCCAATCCCCGTTGGTCAAACACTCCCGGATGATGTGCGCCGGGTTCATGTCGGGGCCTTGCCCGAAGGCTGCGCGAAGCGAGGCGACCAGTGCATCGGGATCGCCGGGCGGCACCACCGGCACACCATCGACGGGCGTGTTGTCGATCTGGGCGGTCGCGCTGGTGTCCGACAGCGCGATGTTGAAGGCGAAGACATCGACCTCCGAGATGCCTGCGAGCGTTGCGATGGCGGTCTGCAGGGTCGAGGCCGGGCTCGGTTCTCCATCGGTCACGAAGATCAGGATGCGGCGTTTGCCGCCCGATCCGTTGAAAAACGCCCCTGCCTGGCTGACCGCGACGCCGAAATCCGTCCCGCCACTGACGGAGCTTGAAAGCGCGTCGACCCAATCCTTGAGCTCGCCGTAGGCCGTGGCATCGGCGTCGCGCCGCAGGATCGAGCCGGAAACGGTGGAGTTCCAGGTGACGATCTGGACGTCGTTGGGCTCCAGGGCATTCTCGCCGATCTCTTCGACCAGACGCGAGACGGCAGCTATTTGAGCCGCCATGCGCGATCCCGACATTGAGCCCGATGCGTCCATGGCGATGTAGATCGCGGCATCCCCGATCCGCACTTCGGGCACGATCTGTGCCTTTTCGGGATACCATTGTTGGCCGCCATCCTCGGCCTTCAGGATCCGCGTCAGGCGCACCGACCATGGCTTGAGGTAGGGGTTTAGGCCGAGAAACACTTGCCGCAGCACCAGCGAGCAGATCCCACGATAGCCCGGCGCGTCTGCCCCGGCATTGGCCGCGAGATAGTCGTTCTGCGCCTGGCTCGGCGCGCCCATCAGCACGTCGATGTCGCCGACGATGCCGCCTTCGCGCTTCTCGCCGCCGAAGAGATCGGGCTTGTTGATCCGGATGCGTCCGCCTGCTGCACCGCCGTTCAGGCTTGGCACGCTGGCCGCATCCGACACCGCCACCGATTGGGCCGTGAAGGCTGTGGCGGCGGGCTCGACGAGCCAGGTGGTGATGCCGCTGCCCGCAGTATAGCTTACAGCTTGGACGGTCACAGTGCGGGTTGTGTTGTCCGTCAGAAGTTGCAGGTCATAGCTCTGGCCGAGCCTAATGCCGCTGAGCATGCCCGGGAACCGGACCTCGGCCACGCTATCGCCCGCTGCGGCAGCAGTGGCGGACATGCCCGTGACCGTGCCGTAGCTTGCCAGCGCGCCGACACCGGTTCCTTGTAACGTGCTCTGACCCGTTCCGATCGACCAGGCTGTGCGGTCATCAACACGGATCTCGTGGATCGCATCCACAGGTCCGTGACAGAGCGCCAGATGCGCCCCAAGCGAATAGCGGTAGCCGACAGTTTGTGACTTGGAACGACCGCCCATGGCTCAAGTCTCTCTCGCGGCGTGTGCGGCGCGTTTCTCAGCCTCTGCGATCACGCGGAATGCCAGGGCGTCACCGGTCGCGGCGAGCACGTCGGCTGGAAGTCCGTCTGCTAGGAAAACCTGCCAGTCGAGGCCATGGCGGCGGAACCATGGCCGCGCGCCCTGAAAGCAAAGCCGTGACGCGCGCAGGTCCTGCACCGTGACGATCAGATCTTCGCTCATTTCTTGCCGCCTTTCTTGCGGATCGGATCGACTTTGAGATCTCCCGCCCAGACGACACCCCGGGCCGCGCCTACCATTTCCGCCGCTCCTGGATAAAGGGCAGCCTCAAGGCCAGTCCGTCGCAGCTGCGTATCATGCATGTGGAGGGCGATAGCATGGCGCCGACCCTGCTGGATGGGGACACTGTGCTGGTCGACATGACCCGTCGCGCACCGAACCCGCCCGGTATCTTCGTTCTGGATGACGGCATGGGGTTAGTGGCCAAGCGACTCGAGCATGTGCCCAACAGCGATCCGCCCGCGGTGCGGGTGATCTCGGACAACGGTTTCTACAGTCCCTATGAGCGCAGCGCGGAGGAAATCCACATCGTCGGCCGCATCCGCTGGTTCGCACGGGAAATCTGACATGATCGAATTTTGCCAGATCGACGAAGCAAACCCGGCGCTGGGGCATTGACCGATGGTGCGGGCGCTGGAAAAGACCTTCGCCCCCTTTGCTGGACAGGCTTGCTGCAAGAAACCCGTGCCAAGGGGCTGCTTCGGACAAAGGAGAGCACATTCACCAAAACGCCGCTGTGGAGAGCGGCGCTGCGGCTGGAGACGGATGAAAAGTTTACCTCGTGACAACATGAACTCCGAGCACTACGACGGTTCGTCGCAAGCATCTGAAAAGTATCTCTTTACCGAGAGATGCGTCCTGACATGCTCGCCTCGTTTCGGTGCCAACGTCGAGCTCTCTGAATCTTTGTGGAGACCTGAGCGCAAGACTTGCAACCCGAAAGCAAGGCACTCATGGTTAGGATGAATCATAGTGAGCAAACGACAGGCAACCTCCGCCTGTAGCAGTACGCTAGCAATAGGCTGAAAATGCACAAAAAATCATCAAAAAGTGGCAAGCACATTTATCTCGTAGAGCAAGCCGTAAGACAGCAAAAACCAGATATTGCTCGCACCGAACTACGCAATTGGCTAACCGACGTTGTAAAAGGCGAGAGTTTAAGTGGATCCTTAGCCGAAATGCTGTCCGAGACAGCACGTAGATCTGTTAAAGACAAACGCATTCCTCCTGTTCTGCTTAGATTTCTTGCCGATGGTGAAGTGATATTAGTTGATGGCTGGAAAAACGACACGCAGCGGTCGATAGTTGAAATCTGTGAAAGTGCCGTCCCTGAGATGTGCAATTTCTTGAAACTAGAAAGTAAAATGCAGACCTTTGAGAAATTTTCATTACTTGAGGGCGCTCATTCAAATTTCTGCAACATACTTAATCCGGTAAAAGTTTCATACGGAGACATAGATTCACTCCTAAACTCCCAGAAGTCGATACTGGCACCATTCAATCATAAGCAGGTCCGTGCCTATTGCGAACCTTTCGGCGTCGACGATCTAAAAGTTGGCATTGAGAGCGTAATTGGTCACCTAAAGAAAGTTGCGAACCCCACAGTCACCTTTCTGGAGGATTTTGAAGACTGTAAACGCGCACTGAAGCAATTAAGAGATGTTGCAAGAGAAATTGGCTCGTTCTTATCTGAAGACTACGCACTGCCATTTGTTGATATGGTCGAGGATCTTCTTAGTAAATACGTGTCGGCGGCCCGGACACGGTTTGCAACCGAAATTAATCCAGGGTGGCCATCTTCAGGTCTGCAAAAGAAGTATCCGCTTCATGAGTTCGAACGAGAGTTCATTCTATCCTTTCCACTTCGCAATGATGGACAAGGAATGGCTGTCGAAATCCGTGCAGAAATTGCCCTAAGTTCAGATTCAATCGTACTTGAGGCACCTTCTGCCTCACTTGGCAACGTGATGCCAGGCGAATTTTCACTGGTTGTAAAAGCCATGGTTATGGCTCCTTGCCAATCGTTCGATGGCCTGCTCGAGCTAGAGTGGTCTGAATTTGGAACTAGTGCAAGAAAAAGCAAAACGCTTGAGTTCACGGTGTCAGCTCAGGCACATGATATTGATTGGGCAAGTCTAACTTATTGGACGCCTTATAGCACTGATGTTGCACAGGGAGCCAACTTCATCGGAAGGGTGGAGCAAGTTCAGCACCTTGCAAGTAAGCTACTTCGCTCACCAATGGAACCCTTCTACATCACGGGACAAAAACGAGTAGGCAAAACTTCCCTAGTTCGTGCGGCAACGACGTTCGCGGAGCAGAATGCGCCAAGTGGTGAGATAAGAAACCATTTCATTCTTTGGGGCGACGTCGCGCACGCCGACCCCAGCATCGCAATGCAGCAAATTGGAGAAAGTATTGAAGATTTTGTTCTCGACAGCCTTCCGGTAAAATCTGACTTGCAAAGGCAGGATTACGGAGGCTCGCTATCTTCACTTCTGAAAGTTTTCGACCTCGCAATGAAAATTGCTCCTCAATCTAAATATGTAATTACAATAGATGAATTTGATGAAATCCCACAAGAGCTTTATCTTTATGGCAATCTCGCCGAGACATTTTTCGCGAATCTGAGATCAATTTCTCGACGCAGCAACGTCTGTATTGTACTTGTTGGCGGCGAAAATATGTCTTACGTCATGTCTCGACAGGGCCAAAAATTAAATAATTTCACAAAGATAAGTTTAAGTTACTTTTCTCGCGACGAGGATTGGCCTGACTTCCAAGAAATGGTAAAGAGGCCTTCTGCAACAAAATTGAGCTGGCATGATGACGCCGTAGCAGAAGTGTTCAATATATCGAATGGGAATCCCTACTACGCAAAACTGGTATGCGCCGGGGTTGCTAGAAGGGCAATTTCCGATAGAGATGCTGATATAACCAAAAACGAGGTCTCTTTGGCCTCGCAGGAGCAACTCTCAACGCTTGGGTCAAATTCATTTGCCCATCTTTGGCAGGACGGCATCCCAAAGTCACCTGAGGATCGAGAGCCAGACATTTTAAGGCGAAGCCGTGTCCTTGTTGCCGCCGCGCGGTGCTTGCGTGATAGCGTACCGCTCACTTTGGATAATTTGGTTGAGCGAAAGGTTTCTGTCGATTTAAACTCGGGAGAGATCCAGAGTGTCCTGAACGACCTTCAGATGCGTCAAATCATTGAAGAAAAATTTGGTGAGTATCATTTTTCCCTTCCGATTTTTAGTGGTTGGTTAGCTGACGTTGGCGCGAGTGAGCTCGTAGCGGACACGCTCAGTGAAGAACTTGCTCAATCAGTTTTGGCTGAAGAGAACGCAGCGATGGTTCGGTCCAATGAGGTGGTCGCTCTTGCGAAGTCATGGCCAACATATCGCGGTAGATCAGTTGGCGCCGATGAAATTCGGGCGTGGTACCAGCAGGTTAAAGAAATAAAAGAACAACGCATCCTATTCGAATTGCTAAAAAAGGTACGAGTTTACAGTGAAGCCCAACTGAGGGAACGCTTGGAAACTGCACATACCTTTGTCAGGAGGGCAATCCCTCCAGAGGTCCAAAAGACCAAAAACCAGCGCCGGAATGATATTGCGGTCGTGTATGTGGATGGAGAAGGAAAGAGCGGATCAGCATATGCGGCGATGTACGCGGAGCAGAACAGAATATCGGCTAAGGCCGTTTTCAGCTCAAGTTCGTTTAAAGAAAAGATAAAGGAGCATAGTGATTTACATGGCCTGCCCGCCGCAGTGGTCATTGTGGATGATATTGCTGCGACAGGAGGCTCTTTAGAAGGTAATGTGAGGAGATTTGTTGATGAGCATGAAGTTATTTTCGGCACTGCAAAACTGAGGGTAATATCTCTGATCGCCACTCAGACCGCTTATGATCGACTAGTTGGTGCGTTTCAAAATATGGGAGTCGATGCGGATTTTCGCGCCTGTGAAGTAATTGGTGATGAGCATATTGCTTTTCCTACGAGCAAAGAGGGATGGGGGTCAGGTGAAAACTGGTTGCGAGCAAAGGCACTTTGCGAGCAAATTGGTTCGAACATTTACCGAAACAATCCGCTAGGTTATGGGGACATGGGCTTGCTAGTGGTATTTCCTACAACGGTACCGAATAATTCTCTCCCAATCCTACACTCCTACTCTAAATCAGGCGGGGATCGGAAATGGTCTCCAATCTTTGAGCGCGTGACACACTAAGAAGCGCAAGAACCCGATGCTTTTGGCATATGAAAGTGAAGATCTTACTTGGATGCATGAGCACCTCAGCTCTACAGAATCTCGTTTTATCAACGCCTCTAGACCAAAGATGTAACTACGTCCTATTTCGCTGGTTGCCCGCCAATGTTTTTGGCGGTCAGGCGACTTCAGTTTTTTCTTGTTTTGGCACACGAGTTTTCGGATCATTTGATTCATGCAAACCGTCGAACCGTTGCTCCGGCAGGAACCCAAGCTTCTACTTTCCGAGCATTGCAATCGTTGGTGAACGACGGTCTTAAAGTCGGGTAGCTATGCATTCCCTGCATTTTTTGCTTTGTGCAATGAATGCCAGTGTTTCGTTCATCCACCTCAAACAAAATCAATCGCTGGGCTTCTCTTGATTTCGCAGGACTACGACAACCCATTGTTTTACCTTGAAATCCCGTCAGCATCGCGGCCACCACAGGGCAAAACAACACCTGAGGTTCGCCCACCATGCCCAATTCCGACGTCAATTTTGCCCCTTCGCCCGAAATGCTCACCACCGATGAGCGTTTGGCAGAACTCGCCCGGATCCTCGCTGCAGCCGTGGATCGCACCAACCCACCGAAAATAAATGAGAATTCTTCGGACGAAGGAGACAGTTCGCTGGACATCCTCGCCCTTGTTCGCCGTCGTCGTCACCAGTTGCGAAACCGAGTTGGAGAGGACGAATGACGAAAACAACAACGAAATCAGTGGAAAAGAGAATAGGCATTGGTGCTGCGCCGAACCACGCTGTCTTGGCGGACCTGGTCGCGCTGAAGGCCATGACCGTGTCGGAGCTGCGCGAGAAATGGGCGGCGATCTTTGATGCGCCCGCGCCGAACACCAGCCGCCAGAACCTTGTGTTGCGGCTGGGCTACCGCATCCAGGAACTGGCCCTTGGTGGCATTGGCCGTGACGCACGGCGAACGCTGGATGCGCTGGCGGCGGAGGTGGCTTCCGGCGAGCCCGGTCAGGTGATGACCGACCCACGACGTCCTTTGCCGGGCACCAAGCTGGTCCGTGAGTGGAACGGCGTCGAGCACACTGTCACGGTGTTGACGAAGGGCTTCGAGTGGCAAGGTCGTCGGTACAAATCGCTTTCTGGCGCGGCGCGGGCCATCACCGGCGCGAATTGGAACGGCTGGAAGTTCTTCGGCTTCACCCCACGCCCGAGGATCAGCAAATGACGCGCCAGACACAGCCGCAACTACCCCGCCGCCTGCGCTGCGCCATCTACACCCGCAAATCGAGCGAGGAAGGGCTCGACATGGAGTTCAACAGCCTCGACGCGCAGCGGGAGGCCTGCGAGGCCTATATCGCCAGCCAGAAGGCCGAGGGTTGGGTCTGCTTGCGTGATCGCTACGATGATGGCGGTTTCTCTGGCGGCACGCTGGAGCGGCCCGCGCTGAAGGATCTGATCGCCGACATCGAGGACGGGCTGATCGACATCGTCGTGGTCTACAAGATCGACCGCCTCAGCCGCGCCCTGATGGATTTCTCCAAGCTGGTGGAGATCTTTGATAAGCACGGCGTAACCTTTGTGTCGGTCACGCAGTCCTTTAACACCACCACATCCATGGGGCGGCTGACGCTGAACATCCTGCTCAGCTTTGCCCAGTTTGAGCGCGAAGTCATCGGCGAGCGGATCCGCGACAAGGTCGCTGCGTCGCGCAAGAAGGGCATCTGGATGGGTGGGCCGGTGCCGCTGGGTTACAACGTGAAAGACCGCAAGCTGATCGTGGACCCGGACGAGGCCGAGGCGGTGCGGACGATCTTCACGCTCTACGCGCGCTCAAGTTCCACGGCGCAGGTGGTCCGCGAGTTAGATGCGCGTGCGATCCTGACCAAGACCGGCAGACCCTACGACAAGACCTCACTCCTCAAGACTTTGCACAACAAGGTCTATCGTGGCCTCGCGGTCCACAAGGGCAACGCCTATCCCGGCGAGCACGACGCGATCATCGACGAGACGCTCTGGGACGAGGTGCATGAGGTGATCGCGAACAACAGGTATCTTAGGAAGGCCGTGGCTCAGGAGCCGTCACCGGCGCTGCTGCGCGGGCTGATCTTCACCGAGACCGGCGTGGCAATGACTCCGCATCACACCAAGAAAGGCACGCGCCGCTATCGCTACTATGTCTCGATGGACGTGATCAAGAAACGCCCCAAGGCAGAGCTTCGCGGGCCGCAGCGGTTGCCGGGTGGCATGGTCGAGGATGCCGTGGTCGGCGAAATCCGTCGCCTGCTGCGCACGCCGGAGGTTGCCGCGCGGGTGTCGCGGACCCTGCGCAAGGATCGGCCAGACCTTGGCGAGGCGGACATCAGCGCCTCGCTGACCCAATTCGACGACATGTGGAAGGCACTGATCCCGGCAGAACAGGCGCGCGTGGTCCGGCTCTTGGTGGCGCGGGTCACCGCCAGCGACGCCGGTCTGGCGGTCGATCTCCGACATGAGGGCTTGGGTGCGATTGCCGCGTTGATGGCACCGGCCAAGCCGGAGGTGGCGTGATGGCAGAGCCGGAAACCCTCCGCGTCCACATTCCGCTCACCCTGCGCAATCGCGGCGGCCGTCCGCGCATCCTGCCGCCCAAGGAGATAGAAGTAGCCATGGATCGCGGCCAGGACGCCCGCCTGCTGCGCGCCATCGGCCGGGCGTGGGACTGGCGGCGCAGGCTTGAGCGCGGCGACGTCAACACCATCGCCGATCTCGCCAGAGAAGAAGGCATCTCTGACCGCTATGTCAGCCGCGTGATCCGGCTGGCATGGCTATCGCCATCGGTGCTGGAACGGCTCGTCTTGCGGCGCGAACCCACGGTACTGTCGGTCTTCGACCTCTGCGGCATTGCGGAAATGCCGTGGGCCGAGCAACCGGGTCGGGTGTTTGATTGAGGGTCAGTGAAAGCTTGCCTGAAAGCTCGTGGCGGTCAGCGAGACGTGGGCGTCCAGCGGCGGGCGCAGTTCGAACGCCTTCGGTTCCCGTGAAAAGTGGTAGAGACGCATGAGGCACCAGTCGGCACGCTGTTCGTCGGCAACAGCCAGCTCGTTGCGCGAGATATGGAATGGTGTGCGTTCCCAGCCGTTGGTCGTCTTCACTTCGATCAGACGACGCCGACCATCCGGCGCATAGCTGGCGATATCATACCCCGCGCCATCGCCATCCTCCTCCGAGACCCACCTGACCTTTGATGCAAGATCGGAACGCCCGGCGCCAGCCAGCACCGATTTCTCGTGCGCCAGCGTGCGTTCCTCTCCAGCCCGGCCAAGCGCACGGTTGCGCTCGTCACGCTCCGCCACATCGAATTTGCGGGCGGTGGCGATGGTTTGCTCAAGCTCAGGAGGGGGCGGCTGGTTGCTGAGCGTCGGGGGCGGTCCAATCCAAAGTTGAGCCGCCTCGCGGAGGCCCATCGCGGGCCGGTCCGGAATGCGGGACAGCCAGCCGGGGTTGAGTTCCAGCCAACGCGCCACCGCCTCTTCAAGTGTGCCCTGGTAGTTTTGCGCGGGCTTGTAGCCGGGGATCCAGTCCTCTCCGATTGCCCGGAGAACCGCGCTGATGTTCTGGTGCTTGAACTCAATCGAACTGCGGTTGCGGTCGATCTGGGCCTGAAGATCGCGATTGTGCGCGGCCTTGTTATAGGACTGACCAGCGAAGTCCGCAGCCAGCATCGCGAAGTAATCGGCGACGATCAGGTCATTCTCTGCATCTGTCCAAGGCCCGTTCGACATGCGGCCAGGCTAGACGCGGGAAAATCATTTGTCATCAGCGGTTTCGGTTGGGGGAATGGGATGCAAACCTACCCAAGGAATCCGTCGATTTACGCTGGCATCCCGAGCAACGCGCCTACCGCATGTTCTGGCTATGTTGCCATCGATGTCGTTCGGAACGCACGTTTGGGTTTTGGCGGGGTTCGGCAGCAGTGCATTGAAAGGTAACGAGAAAACGAGACCGAACCGAAACGGGTGAGGTTCGCCCAAACTGAGACTGAGGGCCATTCTGAGCCCAGCTTCGGCTAGGCGGCGCGTCTATGAGGTTCGGTCGGTTCCTGCAAACCCCTTTGATAACACGGAAAAATCCGTGCCCATCAGGGCGCTGTCACTGGTTCGCAATGGGGATAATGGCGGAGAGACAGGGATTCGAACCCTGGAGACGGTCTCCCGCCTACACACTTTCCAGGCGTGCGCCTTCGACCACTCGGCCACCTCTCCGTGCGGGCGTTATTTGGACTATCGCCTGGGGATTTGCAAGGCCCGATTAGTGTAAAATTCTCTGGCTCGTTTCAGGCCCGAACTTGCCTCAGGGTTCGTCACCATCACCGTCGGAAAGATCAGCCTCGGTCAATTCGGCGGGCGAAGAGGCCGGGGGCGCTTTTGCCTCTGAAACAGGCTCAGATGGGGGCATTTGCGCGTTATCTGACGATTGAAGAGCCTCGGGGTTTCGCAGCCAGACATCACGCTGAGCAAACGGTATCTCGATCCCCTCTTCCACAAAGCGGCGATTGATCTCATGGTTCATGTCGGACTTCACCGAAAGAACCCAATTCACATCCCGCAAAATGGCGCGGATTTCAAAGTCCAGAGAATCCGCACCGAACCCCTGAAACACAACGTTGGGTGCCGGATTCGCCAATACCATCGGATGTGCGTTGGCGATTTCGCCCAGGATTGTCTCGACTACGCGGGTATCGGTACCATAGGCCACCCCGACCGGGACAATGACGCGTCCGATCGTATTTCCACGGGTATAGTTGGTGACAACACCGCTGATCAGGTCCGAGTTTGGGACAATGACATCTGTTCGATCGAAGGTCTCAATCCGGGTCGAGCGTACCGAGATGTCGCGCACATAACCCATCATCCCGTTTACGTCGATCCAGTCGCCTTTTGAGATCGGGCGTTCGACCAAAAGAATAATGCCAGACACAAAGTTCGAGACAATGGTTTGCAGACCAAATCCGATCCCGACAGAGAGCGCCCCGGCCACGATGGCCAGGGACGACAGATCGAAACCCGCAACCATGATGGCGACCAAGGCTGCCAGGAAGATACCGACATACCCCGTCCCTGAAACAATCGCGTTTTGACCACCGGGATCAATGCTCGTCTTTGGTAGCAAAGAGGTCCGCAACCCACCCTGCAGGGCGCGTGTCAGTCCGTATCCGATCAGGAAAACCACCAGAAAAGTAAAGAAATTACTGGGCGAGACTGTCACGCCCCCAATGTCGAATCCCAAAAGAAGCCGCGACCATGCCTCTAACAAATCGGTCTCGCGTGCGCCCCAGATCAGCGCCAGAACCGGCAGGGCCAAAATGGCCATGGCAAAGCCAATCAGAACCGAAAACAATGTGTCTCGGGCTGCCTCACCCTTGCGGGTTATCAATCCATAAACCGAAGTCAGGAATCGTTGAAGGATGATCAGTGCGGCAATCAGGATCAACGATTTTACCGCTGGAAAAACAATGGCCTCAGCAGCGTTGTTATAACCGATGGCGGCCAGAACTGGGCTGACAACTCCCAACAGGAACAATGCTCGGCGCAAGAATTCGACCAGCTGGATGACCCCGGTTCCACGGGCATTGCCATCAGGTTCTGCCTGCACCTCGGCAAGCCGTATCTGCCGCGCACGCAACAGAACCAGAGCAGTTGCAAGAATAACTGGGAAGCCCACAACCGCGCGCGTCGCATCCGAAGTATTCTCGATCTGTTCGAAAAGGTTCCCAAGATCATGCAAAATGAGAAAAACGGCAAGCAGATCCAGGTAGATTCGAAGCTCGGTGATCCGCTTTGGCGAGAGCTTTCTGAAACCCCGCGCCTGCTGCATTACATAGACCTGACGACCAATCCAGTCGTAGTACAGAACAATGGCCGCCCAGAACGGTACGTTTTGTATCAGAAGGGTTCCCCGCAATCCCAATATCCCCGTCAGGACGACGGCTTTTACCAGCAACAAAACACCCAGCCATGGCAGAATTATCCGAAACAGCGATGTCAGGAATGTCCATACGCCAGTTCCCTGCCCCCCTATGGTACGCAGATAGTTCCCAGCAGCCTCGGACCAACGTTTTCCATAGCCCAGCAAAACAATGGCCACAAAGACCAGCAAAAGAATTCCAAGCCCCTGTTTGCGAAGCTGCTCATGCACCACGTCCGTTTGGTAGTTCTGCACAGCCTCGTTGAAAAGGCTTCGGCCCGCTTCAGTCAGGTCAACCCAGGCTGGCCGCCAATAGCTGGGGTTCAGTGGCGATGGGCCGCGCTCCAACAGCTCTTTTTTCTGCCTATTTCGCAGGATCTGGTCAATTTCTGCGATCAGTCCGTTGGCGCGACTGAAGGCCTCGTCGGAAATGATATGCGGCACCCGCAGCGCGTTCAGTTGGTTTTCAAGATGTGAACGCAGCGTAGCAATGTCTTCCGGTTCGGTTGCATCACCTTCCGGTCCGGGACCCAAAGCCTTGATCTGGCTTTCCAGGGTCTGGATACGTTCGGTATTTGCACCACGCGCGCTGTTGAAAACATCTCGATAGGTATGAATTTCCGATCGCAGATTTTCCAGCGAAGCGTTCGAGGCCCGATTGGCCTCGATCACATCTTCGGCCCGATCCGCCGTTTTCACCCAACCCTGATAGTAGTCACTTTGCCGATCCGAAAGCTGTGCCGTTGCAGGACCAGACAGAACTGCAAACAAAAGTGAAACAAGGGCCAGAAACAGGCGGACCTGCCGCAACATCATACGTCCTCGAAAACGCCCGGAATGCTACGCGGCGCCTCGGTCATCCAATCAGGAACAGGCAATTCTTTTTCGCGCAGGAATTCCGGGTTGAACAGCTTGGATTGATAGCGCGTGCCATAATCACACAGGATGGTAACAATGGTATGGCCCGGACCCAGATCCTTGGCCAGGCGCACGGCGCCAGCCATGTTGATGGCGGTCGATCCGCCCATGACCAGACCTTCGTCGCGCAGAAGGTCAAAGATATAGGGCAACGCTTCGTTATCCGTCATCTGATAGGCGAAATCCGGTTTGAACCCCTCAAGGTTCTTGGTGATCCGCACCTGCCCAATACCTTCCGCGATCGAGCTTCCCTCCATCGCGATCTCACCGGTTTTGTAATAGGAATACAACCCGGCCCCCATCGGATCGACCAATGCGATCTTGACGCCTTTGGGCTGCAGGGCCTCGGCCACACCGGCCAACGTGCCACCTGAACCAACCGCACTAACAAAGCCGTCGACCTTACCGCCGGTTTGCTCCCAGATCTCGGGGCCGGTGGTCTCGACATGGCTCTGACGGTTGGCGACGTTGTCGAACTGATTGGCCCAGATTGCGCCATTGGGTTCCGTCTGCGCCAGTTCTTCAGCTAGACGGCGAGAGTAATGTACAAAGTTGTTCGGGTTGCGATACGGCGCTGCCGGGACCTGAACCAACTGTGCACCCGCAAGACGCAGCATGTCTTTCTTTTCTTCGGACTGGGTCTCCGGGATCACGATCACGGTCTTGAAGCCCATCGACGCCCCGACAAGCGCCAGACCGATACCGGTGTTTCCAGCGGTGCCTTCAACGATGGTGCCCCCAGGTTTCAGGTCGCCCCGTGCTATGGCATCGCGAATGATATAAAGAGCGGCACGGTCCTTGACCGATTGACCAGGATTCATGAACTCGGCCTTGCCAAGAATTTCACACCCGGTTTCCTCACTGATACGGCGCAGCCGGATCAATGGAGTTTTCCCTACTGCGTCGGCAAGGTCTTTCGCAATGCGCATGGCGCCCTCATTTCTTTACGTATCAACGAAGATTTACAGATGCTACGCAACAACCACAAGCCGCGATCACGCCCCACGCAGCCTGTCTCTGTTCCGAGCCAGCCAATGCGCCAGTGACAATAGCGGCAAATCCTTGAACCCATGCCCGTCGACTTGATCCATGAACTGAGCATAGGGAATGATTTTGGTGCGGATATCCTCACCTTCCGAGGCCAACCCGCCATCGTCTATCGTTTTCTCAAGATCGGCCAACCCTACGTAAAGATAGACGTATTCGGTGGACGATCCGCTGGACGAATAGGCCTCTCCGGCAAATTCAAGCGACTTGAGGCTGATCTGGGCCTCTTCCATCGCCTCACGCCGCGCAGCCTGTTGCGGCGTTTCACCGGGGTCAATCATGCCTGCAACGGGTTCCCACATCCACGGCTCGGGGTCTTCGATCAGGAAAACCGGCGTCCTAAATTGTTCAACCAAAAGCACCGCATCACGCCCCGGATCATATGGCAGAACCACCACAGCACTGCCCTGCATCAAGCCGTTGCGGTTCAGCACCGACCCCATTGTGCCGTTATTCCGGCGGTGTTGAAGCTGAACCTCCTGCATGCCGAAATAGTCAATATAGGCATGGGTATGCTCGTGTACGAGCACATCCTTCTTCGGATCACGCGCGTCACCGGTTCCGCGTTTGCGCGCAGCCAGCTTGGCCCAGGCGCGGGTTCGGATCGACGGAAAACTGCGCGCGATCTTGACGGCATCGGCCTTGCCGTAATAGCCCATGACCTCTTGCGCGGCGGTTAGGGTCAGATCCGCCCACGCGTCTGCCCAGTCCTGCAAGGACCATAGCTCACCGGGCGACCACAGGTCAGGCTCGGGAAAGAACACGCTGACTTCGACAACAGAGCCATCGGGCAATTCAACGGGCTGCCGCTGCAGATCATAATCAAACCCCCCTTCATAGAAAATCAGTCGCCTGAAATCCTCGGGTTCGAGGCCCTGAACCAGAAGGCCATCCGCAACGGCCCCACGTTCTGGCTTGATCATCGGAAATGCCTCGTCGCGCACGCCGTAAACCGCGTGATCCTTCAGCTTGGCCTCTGACAAAGTCAGGCATGACAGCGGACGGCCAAGCACCAGTTGCAGCAGTGGCAGATGCCGAAGCGTGCCATAGAAAAACAGATCGTTCACAAGGGTATCTCGCGTTGGTGTTTGGGTACTAGCGCCAGCGGCGGCTTGCTTCTTCCGTCGCCAAACCGGCGATAAGAGCGCCAATAGCCAAAGTCCACAGAATTTCCGGAGCTAACAACTGTTCGCCATAGCCAACGCCAATCTTGAATATCGCCATAAGGGCCTCGAACGGGCCGTCATAGCGGTGGCGCATGGCCAAGCGGAACATCTCATAGGTGCCCTGAACGAAAAGACCCCAAAACACCAGCGAGGCAATGCCTGTCAGTCCGTTATTGACGGCAGCGGTCCACCCCTTGCCGGTCCGTTTACCCATGATTTTCCAACCACACGCGACCCCAAGGGCCATGTTGACGACAGTGAAGTAGCCATAGCTTTTGCCTTCTTCACCATTTGCTATGATCATGCTGGAAACCAGAAATGCCACCACCGCCAGACAAAGGGCTGCGACAAGACGTGAGGCGCTGGGCATTCTAAAGGTCCGTTTACTAAGTAGGTTTCGCTATGGTGATCTGTGTCACATCACAGTTGCCGGTGTCAAAGGCCGCGCCGCAAGCGGTCAAATAATAATTCCACATGCGGCGAAAACGCTCATCAAACCCCATTCCCGAAATCTCGTCCCATTTGTCATTGAACGTCTCGTACCAGCGGCGCAGTGTCAGATCATAGCTTTTGCCGAATTCTTTTGACTTCACCACGGTCAGACCCGCATTCTCCACCTGCTCCTGCAGAATTGTCGGAGCCGGAAGCATCCCCCCCGGAAAGATATATTTCTGAATGAAATCAACACCATTCTTATACACATCCCAGCGATGATCGCCGACGGTAATGATCTGCAAGGTTGCCTGTGCGCCAGGTTTTAAGCGATCACGGATAGTGTCGAAATAGACCGGCCAATATTTCTGACCAACTGCCTCGAACATCTCAATAGAGGCGATCCCGTCATATTGGCCCCGTTCGTCACGATAATCCTGCAGCTTCAGATCAACTAAATCTGTAAGTCCTTCTTTTTCAATGCGTTGACGGGCAAAGCTCAACTGTTCCTTGCTGATCGTCAAGCCTGTGACCCGCAGGCCACGCTCTTTTGCTGCATATTCGGCGAAACCACCCCATCCGCAGCCAATTTCCAGAATATGGTCACCGGGTTTGGCACCCATTTCATCAACCAGACTGGCGTATTTAGCGGTTTGTGCCTTTTCCAAGCTTTCCTGTCCGGTTTCGAACAAGGCACTGGAATAGGTCATGGTATCATCTAGCCATAACCCATAGAATTCATTACCTAAATCGTAATGATAAGAGATATTCTTTTTAGCCTGTCGACGGTTGTTTCGATGCAACCAAAAGCGCAGGCGTTCATAGGCCTGTACCAGAAATTTCCCGGTGAAATCGTCGTACACGGTCTCGGTACCCAGATGCACTAGATCCATGAAGGCACGCAGATCTGGTGTGCTCCAATCGCCTTCCAGATATCCGTCTGAAAACCCCAGCTCACCCTCCCGGATAAGTCGTGCAAATACGTCCGGATTGTGAATATCGACCCGTGCGACAGGCCCAGGGCGTTTGCCTTCGGTTCGAAATACACGACCGTCTGGCAAGGCAATATCAAGCTGCCCCTGCTCCATCTGGTTCAGCATATTCAGAACATGTGCAAAATATCTTGGCAGGTCTGTCTGCCCTTCGATTGTAGTTAGAACCATCCGCTCTCCCCTGTGCGGTTGTTGTAGAAGGCTAAAACGAGTTTGTGTTTCTGGCAAGTTTTCAGTTCTTTACCGGCTTTTTCGGCCCTCGTAGGCCGACAAGGCGCGCGCGCGCCCTTCGGCCAAACCCACAACAGGGTTTGGGTATGGCGCAGACGGATCAAGACCCCACTTGCAGGGAATGGCTTCAAAATAATCAAGTGCGCTTGAGGGCGGGTTTGACTGTCCTTCGGCCACCCATTTCCGCACATAGTCGCAATAGGGATCATATTTTTTTTGCTGCGCCTCGGGGTTAAAAATACGGAAAAACGGGGACGCATCTGGGCCGGACCCAGCAACCCATTGCCAACCCATCGCATTTGAGGCCGGATCCCAATCGGTCAGGCAATCGGAAAACCAGCCCATACCGATTTTCCAGTGCGCCATCAGATGTTTGGTCAAATAACTGGCGACAATCATCCGTGCGCGATTGTGCATGCGACCCGTGACGTACATTTGTCGCAACCCAGCATCGACCACGGGAATGCCTGTCCTTGCCTGCTTCCAAGCAATGATCTCGGGGCTAGAGGCGTTTTGGCCCCAAGGGAACTGATCCCATTCCGGTTTCCAGTTGTTGCTTAACAAATGAGGCGTATGGAACATCAAATGATAGGCAAATTCACGCCAAACCAACTGCCGCAAATAGGCTTCGGTACCGGACATGCCGAACATCTCTGCGCCCTGAAGGGCGTGCCAGACGCTACGCGGTCCAATCTCACCCAGCGATAGATATTCGGAAATGCCCGACGTTCCTTCCTCGGCCAGCTGATCCCGGGCTTCGGGATACCCCGAAAGCCGTTCCAAGAACCGATGGAGCGTTTTGAACGCTGCGTCTTCCCCTGGCTGTACATAGCGGGCGCAAACTGATGCCCCGCGGTGCATTCCCGCGGCCATTTCCCACGACTCCAGAGTATCTGTATGCGGCCATTCCTTCGGCGCGGTCAGCGCGGCGGGTCGCGCATGTGGGAATGGAACCTCGCGTTTCTGTACCGATCGCCACATTGGTGTAAACACGCGAAAAGGCGTTCCGGTCTTGGTCTGGACGGTCCAGGGCTCAAAAAGCAGGTGCCCGGAAAACGATTTGGGCTGTACGCCCAATTTGGTCAGAGCCGTCTTGATCCTTGTATCTCGGGCAATCGTGTCCGGATCGTAAGCCCGAGACCAATAGACCTCGGTGGATCCGGTTTCCTTGATCAGGTTTTGCAGAACCTCCAATGCATCCCCGCGCCGCAAGATCAGACGGCTTCCCAACTGCGCCAACGCACGGTCAAACACCTCAAGGCCATTGCCGAGGCGCCATTTAGGAGCCGCACCCAAGGCCTGCCCGAGATCGTCGAAAATATAGACCGGAATAACTGGCCTCCCCGTTGCCGAAGCAGCGCTGAGTGCAGGATGGTCCGACAGTCGCAAATCCTGTCGGAACCACATAATTATCGGCGGGCTCTTGGGTCCCATGACTGCTCCGTATTGTTTACCTTTCTACGCAGCAGTGTCAGAACTGGATCACAAAACTGCGTCCAACGCATTCAAAAGCTGATCAATTTCCCGTTTCGATGTGTAATGCGTAAAGCTGACTCGCAAAACACCTTCACCCAGATCCACACCCATGGCCTGCAAAGGACGCACGGCATAGAAATCGCCGCCACCGGCCATAACCCCATGCGAGGCAAGATTGGCAGCAACAGATTCAGCATTTCGGTTCAGCGCCAGCGCGACCGTTGGCGCACGCCGCGAGGCATCAGAGGTTCCGATCAGACGGACTGCATTGCGATCTTTAACCGCATCCAGAACCGGTTGTAGCAGGGCGATCTCGTGCCCGCGCATCAGGTCGTGGACAAACGCCCCCCGCGCTGCAGCACCAGTTCCGGGTCCGTCATGATGTTCGCATAATAGATCGACGTAATCCGCCATTCCCGCGCTGGCGGCGATCTGTGCGTGATCCGGCCCTGCAGGGGTAAAGCGTTGATAAAGAACATCGCCGTTGAAATAGTGCCCCTGATTGGGCAACAGCTCACCCAATGCCCGGCGGATCACCATGCACCCCTGATGAGGACCATAGGTTTTATACGCCGAAAACAGATAGATATCCGGTCCCAGATCACCGACATTCGGAAATCCATGCGGCGCGTAAGAGACACCGTCGACGCAGACAAACGCGCCAGCCGCATGTGCAATCGCAGTTATCTCGGTAACCGGATTGATTTCCCCGACCACGTTCGAACAATGTGGAAAACAGACCAGACGCACCTTTTCGTCCAGAATGTCCTCAAGATCCTGCGGGTTCAGAGACCCGGATTCGGGGTCTATCTGCCATTCGCGAACCTCTATGCCCTCATCAGCAAGACGGCGCCAAGGCCCCGAATTGGCCTCATGATCTTGATTTGTCACGACAATCGCATCACCCGGCTGCATCCACTGTCGGAATGCCTGCGCCAGAACATAGGTGTTCTGCGTGGTCGACGGGCCAAAGCTCAGTTCATCTGCATCCACACCCATGATCGCAGCCATCCGGGCGCGGGCCTCGTCCATTTCCTCTCCGGCCAGACGGCTGGCATCATAGGGGGCATAGGGCTGAACCTTGCGCTGGGTGTAATAGCGCGTCAAACGATCAAGCACCGGCTTGCAAGTATATGATCCACCAGCATTTTCGAAAAATGCCTGTCCCTTTAGGCTGGGTTCGGAAAAAGCTGGGAACTGCGACCGAACGAAATTGATATCCAGAGTGCTCATGGCACGTGCCTCCTTGATCATGCTTGCCTATCCAAGAGGTGCCCGAGCATGATTTCGGAACCCTCAGAAATCATGGCAGGTCTTCCAGCCCAGCCGACACGTTCAGGTGCCCGCAGAACCTGCGCCTTTGCCGCGCAAGTACGCTGACAAATTGCCCACAGCTTTTGCCATCGTCAAGAACACTGTGCCCTGAACCAAAGAAAAAGCCGGGCAATCATGCCCAGCCTTGAAAATGAGTACCGTTCGGGTGTCAGCCTTGAACTTTTGTGTAGGTTCCCTCACCGGCCAGGATACCGCGGAAACCGCCCGGCTCATCCAATCCGAATACGATCAGAGGCAGGTTATTGTCGCGCGCTAGCGCAATGGCCGATGCATCCATGACTTTCAGCCGCTTTGCCAACACGTCATCGTAGCTGACCGAGTCATAACGCACCGCATCCGAATGTTCTTTGGGGTCTTTGTCATAGACACCGTCCACGCCGTTCTTACCCATAAAGATCGCCTCGCAAGCCATCTCATTGGCGCGCAGTGTCGCTGCGGTATCTGTGGTGAAATACGGATTCCCTGTTCCAGCGGCAAAGATGCAGACCCGTTTCTTTTCCAGATGCCGCACAGCGCGGCGGCGGATGTAAGGCTCGCAAACCTCATCCATACGAATGGCCGAGATCACACGAGTAAATACGCCAACCTCCTCAAGCGCCGATTGCATGCCAAGCGCATTCATGACCGTAGCCAGCATACCCATGTAATCCGCCGTCGTCCGTTCCATCCCCTGGGCTGAACCGCTGAGGCCGCGGAAGATGTTGCCACCGCCGATGACCATGCAGATCTCGACCCCAAGGTCATGCACCGACTTTACCTCTTGCGCGATGCGCTGAACGGTGGGGGGATGCAGGCCAAAACCCTGATCTCCCATCAGCGCCTCGCCCGAAATCTTCAGCATCACACGGCTGTATTTCGCCTTGGTCGTATCGACAGTGTCGGTTGTGGGGGAAAGGGTCATATTGCGCTCCGGGCTGGCACGGGTTTAATTCCGGCGCAAAATGAAGCAAAAGCTCCGCGGGTTCAATGCGGATCATAAGGAATGAGGCAACCTGAATGGCCAATGCCAAGATGACGCAGATTTGGGACCGCCTTCCCCCTATTCCTGACGACAAACCCGTCTTGATCGCTGGGCCCACCGCATCGGGGAAATCAGCATTGGCGCTGAAGATCGCCGAAACGTTCGGCGGCGTGATCGTCAATGCAGATGCAAGCCAGGTTTATGATTGCTGGCGCGTGATCTCGGCGCGTCCCTCCGCCGAGGAAGAAGCCCGCGCGCCGCATCTGCTTTATGGTCATGTGCCTTATGATCAGGACTATTCGACTGGCCACTGGTTGCGCGAGGTCAAGCCATTGCTGTCCGGCGGAAAGCGCCCCATCATTGTGGGCGGTACAGGTTTGTATTTTTCTGCCCTGACCGAAGGTATGGCCGATATCCCGGCGACTCCGACCAAAGTTCGGGCTGCCGCGGATCAACTGGACCTAGCTACACTGATTGATGGGGTCGATGCTAAAACCCTGGCCGGGATTGACACCCGGAATCGCGCCCGCGTTCAACGCGCGTGGGAAGTTCAGCAAGCCACCGGGCGCAGCTTGCGGGACTGGCAAGCCGACACCCCTCCTCCGGTCCTGAACCCGCAAGACGCCGTGCCCATTGTGTTTGATGTCGACAAAGAATGGCTATTGGATCGGATCAGGCGCCGGTTTGACCTGATGCTGGAAAGTGGTGCTTTGGAAGAAGTTGAGGCGATGCGAAACCGGTATGACGCCTCGCTGCCGTCTTTCAAGGCCATCGGCGTTCCCGAGTTGGTAGCCTATCTTGAAGGCCGTATCACACTGGATGACGCGCGCGAGCGTGCCACAATCTCGACCCGTCAATTTGCCAAACGTCAGCGCACGTGGTTTCGCGCACGCATGAGAAACTGGATTCGCGCTGATTTATCAAAGTGATACTTAAGGTCGTTACAAACACATTTTCAAGACAACAGCCGCAGGTTCGAAGTGATCGAATCTGATTGGCGGTCACTTATTTGAATTACCCGGAGCACAGATTAAGCATCCGCGATGACGGAAACTTCGGCCTCAAAATGTCGCTTTTGTGCAGTTGATGACGATTTCCGACATTGACCTCATGGGAAATCTGGTGCCGAATGACGCCATGGGGATGCTGCATATCCAAAAAAAAACACACGAACCTGCTGCCTGACACCAACCGGTCTGAGCGGTTCAGAGCTACTTCATCAAAATCGATGTCACAGGGAGAGACATTAATGAAACACCAAACCATTACCGGAGCGCCGATCCATCGTGCCGCGGAAATGCACGCGCAAGAGTACCGCGACGGGCAACTAAGCCGCCGCGAGTTTTTGGCGCGCGTGACGGCATTGGGGGTTACCGTCCCCGCCGCCTATGGAATGATCGGCCTGGCGTCTCCGGCACAAGCACAAGAGCCACCGCGCGGTGGAACTATCCGCTATCAGATGGAAGTGCGCGCCCTGAAAGATCCACGTACTTATGACTGGACGCAAATTGCGACCTTCACGGCTGGATGGCTGGAATATCTGGTCGAATACAACAATGACGGTTCGTTCAAGCCGATGTTGCTGGAAAGCTGGGAATCCAACGATGACGCGACTGAGCACACGCTGAACGTTCGCAAAGGCGTCAAGTGGAACAATGGTGATGACTTCACCGCAGCGGATGTCGCCCGCAATATCGAAATGTGGTGTGACGCGGCAGTCGAGGGGAACTCGATGGCATCGCGCATGTCATCCCTGGTTGACGAGGCAACCCAGAAAGCGGGTGAAGGTGCAATCACTGTGGTCGATGATCACACGGTCAAGCTGACTTGCAACACGCCCGATATCACGATCATTCCTGGTATGGCCGACTACCCCGCAGCCATCGTGCACAGCAGCCACGATCCCAACAATATGCTGGCCAACCCGATTGGCACTGGCTTCATGATCCCTGAAAGCCACGAAGTGGGCGTAAAGGGTGTACTGGTCCGCAATGAAGAGCACGACTGGTGGGGATATGCTGCGGGCAAAGGTGGCTATATCGATCGGATCGAATTCATCGACTACGGCACCGACCCTGCGGCCTTCCTGGCTGCTTATGAGGCCGAAGAGATCGACATGAACTGGGAGTCGGTCGGCGAATTCGTAGACATCTTTGACAGCATCGGCCTGACACGGTCCGAGATTCCATCGGGCTTTACAATCGTCATCCGCCCGAACCAGCTGGCCGAAGATGCCGACGGCAACAAGATCTACGCCGACAAACGTGTGCGGCAGGCCCTGGCCATGGCCGTCGACAACGCCGTCTGCCTGGAGCTGGGCATGTCGGGATACGGCATTCCTGCCGACAACTGCCATGTTGGCCCGATGCACCCGGAACATGATTCCGCTGTAACCCGCCTGCCCTTTGATCCCGCAGCGGCCAAAGCGCTGATGGACGAGGCCGGAATGGGTGACTTCGAGCATGAGGTTCAGTCCATCGACGACGACTGGCGCCGCAACACGACCGCGGCCGTGGTAGCTCAGTTGAACGATGCTGGCATCAAGGCACGTCATACGGTTCTTCCGGGTTCGACTTTCTGGAACGACTGGACGAAATACGCCTTCTCGTCGACCAACTGGAACCACCGCCCGCTGGGCACGCAGGTTCTGGCGCTGGCCTACAAATCGGGTGTAGCCTGGAACGAGGCTGGTTTCGCCAATGACGAGTTCGACGCGCTTCTGGCCGAGGCAAACTCGATCGCGGATGTCGACAAGCGTCGCGAAGTCATGGCCAAGCTGCAGGCGATCATGATCGAAGAAGGCGTGACCATCCAACCCTATTGGCGGACGGCGATGCGTCACCACCGCGATAATATGGTTGGGGTTGAAAAGCACATCGCCGACCTGCCACAAATCTATAAGTTCGGCGTTCTTTCCTAAGCCGACAGATACAAGCCGCGCCGATTGGGCGCGGCTTTTTCGTCCGTATCGTGGCGACCAAAAAACAGCGAAGTGTGGGGCTTTTGACACCTGCACTGGCCACCAACAGGGGCTAATATGGGACTATTCATTCTAAAGCGTGTCGGCATCATGCTCATCACAGCTTTGTGCCTGACATTCTTGGTCTTCTTCCTCACCAACCTGTATCCAAACCTCGAAAAGCTTGCGAAAACGCAGGGCAATTTTCGTATGTCCGACGAACAGGTTGAAAGCTATCTTCGGAAAAACGGGTATCTGCAGCCGACGCCGATCAAATACGGCGAGTGGTTGGGCGTGCTGCCATCCTATCGGCACACCAACGAAGACGGCAGCGTACAAGGAAGATGTATCCTGCCCGGTGAAACCGCAGAAAGCTCGCCAAGCTTCTGTGGCATCCTGCAGGGATACTGGGGATACTCGTCCGTTTTCAAAGAGGAAGTTTCGAAAGTTGTTGGCACCCGGTTGGCCCTGACCGGTCGGTTGATGCTTTGGGTTATGTTGCTGATGGTCCCTTCGGCGCTGATCCTTGGGGTTCTGGCGGGTATGAAAGAAGGATCGGCCACCGACCGGACCCTTTCAACATTCGCCATCACGACGACAGCGACCCCGGAATATGTCTCGGGCGTGATCTTTATCGCGATCTTCACTTCGTCCGCCGTTGGCCTGAAATGGTTCAAAGGCACCGCGACACAGGCGATGGAGAACCCAACCTTTGAAAACTTCTTCCTACCGGTACTGACTATTGCTCTCTACGGGATGGGCTATATCGCTCGTATGACCCGCGCCTCGATGACCGAGGTGATGACGGCGCAATATATCCGTACCGCGCGGCTCAAAGGTGTTTCCTTCCCGAATATCGTTATGAAGCACGCGCTGCGAAACGCGCTGATCGCACCGTTCACAGTCATCATGCTGCAGTTTCCCTGGCTGCTGAACGGCGTGGTGATCGTCGAGACCCTGTTTAACTATAAAGGTTTCGGCTGGGCGCTGGTTCAGGCAGCAGGCAATAACGACATCCAGCTTCTGCTGGCGATTTCGGTAGTGTCGGTCTTTGTGGTGCTAGTAACGCAGCTGATCTCGGATATCGGCTATGTCTACCTCAACCCGCGCATCCGAATTTCGTAAGGAGGGACAGAACATGGAACCACTTACCTGGACCGGCTCTATCGCCATTCTGAACCCCTTGCTGATGATCGCACTGGGTGCACTAGGGGTATCAATCATCGTCTGGATCTTGGGCAGCATCGTGTTGCCCGAAACGCCGGTCGTCGTGAATATCGACGGCACAATCAATGCAGATACCGGCCTGCGCGGCCTGACGCAGATCGCGCTAAGATACAGCTTTTTCGCCTGCGTTGCGCTGTGTCTGGCATATGTGGTGCTTGGCATTTTGATGGGGACAAGCGCCGGGATTATCGGAGCGATCTCTCGGCAGTTTTTACCTGTCTGGATGTCGCTGATCATCCTGTTTGCAATGTCGATCGCCTTCAAGCGCAAGCTTGGCCTTTACGGCAAACTGTTCGACAGCCCCATCGGTATGATCGGTTTTGGCCTTGTGATGTTCTGGGTCTTTACCGGCATTTTTGGTGCGCTGGACCTGATCGTCACGCATGATCCGCTGGCGCAAGTTTCAGGTATGAAGAACAAGTTGCCCGGAACTCCAATGCCCAGCACCGAGGACGGAACATATTCCTGGTATCTGCTGGGTGGGGACAATCTGGCCCGCGATGTGTTCAGCCGGATGGTCAAAGGGGCATGGATCGTGGTGCAGATCGCACCGATGGCAACCATATTTGCCTTCATGGTCGGGATTACTCTGGGCCTGCCTGCGGGGTTTTATGGCGGACGTCTGGACACGTTCCTGTCCTTCCTGGCAAACCTGATCCTGGCCTTCCCGGTAATCCTGCTGTTCTATCTGCTGGTCACGCCCGAGATCGTGGCAACCGGTGTGCCGAACTATATGGCAGCCGTGTTGTTCGTCTTTCCGATCCTGTTTCTTTGCGTCCTGCTGAATTCGCGGTTCTATACGCGGCCCAATTTCCGCACACCTTTGCTGATCGGAGTGTTGGGCATCGCGATGTGGCTCTATCTATCTCTGATTTCAACAGACGGCTACATCATCGAAACCAACAGCTACAACATCTGGGGACTGCCCACCTATCTGGACCTGTTCAATATCCCCGGCGGCATTCTGGTCGTGTTCGTTTCGGTGGTTTTCGTAAACTCACCCACGGTATTCCGCATCGTGCGTGGCCTGGCGTTGGACATCAAAACCCGCGATTATGTTGCCGCAGCGCAAACCCGTGGTGAAGGTCCATGGTACATCATGCTTTGGGAAATCCTGCCCAATGCGCGCGGGCCGCTGATCGTCGATTTCTGTCTGCGCATTGGCTATACGACCATCCTTTTGGGAACCTTGGGATTCTTTGGCCTCGGGCTACCACCCGAAAGTCCCGATTGGGGGTCGACGATCAATGAAGGGCGCAAGCTCTTGTCGATCTATCTGCACCCTGCCCTGCCACCTGCGCTGGCGCTGTTGACACTGGTTCTTGGGTTGAACCTGTTGGCTGATGGCCTGCGCGAAGAAAGTCTGAAGGACTGATGTATGAGCGGCCGGGGGCCCTGCCCCCGGACCCCCGAGGTATTTTTGGCCAGATGAAGGGGATCCCCGGGATCTGGTGAGGAGCAACACAGATGACCAAACTTGCGTCCTATGAGGGCCCGATATTGGAGATCGACAAGCTGTCGATTTCGTTTTTCACGCGGTTGCGCGAGATCCCTGCAGTGATGGATTTTTCGGTCAGCGTGCAGCCTGGTGAAGCTGTGGGGCTGGTTGGGGAATCGGGGTGCGGGAAATCCACCGTTGCGTTGGGCGTGATGCAGGATCTGGGCAAGAACGGGCGTGTTGTTGGCGGATCCATCAAGTTCAAGGGTCGTGACCTATCCGAGATGACGGCCGAAGAACTGCGCGATATTCGCGGCAATGAAATAGCCATGATCTATCAGGAACCTATGGCCAGCCTGAATCCCGCGATGAAGATCGGTCGGCAGCTGATGGAAGTACCGATGATCCACGAGGGCGTCAGCAAGGACGAGGCCTATGCCCGTGCGCTGGAAGTGGTCACCGATGTACGCCTGCCCGACCCTGAACGGATGCTGAATTCTTTCCCCCACCAGCTGTCGGGAGGCCAGCAACAGCGCATCGTGATCGCGATGGCGCTGATGTCCAAGCCATCGTTGCTGATCCTGGACGAGCCCACCACCGCGCTTGACGTGACCGTCGAGGCCGCGGTGGTCGAGCTGGTCAAGGATCTGGGCAAGAAATACGGCACCTCTATGCTGTTCATCAGCCACAATCTGGGGCTGGTGCTGGAAACCTGCGACCGGCTGTGCGTGATGTATTCCGGCGAAGCGGTCGAGCGCGGCTCAATCAAGGATGTGTTCGACGAAATGCAGCACCCCTATACGCAGGCGCTCTTCCGGTCGATTCCACTGCCGGGTGCGGACAAGAACGCGCGCCCGCTGGTGGCCATTCCGGGCAATTTCCCCCTGCCCCATGAGCGCCCTCCGGGCTGCAACTTTGGCCCACGCTGCGACTATTTCGAGGAAGGTCGCTGTGACGCGCAGAACATTCTGATGGAGGCCGTGCCAGGCAATGACCGGCATCATACCCGCTGTCTGAAATTTCAGGAGATCGACTGGAACGCGCCCATCACCCTGGCCGACCAAAAGGAAAAAGGTGAGATTGGCCGCGTTGTTCTAAAGATGGAAAATCTCAAGAAATACTATGAGGTTGCGGCAAATGCACTGTTCGGCGGCGGCGAAGCTAAGGTAGTCAAAGCCAACGAAACGCTGAGCTTTGAGGCGCATGAATCCGAGACACTCGCCATTGTGGGCGAATCCGGCTGCGGCAAATCCACCTTTGCCAAAGTTCTTATGGGGTTGGAGACGGCCACGGACGGGCAGATCCTGTTGGACAACCGCAATATCGAGGACGTGCCCATCGAAGAGCGCGACGCCAAGACGGTGGGCGAGGTTCAGATGGTGTTCCAGAATCCATTCGACACGTTGAATCCTTCGATGACCGTGGGCCGTCAGATCATCCGCGCTCTGGAAATCTTTGGCGTCGGTAAGTCCGAAGCCGAGCGCAAGAAGCGGATGCTCGAACTGTTGGACTTGGTGAAACTGCCCCGCGCCTTTGCCGAGCGGATGCCTCGACAGCTGTCGGGTGGTCAGAAACAGCGTGTCGGCATCGCCCGGGCCTTTGCCGGGGATGCGCGGATCGTGGTGGCGGATGAGCCGGTCTCGGCGCTGGATGTATCGGTGCAGGCGGCGGTAACCGACCTGCTGATGGAGATCCAACGCGAGCACAAAACCACACTGCTGTTCATCAGCCACGACCTGTCGATCGTGCGCTATCTCAGCGACCGGGTGATGGTGATGTATCTGGGCCATGTGGTCGAGCTGGGCACCACTGATCAGGTGTTTGCGCCGCCCTATCACCCCTATACAGAAGCCCTGCTGAGCGCAGTCCCCATCGCCGATACCTCGGTCGAGAAGCAGCACATCGTCTTGGAAGGCGACATCCCATCAGCGATGAACCCGCCTCCTGGCTGTCCGTTTCAGACCCGCTGTCGCTGGAAGTCCGAAGTCCCCAACGGTCTTTGCGAAAGAGATGTCCCACCCGTGAAAACCCTGGCAGACGGTCATCAGGTCAAATGCCATCTGGCAGACGACATCCTGGCACGTATGGAACCCGTCATAAAAATCGCCGCTGAGTAATGGGATTGGGTACGCAACAAGGGCGTCGGTAAGGTGGTTCCGGCGCCCTAATTAAGCGACACGACCGCAAGCAGCCTGTCACTGAACGCGCTAATTTGGCCAAGCCGCATCACCTGTTGATCCGGCAATTCATCGGGTGGCCTAACCGCCCCAAATCACCTTCACGTAATTCTGGGTTTCCTTGTAGGGTGGTACGCCACCGTGTTTTTCAACAGCCTGAGGTCCGGCATTATAGGCGGCCAGCGCAAGCCGCCAGGATTTGAACTTGCGGAATTGCCAGGACAAATACCGGGCTCCACCTTCAAGATTCTGTTTCGGGTCGCGCGGGTTCACGCCCAATAATTGTGCGGTCCCGGGCATCAACTGGGCCAGACCCAAGGCGCCTTTATGTGACACGGCATGGGGATTCCATCCACTTTCCTGCTGAACAAGGCGCAGGAACAGTTCTTCGGGAACATCGTGTTTACGAGCCGCTTGCCGCGCCATCGCCAGGTACTCACCCCGATAGTTGCCGGAATATCGCTTACTGAATTGTGGTTGAGGCGTCTTAGGCTTCAACCGATCTGAATCGCGGTACTGGGTGGCCGCACGGCCGTCCAAATATTTGGATTGCTTCAGAAAGATATCCTTACGGCTTTTGGTAGACAGCGTATCCGCCGCAGCGAGTCCACAGGTCAACGCAAAGCATAGAACCAATAAAAAACCAAATCTGAAACGCATTAATGCCTGTCCCGCACTGTCACGAACCCGAGTGAGTATATGTATTTCAGCCAATAATGAAAGCATGGTAAATTTTCTATGTGCAAACTCCCGACCAGTTCATTTCTCATGATCCATGTTCCAACCATGGTTCAGGGCGTATAGGGTCTCAGAAATACACAGCGCCAGATTCGGGCGCACTCAAGTCAGTTAAGAACGGGGAAATACATGGCGGGTTCTGTCAACAAGGTCATTCTGGTGGGAAATCTGGGGCGTGATCCCGAGGTACGGTCGTTCCAGAACGGTGGCAAGGTCTGCAATCTGCGCATCGCCACTTCCGAGACCTGGAAAGACCGCAACACCGGCGAACGCCGCGAGCGGACAGAATGGCACTCGGTCGCGATTTTTTCAGAACCATTGGCCCGCATTGCCGAGCAATATCTGCGCAAGGGCAGCAAAGTTTATATCGAAGGTCAGCTGGAAACCCGCAAGTGGCAGGATCAGTCCGGTCAGGACCGCTATAGCACTGAGGTGGTTTTGCGCCCCTATCGCGGCGAGCTGACTTTGCTGGATGCGCGTGGAGAAGGCGGCGGCGGTGGCGGTGGTCAATCCGGCGGTTACGGTGGCGGCCAGGCAGGTGGTGGCTATGGTGACCCCTATGGCGGACAATCCAGCGCCCCGGCACCCGCATCTGGTGGAATAGACGACGACGAGATTCCGTTCTAAGCACACCGGAGACACATCATGACATGGTCCTTCTCGCTCGGCCGACTTTTGGGGTCGGAACTGAAGGTCCATGTCACCTTTTTCCTCTTGTTGGCATGGGTTGGATTCGCTGCTTATTCTACCGGAGGGATGCAGGCCACGATCGGGAATCTGATTTTCGTGCTTGCCCTTTTTGCATGTGTGGTCGCGCATGAGTTTGGTCATGCGCTGATGGCGCGGCGCTATGGCATAAAAACTCCGGACATTACTTTATTGCCGATCGGCGGTCTTGCCCGATTGGAACGGATGCCAGAGAACCCCATGCAAGAGGTATCGGTGGCTTTGGCCGGTCCTGCGGTAAACGTCGTCATCTGGATCATCCTCGTCTTTTTGGGCGCAGGAATGCCATTTGAAACACTCGCCAATATTGATTCACCCGAGACCGGGCTTTTGAACCGCCTCGCCTATGTGAACCTTCTTCTGGCTGCCTTTAATCTCATCCCCGCATTCCCGATGGATGGTGGACGCGTTTTTCGCGCACTGCTCTGCCTGAGGATGGATCGGGTCAAGGCCACGCGCATTGCCGCATTTGCCGGTCAGATAGTGGCGGTAGGATTGGGGTTTCTGGGGCTAAGCACAGGCAATCCGTTGTTGGTTCTGATCGCGGTTTTTGTATTCGTTGCCGCCAATGCAGAAAGCCAGGACGTCGCAATGCGATCAGTGGCGCGTCAGGTTCTGGCCCGCGACGCCATGATCACCGAGTTTCACGCCCTATCGCCAACCGACACGCTTGCGACCGCCGCTCAAGCAGTTATTCACACCACTCAGCATGAATTTCCATTGTTGGACGCAACAGGGAAACTGCAGGGCTTTGTCACGCGCGACCGGCTGTTTGCTGCCCTCGCCAAAGATATTCCCCGGTCAGAATTGGCCAGTTCAATCATGGTTGAGGATATCCCGACAGTGACCCTGAGCAGCGGGTTGGAAGCGGTTCTGAAACAGTTCCACGGGGGTGCCCCCGCAGTTGCCGTCTGCACGCGGTCAGATCAAATGGTCGGCTATATTACCCGTGAAAATATTGGCGAGTTAATGATCATTCGCGGACGTTGATCAACCCAGCGCGTCCTTGAGGACACTCAAAACCGCATCCCGCGGAACATCCGACGTGACAAATGCCTGCCCGATGCCTCGGGCCAGAATGAAACGCAGTTGGCCATCGATAACCTTCTTGTCTTGCGCCATCAGCTCGACCAGCGCTTCGGCGTCGGGCAAATCCCCGTGGATATCGGAAATGTCGGTTTTCATGCCCATCGCACGCAGATGTGCCCGAACCCGGCTTGGGTCCTCTTGCGAACATAATCCAAGTCGCGCCGACAGTTCGAATGCCAGTGCGCATCCAATCGCAACGCCTTCTCCATGCAGCAAACGATCAGAATACCCGGTAGCAGCCTCAAGCGCATGACAGAACGTATGCCCGAGATTCAGCAGGGCGCGATCCCCTTGCTCGGTCTCATCACGAGCGACGATGTCGGCTTTCATCTGAACGGATCGGGTGACGGCCCGAACCCGCGCGGCCATATCCCCGCCCGAGACATCGGGGCCATGGCCCTCGAGCCATTCAAAGAATGCCGCATCCCCCAACAGCCCGTATTTTACGACCTCACCATAACCGGACAGGAAATCCCTGTCGGTCATTGTGCCCAGAACCGAAGTATCCGCCAGCACCAGTGAGGGTTGATGAAATGCGCCAATCAGGTTCTTGCCCTGCGGTGCGTTGATCCCGGTTTTGCCGCCGACCGAACTGTCGACCTGCGCAAGCAGCGAAGTTGGTATCTGAACAAACCGTACGCCCCGGCGCAAAACGGCCGCGGCAAATCCGGCGAGATCACCTATAACCCCACCTCCGAACGCAACCACCACGTCACGCCGCTCGATTTTCTCGGCCAACAGCCATTCGACCGCACGCTCAAAATGCGGCCAGCTTTTGGTCGCTTCGCCCGCGGGCAGCGCCAATGCGGACATTTCGATCCCTGCGCTGGCCAACCCATCCCGCAACGCGTCAAGATGCAGGCTCGCCACGTTTTCATCGGTCAGAACCGCTACTTTGGGTCGCGGTAGCAAAGGCGCTATGCGCTGACCGGCCTGCGCCAGCAGATCGGGGCCGATCTCAACATCATAGGACCGATCCCCAAGCTCAACATGTACGGTTTGGTGCATCTATTTCCGTTCCAAAACATCAGGTCGCGTCATCAGAGCTTTGACGACACGCTCTACCATATCTTCAATCGAGACATCCCCGTCGGAGGAAACCGCCAGATCGGCGCGTTCATAGATCGGAACACGCTGATCGTACAATGCACGAAGGGTCGCAAACGGATTTTCGGTGCGCAAAAGCGGGCGCGTATCCTTGTGGCGAACGCGGTTCCACAAGACACCCAAATCGGCGCGCAACCAAACGGACACCCCGCGTTGAGTGATCATGTCGCGGTTTTGTTCAGTCATAAAGGCACCGCCGCCAGTAGAAAGGATACCTTTTTCCTCGACCAAAAGCCGCCCGATGACCTGGCTTTCCTTGCTGCGAAAAAAGGCTTCGCCATCACGCTCGAATATCTCGGGGATGGTCATGTTGGCCGCTGATTCGATTTCGGCATCGCTATCGAGGAAAGGAACCCCCAACCGAGCGGCCAAAGCGCGGCCTACGGCGGTCTTTCCGGCCCCCATCATACCTACAAGCACCACTGTTTTGTGCAGTGTATAGTCCGAAACGGCAGATGCCGCATGGGTGTTATGCTTAATTTCGCTCATTTCATCGTGAATGACGTGATCTTAGGAAAAATGCCAGTTATAACTTGGTCAAAAGAGAAAATTGAGGCAGCGTTTGACCATGGGCCGTCTGATCAAGTTCCTGATATATCTGATTTGCCTGTGTTTCATCGGGCTGGTGGGATATGTCTACCTGGGTGAGTTTTTTGGTGCAGATTTCTCTGCGCCGCAAAGCGAGGTCAGGGAGCCGGTAATACTGAATGTCGAATAAAGTGGCGGTGGTTGCACTGTTTCTTGCAGGAACAGCGCAGGCGCAGCAGGAACCCCTTTCTGTTATTGAATGGCTGGCCAATCCTCCGGAAAACCTTCCGGGGACGGTTTTGCTTGAGCCACCCGTGGCGCAGCCCGGCGGTCAGCCCGATGTTCTTGTGACCCCGCTTCAGGCATTGTCACAACCCCTGGGCCTGGTTGCTTCGACTGTCACAGGATTGCCTGTCGACATGTGGCAGAACAGCGATCCCCAACGCTTGTCCGAACTGATCGAAAGCGTCCCGGTCAAGTACAACCCTGCAATGCAGCGTTTGCTGTTCACGTTGCTTTTAACCGAAGCTCGGGCACCGACGTCCAGTAAAGGGGAAGAGATTTTGCTTTTGGCGCGGCTCGACCGCCTCATGCATCTTGGCGCTGCGGACCCCACGCAATCATTGGTACAGCTGGCAGGCCCGACGAACAGTCTTGACCGGTTTCAACGCTGGTTCGACGCCACCCTTCTGACCGGGGATGAAGATCGCAGTTGCACGGCGCTGATTGCTCAGCCGCATTTGTCACGGGACTATGCCGCTCAGATTTTCTGCAAGGCCCGGCGTGGGGATTGGGACTCGGCCGCTCTCACGCTTGAGGCAGCCCATGCCCTACAGGTTCTAGCACCACAAGAGCTGGAGGTTCTGGACAGGTTTCTAAGCCCTGAACTGTACGAAGACGCCGAGTATCTGCCGCAACCGGACGACCCCTCGCCCCTGATGTTCCGCTTGTTCGAAGCTATTGGCGAACGTTTGCCCTCGGCTGCTTTGCCCCGCGTCTTCGCAAATGCGGATCTGCGGGATGTTGCGGGCTGGAAGGCTCAGGTCGAAGCCGCGGAACGGTTGACACGCGTTGGGGCGCTAACGCCAAATCAACTGCTGGGGCTCTATACAGAACGGTCTCCGGCTGCGTCTGGAGCCGTATGGGACCGGGTATCGTCGATACAGCGGTTCGAAAATGCACTTGATTCTGGCAATTCGGCAAAGATCGCCAAAGCTCTGCCGGTGGTTTGGAACCAGATGCGCAATATCGGCCTGGAAGTGCCATTCGCTGAACTTTTCGCCGGGCGCCTCTCTCAGGTCAAACTACAGAAACCCGCGGCCGAGGATCTGCGGTGGCGCATTCTGTTGCTGTCAGATCTATATGAAACAGCGGCGTTGTCGGCTCCGGACAATTCTGAAGAAAGTCAGTTTCTGGCTGCGCTGGCTCAGGGTGATCCGGGGCGCGCGCCCTCCCCTTCGCCGCTGGCGGATGCCATCGCAGAGGGGTTTGCATGGGCGGCGCCGGTGCCAACCGATATCAGCAACATGCTGGACGAAGGCCGCCTCGGTGAGGCGCTTCTGGAGACGATGGTCCTGTTTGCCCATGGATCGCGGGGAAATCTGGTCGACCTGACAGCAGCCATGGCAACCCTGCGCCGGGTCGGTCTAGAAGATACCGCGCGCCGCGCCGCGCTGAACCTGCTGATCCTGCAGGGCAGGTGATCATGACGTCTCCGGGCTCTGACGAAATCTGGATTTCGATCTTTCTGGAAGCACAGGCCGCCGAGTTAGGCGCTGCCCAAAATACGCTTGTTGCCTATGGCCGCGATCTCAAGGATTTTTCGGCCTGGCTGCGGCGCCGGAAAATTGGGTTTGCAGAGGCCGACGCCAAGCAGGTTGAGGATTACCTGATCAGTTGCGACGCACAGGGATTGGCTCAATCCACCCGCGCGCGCCGTTTGTCTGCTATAAAACAGATTTATCGGTTTGCATTCGAGGAAGGTTGGCGTTCGACAAACCCCGCGATCAAGATCAAAGGCCCAGGACGGCCAAAGCGGCTGCCGAAAACTCTGGATGTATCCGAGGTGGACCAGTTACTGGCTGCTGCGCGCGAAAGCGGGCGAAACAACATCGAAAAGCTGCGCAATACCTGTCTGATGGAAATCCTGTATGCCACCGGGATGCGTGTCACTGAACTGGTATCGTTGCCGGTGTCATCGGCGCGCGGCGATCCAAGGATGCTCTTGGTATTGGGAAAAGGTGGCAAAGAGCGGATGGTTCCACTGTCCCCACCGGCTCGACAGGCGCTTTCGGCATGGTTGGCGGCTCGGGATGAGACTGACGAAAAGCGTGTTTCAAAGGGTGGGCAGAGTTCCCGATTTCTTTTTCCCTCACGTGGCAAGGCCGGGCATCTGACTCGGCATATGTTCTATCATCTGATCAAGGAACTGGCGGTTCACGGTGGGGTCTCGCCCGAAAAGGTTACACCGCACACCTTGCGTCACGCTTTTGCGACACATCTTCTTGCCAACGGTGCCGATTTGCGATCGATTCAAACATTGCTTGGTCACGCGGATGTGGCGACCACAGAAATCTATACTCATGTCCTGGAAGAACGGCTGGCTGAACTGGTGTTGCAGCATCACCCATTAGCTAAAGATCCAGTTGAAAAGGGCTAACTCCTTGATCCAGTCAAGCCGCGCCCCCATAACAGACGCAGAAACACAAGCAGCTAAGGACCGATGGAACCCTCAACTTCTCTGATCGACGGCACATTCTGGCTTACGTCCGGTGCCATATTGCTATTGCTCTTCTTATCGGGGTTTTTCTCGGGTTCTGAAACGGCTCTGACGGCCTCGTCACGCGGCAAGCTGCGGGCGCAGGCGGACAAAGGGTCGCGCGGGGCGCAGAAGGCGCTGGACATCACCGACGACAACGAACGGCTGATCGGATCGGTTTTGCTGGGCAACAACCTGGTCAACATTCTTGCGGCCTCGTTGGCCACAGCGATGTTCACGCGCCTCTTTGGCGAAAGCGGCGTAGCATTGGCAACCCTGGTCATGACCTTGCTGGTTCTGATCTTTGCTGAAGTTTTGCCCAAGACCTATGCCATAACCAATTCGGAAAAAGCGGCATCCGCCGTTGCTCCGATCATCAGCGTGGTTGTCACCCTATTCTCACCGGTCGTTTCGGCCGTACGCCTATTGGTACGGGGAGTTTTACGCCTGTTCGGTGTACAGATCGACCCGGACAGCAACATTCTGGCCGTGCGCGACGAAATCGTTGGGGCCCTGCATCTGGGCCATTCCGAAGGCGTGGTCGAGAAGGAAGACCGTGACCGTATTCTGGGCGCCTTGGATCTGGGTGAACGTGCGGTTGAAGAGATCATGCTCCATCGTTCGAATATCGAGATGGTTGATGCGGATGACGCTCCCGAGGCGATCCTGAAACAATGCCTTGAAAGCCCCCATACACGCCTGCCTGTCTTTAGGGACGAACCAGAAAACATCGTTGGGGTTGTTCACGCCAAAGACCTGTTCCGCGCTATGTATGCCCATGCAGGAAGCAGCGAACGTGAAAACAACCGATTGAAAGAGTTCGATGTCTCAAAGGTAGCGAACGCCCCTTATTTTGTGCCTGAAACGACCACTCTGGACGATCAGATGCGGGAATTCCTGCGGATGCATAGCCATTTTGCGCTGGTGGTCGACGAATATGGTTCACTCAGGGGTCTAATCACGCTTGAAGATATCCTCGAAGAAATCGTCGGCGAGATCGCTGATGAGTTTGATATTGATGAGGACGTCCCGGTAACGCGAACCGAAGACGGCCAGTACCTTGTTGAAGGCGCCATGACGATCCGCGATGTAAACCGCGCGATGGAATGGTCTTTGCCCGACGAAGAGGCCAATACCGTGGCCGGTCTGGTCATCCACGAAGCGCAGATGATCCCGATCACGGGTCAGGTATTCTCGTTCCACGGTTTCAGATTCGAAGTCGTCGCGCGCGAAGGCAACAGGATCACAGAGCTGAAGATCCGTCCCCTCTGATCCTCTCGCCGCGACAGCCTATGTCGTGAACGGAACAGTATCCCTGGTTCTGCGATTGCAGGCTTTGACTATATCGCAAGGGGAGACTGTGACGTGAAGACAACAACTCAGGTAGCTGTAATCGGTGGCGGCGTTGTCGGGTGTTCGGTTCTTTATCACCTGACCAAGCTGGGCTGGTCGGATGTGATGCTGCTGGAGCGGTCCGAATTGACCAGTGGCTCGACCTGGCACGCGGCGGGTGGTTTCCACACATTGAACGGCGACACCAATATGGCCGCACTGCAAGGCTATACGATCCGGCTGTATAAAGAGCTGGAAGAGATCACCGGCATGTCCTGTGGCCTGCACCACGTTGGCGGCATAACGTTGGCCGACAACCGCGACCGGTTTGACATGCTCCTGGCCGAACGTGCCAAGCACCGCTTTATGGGGTTAGAGACCGAAATCGTAGGCCCTGAAGAGATAAGGAAAATCGCACCGATCACCAATACCGACGGCATCATCGGCGCGCTCTATGATCCGCTGGACGGGCATCTTGATCCGTCCGGAACCACCCATGCCTATGCCAAAGCGGCGCGGATGGGCGGCGCAACAATCGAAACCCATTGCATGGTGCACGAAACAAATCAGCGCGCCGATGGCACCTGGGATGTGGTCACCAACAAGGGCACGATTCATGCTGAACATGTGGTCAACGCTGGTGGGCTCTGGGCGCGCGAGGTTGGCGCCATGGCCGGTGTCTATTTCCCGCTGCATCCGATGGAACATCAGTACCTGGTCACCGACTCGATCCCCCAAATTGAGGCAATTATCGACGCAGGTGGCGAACATCCCCATGTCATGGATCCCGCCGGCGAAAGCTATCTGCGGCAAGAGGGACGCGGTCTGTGCATCGGCTTTTATGAACAAACCTGCAGGCCCTGGGCTGTCGACGGCACCCCGTGGGATTTCGGTCACGAGCTTCTTCCCGATGATTTCGACAAGATCACCGATAGTATTGAATTCGCTTATCGCCGCTTTCCTGTTCTGGCCGAGGCTGGTGTGAAATCGGTGATCCACGGGCCGTTTACCTTTGCACCGGACGGCAATCCTCTGGTCGGGCCGGTTCCGGGGTTGCGCAACTATTGGTCGGCCTGCGGCGTGATGGCCGGGTTCAGCCAGGGCGGCGGCGTTGGTCTGACACTGGCGCAATGGATGATTGAGGGTGAGCCAGAGCGCGACGTCTTTGCGATGGACGTGGCGCGGTTCGGGGATTGGATCAGCCCGGGCTATACCCGTCCAAAGGTCATCGAGAACTATCAGAAGCGGTTCAGCGTCTCTTATCCGAACGAGGAATTGCCGGCAGCTCGCCCAGCCCGCACAACGCCGATGTATGATATCTTTACCGATCTTGGTGCTGTGTGGGGTCAGCAATACGGGCTTGAGGTGCCCAATTACTTTGCCCAAGGGGATGAACCGGGCTATGAAACGCCCTCGTTCCGCCGATCCAACGCATTCGATGCCACCGGGCGCGAAGTTCGGGCCGTGCGATCAGGTGTTGGCATCAACGAAGTGCACAATTTTGGTAAATACCGCATTGTTGGACCTGCTGCCCGTGATTGGCTGGATCGGATCATGGCGGGTCGAATCCCGAAACCGGGCCGCGTGTCGCTAACCCCGATGCTATCACCAAAGGGCAAGCTGATCGGTGATTTTACCGTTTCCTGTCTTGATGAGACCGAGTTCCGTCTGACCGCCTCCTACGGCTCTCAGGCGTTTCACATGCGCTGGTTCCTGCAAAATGCGCAGAATGGCGTGACTGTCGAAAACATCAGCGATCGGCAGAACGGGTTCCAGATCGCAGGCCCAAAAGCCACGCAGGTTCTGGCGGCCTGCACCCGTGATGACCTGAGCGGATTTCGGTTCCTCGATCTGCGCCGCATGACCGTTGGGATGACCGACTGTATCGTCCAGCGCGTCAGCTATACCGGCGATTTGGGGTACGAGGTCTACTGCGATCCCATGGCACAAAGGCAGTTGTGGTGGACCTTATGGCAGGCCGGGCAAGAACGCGGCATCGTCCCCTTTGGTATGCGCGCGATGATGAGCCTGCGACTGGACAAATTCTTTGGCTCCTGGATGCGAGAGTTCTCGCCCGATTACACGGCCGCGGAAACCGGTCTGGATCGGTTCATTTCATTCTCTAAGAACGCCGATTTCATTGGCCGCGCAGCTGCCGAGGCTGAACGCGCCTCTGGCCCTGCCCGTCGACTGGTCGCGTTCGAGGTTGATGCCGAGGACGCTGATGTCAACGCGTATGAGCCGGTTTGGCTGGGCGGAAAGGTCGCCGGGTTTTGCACTTCGGGTGGCTATTCACACTATGCAGGCAAGTCCATTGCCATGGGGTTTCTGCCAACAGACCGCGCTGCGGACGGGCTGGAAGTAGAAATCGAAATACTTGGCCAGTTGTGCAAGGCACGCGTGATCTCAGAACCGTTATTCGACGCCGATGGCGCGCGTATGAGGGGATGACACTGCTTTCATACGTCTGCATTGTCGGCGCATGACGCAAATACCCATCATCCTTCTGGCCGCCGGACAATCCCGGCGTATGCGAGGCGCAGATAAGCTGCTGCAAGAAATTGATGGCTGCCCGCTGCTGCTCCGTTCCGCCCAGACGGCACGGGCTGCATCGTCGGTTATTGTTGCCCTGCCGTCCAAGCCTCATCCCAGGTACGACGTGTTGCAGGGGCTGGACCTGCATCTGGTCGAAATCGCAGATGCGGAAGAAGGTATGAATGCCAGCTTACGAGGGGCCCTGTCTGCTGTTGGGCAAGAGGCCGAAGCCGTCATGGTTCTGCTAGCTGACCTGCCTGAAATCACTCTGGATGACCTTCAGACGCTGATCAAGGCAACTAAGGCGTATCCGGATAAGCTGATCTGGCGCGGGTCGACCGCGTCAGGACAGCCTGGCCACCCTGTGATCTTCAGCCGTCTCCTGTTCGATCAGATCAGCCGCCTGACCGGAGACGAAGGCGCACAATCTGTGGTTCGGGACCATCCGGACAAGGTCCATCTATGTGTGCTCCCCGGCCAACATGCCGTGCTGGATCTGGACACGCCCGAAGCATGGGATATCTGGACCAAAAATCGCAACAGTTAAAACGAGTACGGCCCGGTCAATGAAGACCGGGCCGGTTACCCAATTAAGGACTACCACTTTTCACTGATCCTGAAAGCGCGTCCAGAACACACTAGGCATTCCGAATATTCCGCAACCGAACCTAAACAAGACCCCCTCGTTAACATGCCGCTCAGCGCTTCCAGAGACTGTGACAAGCCGTTGGCACCCCCTAGTGCCGCCGACTTCCCTTCGCTTGGGCAAGACCATCGTCACCTATCAGATGCTCTCAAACAACGTAAAATTGGCCTAAACTTGCATTTTCTGATGTATCAGTTTGGTTTTTACGCAACATTTCTCTCAATGTGTTTCTACTATAGGTTGTTCGTCCGAGAAAATCTAAATGCAAGTACACTCCATTTATCACAGACCATATATATAACATGTTCATAATATGATATGTTTCCGGCAAATTCAGCCTATGACATCAGATCTACTCACAACCAATGGCTGTGTCATAAATCCATCAATTTCTGAGCGCTCGCTTTGTTTATCAAACAGATTTAATTCAACTAAAATCATCATTTGACTGCCGAACAGGCAACAATCCACCGATTCTCACCTTATGATTCGGAAGATTTCCGCGAATCTTTGCCACCCGACGCCGGGATAGAGCCTCTCGTTTGTGGCAAAATTAAGATTTATTAACCAACCAATCAGGAAAGTCACAGACTGATGCAGCATCTCTTGATCCAAGGCGCGGCCAGTGTCGCGTGCTTCAATCAGGAGACCAAAATGAGCATCCGTAAATCCTCTCTTCTTATGCCACGCACATCAAACTGGATAGGCGTCTCAGCGCTGAGTGCGGCATTGTTGGCGACGGCCGCCCTGCCCTCGAAAGCTGACGAAGCGCTGGCTGATTTAGTTGAGAGCGTGTCACCTTCTGTCGTGACCATCATCGCGGAACAAAACGCCGCCAAGGGCCCGGAAAATGGACAGCAGTTTGATTTCGAAGGCCAACCTTTCGGTGAGTTCTTCAAACGCTTTGGCGTGCCTGAAGGGTTCGATGCCCCGCGTCGTGGTCCGTCTCAGGGTTTGGGGTCAGGTTTTGTACTGGATGAAGCCGGGTACATCATTACGAACCATCACGTGGTCGACGATGCCGCGACCGTGACCGTGCGCCTGAATGATGACCGAACTTTTGAGGCTGAGGTGATCGGTACCGACCCGTTGACCGATATCGCGGTTCTCAAGATCGACGCGGGCGAGCCACTTCAGGCCGTAGAGCTTGGCAATAGCGATGTAATCCGTGTGGGCGAGGATGTCGTCGCCATCGGGAACCCGTTTGGCCTCAGCTCGACCGTGACGACCGGGATTGTATCGGCCAAGGACCGCAATATTTCGCAGGGACCTTATGCCGAGTTCATCCAGACGGATGCGGCCATCAACAAAGGCAATTCCGGTGGCCCGCTGTTCAACATGGATGGTGAGGTTATCGGCGTGAACTCGGCCATCTATTCCCCGAGCGGTGGGTCGGTCGGGTTGGGTTTTGCCGTCACGTCGAACATTGTGGACCATATTGCCGCGGATCTGCGCGATGATGGCCAGGTCAGCCGCGGTTGGCTGGGTGTGTCAATCCAGAATGTCAGCCCTCAGATCGCTGCGGCGATGGGAATTGATGCCTCTAACGGCGCATTGGTTTCGGACGTTGTTGCCAACAGCCCTGCCGAAGGCATCCTGGAACAGGGCGACGTCATCCTGACCTTTAACGGCGAACCCGTCGCGTCCAGCAGCGACCTGCCGATCCTTGTCGGGACTACCAAGGTTGGAACAGAAAGCACGCTTACAGTTTTACGCAACGGCAGTGAGCAAGACATAAAGTTGACGATTGGACAACATCAGTCCGCATCGGCCGAAATGGACAAGTCAGTGGATGAAGGCATTTCGGGCACCGCCCTGGGCGTCACCGTTGCACCACTAACAGAAACCAACCGTGCGGAACTGGGCGTGGCCGAGAATATTGACGGTGTGATCGTCACGGACCTGAAACCGGACAGCCCTGCAGCAAAAGCCGGTCTTCAGCGTGGCGACGTGATCGTGAAGCTGGGCAACCAGGATACGGCCACACCTGACGCGCTGAAAGAAGCGCTGGACAGCGAAAAAACCGATCCCGCGCTTGTCCTGATCAACCGTGGCGGCAACCAGATCTTTGTTGCGGTGGAAATCGCCTGATCGAACACCTGCGCGCGCCACGTGATGGGGAGATCTGGCGGGCGCCTCTCTGGCATGATTGAATTGTCCGCAATCTGCCGGAGCAGCCGGGTGCGCAACGACGCACCCGGCATCTAAACCGGTCAAATCTTGTACTTTGTTTGAAAAATTGTGTTTAAGTTCCGGTAGAAAGGATTTCAGATCATGAGCCGACGCCTGTTGATCGTTGAAGATGATGAAGACACCCGGGAATTCATAGCAAAAGGATTCAGCGAGGAAGGATATGTCGTCGAACAGGCCGCGGATGGGCGCGAAGGGCTGTATCACGCCACAGATGGTGGCTTTGACGCCATCGTTCTGGACCGAATGCTGCCCGGTCTAGACGGCCTGTCACTGATCAAATCCATGCGCGCCGCGGGTCTGAAAACTCCGGTTCTGATGTTAACCGCAATGAGCGCGGTCGATGAGAGAGTCAAAGGCCTGAGGGCCGGTGCAGATGATTATCTGGTCAAACCGTTCTCTTTTCAGGAACTGCATGCGCGGATCGAAGCTCTGTTAAGACGCCCGCAGGAATCTGAGGAAAACCCGACCCTGACCTGCCGCGATCTGGATATGGATTTACTGACCCGCAAAGTCACTCGCAACGGGCGAGAGATTACCCTGACACCGCGTGAATTTCAGATTTTGGAGTTCTTCCTGAGACGCAAGAACCGCGTGGTGTCACGCACTATGTTGCTGGAAGGTGTCTGGGATTATCATTTCGACCCGAACACCAATGTGGTTGACGTCCATATCTCGAAACTGCGCCGCCAATTGGATGAAGGCGGAGAGATCCCGTTGATTGAAACAGTCCGGGGCGCAGGTTACATGATATCTGATGGATAACCTGCGGCTTTCGTTCAATAATTCCAGAACACGTTTGGTTCTGGCCAGCATGGTTCTGAGCACATTGCTGACAGCCACCGTGCTGGCCCTTGTCTATGTCACCGCAAATCGCAGTATCGAAAGCGAAACCCGCTCGGTGGTTTCCGCGGAATTGACCGGTCTGGCCGATGAATACGAAAGGCGCGGGCTCATCGGTTTGCTGACAGCCATCGAACGCCGTATTCCCACCGCCTCTGAACGGGATGCCCTTTACTTATTGACCGACCGCAACGGGTCGAAATTGGCTGGCAACCTGAGGCAATGGCCCGATGACATCACTGCCGGAAGTGGTTGGGTCCAACTTGAGCTGCGACGCTCGGACAGCGAACAGCTGGTGCCAATCTCGGCTGCATCCATTCGTCTGCCGGGCGGAGAACGCCTGCTTGTCGGGCGGGATGCGTTGGCACGACAGCAGTTTGACCGTGTTCTTTTACGCTCGGTCGGCTTCGCGCTGGCAATCGCGCTGGCGCTGAGCGTCCTGACAGGCTGGCTGTTTACCAGGCTCGTCTTTTCGCGCCTGTCTGACATCGCCTCGACCGCAGAAAATATCGTTTCAGGCGACCTGTCGCGCAGGATGCCCTTGCGCGGGACCGGTGATGAATTCGATCAGGTTTCAGGTACGCTCAATACGATGCTGGACCGGATCGAGGAATTGGTCAGCAATCTAAGGACAACCTCGAATTCGATCGCGCATGATCTACGCTCTCCTTTGTCGCGGTTGAAACAGCGGGTCGAATCCCTGTCAGATAGCCGCAAATCCGAACAGGATCGCGAAATCGACATCGCGCGCGCGACGACCGAGGTTGATCATGTCCTGCGGGTTCTAGGCCAACTGACTGAGATTTCGCGTGCCGAAGCAGGTGTCGGGCGAGAGCAGTTCGAAGATGTCGACCTTAATCAACTCGTGGCGGACGTGGTCGAGCTCTATGATCCGGTTGCCACGGATCAGGGCGTAACACTTGAAGTTACAGGGTCAACTGCCCCCCTTCCCGGCCACCGCCCCCTTTTGTCTCAGGCACTGTCCAACCTGTTGGAAAATGCTCTGCGATACGCGCCTGATGGTTCGACCATCACGATCAATATTGCGGATGACGGCCGGTACGCTAACCTCAGCGTGCGGGATCGCGGCCCGGGGGTTCCTCAGGACGATCTGGCCCGCCTGCAGATGCCCTTTGTGACGCTTGACCCCGCAAGAACCGAGCGCAATGCAGGTCTTGGGCTGGCTTTGGTTGCCGCGATTTCACATATGCACAAAGGCATGTTCGACGCCCGCAACTGTGACCCGGGGCTTGAGGCCACAATCCGTCTGTCACGCAAACCCTGACCCCCAAGGCAAAAGGATCGGGTGACAGTAATTCTGACACCGGTTAAAACGTCGATTATGTCTGACCCGATCTCAACTATCCGTAATCTCGGCCCGGCCTATGAACAGGCTTGCGCGCGTGCCGGTATCCACTCGGCCCAGCAACTGCGCGAGATAGGCCCCGACGCGGCCTATGCAAAACTCTTGCAGGCAGGATCGCGCCCTCATTTCATCGGCTATTATGTTTTGGTGATGGGGCTGCAAGGCCGCCCCTGGAACGATTGCAAAGGCGAAGAGAAAAAAGCCCTGCGGCAAAGGTTCGACGCAATCAAAGCCAGCAACAGCACTGCGCCGCAAACGAAGATGATCGCCGACTTGGATGCGATCGGCGTCCGGATATCTTCGGACGATTTGAAACCCGCATAGAAAAAGCCGCCCCCGACCCCGGGAGCGGCTTTATAGGCTTGATCTTAAAACAGATTAGCCGACCAGTTCGATGCCCGAGAAGAAATAGGCGATCTCAACCGCTGCGGTTTCCGGTGCGTCTGAACCGTGGACCGAGTTCTCGCCAACCGATTCAGCGAACTCGGCGCGGATGGTGCCGGGGGCCGCATCTGCGGGGTTGGTAGCGCCCATGACTTCGCGGTTCTTGGCAATGGCGCCTTCGCCTTCCAGAACCTGTACAATAACCGGCTCGGACGACATGAATTCGCACAGTTCGTCATAGAACGGGCGCTCGGCATGGACGTCATAGAACTTGCCAGCTTGTGCTTTGGTCATGTGAATGCGCTTTTGCGCTACGATGCGCAGACCGGCCTCTTCAAACTTGGCGTTGATCTTGCCAGTCAGGTTGCGGCGGGTTGCATCGGGTTTGATGATCGAGAATGTGCGTTCCAGTGCCATGTCGGCCTCTCCTTAAAATAGGGCGCGGGGCCCGCGCCGAAATCCATCGCGGGCCGCGTATCATGGTCTGTAGCTTATGAAAAGTGTTATGATGCCCTGCTCCGGCGCTTTGCCGGTCACAATGTGCTGGGCAACGGGTCCAGACTGTCGATCCGACGAACATAGAGCACGGCCAGAAGGCCGATAAAGCTGCACCCGCACATCATGCCAAGCACAAGAAAAGGTCCGTTTTCAGGGCTGACAAAGGCGCCGGTGATCGTGGTCAGAACCGCCCCCAGCGCAACAATCATTGCACCTGACAGGCCCGCCGCGCTGCCTGCCAGTTTGGGACGAACCGACATCACGCCCGACGATGCATTGGCGTTGGTCAGTCCATTGCCGAAACCGACACAGATGGCCGAGCCGAAAAAGACCCAAACCGTACCAAGCCCGACCCAAAACAGAAGCAGCCCGCAAAGCGGCCCTGCCGTGGCCACATTCCGCCCTATCAGGATCATCGTTGTTAACTGCGTCCGCGCCGCCAATCGGCCAGTGACAAAATTCCCGACCATGAACCCGCCGGTGATAATGCCGATCCCAAGACCCAGCATCGCGGGGCTCAGATCAAACCAAGCAGCTGCAACCAACGGTGCACCGGTGATAAAACTGAAAAAACCGCCGATCGAAAATGCCGCGCATAGGGCATAACCCCAAAACCTGCGGGCGCGGAACAGATGCGGATATTCCTTCAGCTGCGCCGCGAATGTTGGGGCGCGGTTTATATTGGTCTCTCCCATATCAAACCACAGCAAAGCCAGCAGACCGGTGCCAAGTAAGGAATACAGAACAAACCCCGAGCGCCAGCCAAACAGCATGTCCAACGCGCCGCCCAACATCGGTCCCAGCATTGGCGCCAATGCCATAGCCATTGCGACATAGCCCAGCTTGCTGGCCGCCTCGTTGGGGGGATAGCGGTCGCGGATTGAGGCGCTGGACAGCACAGACCCGGCGACGACCACAGCCTGAATGAGGCGAAAACCCAGAAACACCCAGATTGACCCAGCCAGCACGCAGCCGATGGATGCGACCACGAAGATCGACATGCAGATCAACAGGACCGGTCTGCGCCCATATCGATCCGACAGAGGACCCATGATCAGTTGCAGCACAGCAGAAACCGCCAGATATCCCGCAACCGCCAGATTCATAAGGCCGTAATCCACCTGAAAGTCCACGCTCATATGCGCCAGCGATGGCAGGAACATATTCAGCGTCAGCACCGACAACGCCGTGGCAAAGACCAGCGTGACCAACGACGGAGGTGTTCGGGCTGTATGCATGATGGAACCGTGTGAAAACTTCAGGCAAAACAGCGCTAACACATTGAATGCCGGTTGAACATGCAAGCTGCTGGCGGCGGCATAACGGCTCTGCTAAGAGCAGCATATGTTACGGATTCAAGACATCACCTATGCCGTTGAAGGCCGCCCTTTGTTCGAGGGCGCAAGCGCAACCATCCCCGATGGCCACAAGGTTGGACTAGTGGGGCGCAATGGCACCGGCAAGACCACCCTGTTTCGCTTGATCCGGGGGGAGCTGGCGCTGGAATCGGGCAGTATCGCTGTCCCGAAACGGGCGCGTATTGGTGGCGTGGCGCAAGAGGTGCCCTCGTCCGATGCCTCACTGATCAATACCGTTCTGGCCGCCGATACCGAGCGCAGCGCGTTGATGACTGAAGCCGATAGTGCCACGGACCCCGGACGCATCGCCGATATTCAGACCCGGCTGGCCGATATAGACGCCTGGTCGGCCGAAGCGCGCGCAGCCTCGATCCTCAAGGGGTTGGGGTTCGATGACGAGGATCAGCTGAAACCCTGTTCGGACTTTTCCGGCGGTTGGCGCATGCGCGTCGCGCTAGCAGCGGTACTGTTCTCGCAGCCTGACCTGTTGCTGCTGGACGAACCGACCAACTATCTGGATCTGGAAGGCGCTCTGTGGCTGGAAAGCTATCTGGCGAAATACCCGCACACGGTGATCATCATCAGCCATGACCGCGGCTTGCTGAACCGCGCTGTGGGGTCGATCCTGCATCTGGAAGACCGCAAGCTGACCTATTACGCGGTGCCTTACGATAAATTTGCGGAACGCCGCGCCGAACGTCTGGCACAGGCGGAATCGGAAAACACCAAGGCCAAGGCGCGCATCGCGCATCTGCAAAGCTTCGTGGATCGCTTTCGCTATAAGGCGTCCAAAGCAGTTCAGGCTCAGTCGCGCCTGAAGATGATCGAACGCATTCAGTTGGTCTCGACCCCGCAAGAGGCTGCTCTGCGCGCTTTTTCCTTCCCAGAACCCGAAGAACTATCGCCCCCGATCATTCAGATCGAAGGCGGTGTGACGGGATACGGCGAGACCGAGGTGCTGCGCAGACTGAACCTGCGCATTGATCAGGATGACCGCATCGCGCTGCTGGGCAAGAACGGTCAGGGCAAATCGACCCTGTCCAAGCTGCTGTCTGATCGTCTGCCGTTGATGGCTGGCAAGATGAGCCGCAGCACCAAGCTGCGCATCGGCTATTTTGCACAGCATCAGGTGGATGAGCTGCATGTGGACGAGACGCCCTTGGATCATCTCCGCCGATTGCGCCCGAATGAAGCACCGGGCAAATGGCGCTCGCGTTTGGCCGGGTTCGGATTGAATGCCGATCAAGCAGAAACCAAGGTCGGGCGGCTGTCCGGCGGTCAAAAGGCGCGCCTGTCGCTGCTGCTTGCCACCATCGACGCCCCGCATATGCTGATTCTGGACGAACCGACCAACCATCTGGACATCGAAAGCCGCGAGGCGCTGGTTGAGGCATTGACCGCCTATTCCGGGGCCGTGGTGCTGGTCAGTCATGACATGCACCTACTGTCGCTGGTGGCGGACCACCTCTGGCTGGTCTCGGACGGATCCGTCAAACAGTTTGACGGGGATCTGGAATCTTATCGGTCCCTACTGCTGGGCCGCGACAAACCTGTTAAGGAAAAGCCGCTGACGGCCAAGCCCAAACGCCCATCGCGCGAGGCGGTTCTGAACCTGCGCGCCGATCTGCGCAAATGCGAGGAACGGATCGAGAAATTGACGGATATGCACGAAAAGCTCTCGGCCAAACTGGCGGACCCCAGTTTGTATGAAGACGACAAGATCAACGACCTAGCGACCTGGAACCGGAAATTTGCCGAGGTGGTCGAGGCAATGCAAAAAGCCGAGGCGCTTTGGGTGGTTGCGGCAGAGCGGTTGGAACAGGCAGAGACCGCAGCATGATGGATACAGCCTTTCTCATAACCTCGTTTACAACATTGCTTGTGGTCATTGATCCGCCAGCACAAACGCCGATCTTTGTGGCCCTGACACAAGGCATGGATCGGCATGCGCGCTATACAATAGCGGTGCGCGCCTGTCTGACGGCGGCTGGGATTCTGGCCATGTTCGCCGCATTCGGCGAGGCGGTTCTGGGCTTTATTGGCATCTCGATGGAGGCGTTCCGCGTTGCGGGCGGCGTTCTGTTGTTCCTCACAGCGCTGGACATGCTGTTCGAACGGCGCACCAAGCGGCGCGAAAACAGCGCCGAAGAAGAAGAGCATCCTGATCCTTCGGTATTTCCGTTGGGTATTCCCCTGATTGCAGGACCCGGCGCGATTGCCACAATGATCCTGCTGGCCGGGCAGCATCCGGGCATAGAGGGTCTGGCCGTGGTGATCGGCATGATGCTGATCGTAGTGGCGATGGTGTTCGTCACCTACCTGTCTTCAGGCGCGGTGGCACGAATTCTGGGCAAGACCGGGCTGAATGTGCTGACCCGCCTGCTGGGCATGCTGCTGGCGGCCTTGTCAGTTCAGTTTATCTTGGATGGGCTAAAAGCCTTTGGATTTGCGTCATAAATCCCCATATTGGATTCGAGTGACTCAGTAAGGTAGCGGTATGGACGGCGACAGCATTGCAAATCTGGCCTATCTTGGATTGCTGGGCGCAGCGGTCGTGGCCTGGTTTATCTCTCAGAACCGGCAAAGCCTGAACAAAACGTTGCAACAGGCTCTGGCCTGGGTGTTTATTTTTATCGGCATCATTGCCGCCTATGGACTATGGGGCGATATCCGCAGCACTGTGGGCCCTGCCCCGCAGATGACCGTGACCGGCGAAAGCATCGAAGTGCCGCGCGCTTATGACGGGCATTACTATCTACCGGTTCTGGTCAACGGAGAACCCATCACCTTTTTGGTCGATACCGGCGCCAGCCAGATTGTGTTGAACGAGGCGGATGCCAGACGCATCGGTGTTGACCCCGATCAGCTGAACTATTTCGGGCGGGCCCTAACGGCCAATGGCGAGGTGCGCACCGCCCCGATACGGCTGGACAGCCTTGAACTGGGGCCGATCACGGATCGCAATGTCTCGGCCTGGGTGAATGAAGGTGCGCTGGATCAGTCCTTGCTGGGCATGGATTACCTGCACCGGTTCTCGAATATTCAATTCGCGGATGGGCGTCTGATCCTGTCGCGCTGATGCCCTCTCGATATTGAGAACATAATAAGAACATGCTAGAGTAATAGCATGTCCACACATCTTCTTGGCCGCAAACCCGCACGACAAATGGCAGGGCTGAATCTCCATCCGCAGATCACCCTGCAACTGGCCCGCGTGCACGAGGCCTGCGGCCCCGCCCGGCGCAGCTTTGCCATGTGGCTGGCCGGTCAGGCACAGGGGCCGGTGTTGTGGATTTCCCCCGCGTGGGAGGCCAGCCAGTTGCACCCAGGCGGGATGATGGCCTTTGCCGATCCTGCTCGGTTCCTGTTTGCCCGCCCCAACCATGCCGAGGATCTGCTGTGGTGCATGGAAGAAGCGTTGCGCAGCGGGGCAACCCCACTGGTGATCTGCGATCTGCCCGAGGCGCCCGGCCTGACGTCGGTCCGACGGATGCATCTGGCCGCGGAACAAGGCGGCACGATGGGGCCAGCCCCGCTGGGCCTGCTACTGACCCCTGGAGATGGCGGCGCACAGGGGGTTGAAACCCGCTGGCACATGGCTGCGGATCATCACGCCGGGGTTCCCTGCTGGACCCTGACCCGCCGTCGCGCCCGCGCCCTGCCCCCGGTCAGCTGGCAGGCCACCCAGACCAAGCCTCATGCCGGGCTGAACCTGACGCGGATCAAAGCCCAAGATGTGTATTGGGGGGAATAAGTTACGCGGCTCACGGCACTTGTGACTAGCCAAGTGCCACATCCAACCCTAGCGTTCCGGTATGAGCCATCCAATCCATGACAGCCGCTATTCTTGGCTTCGCCTTCTGATCACCCTCGCAATCGCTACGGTGGCGAATGTGGGCATGTGGGCGGTAATCGTCGTGATGCCCGCGATCGAGGCGCAATTCAGCGCCGGTCGGGCCGAAGCCTCATTTCCCTATGTCTTGTCGATGATCGGGTTTGCACTGGGGAACATGTGGCTGGGACAACTGGTTGATCGGTTAGGCGTGACCAAGGCACTGATCGGTGCCGCCCTTCTGAGCGCGGTCAGCTATCTGTTGGCAACATGGGCGCCGAATATGCTGCTCTTGTCACTGGCCCATCTGCTGTTGGGGTTGGGCACGGCTGTTGGTTTTGGCCCTCTGATCGCGGATATCTCACACTGGTTCATGAAACGCCGCGGGATTGCGGTGGCGTTGGTTGCCAGCGGAAACTACCTGTCCGGGGCGATCTGGCCAACGCTTCTGTCAGGCATCCTTGCACGTGAGGGATGGCAGCAGGTCTATCTGACGCTGGCGGTCATAACGCTGCTCGTTGTCATCCCCCTGTCTCTGCTGTTGCGCCGGCAAGTCCCGATCGAGGCCCATCAAACCGCCGCCGCCAATGCGCAGATCAACGCGCGCAGCGTGGGAATATCGCCGCGCAGCTTGCAATACGTTCTTGGTCTGGCCGGAATCGGCTGTTGCGTGGCCATGTCGATGCCGCAGGTCCATATCGTGTCCTACTGCGTCGGGCTCGGATATGGCCCGGCGGTCGGGGCCGAGATGCTCTCGCTGATGTTGCTGGGCGGCGTGGTCAGCCGAGTGATCTCGGGGTTGGTCGCCGACAAGCTAGGCGGGTTGATGACATTGCTGGTCGGCTCTTTCCTGCAATGTATCGCCCTATTTCTGTTCCTGCCCTATGACGGGATGGCCTCACTTTACATTATCAGCCTCATGTTCGGTCTGGCGCAGGGCGGCATTGTCCCCAGCTATGCGCTGGTCGTACGTGAATATATGCCCCCGCAAGAGGCCGGAGCACGCGTTGGCTTTGTCATGATGATGACCATCATGGGCATGGCACTGGGCGGATGGATGTCCGGGTGGATTTACGACTTAACCGGAAATTATCAACTGGCCTTTATTAATGGCATCCTCTGGAACGGGCTGAACATCGTTATCCTGCTGATGTTGCTAAGGCGATCGCGGCCCCGCAGGCAGGAGGTCATGATATGACCCAACTGACAAGGCGCGCTGTACTGTCCGGGTTGACCGCCCTGCCATTTGCGCACCCGGCTCTGGCCGGGTTGCGTCCCTATGAACTGGTCCGCAATGGCACTTCCGTAGATTTTACGTTCGAGCTGTCCGGAATCACACAGTCCGGAACCATGCCGATACGATCTGCAGATATCCGAATTGACATGACCGACCTGGCCAACAGCCGGGTGGATGTTTCGCTGAACGTTGCCAAGGCGCGAACCAACCTGCCCTTTGCCCGCAAACCCATGCTCAGCGCTGGGGTTCTGGACGCCACAGGATTTCCCACAATTCATTTCACCTCGACCGATATTCAGCTTGGCAACGGTGGACGTATCTCGAACGGGGCCGAGATCACAGGAGATCTGACCTTGCGTGGTGTAACGCGACCAATCACATTGCGCGCCAATATTTTTCGCCCGCCCGGCAGCGCCCGAGACAACTTGAATAACCTCTCCATCCAACTCAGCGGTTCACTGAACCGTCACGAATTTGGCGCCTCGGGTTATTCCGACCTCGTAAAGGAAACTGTTGGCCTTGATATCCGGGCCAAGATCAAAAAGACTGGATAGATCAAAAACGACGCCACAAAGTCGATAAGCCGCGCGCACCGCGCTGGAAATATCGCAATCTGAGCCCATCATGCGCACGATCATTTCCTTTGCCGCCCTATTTCTTTCCGTCATTCTGCTTCAACTGTCCACCGGTGGCGTTGGCCCGCTGGATGCGATTTCCGGCCTGACCCTGAATTTCACCACTGGGCAGATTGGTCTGTTGGGCTCGGCTCATTTCGTTGGCTTCTTTGTGGGATGCTGGTGGGCCCCGCGCCTGATGGGAAGCGTCGGCCATTCGCGGGCATTTGCCGTTTGCACAGCTTTGGGCGCAATGGGGTTGCTGGGGCACACCCTGACGGACAACGCTTATATCTGGGCGGCCCTTCGGATCGCGTCAGGCGCCTGTGTCGCCGGGTGCTACACAGTGATCGAGGCCTGGCTGAACGCAAAGGTCACGAATGAGACGCGCGGGCGCGCCATGGGCACCTATCGCATCGTCGATATGGGCGCGTCCCTCTGCGCCCAGCTGATCATCGCAGTTCTGCCGCCAGCATCATATGTCTCGTATAACTTGCTGGCGATCCTGTGCTGCGCTGCCCTGTTGCCGCTAACACTGACGCGCGCCAGCCAGCCCGAAACGCCCGACGCCCCGCGGCTGCGCCCGAAACTGGCCTGGAACAGCTCTCCTCTGGCGGTGGCCGGGGTGGTAGTTGCCGCTTTAAGCTCGGCGTCCTTTCGGATGGTCGGCCCTGTTTACGGGCAAGAGGTCGGGCTTGGCGTCGATCAGATCGCGTTTTTCCTGGCGTCTTTCGTGCTGGGCGGCGCGTTGGCGCAATATCCGATGGGATGGCTGGCCGATAAATACGACAGGCGCTGGGTACTGATCTGGCTTTCGGTAGCCGCCGTCCTAAGCTGCGGTGTGACCATGGCCGCCAGCAACACCGGGACCGTCGGCGTCATGCTGGCCGCGTGTTTGTTCGGCTTTACGACCTTCCCGATTTTCTCGGTTTCATCCGCGCACGCCAATGACTTTGCCACAACCGAACAACGGGTCGAGCTCTCTGCCGCGCTGATGTTCTGGTATGCGCTGGGTGCGATTGCCTCGCCTTATGTGTCATCCACCTTGATCCAATCCTTTGGACCCGGCGCGCTTTTTGCCTTTGTAGCGCTTGGCCACGTGTTCCTAATCATCTTTGGTCTGGCGCGGATGCGGTCTCGACCGACACCCGAGGAACGCACCAGTTATGTCTATTCACCGCGGACCTCGTTTACCATCGGACGCTTGCTGAAACGTTCGCGCGAGGGGCGATAGAAATAGGGCCGGGAATATCCCGGCCCATTCGCTTTAGTGTTCGGTCCGTAGTTCCTTGTCGACCTCTTCCACCGGATCAACAGTCGGTTCGAGCGCGCCGTTGACGATACCGCCTACACCGTTCTCCATCGACAGGCCCAGCTCTTCGCCCAGCTTTTTCAGCGCGGGCATCTGCACGGCCATACCCATGATCGAATCCAGCGCCTGGTTCACCACCGGCTTGTCGCCATTGGCGCCTCCGCCACCACCGGCGGCACCGATCCCGCCAACCTGATGGATCTTGATCGAGTCGATCTTTTCGGCAGGTTTGACCATTTCCGCAATGATCGTCGGCATCGCCTCAATCCGGGCCAGATCAACCTTCAGACGGATCTGATCAACGGACAGGGCATTGTCAGCCTCGACAATCGCGCGCTTACCTTCCGCTTCGGCCAGCATGTCGTTCTTCTTGGCCTCGGCGCGGATGTTCAGCGCATCCGCTTCGGCTTGCGCCTCTTCGCGGCGCGCCTCAGCACGGTCAGCGGCGGCCTCTTTCTCGGCCTGGGCGGCCAGACGGATGGCTGTGGCCTGACGTTCCGCCTCACGCGTCGCTTCGATCAGAACGATCTGCTTCTGTCGCTCGGCCTCGGCCACCTGACGGGCGGTAACCACCGCTTCGGTCGCTTTGGTCGCCTCAGCGCGGGCCAGATCGGCAGAGGCACGGGCGCGGCTTTCCTCTTCGGATTTCTGCGCGATGATGATCTGACGCTCTTGCTCGGCAACCTCCAACTCACGCTCTTTCGAGATCTCGGCCTCACGGATTTTACGCTCGCGTTCAATGTCAGCCGCTCGAATTGCTTCCTCGCGCGCAATCCGGGCACGCTCGGTTTCACGTACAGAATCCTCGGTCCGCGCGGCGATCTCGGCCTCTTGCGCCACGCGCAGGGTTTCGATCTGTTGCGTCTGTTCGATGCGCGCCTGCTCTTCGTCCTTGTCGATCAACAGCTTCTGACGCTGAGCTTCCATCGCTGCACGGCGCACTTCCACCTCGGCATCCGCATCAATCTGCGCGCGCTCTTTTTTCGAGGTCGCAATCACCTCGGCCAGCTTGCGCATACCCACGGCGTTAAAGGCGTTGTTCTCATCCAGCGCTTCGAACGGCGTCTGGTCCAACGCGGTCAGCGAGACCGATTCCAGCGACAGGCCGTTTTTCAACAGGTCTTCGGAGACCGCATTCTGCACCTCTTGCACAAAGTCAGCGCGGTTTTCGTGCAGACCGTCCATGGTCATCTGCGCGGCCACGGCGCGCAGACCGTCGATCAGTTTGCCTTCGATCATCTCACGCAGTTGTTCGATATCGAATGTGCGGGCGCCCAGGGTTTGGGCGGCACGTGCGATGCCTTCGTCCGTAGCCATCACCGAGACATAAAACTCGACACCTACATCGACACGCATCCGGTCTTTCGTGATCAGGGCAGCCTCAGCGCTGCGTTGAACTTCAAGGCGCAGCGTTTTCATGTTTACTGGGCTGACTTCGTGCAGAAGGGGGATAACCCAAGCGCTACCGTCCATAATAACTTTCTTGCCGCCAGCACCAGTCTTAACAAGACTGATCTCGCGGGTGGTCCGTCGGTACAACCGTTTCAAAACCAATCCAATTAACACTAGTATCGATAAAACGGTCGCAACAATAATGATCAGGAGTTCAAGTCCCATGCAAAATCCTCCAAGATTGGGGTTTGAAATTTAGTTAGTCTGACAAGCCGACCAGAACGAACCGGTCTTGCCGTCGGTCGCGCAAGACAAGCACTTCGGTGCCTTGTTCCAGCGTATCCTTGTCCTGCAGGGGCTCAGCGCGCAGGTAATGCGCATTGCCAAAGCGATCCATGACCCGCACTTCGGCCGGGCGGCCACGCGATGCTGTCCCTTGCGAGATGAAACCGCGACGGCGGGCCAGCATCCGTTCAGACATCGCCTCGGTCTCGGTTTTCGGCAGCAGGCGGGCAAAGACCGCGCTAAAGCCACGCGCAAACCAGATGCCAAAGGCCCCGGCCGGGATCGCGGCCATCCATGAGGGCAGATCAAAGCCCATCACATCACGCAGGCCCAGCTGCAGACCGATGCCCGACAGGCCGAAGCCAGCCAGCAGAACCACCAGCCAGATCATGAACGGCACTTTGCCAAAGCCCAGCCAGCTTGCAGGACCGTCCGAGGCCACAACCGGCGTTTCCGCCGCGACCTCGGCCAGCTCGAACTCACCCAGATCGACATCCGCGTCCAGATCAAGTTCGAAATCACCAATGTCCAATTCCGGAGCGTCAACCACATCAAGGTCAACCTCGCCCTCACCCGCCATCAGGCTTCCACCCAGCAACAGCGCCACCAGTTCCAGCCCCAAAAGGCCAAACAACAGCGCAATCGCAATGGTAAAGGGCACAAATGCACCCTCGAGTAGAAAACTGAGCATCAGTGGGCTGTCTCCGTAATTGTATACTATGGTATGCAGTAAATATGGGGAGTCATGACAAAGTTTCAAGAGGTTGTGATTCTATATTTCAACCTATGGGTAATTAACATGGTGACACAGCGGCAGTCGGGAAATCCGTTCTTTGGGGTTTTTTCGGTGCCTGGGGCCGGAAAGTGGCATCCGGGCAAAAGCCGGGCTTTTGCTGGGCTGTGACATAAGATAGACGGGCCTGCAGTTACATACGCGGAAACGGAACATGGCTCGGATTCTCATCACCTCGGCGATCCCCTATATCAACGGGATCAAGCACCTCGGCAATCTGATCGGCTCGCAACTGCCTGCCGACCTGTATGCGCGGTATCAGCGCGGCCGGGGGAATGAGGTCATGTTTCTCTGCGCCACCGACGAACACGGCACCCCGGCCGAGCTGGCCGCCGCCAAGGCAGGCAAGCCGGTCGCGGATTACTGTGCCGAGATGCATGGTGTGCAGGCCGATATCGCACAGCGCTTTGGCCTGAGCTTTGATCACTTTGGCCGCTCATCCAGCCCCCAGAACAAGGTGCTGACCCAGCATTTCGCAGGCAAATTGGATGACGCCGGGTTGATCCGCGAGGTGAGCGAGAAACAGGTCTATTCCCACGCCGATGGGCGCTTTCTTCCTGACCGCTATATTGAAGGCACCTGCCCCAACTGCGGGTACGACCGTGCGCGCGGTGATCAGTGCGAAAACTGTACCAAACAGCTGGACCCGACCGACCTGATCGAGCCGCGCTCGGCCATTTCCGGTTCGACCGACCTTGAGGTGCGCGAAACCAAGCACCTGTATTTGCGCCAGTCATCAATGAAGGATCAACTAAACGCCTGGATCGACTCCAAGACCGATTGGCCGATCCTGACCACCTCCATCGCCAAGAAATGGTTACATGACGGCGACGGCCTGCAAGACCGTGGCATTACCCGCGATCTGGACTGGGGCGTGCCGGTCAAGAAAGGCGATCAGGACTGGCCCGGCATGGAGGGCAAGGTCTTTTACGTCTGGTTCGACGCGCCGATCGAATACATCGCCTGCGCCAAGGAGTGGGCTGATGCGACCGGCAAGCCGGATGCCGAGTGGGAGCGCTGGTGGCGCACTGACAAAGGTGCCGATGACGTGCGCTATGTTCAATTCATGGGTAAGGACAACGTGCCTTTCCATACCCTGTCCTTCCCGGCGACCATTCTAGGTTCGGGTGAGCCGTGGAAGATGGTCGACCATCTGAAATCCTTCAACTACCTGAACTATGACGGCGGCCAGTTCTCGACCAGCCAAGGTCGCGGCGTGTTCATGGACCAGGCGCTGGACATCCTGCCTGCCGATTACTGGCGCTGGTGGCTGCTGAGCCATGCGCCCGAAAGCAGCGATAGCGAATTCACCTGGGAGAACTTCCAGCAATCGGTGAACAAGGATCTGGCCGATGTGTTGGGCAACTTCGTCAGCCGGATCACCAAGTTCTGCCGCTCAAAATTCGGCGAGGCGGTGCCCCAAGGCGGCACCTATGGCGACCGCGAGCAGGCCCTGATCGAAGAGCTGACCCGCCGCGTCCGCGCCTATGAAGGGTTCATGGAGGCAATGGAAGTTCGCAAATCCGCCCAGGAATTGCGCGCCATCTGGGTTGCCGGGAACGAGTATCTTCAATCCGCGGCACCCTGGTCGACCTTCAAGGAAGATCCCGAACAGGCCGCGGTACAGGTGCGTCTGGGTCTGAACTTGATCCGGCTCTATGCCGTGCTCAGTGCGCCGTTCATTCCCGAAACCACCGCCCGTATGCTGAGCGCGATGAACACGATGGATACCGCCTGGCCTGACGATGTTGCGGCGGCCCTGTCCGCCCTGCCCGCAGGCCACGACTTTGCCGTTCCCGATGTTCTGTTCGCCAAGATCACCGACGAACAGCGCGAAGACTGGCAGGACCGTTTTGCAGGTGTCCGCACCTAAGACACCCGACCGGGAAAAGAATACAGGGGGCTTAACGGCCCCCTTTTTTCATTTTGCGTTTGATCCAGATTGCCGGAAACGACCTTGCCAGATCAGGGAACTAGCCCTGGCCGATTTGCGTAAACCTGCCGCCCTACAGAAAAATATCCTTGGGTAAGCGATTGCCCTACGGGCTAACACGCTTGAGAAACCTAGCAAAACCAGCCATCCTCACGAAGAGTTTAGGCGACTCGGACCGCTGGCGGCGACCCGAGTTGTGTCCAGTTTTTGTTTCAATGGGGCTTCTGCCATGATCCTTGCATCAACACTTTTCAGCTTTCGACCGAATGACCCCATAGCCAAATCCGTTTGGTATGCCGCAGCTTTGGCCCTGTGTGGGTTGGTGGTGCCAGCTGCCGCGCAGGATAAAAGTGACGCCCCACCGCCCAAAGTGTCCATCGCAGCGGCCTACACGCAAGAAATCACGGACGAGGCGACTTTCATCGGTCGAGCTGAGGCGCTGAACAAGGCCGATATTGTCGCCCGGGTCAGCGGATTTCTGGACAGTCAGAATGTTGAAGACGGCGCGATGGTGAATGAAGGCGACCTTATGTTCACGATCGAGCCGGACCTGTATCAGGCGACACTAGATGCACGGAATGCCGATCTGGACCGTGCCGAAGCAAATCTTGAGCTCGCCAAAGTTGACCTGGCCCGGAAGGAAGAACTTTACAAACGCGATGCCACTCCGGAAAGCGAACGGGATATCGCCCGTGCCAACGAACTTGTAGCCATTGCCGAAGTCAAAGCCGCGAAAGCCGCGATCCAACAGGCCGAACTTGATCTGAGCTATACGAAGGTCCACGCACCGTTCACCGGCCGTATCGGGCGGGTCGCTATCAGCGTCGGGGATGTTGTTGGCCCGAACAACCCACCATTGGTGAATATCGTCAGCGAGGCACCAGTGTATGTGAATTTCTCGTTGAACGAAAAACAGTTTACCTCGGTTCTTGAACAATATGGCGAGAATGCATCGTCGCTGGCCGAAAGCCCCAAAAGCCCGAATGTGCATGTAACGCTGCCCAATGGATCGGACTTGGGCGAAACAGGTTCGATTGTTTTCGTTGACAACCATATCGACCCGCTAACTGGAACGATTGCAATGCGGGCCGAATTCACAAATGCCGACCGGCTGATCCTCGATGGTCAGTTCCTGAGCGTTCATATCGAAGCCCTGGAGCCGACCTTGCAGGTTCTGATCCCGCAGGCGGCCTTGTCACGTGATCAGCGCGGTGATTTCGTTCTGGTCGTTAACGATAAGCAAATGGTCGAACAGCGCTATATCACCACCGGCGACAATGTCGGAACTGCTGTGATCGTTCTAGACGGCCTGCGCGAAGGGGAAAGCGTGATCGTCGAGGGCCTCCAGCGCGTGCGCCCGGGTGTGGCAGTGGATGCTGTCACCGCATCCGAGCAGCCGGGAGAGTAACAGATGTTCTCATCCCTGTTCATCAGCCGGCCCAAGCTGGCCCTAGTTATTTCGCTTGTCCTGACGATCATGGGCGGGATCGGCTATATGGTTCTGCCGGTCGCCCAGTTTCCTGATATTACGCCACCGGTCGTCAGCGTTTCCGCCACCTATACCGGTGCCAATGCCGAAACGGTCGAGAACACCGTCGCCGCGCCGATCGAGGCGCAGGTCAACGGCGTGGATGACATGATCTACATGACGTCCACCTCTTCGGATAACGGCTCGTATTCGTTGAATATTACCTTCGAAGTCGGCACCGACCCCGACATTGCATCCGTTAACGTGCAGAACCGCGTTGCGCAGGCCATGTCTTCGCTTCCGTCAGAGGTGACTTCGTCGGGTGTCGTTACGCAGAAGGCATCGACCAATATGCTGATGCTGGTCACGCTGACCTCACCCAAAAGCACCTATGACAGTGTATTCTTGTCGAACTACGCTTCGATCAACCTGAAAGATGCGTTGGCGCGGGTACAGGGTGTTGGTAAAGCCGACGTTCTGACTAACCTTGAATATGCAATGCGGATATGGATGGATCCCGACAAGATGACCGCCCTGTCGATTTCACCGGGTGATGTCATAAACGCTATCCGAGAACAGAATATCGAAGTGTCTGCCGGTTCGATAGGCTCGCCGCCGGTCCCTGAGGGACAGACATTTCAATATACGATCAAGACCAAGGGCCGGCTGACCTCGGCCGCTGAATTTGGCAATATTGTCATCCGTACTGGTGATGCAGGGGCAATCGTACGCATAAGGGACATTGCCAGAACCGAACTTGGAGCGCAGTTCTATTCGGCTTCGGGTTATTTCCAGGCAGAACCCGCAACGGTTATCGGTATCTATCAAGCCCCCGGTGCCAATGCGTTGGCTGTTTCAGATCGTGTTCAGGCCGAATTAGACCGGCTGTCGCGTTCGTTCCCAACAGATGTTGAATATCAGGTTCCGTTCAACACGACCGACTTCGTGGAACAATCTCTGAACGACGTGGTTTCCACCCTGATGCTGACGTTCGTTTTAGTGATTTCGGTCGTATTTGTCTTTTTGGGCAGTTGGCGTGCCACGATCATTCCGGCGGTTGCTATTCCTGTTTCGCTGATCGGGACGTTCGCGTTCCTGCTGGCGTTTGGGATGTCCCTGAACACAATTTCTTTGTTCGCGCTTGTACTGGCCATCGGGATCGTGGTCGATGATGCCATCGTGGTGGTTGAAAACGTTGAACGCATTATCGCCGACGAAGGGTTGTCCCCGCCTGAGGCGACACGGAAAGCGATGGGCCAAATCACCGGACCTGTCATCGCAACCACACTGGTTCTGCTGGCCGTTTTTGTGCCCGTAACCTTTATGCCTGGCATCTCGGGGCGACTGTATTCTCAGTTTGCAGTCACCATCTCGACTGCGGTCGTGATTTCGTCAATCAACGCTTTGACCTTGTCTCCGGCGCTTTGCGGATTGGTTCTGCGCGCACGCTCAGGTCCGCCCAAGGGTATTTTGGCCCTGTTTGAGCGTTTCATCGGAACGCTGCGTGACGGTTATGTTGTCATTGTCCGAAAACTGTTAATTCTGCCAGTCGCCGGACTGGGCGTCATCGTTGTTCTGGCCATGGGTACAGGGACGATCATGTCGAACACATCAAGCGGTTTTATTCCGCTTGAAGACAACGGCTATCTCTTTGTAGACATCCAGTTGCCAGATGCGGCAACACTGGAACGAACCGAGACTATCGCAGGTCGGGTCGACGACCAAATCCGCGATATCTCGGGGGTCGCCAGTACGGTTCTGATCAACGGGTTTTCGCTGCTGAACGGCACAACCACAAATGGAGCGACCGTTTTTGTGAACCTCGACAACTGGGACGAGCGGCAAGATCCCGACCTGTCTGCCGATGCCATTCTGGGCAAGGTTCTGGCGATTGCAAATGGCGAATCCGCAGCTTCGATCGTGGCCTTCAACCCGCCACCGATTCAGGGCCTCGGCATGTCAGCCGGTGTGGAAATGGAGGTTCAGCAAGTCGGGGGCGGTACGCCTCAGGATCTGGCCTCGGCCGTTGGGTCCTTCGTCTATGCTGCAAACCAGCGACCCGAGATTGGTCAGGCCTATACAACATTCCGGGCCAATGTTCCTCAGCTATTTGTCGATCTGGACCGTGAGAAAGCGAAAACCCTGGAAGTGTCTGTTGCTGAGATTTTCCAGACGATGCAAGCCCAGCTAGGCTCGTACTATGTGAACGATTTCAACCTGTTCGGCCGCGTCTACCGCGTGATGATTCAGGCCGAGGGGAGCTATCGGAACAAGGTCGAAGATATTTCGAACCTGTATGTGCGCTCGACCAAGGGCGATATGGTTCCATTGGGTACGTTGATCGACGTGGAAAACGTGTTGGGGCCAGTCCTGTTAAAACGGCATAACCTGTTCCGTTCGGCAACTGTTACAGCTGTACCTGCGCCAGGGCTGTCCAGTGGCGACGCTATCACTGTGATGACAGAAGAATCCGCCAACGCCCTACCCTCGGGATACGCGTTTGAATGGACAGGTACCGCGCAACAGCAGCTTGCATCCGGCAGCCTTGTGATCATTATCCTCGGGCTTGCTGTCCTGTTCGCCTATTTGTTCCTGGTGGGGCAATACGAAAGCTGGTCGATGCCGGTGTCCATTCTTCTATCGGTTATTGTTGCCCTATTCGGGGCGGTTGCGGCGGTGGCCATCGTGGGTAGCGACATAAACCTGTACACGCAGATCGGGATGATCATGCTGGTGGGGCTTGCGTCGAAGAACGGTATCCTCATCGTTGAATTCGCAATGGAACAGCGTGCCAATGGCCTTTCGATCAAAGATGCTGCAGCCGAAGCCGCCCATCAACGATTCCGCGCGGTGATGATGACCGCCCTCTCCTTCCTGTTGGGTGTTGTACCGTTGCTTGCCGCGAACGGCGCGGGAGCGGCTAGCCAGAAGGCCATCGGTGTCGCCGTCTTTGGCGGAATGCTGGCGGCGACTCTGGTTGGCGTTATCCTTGTGCCGGTACTTTACGCCCTGATGCAGGGGCTGAGGGAATGGCTCAAAGGGACAAAGAACGACCCCGACCCTTCGGAAGAAGCCGCATAAATCAAAAAAAGCCCCGCCAAAAACGCGGGGCTTTTCTTTAATGGGCCAGGCGCTTTTCGATCCAGCGCTGGATGGCAGCGATCTGATCGGCATCAAGTCTTAGGCCCAGCTTGTTTCTGCGCCAGATGGCATCTTCAGCGCAGCGCACATATTCCTTGGTGACCAGCCATTCCATTTCGCGTTCGGTCAGCGTCGCCCCGAACTCTTCCCCCAGATCCTCAGCGGTCTTTGCATCGGCCAGAATAGCGCGCGCCTCGGTTCCATAGGCGCGCACCAGCCGTTCCGCCCATGTGCGATTCAAAAAAGCATAGTCGAATTCCAGACCGGCAATAAGGTCTTGCACTGCGCTAACGGGGAAATCGCCACCCGGCAAAGAAACTCCAGCGGTCCATGGACCGGGCAAATCCGGGAAGTACTCAGCGATTTTCTCAAGCGCACTTTCGGCCAATCTGCGATAGGTCGTAATCTTGCCGCCGAAAACATTCAAAACCGGAGCACCGCCAAGCCCATTGACCTTCAGAGTATAGTCTCTGGTCGCGGCCGTTGCGCTGCTGGCCCCATCGTCATACAGAGGGCGCACACCGGAATAGGTCCAGACGATGTCTTCGCGGGTCACAGGCTGCTCAAAATATTTTGACGCAAACGCACACAGATATTCCTGTTCAGACTCGGTACAGACTGGAGGAACCGATGGGTCTGGGTGATCCTGATCAGTTGTTCCAATAAGGGTGAAATCTCTCTCATAGGGAATGGCAAAGATGATGCGCCCGTCTTCGCCCTGAAAGAAATAGCATTTGTCATGGTTGAATAACCTGTGGGTTACGATATGGCTGCCGCGGACCAACCGAACCCCCTCGCGCGAGTTCACGTGGATTTTTTCCTGGATGATATCGCCAACCCAGGGCCCACCGGCATTGATCAACATCTTTGCCAGGACGATACGGGTTTCGTCATTTTGGTTATCGCGGATCGTCACATGCCAAACATCATCCACCCGCTCGGCTGAAAGAACTTCGGTCCGAACCAGAATATCGGCGCCACGGGCCTCGGCATCACGGGCATTCAGAACTACCAGACGGGAATCTTCGATCCAGCAGTCGGAATACTCATACGCGGTCTCAAACCTATTTTGCAGCGGGACACCTTCAGGCGCGGAACGCAAATTCAGCGCAGAGGTCCCGGGTAGAATTTTCCGCCCTCCAAGGTGATCGTACATGAACAGGCCAAGACGGATCAGCCAGGCTGGACGACGACCACGCATCCAAGGCATCACTGTACTCAGCAGCCGTGAGGTCGGAGTGTCCGAGTCAAATCGCATCCCATCGTGGTAGGGAAGCACAAAGCGCATCGGCCAACTGATATGAGGCATTGCCCGCAGCAGCGTTTCCCGCTCAATCAGCGCCTCGCGGACCAACCTGAACTCAAAATATTCCAGATACCGTAGGCCGCCGTGGAACAATTTGGTCGAGGCCGAGGACGTGGCCGATGCCAAGTCGTTCATCTCGGCCAATGTCACCGACAATCCCCGCCCGGCCGCATCACGCGCGATCCCGCAACCGTTAATACCGCCACCGATGATGAATAGGTCAGTAACCTGGCCAGTCTGCTGTGCCATTTGCAGGTCAGTCCTTTTGCTGAAAACGTGCGGCAATTAACCCGCTCGATACTCGGTTCGTCAATGTAGATTTTCGTTTTTTTTCGCTTAACGAACAAGAATAGTGATTTTTTGTTGTTGTACAAACAATGCTTGATTTCTGCCGGTTGCAATATTGCGAAAAAAGGAACAAAAACGAAAGAACCCAATAACCGGAGCTTCCCTTGTCTCTTTCGTTCCGCCAGTCAGACATCATAGAAATCGCCAAGCAGAATGGTCGCGTCATGGTCGAGGATCTGGCGTTGCAGTTTGGTGTCACGGTCCAAACGATCCGGCGCGATCTTTCCGAGCTTGCGGAATTGGGCAAGCTGGACCGGGTTCATGGCGGCGCGGTCCTGCGATCCGGCGTTTCGAATATCGGTTACGAGGACCGGCGCGCCCTGAATGCTGAAATCAAGACCCGTATCGCACAGGTTTGCGCTGCCAACATACCGGATGGTGCATCGCTTTTTTTGAACATCGGTACATCGACCGAGGCTGTCGCGCATCAGTTGCTAAACCACAAAGATCTTATGGTGGTGACAAATAACATGAATGTCGCGCGTATCCTGGTGGAAAACACGAACTGCCAGATCGTCGTCGCCGGTGGTGTTCTGCGCCGGTCGGACGGTGGTCTGATCGGCAACCTGACAAATTCAACGATTGAACAATTCAAGTTCGATTATGCGGTAATCGGGTGTTCCGCACTGGACGCCGATGGTGATCTTCTGGATTTCGATTTCCAGGAGGTCCGTGTCAGCCAGACTATCATTGCACAGGCCAGACACAGCTTTCTGGTTGCCGATCATTCGAAATTTCAGCGCTCGGCCCCTGCCCGTATTGCCTCGATGTCCGAAGTTGACGTTTTCTTTACAGATCAACTTCTTCCAAGTGGGCTTGCACGTAAATGTAAGGAATGGGGAACGCGGGTCGTATACAGCGGCCGAACCACCGGAGATTCGCATTAAACGCGTAATTCCAAACGTGGTTCTTGTCATAGGCGACCGGCCCTGACAGTATCGCAACATATTGCAATCAGTGCACGGCAAGGGGGAGATCCGGGCCATGATCGCGCTTTTATTTGCGTTACTCACAGCTACTATGGGGCTGAATTATTATAGAAAAACCAAAGCGGCCAATGTTGTGTTCTTCATCACTATGGCCCTAAGTGTTTATTGGCTGAAGTTTCATGCCACCAGCCAACTGACCATTCAGCTGTAGGAGGCCACAATGACACCCGAGCTTTCCCGCACCCTGAACGCGTTGGGAACCCTGGCGGTCAGCCTCGTTCTTGTACTGGCCTTCGGATACCAGCTGGCGCTGAACGAACTGCCCTGCCCGCTTTGCTTATTGCAACGGGTCGGGTTCGTAGCGGTGGGCGTTGGTTTGGGCCTGAACCTGCTATACGGAGCCCGGCCGCAGCATTATGCGTTGATGTTGCTTGCGGCACTGTTTGGGATCAGCGTTTCCGTTCGCCAGATCTTGCTGCATATCGTACCGGGTACCGGCCACTATGGTTCGCCTGTTTTTGGGTATCACTACTACACATGGGCCGCGATCTGCTTTTTTCTGATCCTTCTGGGCACGGCAATCATGCTGCTTTTCGACCATCAATATCAGGACACAACCGACGATCAACCACGGTTCGGGGGCAATACGCTGGCCAAAACCGCGTTCTTTGTGATGCTAGGGCTGGCCGCGCTGAATGCGGGGTCGACCTTGTTGGAATGTGGCCCAGGTATCTGCGCTGACCCGCCGACAAGCTACAAATTGATTGACGAACTGGACACCAACAACTGAGGATGGATAAACCTTCCCTCATGGAGGCATCGGAATGGGACTACTGGGGCAGCCGCTAGGCTATTATGACTATCTGACATTTATCGCACTTATACTGCTGCTGGCCGCTGTAATGGCGCTGTTTCTGTTCATAATGGGACTGCCCGGCCGCATCGCAATCAAACGCAACCATCCGCATGCTGAGGCAGTCAAGATCATGGGCTGGATGGGGTTTCTGGCTGTCGTTCCCTGGATTCACGCCTTTATGTGGGCTTTCCACGATGCAGCCACTGTCGATATCCGCCGTATGCCTGATGATGAACGCGATGCGATACGGAAGGATATCAAACGGTTAGGCGGTGATCTGACCGAAGAATATCGCGATCCACTGGACCCGGACGAAACACAAAAAAGCTAAGGCTAAAGGAAGTCCCACAATATGTTTGTCGCTCTTGGCATTACGCTTTTCTACATCATTTTTGTCTGGCTGATCTTCTTCAAACTACAATGGCTTAAGTTTAGTATCGCCTGGGGCATCGTTTCCTTCTGGGTGGGTGCTCATCTGTTATTGATCTTTATGGTTGCGCTGCGGTTCTTCCAGCCATTTTCGATCGACAGCCACGTGGTCCGCTCAACCATACAGATCGTACCGCGCCTGACTGAACCAACCATCCTTTCCGAGGTTCTGGTCGAGCCGAATACAGAGGTGAAGAAAGGGGATCCGCTGTATCGGTTCGACGACACCGTCTTTGCGCTTGAATTCGAAGAGGCATCCGCACAGTTGGTTGCAGCCCAGCAGAACGCCAAAATTCTGGAACAGGATGTGATCGTCGCGGGTGAAGCCGTCGAGCGAGCAAACGCGCAACTGGCATATGCACTGACCCAGCAGGCACGGTATGAAAACCTTGTCCCTGCGGGTGGTGCCCGAGAGGATGAGCTGGATCGCTGGAACGAGCAGGTCACGGAAGATCAGGCCAAGATAAAAGAGGCCGAAGCCAATCTGGAAAAGGCAAAGCTGGCGCTGGATTCGCAGATCGACGGGGTCAATACCGGAATCGTTCAAGCTCAGGCTCAGTTGGAAAAGGCCCGGTACTTTCTGGACAATACTACGATCTACGCGCCCGAAGATGGTATGATCGTTTCACAACAGGCACGCCCGGGTCTGGTTGTCGGTGACATCCGATTGGGCGCAATCGCCAGCTTTGTGACCAAGGAAAATCCCTATATTCTCGCCACTTACCGGCAGCAGAACCTGAAATTTGTGAAACCCGGGCAACAGGTTGAGGTCGCGCTGGACTTATATCCCGGAGAAATCCTGACCGGCAAAGTCGAGGCAATCTGGTGGGCAACCCGCCAGGGTCAATATCTGCCATCAGGCCGCCTGCCCGGATTTGAACTGCCAAAAATTCCTGGACATATTGCCGTGCAGATTTCGGTCGAAATTCCAGATGGCCACGTCTTTCCCGCCGGTGGACATGCCGCGGTGGCAATCTATACCGGCCAGGGCAAAAGCTTTGAGTTCCTGCGGCGCATCAATATCCGCCTCTATTCCTTCGCAAACTTCATCCGACCACTGGACATTTAAGGACACGCTGTATGACACGGGCCAGGCTAAACCGCAGTTTGATGGGCACAGCCCTGTGTGCCGCGCTGCTGGTGGGATGCGCACCTGTCGGTCCTGATTTTGTGCGACCGAACTCTCCGGTCGTGAAGGAATGGATCGAGGTAAACAACCCCTCAGTCGGTCCCAGCGGCCTCACCTCGCGTAGTGCCCCTGTGGCAAAATGGTGGGAGACCTTCAACGACGCCACTTTGAACCGGTTGATCGCCGAAGCCTATGCCCAGAACCTGGCGCTACAGGTGGCCGGTGCGCGCGTATTGCAGGCCCGCGCACAGCTTGGGATTGCCTTTGGTGAGCTTTACCCCCAATCGCAGGCCATCGGAGGTTCGATCGAGCGGCGCCAGATCAGCGACAATATCGGACCGATTTCCGATATCAATCGGATCATCCCTCTGGATACCGAATTCTCGACCTCGCAGGTTGGCTTCGACGCCCAATGGGAACTGGATGTGTGGGGGCAGCAACGCCGGGGTGTGCAGGCCGCACGATCCAATCTGGCACTTCAGGTCGCTAATTACGATGACGCTTTGGTCACGCTGACCGGCGATGTAGCAGCGTTATATGTAAGCTTCCGCGCGCTGCAAGAAACCCTGTTCGTGGCACGAGAGAATATCAAGCTGCAACAGGAATCGGTTGATCTGACGCAACTGCGTTTCAACAACGGCGTCACCACTGAACTGGATGTGCAAGAGGCCACCGCCCTGCTGAACAATACCATGGCGCTGGTGCCGGAGATTGAAAGCGATCTTCAGCAGACCAAGAATGCTTTGGCTGTTTTACTGGGAACAACACCCTCGCGCATGGCCGGGTTGCTGGGTAATTCCGGTCGTATCCCTTCGGCCCGATCCAACGTCGCCGTTGGAGTACCAGCGGAATTGCTGCGCCGACGCCCGGATGTACGCGCCGCAGAACTGGCCGCTGCCACACAGTCTGCGCAAGTTGGGATCGCGATTGCTGACCTGTATCCCCAGTTCATCCTGTCCGGTTCGATCGGCCTGCAGGCCTCGGGCAGTCAGGACCTGTTTTCATCCGCCAGCAATACTGGGCTGGCCAGTGCCGGAGTGGTCTGGAATGTGCTGAATTATGGGCGGATCAAGAATAATGTCCGCGCCCAGGACGCAGCTTATCAGGCCTTGATTGCGAACTATCAAAACACCGTCCTGACCGCCTATTCCGAGGTTGAAAGCGCCATGGTCGCCTATGCGCAATCACGCAAACAAGTGACATTCTACCAAAACAGCGTCACCGCATCGCGCAAAGCTGCCGAGATCGCGGTGAACCAATACCGGGATGGCATCGCCAGCTATTCCCGCGTTCTGAACACGCAAACCGCATTGCTGCGATCACAGGCCAATCTGATCGAAGCCCGCCAGCAGGTCTCGAGCAATCTGGTTGCAGTCTACAAAGGTTTAGGCGGTGGTTGGCAAATCCGGCAAAATCAGGAGTTCCTGCCGGAAACCGTGCTGGCCGAAATGGCCTATCGCACCGATTGGGGAGACCTGCTGCAACAGGCTCCGATCCAAGCCAGCCTGAACTGAGCGCTATTTCGTCAGACCGCGCAAGCCGCCCGAAATCAGAATGTTGACCTCGTAGAGAATACGCGGCGCGGCCAGTCCTCCGGGGCTGGCCAAATAGTTCGGGCTCCATTCTGGTTCGAATTTCTGCTTGAACGAGCGCAGCCCCTCGAAGTGATAAAACTGTTCGCCATGTTCATAGACAAAGCCGCCAATGCGGTTCCACAGTGATGCCAGTTGCCGGTTTTCGATCCCGGAAAACGGTGCCGCCCCCAGCGAGAACCAGTGGAACCCCTGCTCGGCGCCCCATGACATCATCTCGGCAAACAGCGCATCCATAACAAAACTTGGGCTATCTGGTTCATACCGCATCAGATCCAGCGACAGTTCTGATTTTTGCCCGCCCTGAAACAGGTTAGCAAACGCGACGATCTCACCTGTTTCGCCATTCCGCAGTACCGCGTGGTCGAAATAGGACAGATAGGTTTCATCAAATCCGCCAAGCGCAAAACCTTTCTCGGCCCCAGCCTTTTGCGCCAGCCAGTCATCCGAAATCTTGCGCAACTCGGGCAGGATCAGGGTTAGTTCCTGTTTTGGAATAATCTCGAAAACATACCCTTCGCGTTCGGCCCGGTTCTTGGCCTGACGGAACCGCTTGCGGGATTTTCCGTCCAGCGAAAAATCTTTCAGCGGCACCCGCGCTACTTCGCCAATTTTCAGGATCGACAGGCCAAGGTCTAGAAAGGTCGGCAGGTATTTGGTGGAAACGCTGTAGAAGGCACAAAACTTACCCTCACGGTCCGCCATCTCGCGCAGCTGCCATATCAGCTGTTTACCGGCGGTTTCATCCCCTACTGGCTCACCTTTGGTGACCAGTGCGTTGCCGGTATCGGCATAAGCCAGAAAAGCGGTTTCATCCGGCGCGATCAGGAACTGCTTGTCCCCGGTCAGGGAAATCTGGGATTCTGTGTCTTCGCTTTCCATCACCAGACGTTCGACTACTTCGGGGATTTCTGTGCGGGCTGGAACAGGAATCTCGCGCCCGAACAGAGAGCTAACGGCAACCACCCCAAGGATGACCGCAACCACAAGGCTGGATCGTAGGAACCGCGAGGCGTCGCCGTTCCAGGCAAACTCCCACCACAGGGCATTTTGATATTCGACATGGGAATAAGCAAACAGACCCACCCAAAAGATCACCGCAAGCAATGCAAGAACGCTGACCAGCCAAGGTATGTTCAACCTGAAGATCGAAGCGCCGCTAACCCGATAGAAAGCATCCCGGAACATGGCCAGCAGAACGATGCTACCCACCATGCTGAGCGCTTCGTGCGTATCCAGCCCTTTGGTCAGCGAAGCGACAAAACCGGCCAGCATCAACAGCATGGCCACAACCCAAGCCCGGTAAAGCTTGCGAAACAGCCCCCGTGACACAAGGATCAGCAAGACCCCTACCGCACTTCCGGCCAAGTGGGACGCTTCGACAAAGGACAGGGGTAGGAAATCCCGCAGCACACCCAGGTTACCGCTGCTTGCAGGCAACGCGCCGGAGACCAGAAGTATCACACCGGCCACTGCGGCCACGCCTGCGGCCACCATGGGCACGATCGGACGGATCACTCGATAAACCCAAGTGGCTGCACCAGTAATATGTCGCCGGTGGCTCAGCGCTGATGCCACAGCGATTGAAAGCGTGGCGATGAGGAAGGGAAGAAACGTATAGACCAGGCGGTACAGCAGCAGCGCGGCAATGACATCCGACCGGCCTGACGCGCCAAGTCCCGCGATCATAGTCGCCTCGAAGGCGCCAATTCCACCCGGCGCATGGCTGAGGATACCGACCGCAATCGCGCCAATAAAGATGGTGAAGAAATAGGGGTAGCCGATCCCAAGGTCTGTCGGCAGCAGCACATACAGAACCATCGACGCACCAAACACATCGCCCAAGGCCGCCAGCGTCAGCAACCCGGCCAGTTTGCCGCCGGGAAGGTTAAATCCAACCCCGCCATAGGCCAGCCTGCGCCCGCCTTTCGACAGCCAGATGAACAGCGTTGCCAGAGCGATCAAAAGGCCCAATCCTATGACCGTCTCGACCGTATCGCTGATTGGCAAAACCTTCGATATCCCGTCGGGATGAAAGGTCAGCAAAGCCCCTAACAGCAAGGTCATGCCGGACCAGAAAGCGATCCACGAGGTCGCAATAACCCCAGCGACACGCCCCAGATCCAGCCCCAAAGATGCGTAGATCCGATACCGGATCGCCGTGCCCGTGATGTAGGAAAACCCAAGGCAATTTGACACCGCATAACCACAGGCCCCGGCCATGCCCGCAACCGGCAAAGGGACCTCACCGTCGGCAACGCTCTGGACTGCAAAGACATCGTATAAAGACAGGGAAACAAAGCTAAAAGCGGTCCAGCACAAGGCGATGAACAACAGCGTCCAAGAGGTGTTCGCCACATCCGTCTGAACGGATGACCATTTCACATGTGCAGACAGTTCATGCAGCACGGTCAGGGCGACCAGCATGACGATTACGGGAATGGCGGTTCTGACCAGGGGTCGTTCCAGAAAACCGGATACTCTTTCGGCAAGTCTGATGGCCCAGAGTTCTTTGCCTGTATCCTGATCAGTCATGTGATTTCCCTGTTTCAGGTTTGCAGCTGCCTTTGCGCGGGTGGCGAACGCATCGCAACTTTTACACATATTCCTTGCTGCTCAAAGCACTACAGCAATCAGACGCGGCCTTTCCGAGTAGAAAGAAGCAAGTTGGTTTCGGATCGCGTAATCCCTTCGATCCTGCGGATGCGAAACAGGATTTCATCCAGTTCGGCCAGGGTCTCGGTCCCAATCTCGGCAATCAAGTCCCAACCGCCATTTGTCGAATGGACAGCCCGCACCTGTGGCATGGCGGCAATTTGGGCCATGGTGCGCTCGGTGCCGCGCCCTTCGATTTCCAGCATCATCAACCCTCTGACCGGGCTTTGCGCCACATCCTGCCGTGTCAGAACCGTAAAACCTACAATCTCACCGGATTGCTTCAAACGTTGCAGACGGCTGCGCACTGTTGTGCGTGTGACTCCCAGTGTTTCAGCCAGTTCCGAGAGTGAAGCACGGGCATCCCGATGCAGAGCGCTGAGAAGCTTGCCATCCAAATCGTCCATTCAATACTTCCGTTATGTCACTTGCGGTTCCATTTTGAGCATTTTGATCCCTATCCGCAAGCCACATTGCCGGAGTAGTATTCCATATGGATACAAACAACGTAATTCTGGTTGGCGCCCCGATGGATTCGGGCAAGCGTCGACAGGGCTGCCGGATGGGCCCCGATGCCTATCGGGTTGCGGGGCTTCAATCAGCTCTTTCCGATCTCGGTCTTCACCTACGGGATCTCGGCGATGTCACACCTGACATTCCGGATATGTCCGAACATTCGCATCTCTTCGCCCTGCCCGAGTGTGTCGGCTGGACCAAAGCTCTCAGCCGTGTCGCGCAGGATGTCGCCCCACAAGGCCTGCCAATTTTCATGGGCGGCGATCATGCGCTTTCGATGGGCACGGTTTTGGGCATGGCACAGCACGCCGAGCGGATCGAACGCCCACTGTTCGTTCTCTGGCTGGACGCGCATAGCGATTTCCACACACCCGAGAGCACCGATAGCGGCAACCTGCACGGGACACCCGTAGCCTATTTCACCGGACAGCCCGGATTTGACGACTTCCCACCGGTTTCATCGCCAGTTCCGACCGACCGGGTCGGCATGATCGGTCTGCGCTCGGTCGACCCAGCCGAACGGGCTCGGCTGGAACAGGATCGCGCAATGCTGGCCGATATGCGAAGCATCGACGAAAACGGCATCAAAGCACCGCTGATGGCCTTTCTGGAGCGGGTCCGGGCAGCGGATGGCATCCTTCATGTTTCGCTGGATGTGGATTTCCTTGATCCGTCCATTGCTCCTGCAGTTGGCACAACAGTTCCAGGTGGCGCGACCGAACGCGAGGCTCATCTAGTGATGGAACTGCTGCACGAAAGCGGTCTTGTCTGCTCGCTGGATCTGGTAGAATTGAACCCGTTTCTGGACGAACGCGGCCGCACTGCAAAATTGATGGTGGATCTGGCCGCCTCATTGCTGGGCCGCCGCATCTTTGACCGCCCCACCCGGAGCTTCTGATGCAATCTCTACAAGCCCCACCAGCCGTTGTGATGATCCGGCCCCATGCGTTTGCTTCGAACCCCGAGACACGCGACGACAATGCGTTCCAGACCTTGGCCAACCGCTCGGCAGCGGCCACGTCTGTCCAAGCACGCGATGAACATGATCAGGCGGTGGCGCTGCTGCGCGATGCGGGTATTAAGGTTCATGTCTTCGACGATTTCGGAGACCTCGACACACCAGACAGCGTATTTCCGAACAACTGGTTCTCGACCCATCCCGGCGGACATGTGGCAATCTATCCGATGTTTGTGCCGTCGCGCAGGCGCGAACGTCGCGCCGACGTCATAGAAATGTTGAAACAGGAGTATCGTGTTCAGGACGTGATCGATTATTCCGGGCTTGAACAGGACAGACTGGCGCTGGAAGGCACCGGAGCGATGGTTCTGGACCACATTGGCCGCGTGGCCTACACGGTCAAATCCAACCGCGCCGACCCCGTTCTGTTGGAGCGTTTCTGCACCCATTTCAACTATGAGCCCATCGCATTCGAGGCGCATGATGCCGCAGGACGTGATGTCTATCACACGAATGTTCTGATGGGCATCGGCTCCAAATACGCGCTGATCTGTCTTGATATGATCGCGGACCCCGAACGCCGCGCGACAGTGAAAGCCAGGCTGGAAGAATCCGGTCGCACGGTCATCGACCTGACACATGATCAGATCGCTGAATTTGCTGGCAACGCCATCGAACTGAGCGGCCTGAATGGTCCCGTGCTGGCGCTGTCCAGCCGGGCACTTGCCGCCCTGACCCCGGAACAAATCGCTACAATCGAAGCCAGCGCGACACCTCTGCCGCTTTCGATTCCCACCATTGAAACTGCCGGTGGATCCGTGCGCTGCATGATTGCGGGCATCCACCTGTCCCGCCGATAGGAGCCCCTAATGCAACCATCTGAAAAGGCCCTGGTGCCGTTTGTGTCTGTCGACAATATGATGAGACTGGTCCACCACATCGGCGTCGAACGTATGATCGCCGATATTGCGGCGCAAATCGAAGCTGATTTCAAACGGTGGGAAAGCTTTGACAAAACACCCCGCATCCCTGCCCACTCGCCACATGGGGTGATTGAACTGATGCCAACCTCAGACGGTGAGGCCTATGGGTTTAAATACGTCAACGGCCACCCCAAGAACACCTCCGAGGGCCTACAGACCGTTACCGCATTTGGATTGCTGGCAGACGTCTACACAGGCTATCCGACCCTGCTGACCGAAATGACCATGCTGACTGCATTGCGCACCGCAGCAACCTCTGCCCTGGTCGGCAGTTATCTTGCGCCCAAATCGGCCTCGACCATGGCAATGATCGGGAATGGCGCGCAATCCGAATTTCAGTGCCTCGCCTTCAAGGCCATGTGCGGGATTGATACTGTTCGCTTGTACGATACCGACGCGGCTGCTACCGAAAAATGTGCGGCCAACTTGGCGGGCTCTGGCCTCTCGGTCGTGAAATGCAAATCCCCTGAGGACGCCATCGAAGGCGCGCATATCATCACGACCTGCACGGCGGACAAGAAAAATGCCACGATCCTGACCGATAACTTGGTCGGCCCAGGCGTCCACATCAACGCGATCGGCGGCGACTGTCCCGGCAAAACCGAACTGCACAGGGATATCCTGCTACGCTCTGAAATATTCGTCGAATACCCGGAGCAAACACGTATTGAGGGCGAGATTCAGGCCCTGGAAGACGATCATCCCGTCACCGAGTTGTGGCAGGTCATGACGGGACAGGCCGAGGGTCGCAAAGATGATCGTCAGATCACGTTGTTTGACAGCGTAGGTTTCGCGATCGAGGATTTTTCAGCCCTGCGCTACATCCAGTCCGCAGTCCGGGGCACAGATTACTACGAACCCCTGGACATGCTGGCAGACCCTGACGACCCGCGCGATCTGTACGGAATGCTGATGCGCGCGAAATAGAGATACCCTGCCCCCACGCGCCAGCCGGGGGCAGGTATCACCAAAGATTGACTTCGTCAGATGCCAATTACCCGGCCAGCGAAGGCAGGTACAGAACGATGCCCGGAAAGGCGACCAGCAGCGCAATCGTCACGGCGTCGGCGATGAAAAACGGCGTCACGCCCTTGAACACGTCCTGAACGCTCAGATCAGGGCGGACGCCGGCAACGACAAAGCAATTCAAACCGATCGGTGGCGTGATCAGGCAGAACTCGGCCATTTTCACCACCAAAATACCAAACCAGATGGCGCACATCGGACCGGACATCCCAAACGTACTTTCCGCAGCGGTGACGGCCTCGCCCCCGTTCAGCGCCATAACTGCCGGATAGACAACCGGCAGAGTCAGTAATAGCATCCCGATGGCATCCATGAACATGCCGAGCACCGCATAGGCCAGCAGGATGCAGATCAGGATCAGCATGGGTGACATTGTCAGCGACGTGATCCAGTCGGAAAACGCGCTTGGCAAATCGGCGAAACCCAGGAACCTGACATAGATCAGCACGCCCCAGATGATCGAAAAGATCATCGCGGTCAGTTTGGCGGTCTCAAGCAGTGCGGATTTCAACTCTGCCCATCTCATGCCGTGGAACAGCGCGAAGCAGAACACGATAAAGGCACCGATTGCCCCGCCTTCGGTTGGCGTGCCCCAGGCTTTTTCACCAAACGGGTTATAGACGAAGCAGATGATGATCAGGATCACCGCAACAATCGGTAGGGCACCAGGCAGCGCGGCAAAACGCTGTTTCCAAGTAAAGCCAGTGACCGGCGGGCCGACATTTTTGAACACAACGGCGATGCCGACGATCAGCAGACCATAGATAACCGCCGAAAACGCTCCCGGTATGAACCCGGCGAGCAGCAGTTTGCCCACATCCTGTTCCACGATGATCGCATAAATCACAAGGATCGCCGAGGGCGGGATCAGTGAGGCCAAAGTGCCACCTGCAGCAACTACGCCCGCCGCAAATTGTTTGTTGTACCCGACCTTCAGCATTTCCGGGATCGCGATCCGGGCAAATACCGCAGATGTCGCGACCGATGCCCCCGAGACTGCAGCAAACCCAGCGGTGGCGAACACGGTTGCGACCGCAAGCCCACCCGGAACCCAGGCCACCCAGCGCTTGGCCGCCTCGAACAGCGCGCGCGTGAGGCCTGCGTAATAGGCAAGGTAACCGATCAGGATAAAGGTCGGGATCAGGCTGAGCGTATGGGCTGCAACCTTGGAATGCGGCACTTGCCCTGCGGTTTTTACCGCAACGGTCAGCGCCTTGCCAAATCGGTCAGGATCATATCCGAATTTGGCCCAGAATATCCAAACCAGACCGATCAGCCCCGCCAAAGCCGCGGCAAAAGCCACACGCATTCCGGTGATAACCAGAACCAGCAGACCACCGGTGACCCAGAGGCCAATCTCAATCGAGTCCATATGCTAGTCCTGCCCTTCGAATTGTTCGGCTTCAGCGGCAGCCTGCGCAGCAGCGTCCTGTATCATCGGCACCGCAACTGGGTTTTGTAGGCCCAGCACAAAGGCCCGTCCATAACCCCAGATTTGCAGCACAAGCCGCAAGCAAAGTACCGAAAACGCAATAGGTGCCAGTAACTTGGCAGGCCAGAGCGGGATGCCAATGTCGATCGAGCTGTCCCGGCTCCACAGAGGTGCGCCAAAGTCGAATGATCTGTCGAAATGGGACCAGCTGCCCCAGACCAATGCCAACATGAGCACCAGGATGAGAACGACCGAAATCAACTCGAACAGCCACAAAGCCCGTCCGTGTAGCCGCGAAATGACAATATCCATCCGGATATGGCCCCCATCGCGTTGTACGTAAGAGATACCTAGAAACGCAATCAAAGGCATGGCTTGCTCGATCCAATCGACATAGCCCGGCAATGGCGCGTTATAGGCGTTGCGCCCACTCACCGAGACAACTGCCAGCACCATTAACCCGAACACGGCAATTCCGCTGATCAGTGCAAGCGTACGCTCGGCCCTTAACAGCAGCTGGTCCAGCCTGCTCAGACGGCTATCATCCGCAAGCACCGTCGCCTGTCCTGCCATTCCGCTGGCCCTCTCTGTATTGGAATCAGTGTCCGGGTACCGCGCAGGGTACCCGGAACGCGTGATCAGTTCCCGCCACGCTGTTGTTTCAGCGTCAGTTGAACAAGATCATATAGATCCTGCGCAGGCAGACCCTGCGCGGACATGTCAGCGATCCACTGCTCGCGGATCGGATCAGCAGCCTTGGTGCGGAATTCCTCCAGCACGGCTTCGTCGATCTGAACTTTCTGCACGCCTTTTTCGGTCAACACACCATCCCACTGCTCCAGCAGACCGCCGTAATTGGTGAGATAATGGGCAATGGCCTCGTCGACAGAACTGTTAAGCGCTTCACGATGTTCCGCAGGCAGCGCTTCGTAGGCGTCGATATTGACCACAACCGGACAGTTTACAGTGCCGGGGTTCAGGTTGGCCGTCCACCAGTCGGCTTCGTTGATAGTGCCGAAAGACAAATGTGCGTGCTGAGCAAAGGCCACTGTATCAACAACACCGGATTCCATCGCATTAAACGCCTCGGTCGCGGGCACCGATGTTGGAACACCGCCAACGGCCTCAAACGCCTGGCCCAGCCCGCCAGTCGCACGTACACGCATGCCGTCAAAATCTGCAAGCGTTGAGCGCGGATCACCGGTTCCAACGATATTATACTGGGGCATTGGCGACGTCATGATGATCCGGGCATTCCACTGAGCCATCTCATCCTTAACGGCGGGATGATCATATACAGCGTGGCTGACGGCCACCTCTTCTTCCAAATTGTTCACACCCAGGAACGGCAGTTCAAGTACAGTGATCGCCCGATTTTTGTCGCGGTGATAGCCTGCGCAGAACTGCGCCATCTCGAATGCACCGATCTCAATCCCGTCCAGATTCTCTTTCGGCTTTGACAGCCCGCCATAGCTGACATTGATCGTGAATTCGCCACCGGTTTTTTCGCTGACCAGTTCAGCCAGTTTCTCGACATGTTCGGTAAAGGCCCGGCGTTTGCCCCAGACCGAAGCATTCCATTCTGTTGCTGCAGCTTCGGTAACGAATGCAACAGTCAGGGCGGCGACGGCGGCACCGCTCAACATTTTAGTCATAGTGATTTCTCCCATTGATGCGCCCCCTTTTTTGGGTCGCTTGCGCGTAAAGCTAGCGCCAACATCGATATGTGCCAACCCCTGCCAGACCACCCACCAAAATCTGCAATCCGCCCGCCAGCGCTAACAATCATAAGGTGTATATGAAATGTGTAAATTTCACGGGCGAGCACTTTGAAAACAGTTGAAAAGTGATTAACATCTATATTGCTGTTTTAAATATGCTTTTTTGACATCTTACGATTTCCTTTACAATTCCTTCAAAGGGATTGAAATTTATTAACAAATAAACCCTGCTATTTCTGTAATTTATTTCTTTGTTTTCTGATCTCCGTATTATCCTGCATCGGGAGGAAACAGGTCGACATTGCCTGTTCAGCGGGCAAGATTGTCCCAGTGAATTTAAGTCCAGAGGGAGGAACCTCAGAATGACAACCGCTGCTCAGGCAGATGCCAAAGTTTATCCGCCATCCGCAGAAATTTCAGCGCGTGCGCATGTCGATGCCAAGAAATACGGCGAAATGTACACGGCTTCTATAAACGACCCCGTTGCATTCTGGGGCGAACAGGGCAAACGCGTTGACTGGATCAAACCCTATACCCAAGTGAAAGACGTCAGCTATGATTTGGGCTCGGTCGGGATCAACTGGTATGCGGATGGCACTCTGAACGTTTCAGCCAACTGCCTGGATCGTCATCTGAATACACGCGGCGATCAGACTGCGATCATCTGGGAACCTGATGACCCGAATGAACCCGCCCAACACATTACCTATGCCGAACTGCACCGCCGTACCTGCCGGATGGCAAATATCCTGGTTTCCATGGGCGTGCGCAAAGGCGACCGTGTGGTCATTTATCTTCCGATGATCCCCGAGGCTGCATATGCGATGCTGGCGTGCGCACGTATCGGCGCAATCCACTCGATTGTTTTTGCAGGGTTTTCCCCCGATGCCCTGGCTGCACGCGTCAACGGATGCGACGCCAAGGTACTGATTACAGCTGATGAGGCCCCTCGCGGCGGCCGTAAGACACCGTTGAAGTCAAACGCAGACGCGGCCCTGCTGCACTGCAAGGACACCGTGAAATGCTTGGTTGTCAAGCGTACCAACGGCCAGACCACATGGATCGACGGGCGCGACTACGACTATAACGAGATGGCGCTCGAGGCGGATGACTATTGCGCGCCTGCGGAAATGGACGCCGAAGACCCTCTGTTCATTCTGTATACCTCCGGTTCGACCGGTCAGCCGAAGGGTGTCGTGCACACGACCGGCGGATATCTGGTCTATGCGGCAATGACGCATGAGATCACCTTCGATTACCATGAAGGCGACGTCTATTGGTGTACCGCCGATGTCGGTTGGGTGACCGGCCACAGCTATATCGTCTATGGCCCGCTGGCCAATGGCGCGACCACGCTGATGTTCGAAGGTGTTCCGACCTATCCGGATGCATCCCGCTTTTGGCAGGTCTGTGAAAAGCACAAGGTCAATCAATTCTACACGGCCCCTACCGCTTTGCGCGCCCTGATGGGGCAAGGCAATGAATGGGTCGAGAAATGCGATCTGAGCGATCTGCGCACGCTGGGCACTGTGGGTGAGCCGATCAACCCGGAAGCGTGGAACTGGTACAATGACGTTGTCGGCGGTGGGCGCTGCCCGATCGTGGACACCTGGTGGCAAACCGAAACCGGTGGTCACCTGATGACCCCCCTGCCCGGCGCCCACGCGATGAAGCCCGGCTCGGCCATGAAGCCGTTCTTTGGCATCCAGCCTGTGGTTCTGGACCCGCAATCCGGGGTCGAGATCGACGGCAACGGCGTCGAAGGCGTGCTGTGCATCAAGGACAGCTGGCCCGGCCAGATGCGTACGGTCTGGGGCGATCATGAACGGTTCGAGAAGACTTATTTCTCGGACTACAAAGGCTACTACTTCACCGGTGACGGCTGCCGCCGGGACGAGGATGGCGATTACTGGATCACCGGACGTGTGGACGATGTGATCAACGTCTCGGGGCACCGCATGGGTACGGCCGAGGTCGAAAGCGCTCTGGTGGCACATGCTGCCGTGGCCGAGGCTGCGGTTGTGGGCTATCCCCATGATATCAAGGGGCAAGGCATCTATTGCTATGTCACCTTGATGAATGATCGCGAACCCTCGGACGAGCTTGTGAAAGAGCTGCGCACCTGGGTTCGGACCGAGATCGGACCGATTGCCAGCCCGGATGTGATCCAATGGGCTCCTGGCCTGCCAAAAACCCGCTCGGGCAAGATCATGCGCCGTATCCTGCGTAAGATCGCCGAGAATGATTTTGGATCGCTCGGTGACACATCGACCCTGGCTGATCCGTCCGTGGTCGACAACTTGATCGAAAACCGCGCAAGCAAGTGAGGATGTGATGGACGCTGCCACGATCACTACACCCACCGTACTGATCCTTCTCGGCCCCCCGGGTGCCGGGAAGGGTACACAGGCCCGTATGCTCGAAGACAAATTCGGGCTTGTCCAACTCAGCACGGGTGACCTGTTACGGGCGGCAGTTGCCGCGGGAACCGAAGCCGGAAAAGCCGCCAAAGCTGTCATGGAGGCGGGTGATCTGGTCAGTGACGATATCGTAATTGCAATCCTGCGGGATCGTCTGGCCGAACCGGACTGCGCCAAGGGCGTCATTCTGGACGGCTTCCCCCGCACCACGGTTCAGGCACAGGCGCTGGACGCGCTGCTGTCAGAGACCGGTCAGCAGATCAACGCAGCCATCAGTCTTGAGGTTGAAGACGCTGAAATGGTGATCCGTATTTCCGGCCGTTACACATGTGCCGGATGTGGCGAAGGGTTCCATGATCGGTTCAAAACGCCCGCAGTCGAAGGCAAATGCGACAAATGCGGCAAGACCGAGTTCAAGCGCCGCGCCGATGACAATGCTGAAACCGTCGCCTCACGGCTGGCTGCCTATCATGCGCAGACCGCGCCGCTGATCACTTATTACCAAGACCATGGCGTTCTGAAAGGTCTGAACGCCATGGGCTATATCGAAGACATCGCCGGCAATCTGGAACGGATCGTCAGCGACACAATGAACTAGGGGAATATGACCCGCCCTCAATAAGGGCCGAATTCCTAAAGGAAAACTTCAAAGGACCCGCTCTGGCGGACCAGAGAAGTCTTGCCTGATGCCACCTGGCATCAAGCATATCGAAAAGTGGCCCCGCGCGCTGGAGGGTTAGGACAACGGGCCGCTCAAAGAGGAAGCGAAGGAGGAACCCGCGATGGCGGATCAATCAACACACTCCGCGCAGACTGCCGAAGCCGATAAGGGCTATTGGCAGGCCAACCTGCGTCTTATCTACATCAGCCTGGTGATCTGGGCGCTGGTGTCGTTTGGATTCGGCATTTTGCTGCGTCCACTTCTGTCCGGCATTTCCGTCGGCGGAACCGATCTCGGCTTTTGGTTCGCGCAACAGGGATCCATCTTGGTCTTTCTGCTGCTGATCTTCAACTACGCCTGGCGGATGAACAAGCTAGACGCTGAATACGGCGTTGAGGAGGAGTAAGACCCTATGGACCAGTTTACCATCAACCTGCTGTTTGTGGGCGCGTCCTTTGCGCTTTACATCGGCATCGCGATCTGGGCCCGTGCTGGGTCCACATCAGAATTCTACGCCGCCGGTCGCGGCGTTCACCCGGTCACCAACGGTATGGCGACAGCGGCAGACTGGATGTCTGCAGCCTCGTTCATCTCGATGGCGGGCCTCATCGCCTTTACCGGTTATGACAACTCGTCCTTCCTGATGGGTTGGACCGGTGGTTATGTGCTGCTGGCGCTGCTTCTTGCCCCTTACCTGCGTAAGTTCGGCAAGTTCACCGTGTCAGAGTTCATTGGCGACCGCTTTTACAGCCAGACCGCGCGTATCGTGGCGGTGATCTGTCTGATCGTAGCGTCTGTGACCTACGTGATCGGCCAGATGACCGGCGTTGGCGTAGCTTTTGGCCGCTTCCTTGAAGTGTCAAACACCACCGGGTTGTTAATTGGTGCAGCCGTTGTGTTCGCCTACGCGGTGTTTGGCGGGATGAAGGGCGTGACCTACACACAGGTCGCTCAGTACTGCGTGCTGATCACCGCCTACACAATCCCAGCCATCTTTATTTCCCTGCAACTGACTGGCAATCCGGTTCCGGCTCTGGGTCTGTTTGGTGATACCGCCAGCGGTGAACCGCTGCTGACCAAGCTGGATGCGATCGTGACCGAGCTGGGCTTTAACGAATACACCGCCCACCACTCGGACACGCTGAACATGGTGCTGTTCACGCTGTCGCTGATGATCGGTACGGCCGGTCTGCCGCACGTTATCATGCGTTTCTTCACCGTGCCGAAAGTGGCTGATGCCCGCTGGTCTGCCGGTTGGGCGCTGGTGTTCATCGCACTGCTGTACCTGACCGCCCCTGCGGTTGGCGCAATGGCCCGTCTAAACATCAGTGACATGATGTGGCCAAATGGCGGCATCGAAGGTGGCGCCGTATCCGTCGAAGATATCGACAACGACGCCCGTTATGACTGGATGGCCACATGGAAGAAAACCGGCCTGCTGGACTGGGAAGACAAGAACGGCGACGGCAAGATCCAGTACTATAACGACAAGAATGCCGACATGCAGGCGCTTGCGGAAGAGAAGGGCTGGGTCGGAAACGAGCTGACCAAGTTCAACCGTGACATCCTGGTTCTGGCCAACCCCGAGATTGCCAACCTGCCGGGTTGGGTGATCGGTCTGGTCGCTGCCGGTGGTCTTGCGGCTGCTCTGTCGACCGCTGCGGGCCTGTTGCTGGCGATCTCGTCCGCTGTGTCACACGACCTGATCAAAGGCGCGATCAACCCGCAGATTTCGGAAAAATCCGAGCTTCTGTCGGCGCGGATCGCAATGGGCGTGGCCATTGTTGTGGCGACATATCTGGGCCTGAACCCTCCAGGTTTTGCAGCGCAGACCGTTGCCCTGGCGTTTGGTCTGGCAGCTGCCTCGATCTTCCCGGCGCTGATGATGGGGATCTTCTCGACCCGCATCAACAACACCGGTGCAGTTGCTGGTATGCTGGCTGGTCTGACTGTGACCCTGGTCTACATCTTCCTGCACAAGGGCTGGTTGTTCATTCCGGATACCAACTCGTTCACGGATGCTGATCCTCTGTTGGGTACGATCAAGTCGACTTCGTTCGGCGCGATCGGTGCATTGGTCAACTTCACTGTCGCCTATGTGGTGGCTGGCATGACCAAAGAAACCCCGCAAGAGATCAAGGATCTGGTCGAAAGCGTCCGCATTCCCCGTGGGGCGGGTGCCGCTCAGGATCACTGAGTAGAGATGCGGCCCCTGAGCACCTTGCCAAAGGCCGTTTCTTTCGACTGACTACTCCCGCCCGGCATTCCACCGGGCGGGATTTTTCGAATAGAAACCGAGGAGTATCCGATGCCCCTGCCCCAAGCCGAGATCACGCGGTTTCTGAAATCCGTTCACCCTTATGACGCCCTGCCCGCCGATGATTTGGCAACGCTGTCTGATCAGATCGAAGTTTGGGAGGTCGAAGAAGGATCCCCGGTGTATCAACTGGGCGCGCCCCTGCCCGGCGTATTCGTGATTTACGAAGGACAGGTTGAAATCACTGACAGGAACGGCGCGATTGTCTCTCATCTGGGGCTGCGCAATTCTTTCGGGGAACGCGGTTTACTGAAAGACGGTAAAGCCGCGACCAAAGCGCAGGCGCACGCAAACTCGGTTTTTCTGGTGATCCCGCCCAACCTGATCCGAGACCTCATTGACGAACATGAAATCGTCGCCAAATTCTTTGATCGGACCCGCACGGAACGCTCCAGCCCCCAAAGCCTTGCAACCAGCGCTATCGACGTTCTGATGGCACATAACCCCGCAACCTGCCCCCCTATTACCACCGTTCGCGAAGCGGCGCAGATGATGAGGGACAGACATATTTCCTCTCTCTGCATCACCGAGGGGGACATTCTTTTGGGGATCGCCACCTTACGAGATATCTCGGGCAAATACGTTGCCGATGGGATGTCTGTGGATACCCCTGTATCGGCAATAATGACGGCAAACCCGGTGACGCTGTCGCCGTCGGATATCGGATCGGATGTTCTTCACATCATGATGGAGCGCGGCATCGGCCATATTCCGGTATCCGAAGCTGGGCGTCTGGTCGGAATTGTCACCCAGACAGACCTGACCCACTATCAGGCGGTCAATTCCGCCGAGTTGGTGCGCCGGATAGCAAATGCGCAAACCGCGCAGCAGATGGCAGAAGTGACCGAAGAGATTCCCCAGCTTCTGGTCCAGCTTGTCGCTGCCGGAAATCGCCACGAGATCGTTACGCGCCTGATTACCGATATCGCCGACACAGCCACCAGACGTTTGCTGGCAATGGCGGAAAAACAGCTTGGACCACCACCTGTGCCTTACCTATGGCTGGCCTGTGGATCGCAGGGACGACAGGAACAAACCGGGGTGTCGGATCAGGACAACTGCTTGATGCTGGATGACAAAGTAACCGATGACGACCTGCTATATTTCCAGGCACTGGCAAAAATCGTGTCGGACGGGCTGGATAAATGTGGGTACTTTTATTGCCCGGGCGACATGATGGCGACAAATCCACGCTGGTGCCAACCGGTAAGTGTCTGGCGTGATTATTTTCGCGGGTGGATCGCCAAACCAAACCCCGAGGCGCAGATGCTGGCCTCGGTCATGTTTGACCTGCGCCCCATTGGCGGCGCATTTCACCTGTTCGATGACCTGCAGGCCGAAACGCTGGCCGCGGCCCAAGCGAATTCAATCTTTGTGGCACATATGATCTCGAACTCGTTAAAGCACACGCCGCCGCTAGGCCTGTTACGCGGGTTTGCTACGGTACGCTCGGGTGAACATCGCAACACGCTGGATCTAAAGCATAATGGCGTTGTGCCTGTGGTTGACCTGGCCCGGATATACAGCCTTCAGGGGCAACTGTCCCAGGCCAATACACGTGCCCGCCTGAAAGCAGCTGGGGCGGCAGGCGTCCTCAGCCCCTCAGGTACCCGCGACCTGCTGGACGCTTACGATCTGATCGCCGAAACGCGGCTGGACCATCAGGCCCGTCTGGTGAAAGGCAACAAGAAGCCGGACAATTTCCTGCCCCCTTCCGATCTTTCGGACTTTGAGCGAAGTCATCTGCGAGATGCCTTTGTCGTGGTAAAAACAATGCAATCGGCGGTCGGCCACGGTAAAGGAATGCTGGGCTAAACCCTCAGGAACCTTGGAGAGTATTCATGTTCTTAGAACTGATCGGCACGATATTTGCAGGCGTCGCCCTAGCCGGCATCGTGATGGTGATCAACAAACTGACAGGTGGACGCCTGCCTCGTTGGTCCGCACCAGTCGCGGCGGGCATTGGCATGATCGGGATGACGATCAACAGCGAGTATTCATGGTTTGACCGCACGCGCGATACGCTTCCAGATGGTCTGATCATCATTCAAGAGGTCGAAAGCCGCGCTTTGTACCGTCCCTGGACCTATGCGATGCCCTTTGTTGATCGTTTTGCCGCAATCGACATCCTATCTGTGCGCACCAATGACCAAGTGCCTGAGCAGCGCCTCGTTGAACTGTATTTCTTTGGTCGTTGGGCACCGGTTTCAAAATTGCCGGTCGCTGTGGATTGCGACAAGAACCAACGCGCCAATCTGGCGGATGGGGCAGAGTTTGGTGACAACGGCCAGTTGCTGAACGCCGATTGGGTAACAGGCTCTACGAACGATCCGATCATCGAGGCCACTTGCGGAGTGTAACATGCTGACCCGATTAAGCCTGCGCCTGCGGATTTTCCTGTTCTTCTGCCTACTGGCGGTCGGCGGAGTTGCCGTCAGCTCGGTTGCGCTTTGGGTAAGCTACAGGCGGGCGGCGGATCCGGCCCTTTTTGACGCGTTCATCTTTGCAGAGATCGTCATCGGGTTCGGTCTGCTGGCCGTGATCGCCGCTGTCTGGCTATTGTTCGACGATAATGTCGCCAAGCCGATCGAAAGGCTTTCCGCTGAACTGCGCGCACGAGCGCATGCCGGTGTCAGCCGCGACCTCGATCTGCAAGCCGCACGGTATCTTGGCGACCTGGCCCCTGCGGCTGCCGGTCTGGCCAACCAACTGTCCGACAAGACCATGGGCGTGGCAGAGGCTGTCGCTGCTGAAACCGAGCATCTGGCTGCGGAACAGCAAAGGCTTAGGGCGCTTTTGACTGAAATTCCTGTAGCCATATTGCTGGCTAGCGCCTCTCACAGGCTCGTTTTGTATGACGGACAGGCCGCCGAGGTTCTGGCACAGATTTCGCATCCACGCCTGAATGCGCCACTGTTCGATTACTTCCAGCCAGACGCGCTGCAGAAAGCCTATGCTAAACTGACCAAGACCGGGATGGAGGCATCCTGTTCGCTGACCAGCATTGATGGGGCGCAGACCTATTCAGCCCGCATGAAACCGCTGGGGGAAACTTCCGGCTATATGCTAATCCTAGATGACAGCGCCGCCAATATAGCGCCTGAGGCTGCCAGACCTCTGGTCTATGACTTTGGTTTGCTGAACACATCCACCGACCAATCATTCGAGACATTGCCTCTGCGCGAGCTTTGTTTTGTTGTCTTCGACACCGAAACCACAGGCCTGCTGCCGCACAAAGACGAGATCGTCCAGATCGGCGCAGTCCGTGTGGTAAATGGACGGATGGTCGAAGGCGAAAGGTTGGATATGCTGGTGAACCCGGTCATGCCGATCCCTGCCGCCTCGACCAAGGTTCACAAGATCACGGATCGAATGGTCGAAGGCGCGCCGGAAATCGCCGAAGCCGGGCGTATCTTTCACGAATTCGCGCGAAATGCTGTAATCGTGGCTCATAATGCACCTTTTGATATGGCGTTTCTACGACGCCACGCCGACCGTATGAAAGTTGAGTGGACGCATCCCGTACTGGATACGGTCCTGCTATCAGCGGTCCTGTTCGGCGCCAGCGACACGCACACTTTGGACGCGCTGTGCGAACGGCTGGACATTACAATTCCGCATGAGCTGCGCCATACGGCATTGGGTGATGCAGTTGCCACCGCCGAGGCGCTGGTTCGGATGCTTCCGATGCTGCAAGCGCGCGGGATGAATACGTTTGGCGAGGTCATCGAAGCAACCCGCCGGCACGGTCGTCTGCTTGAGGACCTGAACTGAGGGCGAAATATGCACCTCAGGCGCAGCTTTTCATGGACAATCCCGACTTGCCGTGGCACCTGAGGCGCGGCCACAGAATGAGCGTGAGATGACGGACCGCACCTTCACCCCAACCCCGGACAACAGCACCGCGTTTCGCGAGGCATTGGGGTGTTTTGGAACCGGGGTCACGGTCGTCACCACCGAAACAGCGCTGGGGCCCCGCGCAATCACGGTCAATTCGTTTTCCTCGGTCTCGCTGACGCCTCCGCTGGTGCTGTGGTGCCTGGCGAAGGATTCGAACCGGTTCGACGCTTTCAAAGACTGCGATCACTATTCGATCCATGTGATGGCTGAGGAACAGCAGGAACAGGCCCTAAAATTCGCGCGCGAGGGTGCGGATTTTTCACATGCCAACTGGGCCGCAGATCACCGTGGTCGCCCTCGTCTGGCGGATTGTCTGGCGCGGTTCGACTGCCAGCTTCATGCCCGGCACGAGGCAGGGGATCATCTGATCATCGTGGGTGAAGTCGAACAGGCCATGTACCGCACCGGCAAAGGCCTGATCTTCAAACGCGGTCAATTCGGCGGCTTTGCTGATCTGCTATAAGCCCTATTCGTCCAGCGATCCGTGGACCGCCAGCGCCTCAAGCTGGGTTTCCTGCGGTGTGATGATGCGAAACGCCTCAAGCACCCCGGTTTCAGACAGTTCACGGGCGACGGTCAGCAGAGTATTGGCGGCGTGTTCATCACATAGCTCTGCCATATGCGCGATCTCTTCCTGCGCAACACCCAGGGCGGCCTCGACCGATGGGGCCCCGTAGAATTGCACGAAATGTTCCGCCAAATTCCGGGCAATCTGGTCGATCTCGGCCTGTTCAACCTGCGTCACCGCTACAAAGGTCACCCGGCCGAATGTCTCAACCCCCAACCAACCATTCGCAAAGGCCTGGCGGGCTTTACCCTCCAAATCGCCTTCGCCCCAATTCGAAAACTCGAACCCGCCTGAAATGCACCACTCACCCGTTCGCGCCGGAGAATGAAACACATTCGTGTCGCTTTCATCGAAATGGATCGCACGGGCCAGTTTCATCATCCGTTCTCCAGTAAGTCAGTCAGCGGGTGCAGGCGGGTGTCCGCACCATTGCGGATAAGCATGCCAAACCGTTCATCAGTGCCCAAAAAGACCCCGATCTCGCCAAAGGGTTCGCCAACACCACGCAGCAGGCCCAACCATTCGCTGTGCAACGGCGCGTTGCCGTCTTCTTGCCAACGGTTGAGCCATGTCAGCATATGGCGCGACCAGCTTTCAATCAGTTGGACAGGCTGGACCTCGGCACACCCTTCATCGTAGAGCGCTGTGATATCCGGGGCCTGGCCTGGCGCGGTGCTGGTCTGTAGCAAGGCCAGCTCCCAGCCGACAATCAACCAGTCAGGCTCAATCTGAGGGTCTGAAGTCGACGCAGCAACCTGAAACTTGCCGCAGGTCGCACCATTCACACAGATAGGGCCGCCCCAGTCCAGATGAACGGCAACCTCGGGCGGGGCTAGAGCGCCCAGCGCATTCTGAAACCCAACTCCGCAAAGCGGCAACATCACCATGGCGTCCTGCAATGGAACCTCAGGTGCAAATACAATGGCAACGCGCAAACGGTTGGCCTGAATGTTGTAGACCACCGTTCCGGCATCACAGCCCAGCGCTGCCATCGCCTGGGCGCGTTCGAACGGGTCTTCCCCGCCCTGAACGCCATGTCCAGTCAGCAACGGAGGAAAGACCGGCTGGGTCATGCATTGCCCTTGGTGATCATGTCGCGGGCAATCTTGCGGAAAGCTTCGGCCTGTGCGCTGTCCGGCTTGCTGACAACGATGGGCGCCCCCCCATCCGCCGCAACCCGGATATCCAGATGCAGCGGAATCTCACCAAGCAGCGGAATGCCCAGCGCCTCGGCCTCAGCGGCGACGCCGCCATGTCCGAACACATGTTCCTCATGCCCGCAGTTGGAACAGATATGGGTCGACATATTCTCGATCATCCCAATAATCGGCGTCTTGAGCTGATTGAACATATCGATCCCTTTGCGCGCGTCGATCAGGGCCACGTCCTGCGGGGTCGATACCACGATGGCCCCGTCCACCTTGAACTTCTGGCTGAGCGTCAGTTGCACATCGCCGGTGCCCGGCGGTAGGTCGACAATCAATACATCCAATGCTCCCCACTGAACCTGTCCCATCATCTGTTGAAGCGCGCCCATCAGCATCGGACCACGCCAGACGACCGCCTGACCTTCGTTGGTCATCAGTCCCATCGACATCATCGTGACGCCATGATTGCGCAGGGGCAGGATCGTTTTGCCATCCGGGCTGGCCGGGCGGCCAGAGACACCCAGCATCCGAGGCTGTGAAGGGCCATAGACATCAGCATCCAACAACCCGACACGCCGCCCTTCTGCAGCCAAAGCACAAGCCAGATTTGCGGATACGGTGGATTTACCGACTCCGCCCTTACCGGATGCAACGGCGATGATCCGATCGACACCCGGAACGGCCTGCGGACCTGTCTGAGATGGTTTCGGCTTGGGCTTCAGTTCAGGCGGGGCCTTTTCGGAATGCGCAGTCATCATGGCGGAAACCTTGTCGACCCCCTCCACCAACTGCGCAGCCTGCTCGGCGGCGGCGCGCACCGGCTCCATCCGCTCTGCCTGTTTCGGATCAATCTCAAGCACAAAGCGCACTGTATCGCCATCGACATTCAACGCGCGGACAACTCCGGCGCTGACGATATCCTGGCCTGAAACCGGATCGGTGATTTTCTTCAGGTTCGCCAGAACCGCGTCACGAACACTCATGCCATTACCCTTTTGGTTTGCCCGGTCGTTGGGATACGTTTCATTGCATGTGTCTCCGTCTTTTTTTCGTTCATTTGACGCATTCGGGCGCAGGCCGATAAGCTGCCTTTATGCGGGTTACCTTCTTTTGCCTGAGCTTGCTGCTCTCTGCTACCCCCTCTTGGTCGCAAGAGGCGCTGGGGCTTGCCGCCCCGGATGAGGTTACAGACTCTGGTCTGTTGCAACATATTCTTCCGCGTTTTTCTCTCAAGACCGGGATACGCGTCGTTGCAGACGATTCCGGCGCTATGGCTTTGGGCGGTTCACCGCCAGGTGATCCGGTATTCGAGCGTCATGGCGTCACCTATCACCTGCGCATTGTGGACGACCCAAGGCAGATTCGGTTTCGGGAGTGGCTGCTTTCTGACATCGGCAAACGCACCGTTGAAAGCTTTAGCCCCGATAGCGGCCCGTCCTATTCGGCCAGTTTCACTGTCGAAGCCGCAACAGAGGGTCCGAAGATCGAAGGCGACGCTGTCCTGGGTGCGGAATTGTCGATGACCCATTGCGGGCGGTGCCATGTGATCGGTCCAGAGAACCGAATGAACGGGCTTGGCTCCACCCCCTCTTTCGCCGTGCTGCGGGCTATGCCGGACTGGTCCGAACGGTTCGAGGCCTTCTTTGCCCTGAACCCTCATCCCGCTTTCACACAGATTGAGGACATAACCCCACCCTTCGATCCTCTGCGTCCCCCTCCAATCCACCCGGTCGAGATGACGCTAGAGGAGTTAGAGGCCATTCTGGCCTTTGTCTCGGCCATCAAGGCAGCAGATCTGGGCGCGCCGCTACAGCTTCAATGATCCTTTCTTTTCGAGAAATAGTCCTCGGTCGTGACGACTTTGGGTTTCGGGTTTGACTGAAACGGGTTGTCCTTGTGTTGGAACTGCGCGTTCACGCGACAGTTGTCACACATCTGGATCATGCGCGCCTGCTCGGATGTCGCAAACATCGGATGCGTACCAGACAACTTTTCCATGATACGTTCGACGGTCGATTTGACACCAAAGAGAGCACCGCATTCCACACATGCAAAAGGATCTTCTTCGTTCAACACGTCCTGAGACAGGGCCGCATCACTTAAATCCAGTTGCGGAACCAGAGTTATTGCATTCTCGGGACAGATTGTCCGGCACAGACCACATTGCAGACAGGCATCCTGTTGAAAGTTCAGCTGCGGCATATCCGGGTTGTCGGCCAAAGCGCCTGACGGACAAAGGGACACGCAGCTGAGGCACAATGTACAGGCGTCCGTATCCACCGCGATGGCCCCATAGGGTGCATTCTCGGGCAAGGGCAACGGGGCTGCGGCCTGCGGGTTCAGCGCCTGTGCGGCCAGTCGCGTAATCTGCCTGCGATTTCCCAGCGGCAGAACCGGGTCGGCCAAGGGGGGCGGCACCTCCTGCGCATATAGCAGGTCAGACAGCGCATCGGGATCAGCCTCATCGATCAGGGCCAGACCGCCCGCGCCAGCGATCGCCTGCGCCAACGCCAGTTCTCTGTCCAATGCATCCCTTTCGGTTGTTGGGGCTAGCAGCACATCAACCCGCGCAAACCCATGCGCCAGCGCGGCCAGCATCTCGGCATGGCCAAAGCCCGAGATCACGTTCAGCTCCAGCGGGATCACATCCGCTGGAATCCCGCGTCCGAAACGGGCGGACAGACGGATCATTTCGGCCCCATGCGCGTCATGCACCAACAGTCGGGGGGCTTGCCCGCCTGCACGCCGGTAGGTTCGCGACAGAATGTGCATCCGTGACAGCAGCGCAGAAACGGGCGGATCCTCGTATGTGATCGCAGTCGAAGGGCACACCGCCGCGCATTCTCCACATCCCGCGCAAACCATAGGGTCGATGGCTACATGTTCGCCCGCAGGGGTGATCGCCCCCGTCAGGCAGATATCCAGGCAATTCGTACACCCGACCTGTTCGGCACGGGAATGCGCACAGAGGGATTCTTCCAACCGGACATAGAGAGGTTTTTCAAATGTCCCGACCAGTTGCATGGCCTCGAACGACAGACGCTCCACGGCCACCGCATCTTTGGGATCTGCCCGCAAATACCCCTCGCGCTTGGACGGGGCCTGCACCAGAGGCATGCCGCCCGTCAGATCCACAACCATATCGCATGAGGAGTTCGCCCCGTCGCGCGGTTCGGTCCAGCCAAAGGCCCCGCGCCCACCGGGTTCAAGCTGTTGCAACGCATCCAGCTTTATCGAAAACCCGCCCAGCGCACCTTTCACAGTACGAACGCGCCCGCGCACCACATCAAAGCTGCGCGACATGGGGTCCATGTCATCAGTAGCCAAGACCGTCACGGCCAACTGGTCCGACAGGCGTTCTGCCACTTCAAAGCTCAGCGCGCCGGGCCCGACGATGAAACACGTCCCTTCGCTGACCACATCGACACTGGGTGTGATCGGCTGAGGCAACACCGCCTCAGCAGCCAGCGCGGCCATTTTGGGGGCAGCATCCTGCCCTTGTTCAGACCACCCAGCACGATCGCGAAGATCGACAAACCCTGGCACTTCGACACCTAACTCATCGGCCAGTGCCAGAAAAACATCCTGCTCTTGTGTACAGGCTATTACGACTTTGCCCTCTTGCAGCGGCTGTGCGACGCTTTCCAGTTCTTTCGTACATAATGCGGTGTGAATTCTGGAGCAGGCGACATCGCAAGCTGACGATAGTTTCTCAGCGTCAATGGTTTGCGTTCCCGCACAGTCACATAGCAGCAATCTCGTACCCATAACCTCCCCCGGATGTCCTCCCCAGTCCAAGGTCAGCTTAGAACCTCTGAAGAAAGTAGCAATGCCCGTGGGGGCCGGATCGCCGGAACAAAGCCCGATAATAGCCGCGAGGACCGTAAACAATCGGTGAGGGGTGCATATTCGACCACCCAAGGACTTGGCAGGAAGCTACTTTGTGTACCATAGTAGACCCTGAGGAAGGCAGGGGAGAGCTTTCCAGGGAGGACTTAGTGGCCAAGGCCGCCAGCCAGATTGAAATGCCAATCGGCGTCGTCGTGCGCAAAACACCCGGGGTTACACGCTGGGCGCAATGGAATTGGCGCGCCGTCGCCGTGCTGCCCGGCGCTGGACCGGCCGATTGGCTGGAGATGCGGCGCGAGGGTGAAGCGGTCGAATACCACGCGGCCACCCTGCCCCTGACCCTGTGGTCAGATGAGGCCGAAGCCTACATGGTCAACCTGTCGGACGGGCAACCCTCGATCTATCTGGTCCTGCGCGATGCGCTGGATGGAACACAGCCGATGGACGCTGTGCTGGTGACCGCCTCACCCTTCGAAGGACAGGACTACGCCGATACCGGCGAAGAGCTTGTCGAGAAAATCCCAATGACTGATGGGCTGATCGCTTGGGTACGTGATTTCGCACTGGAGCATCATCGCAACGAAGTCTTCGTCAAGCGCCGCCGTGATAAGAAACGCACCGATCTGGTTGAGGACGGCAAAGGGGATGTACGCATCCGGCAGGACTCGGATGTTTTCCGCGCCCCGCGGAGGATTGTGCAATGACAGAAACCCGCGATTTCTGGTCGCGCCGCAAAGCCGCCGTTCAGGCTGAGGCCAAAGCCGAGGTTGTAGCAGCACAAGAACAGGCTTTCGCTGAACAGCGGGGCGAGCTGGAAGAAAAGACTGACGCTGAAATTCTGGCGGAATTCAATTTGCCCGACCCTGATCAGTTGCAAGTTGGTGACGACGTCTCGGGCTTTATGGCCAAGGCAGTGCCTGACCGATTGCGCCGCCGCGCCCTTCGGCAGCTCTGGCGTCTGAACCCGGTTCTGGCCAATGTCGATGGGCTGGTGGATTACGGCGAGGACTATACCGACGCCGCCTGCGTGATCGAAAATATCCAGACCGCCTATCAGGTCGGCAAGGGAATGCTGGCCCATATCGAGGCTTTGGCCGCTCAGACCGAAGAGGAAGACACAGACCAGATCCCTGAGGTTGAAGAAACCACGCAAGAGCCTGAGTTGCCCGAGGTACCCGAGATGCAATCGTCAGAGCCTGTAATGACTTCTGAAATCGACGACTCGGAAGAGGCAGAGCTTACGCTTGCCCCACGCCGCATGAAGTTTGAATACGAAGGATAACGTTATGACCGCAAGCAACGCGCAAAACCTAGACGTCTCAGCCGAGGATCGTCTGCGCGCGGATTTCTATAACTTCCTTGGGCTGTTGCTGGCCTCTCCACCGGATCATATGTTGCTGTCTCAGGTGGTCGGTCTGACCGGCGATGACACCGATCTGGGACAGGCCATCAAGGCGATGTCGCGGGTGGCAAAAGTGACAAAACCTGCGGCTGCCGAACGCGAATTCAATGCCCTGTTCATCGGGCTAGGACGCGGAGAACTGCTGCCCTATGCCAGTTTCTACCTGACTGGTTTCCTGAACGAAAAACCGCTGGCGCAACTGCGCAACGACATGGCGGTTCGTCAGATCACACGGGCGCAGAACGTGTTTGAACCCGAAGACAATATCGCCTCGTTGATGGAGATGATGGCGGGCATGATTGTCGGACGCTTTGGCGCGCCCGCCTCATTGGAAGATCAAAAAGCGTTCTGGAACAAACACATCGGCCCCTGGGCCGCACATTTCTATTCAGATTTGGAAGCTGCGGAAAACTCGGTTTTCTATGCCTCGGTCGGCACCGCCGGTCGGGTTTTCATGGAAATCGAGCGTGAAGCCTTTCGAATGACGGCGGGATGATCCCGCCATTCGCCAGCGCCCCAATAGGCGCTAGATCGCAATTGGGAAAGGAGGATCCCATGAGCAAAACCAAGGAAGAAGGCGCCACGCGCCGTGACTTCTTGAAACTGGCCGGAACCGCAGCGCCCGCTGCAGTTGCCGCCGCCAGCCTGAGCGGACAAGCCGAGGCAGCCGAGCTGCCGACGGATGAGACCCGCATGCAGGACACCGCGCATACGCGCGCATATCTGGACAGCGCCCGGTTCTGAACCCCGGACGATGTCACCACCCGACTGACGGTTGCGATTGGCCCTGACGTCGGCACCAACAGTACCAAGCCAGCCATAGCTAACATGGCCAGCAAGGGAGGAAAGAAATGCTTAGGAAAAAGACCAACGGGGTTGCGAGACGCTCCCAGCGGACAAGTATCCTGTCCCAGGTCGGCGAGAAAACCGTCGATCGCCGCGCGTTCCTGCGCGGATCGGGCCTGACGATCGGCGGGTTGGCCGCGATCAGCGCCACGGGTGGAACCGTGACGCCAGCCAGTGCCCAGTCAGCGGCCAATCAAGCCGTTGAAAACATCAAATCCATATGCACGCATTGCTCGGTCGGCTGTACCGTAGTGGCCGAGGTGCAGAACGGCGTCTGGATCGGGCAAGAACCCGGCTGGGACAGCCCTTTCAACCTAGGTGCGCACTGCGCCAAGGGGGCCTCGGTCCGTGAGCACGCCCATGGTGAACGCCGCCTGAAATATCCGATGAAAAAGGAAGGCGGCGAGTGGAAGCGCATCAGCTGGGAAGAGGCGATCAACGAGATCGGCGACGGCATGATGAACATCCGCGCAGAATCCGGACCGGACAGTGTGTACTGGCTTGGTTCCGCGAAACATAACAACGAACAGGCCTATCTGTTCCGCAAGTTCGCCGCCTATTGGGGCACGAACAACGTGGACCATCAGGCCCGTATCTGCCACTCGACCACTGTTGCGGGTGTTGCGAATACATGGGGCTACGGCGCCATGACCAACAGCTACAATGACATCCACAACTCCAAGGCTATCTTCATCATCGGTGGCAACCCGGCTGAGGCACACCCGGTCTCGCTGCTGCATGTTCTGCGCGCAAAAGAGCAGAACAACGCGCCGCTGATCGTTTGCGACCCGCGCTTTACGCGCACCGCCGCGCATGCGGATGAATATGTCCGCTTCCGCCCCGGCTCAGACGTGGCTCTGATCTGGGGTATCCTCTGGCACATCTTCGACAACGGCTGGGAGGACAAGGAGTTCATCCGCACCCGTGTCTGGGGCATGGATCAGATCCGTGAAGAGGTCGCCAACTGGAACCCGGAAGAAACTGAGCGTGTGACCGGCGTACCCGGATCACAGCTTAAGCGCGTGGCGCGCACCATGGCCAACAACCGTCCTGGCACGGTGATCTGGTGCATGGGCGGCACCCAGCATACCAATGGCAACAACAACACACGCGCCTATTGCGTGCTGCAGCTGGCGTTGGGCAACATGGGAACGTCGGGCGGTGGCACCAACATCTTCCGTGGCCACGACAACGTGCAGGGTGCGACGGACCTTGGTGTTCTGTCCCACACCCTACCCGGCTATTATGGGCTGTCCGCAGGGGCATGGGGCCATTGGGCGCGCGTTTGGGGTGAAGAGCCTGAATGGCTGTCCGGCCAGTTCGCCTCGATCAAAGACAAGGAGGGCAAGGATAAACCGCTACAGAACGAGCGCGGCATCCCGGTCTCTCGTTGGATCGACGGTGTTCTGGAAGACCCCGCCAACATGGATCAGGACAACAATGTCCGAGCCATGGTTCTGTGGGGGCACGCTCCGAACTCGCAAACCCGCGGGCCGGAAATGAAGACGGCGATGGAAAAGCTGGACATGCTGGTCGTGATCGACCCGTATCCCACCGTTTCCGCCGTTCTGCATGATCGGACCGATGGCGTTTACCTACTGCCGGCCTGTACGCAGTTCGAAACCCGTGGCTCGGTCACGGCCTCGAACCGCTCGTTGCAGTGGCGCGACAAGGTGGTCGAACCGCTGTTCGAAAGCCTGCCGGACGAGGTCATCATGGCCAAGTTCGCCAACAAATTCGGCTGGGCAGATCGGTTCTTCCGCAACATCGAGATGGAGGACCCTGAGACCCCGAATGTAGAAAGCATCACGCGTGAGTTCAACTCGGGCCTCTGGACCATCGGCTATACCGGCCAGTCGCCAGAGCGTTTGAAAAGCCACATGGCCAATCAGCACACGTTCGACAGAACCACGCTGCAAGCTATAGGTGGACCAAACGACGGCGAATATTACGGTCTGCCCTGGCCGTGCTGGGGAACGCCAGAGATGGGTCATACGGGGACACCAAACCTCTATGACATGTCCAAACCGGTGGCCGAAGGTGGCCTGACCTTCCGCGCGCGCTTTGGCGTGGAACGTGATGGCGACAACCTGCTGGCGGAAGGGGTCTATAGCGTTGGGTCGGAAATTCAGGACGGATATCCCGAATTCACGATGCAGATGCTAATGGATCTTGGTTGGGACGGCGATCTGACGGCCGAAGAACGTGCGGCCATCGACGCCGTTGCGGGGCCAAAGACCAACTGGAAAACCGACCTGTCAGGCGGCATCCAGAGGGTTGCGATTGCACATGGCTGTGCGCCCTTTGGCAACGCCAAGGCCCGCACCGTGGTCTGGACTTTCCCGGACCCGATCCCACTGCATCGCGAGCCGCTCTATACCAACCGGCGCGATCTGGTAGAGGACTATCCGACCTATGAGGATCGTCAGTCCTATCGCCTGCCAACCCTGTATGCCTCGATCCAGAAGAACGATTTTTCAAAGGATTACCCGATAATCCTGACGTCAGGTCGTTTGGTCGAGTATGAGGGCGGAGGTGAGGAATCCCGGTCGAACCCGTGGCTGGCCGAACTGCAACAGGACATGTTTGTCGAGATCAACCCCCGTGATGCCAACAACCTGGGCATTCGCGACGGGGCTCAGGTCTGGGTCGAAGGGCCTGAGGGTGGTAAGGTCAAGGTGATGGCGATGCTGACCAACAGGGTTGGTGCCGGCGTGGCCTTTATGCCATTCCACTTTGGCGGCCATTTCCAGGGTCAGGATTTGCGGGACAAATACCCCTCAGGCGCTGATCCCTATGTGCTGGGTGAAAGTTCCAACACCGCCCAGACCTATGGTTATGATTCAGTAACCCAGATGCAGGAGACCAAAGCGACTCTCTGCAAGATCTCAGCAGCGTAAGGAGGACGACAATGGCTAGAGCAAAGTTTCTCTGCGACGCTGAACGCTGCATCGAATGCAACGCCTGCGTAACCGCGTGTAAGAACGAGCACGAGGTGCCTTGGGGCATCAACCGCCGCAGAGTGGTGACGATCAATGACGGCGACCCGGGCGAACGCTCGATCTCGGTTGCCTGTATGCATTGTTCGGATGCGCCCTGTATGGCGGTGTGCCCGGTTGACTGCTTCTATCAGAACGAAGAAGGGGTCGTCCTGCACTCCAAGGACCTGTGCATTGGCTGCGGCTATTGCTTCTATGCGTGCCCGTTCGGCGCGCCGCAATACCCACAGGCAGGCAACTTCGGATCACGCGGCAAGATGGACAAATGTACCTTCTGCGCCGGTGGCCCCGAGGAAACGCACTCGACCGCAGAGTTCGCCAAATACGGTCGCAACCGGATCGCAGAAGGCAAACTGCCCATCTGCGCCGAGATGTGTTCCACCAAGGCCCTGCTTGCCGGTGACGGCGACGTGGTATCGGCCATCTATCGCGAACGCGTCGTGGCGCGCGGTTTCGGGTCTGGCGCCTGGGGGTGGGGCACAGCCTACGACCAAAAAGACGGCTGATCCTTGGCCAAACCTTCCCCGGCGCGCAAACCGTGTGCCGGGGAGCACTAAGATTTTTCGACGAAAAATCTCTGCCCGCCCGGAAAAGGGCCTACGCCAATGACCGCGTCACGAGGTTCATATGACTTTCCTGCGACTTCTGTTCTGTCTCATTGTTTTGACTGTTCCTGCCCTTGCTCAGGATGCTCCGGATCGCAATTCGACGGGTGGGGCGACCACGCTCGAGGATATCTTGGCCCGGCAGCGTGGCGAGACGGTCGATAACGGTTATCGCTCAGGTAACACCGGTCAAGGCAACGCCGAAGGTCTGATGGGCCAGTTGGGCACACGTGGCGTGGCGTCTGACAGCGACGTCTATCGCGCTTTGCGCTATGGCTCGGCGGATGTGACCGTTTCGTCGAACGGTCCTGCGGCCAGCGTCTTGATACAGGACGGAGGCATGTGGTGGTTGAATTTCCGAACAGGCCCGTTACGCGATTACGGCACGTATATTCTGGCCGGGATGCTTGGCATCCTGCTGCTGTTCTTCTTGATCCGGGGTAAAATCCGCATTGATGGTGAAAAGACGGGACGCACGGTTACGCGTTTCTCGGGCTTTGAGCGGTTCGGACATTGGCTGTTCGCGGGCTCTTTCCTTATCCTTGGCCTGACCGGATTGCTGACCCTTTATGGTCGAGACTTTCTGATCCCAATCTTCGGGAAAGAAGGCTTTGCGACCATAGCGCAGGGCTGCAAATGGCTGCATAACAACCTCGCCTGGGCCTTCATGCTTGGTTTGATCATGGTCACTGTGAACTGGATCGCCCACAACATCCCCAACCGCACCGACCTGAAATGGCTGGCCGCAGGCGGCGGGTTGTTCACGAAAGGCAGCCATCCCCCGGCCAAAAAATTCAACGCGGGTCAAAAGATCATCTTCTGGGCCTGTATCCTGCTCGGCGTATCGATCAGCCTGTCGGGCCTGTCTCTGCTGTTCCCGTTTGAGATGCCGCTGTTTGCTAAGACCTTCTCAATCGCAAATGCCACCGGCATCCCGCAGATGTTGGGTCTGAACCTTCCGGTGCAGATGTCACCACAAGAAGAGATGCAATATGCGCAGGTTTGGCACGTGATGGTCGCCTATGTCTTCATCGCCATCATCATCGCGCATATCTACCTGGGCTCGGTGGGGATGGAGGGCGCTTTCGACGCGATGGGCACCGGCGAGGTCGAGGAACAATGGGCGCGTGAGCACCACTCGCTTTGGCTCGAAGAGGTACAGGAAAAAGAGGCCAATAAGGCAGTGGCCTCGCCTGCGGAATAGATGCGCAGTCTAATCCTAGCACTGGTGTTGACCCCCCTGCCCGCTTTGGCCGAGTTCTTCACGCTGAAAGGTCATGGCGGTCCGATCATGGGGATTGCCTCCGCGCCGGACGGCCGGATTGCGACGGCCAGCTTCGACAACTCCGTCGGCCTGTGGTCAGACCGCACGCCGCAATGGCTTGAGGGGCACGAGGCTGCCGTGAATAGCGTCGCCTTTGGCGACACAGCGATCTATTCCGCTGGTGACGACTTTACCCTGCGCCGGTGGCCGGATGGCCAAATCCTCGGGCGGCACAAGGGCAAGATCGTCGATATTGCTGTTTCAAACTCCTACATCGCCACTGCCAGTTGGGACGGCACGATAGGGGTTTGGCCGCTTGACGGGTCAGAGCCAAAGATATTGGGGCCCACAGGCAGCGGTGTGAATGCTGTTGTGTTCACACCAAACGGAGATGCGGTGTATACCGGCGGGGTTGATGGGGCGGTTCGTCTTTGGGATGTCGCAACCGGTCAGGAAAAACTGCGACTGGTTGATAACGGGTTCGGCATCAACGAACTGGTCCTGAATCCCCATGAAAACTGGATTGCCTATGGGGCCGTCGATGGCGTCACGCGCATTCGTGATCTGACTACAGGCGACGAGCATGATTTCACCCTGGACCGCCGTCCAATCCTTGCGCTGGCTCTCAGCCCGGACCGCAGCTTGCTGGCGGTGGGGGACGGAGAGGGTCATATCATGTTGGTCGATACCATCGACTGGCGCATCGCACAGGATTTTCGGGCCACATTGCGCGGCCCGGTCTGGGCGCTGGCCTTCTCAACCGATGGTAAAAACATCTATGCAGGTGGTATAGATGAGGCGATGTATAGCTGGCCGGTATCTGACCTTGGCGACCAACAACAGATGGCCGCGACTGAACCTAGTTTTCTGAAGAACCCTGACCAGATGGACAATGGCGAGCGCCAATTCGTGCGCAAATGCTCGATCTGCCACAGCCTGACGGCGGACGGGCACAGACGTGCTGGACCTACGCTCTCTGGTGTATTTGGTCGCCGGGCGGGCAGCTTACCGGAATATTTCTACTCGGACACGCTGCAAGACTCTGATATCATTTGGAATGGCGAGACGATAAATGCCCTTTTCGACCAAGGACCAGACCATTACATTCCGGGATCGAAGATGCCCATGCAACGGATTACACAAGCGGATGACCGCAAAGATTTGATCGCCTTTCTGCGCCGCGTCACGGCACCGGAAAACTGAACCGGAGGTAAATATGAAAGCCTTTCTAGCCGCTGTTGCCACGATGGCTGTAATTGCCGTCGCTGCGCCATTTGCCTTAGGCCAATTCGGATTCAGCGCGGCGAATGCCAGCGCGGGTTCGGCCGTGCGCCTCGACTGAATGTCAGAATACCTGACCACCAAAGAACTGGCCGACCTGCTGCGCATTGGCGAGCGTAAAGCCTATGACCTTGCTTCATCCGGCGAGGTCCCCTGTGTCCGGGCCATGGGCAAACTCTTGTTTCCAAGGGCCGAAGTCATTGCCTGGCTGAACGCATCGCGCAGCGGACCGCAGGTCGCAGAACCGTCGCTGCCGCCGATCGTGGCGGGCAGTCATGATCCGCTGTTGGATTGGGCTCTGCGGGAAAGCGGGTCGGGCCTGGCAACTTATTATGACGGCTCATTTGACGGCTTGAATCGCCTGAAAGAACGATCAGCGCAGGCTGCGGCGCTGCATATCCACGAGACAGACGGATTTAACACGCAATCTCTCCAGGACCATCTGGGAGAGGCACCCGTCATTCTGTTCGAACTAGCAAAACGCCAGCGTGGGCTACTGATGGCCCCCGGTGTGACTGGGATATCGGACTTTTCTGACCTCCGGGGCCGTCGCATTCTTCTTCGTCAGGACAGTGCCGCCAGTCAACGGTTGTTCGACACGCAACTGCAGGCGCACGGCCTGAACCGAGACGATCTGGATACCCTGCCGACCTGCGCACGTACCGAAGAAGAGCTGGCCATAGCCCTGCATGACAGCAAAGCCGATGCCGGATTCGGCCTGGGTGCGCTTGCGGGGCTGTACAATCTGGGCTTTGCCCCGACCCATACCGAACGCCTGGACCTTGCCATCTGGAGGCGCGCCTATTTCGATGGCCCGATGCTTCGGTTGCTCGGCTTTGTGCAATCCGACCGCTTTGCCACCCGGGCAGAAGAATTCGGCGGGTATGACTTGTCGGATCTCGGAACCATCCATCACAATGGAGCCAGCGGATGACCCTATTGGGCGTTGGGAAAGAACAGCTGCTGGCCGTCGTGCGTGTAAGATGCGATGGCCGCCTGCCCTTCGGGCCCGGTCAACCAGTCAATAAAGCGCTGCCCCGAGGCCGCCCGCACTTTGGGATGCTTGTCAGGGTTCACAAGAATAATCCCATATTGATTAAACAGGCGCGGATCGCCCTCAACCATGACCTCAAGGTTTCCCTTGTTGCCAAAGCTCTGCCAGGTCGCCCGATCCGTCAGCGCATAGGCACCCATCCCACTAGCCACGTTCAGTGTCGCCCCCATCCCGGATCCAGTTTCCCGGTACCAAGTGCCCGAAGCGTCGGTCGGGTCGATACCGGACGAGGCCCAATGGCCCAATTCTGCCTTATGCGTCCCGCTGTCATCCCCGCGTGAGGCGAAGGGCGCCTTGGCCTTAGCCACGGCGGTCAGCGCCGCGATAATGTCAGTCCCACCTTTCACTTTGGCGGGATCGGATTTTGGCCCTACAAGGACAAAATCATTGTACATCACGTCCAACCGCTCAACACCCCAACCATCTGCCACAAACTTCTCTTCGGCAGGTTTGGCGTGAACCAGCAAGACGTCCCCGTCACCGTTGATCGCATTGCGGATCGCCTGCCCTGTACCAACAGCCACCACGCGGACATCAATCCCGCTTTCGGCTTCAAAGCCTGGCAGGATATGGTCGAACAAGCCCGAATTCTGAGTCGACGTGGTTGATTGGACTACAATAAATGGGGTTTCGGTCAATGCGGCTGTAGTGTTCAGGCCAAGCGCTATTACTGCAGCCCCGACGAATTTGCGGATCATTTGAACTCCATATTCAGATTAGGTTACCAGACCACCGGCAACAAACCGGCGCGCGGCGTCACTTGTCGGGGCATCCAGAACTTGTTTGGCAGCACCGTGTTCGACCACGTGCCCGGCCTGCATCATGACGATATCCGCTGCCAGACGGCGTGCCTGACCGATATCGTGGGATACCATGACAATGCGTACCCCACGGTTCGAAGCGCGCAAGATCATCCGTTCGATCATCTGCGTAGCACCAGGATCAAGCGAACTGGTTGGTTCGTCCAGGAACAAAGTCTCCGGGTCCAGCGCCAGCGCGCGCAGGATGGCCAGCCGTTGCGCCTCGCCCCCGGACAGCGATCTGGCGGACTGGCGCGCCTTACCCTCTAGCCCACCTTCGGCCAGCAATTCGTCGATCCGGGATTTGCGAATTGCACGGGACATGCCCTGACGCTTTAGCACAAAATCAAGATTGGCTGACACGGACCGGCGCAACAGAACCGGTCTTTGAAACACCATCGCCTGTCGTGATTTGTGATACGCATTCAGGGCAATCCCGTCCTGCTGAACCCTGCCGCTATCCGGGACGATAAGCCCGTGCAAACAGCGCAAAAGCAGGCTCTTGCCCGCTCCGTTCGGCCCAAGGATCAAAGTTGGTCCCAGCCCCATCAGGGATAACTCTGGCACTTGAAGCAGTGTCTTTCCCTTGCGGGAAATCTGTAAACTGTGAACAGAAAGACATTTCACCATCTCGGGCACCAGATCACGCATGGCGCAACCCTTCCTTCTCGGCCCGCAGGCTAAGCGTGCTGACCATGGCGTTTACTGCGATGGCTATGGCAATCAGGATGGCCCCAAGCGCAAGCGCCAACGCCAAATTTCCCTTGGACGTTTCAAGGGCGATTGTCGTCGTCATCACCCGCGTGACGTGGTTGATATTGCCGCCAACGATAATAACCGCTCCAACTTCGGCAATCGCACGTCCAAACCCTGCCAGCAATGCAGTAACAAGAGACAGCCGCGCATCCCACAATAGCACCGGAATCGATGCCATCCGCGACACGCCGAGTGAGCGGAGTTGCTCGGAATATTCCTCGGCCAGCATTTCGACCACTTGACGTGTCAGTGCGGCAACGATCGGGGTCACCAGAACGACCTGAGCAATAATCATCGCCGTCGGTGTGTAGAGCAATTCAAGGACCCCCAACGGGCCGGAACGCGACAGCATCAGATAGACCAGCAAACCAACCACAACCGGGGGCAAGCCCATCAAGGCATTCATCAAGACGATCAGAATCCGCCGCCCTGGAAAACGCGCAACGGCCAAAGCCGCGCCCATGGGCATCCCGATAACGGCAGAAATCAGAACGGCAAAAACAGAGACTTTCAGGGACAACAGAACAATCGCCCACAGCTCCGGATCCCAATGAAGGATCAAAGCAAGCGCCGACCTGAATTCTGTTGTGAAATCCTGCATTATCTACCTAATACTCCCCATATTGAACAGTTTGCAATAATTTACAGGTAATTACTATGACAAACGCGCTACAAGTGCAGTCACATTTTCGACGCTTCCAACAAAAAACGCGGCCCCATTTGGGACCGCGCCATATTCCATCGTGAACCTGACTCAGTTCAGTGCTGCATCCGAAATCTGATGCGTCCAGGCACCTTCGGGTTGTTTGGTGATAACGGGGTCAGAACCACCGGCAAGCAGCGTCCCTACAGTGCGCTCAAAATCCACCGGATCAAGCGATCCGTTTGAGCCCGCAGTCAGCTTGGCAATCTCACCCATCATACGTTTCTGATGCGCTTCGGTTTGGGCACCAGTCGCGTCATTTTCAAGCACGATATCGGCCGCTTCATCTGGGTTCTCTTCGGCATATTTCCACCCCTTCATCGACGCCCGTACGAAACGTTCCATCTTGTCGACAAATGCCGCGTCGCTCAGGTTCTCTTCAAGAACGTACAGGCCGTCTTCCAGCGTGGCGACGCCCTGATCTTCGTATTTGAATGTGACCAGTTCGTCGGGGCTGACGCCGGAATCTATGACCTGCCAGTATTCGTTATAGGTCATGGTGCTGATGCAATCAGCCTGACGCTGCAGCAGCGGGTCGACATTAAAGCCCTGCTTCAGAACCTCGACACCATTTTCGCTCTTGCCACCGGTATCAATGCCCAGCTGGCTCATCCAGCTCATGAAGGGGAATTCGTTGCCAAAGAACCAGACGCCCAGTGTCCGGTTCTTAAGGTCTTCTGGTGCGGAAATACCGGCATCTTTCCAGCAGGTCAACATCATACCCGAGCTTTTGAAAGGCTGGGCAATATTCACCAGCGGCAGGCCCTTTTCGCGCGCGGCCAATGCAGCTGGCATCCACTCGACCGTCACGTCAGCGCCGCCACCGGCAATGACCTGTGTCGGCGCTATGTCCGGGCCGCCTGGCAGAATTGTGACATCAAGACCTTCTTCTTCGTAGAACCCTTTGTCTTTGGCCACGTAATAACCTGCGAACTGAGCTTGCGTGACCCATTTCAACTGCAATGTCACCTCATCCGCCGACCAGGCTGCACTGGCGGCCAGGCTAAAGGCGGCAACCGCCCCGCTGAGTATCTTTTTCATCTTCACATCTCCTAGTTTCAGTTGGCGCCCCATTTTTCATTTTTGGGGTCTGTTGAATTCTTATCCGCGTTGCGACGGGTGCCAGAAGGTCACCGCCTTTTCGATCATGGCCACCAGACCATAAAATGATGTCCCGGCCAAAGCCGCCACTACGATCTCGGCCCAGACCATATCCAGTGAGAGCTGCCCCACGCTGGTAGATATCCGAAACCCCATGCCAAGCGTCGGTGAGCCAAAGAACTCGGCCACGATAGCGCCGATCAATGCAAGGGTGGTGGATATCTTGAGACCATTGAAAACAAATGGCATCGCGGCAGGCAAGCGCAGCTTCAGAAAGCTCTGCCAATACGTGGCGGCATAAGTCTCCATCAGGTCGCGCTGCATTGCTGTCGCCTCGCGCAGCCCGGCGACGGTGTTCACCAGCATTGGGAAAAAGACCATCACGACAACCACCGCCGCTTTGGAGTGCCAGTCGAACCCGAACCACATGACCAGAATCGGCGCGGTGCCAACAATCGGAAGAGCGGCCACGAAGTTGCCCACGGGCAAAAGCCCAAGGCGCAGAAAATCCCACCGGTCCACTGCAATCGCCATCAGGAAGGCGGCTCCACAGCCGATGATGTAACCGCTCAGCGCGCCCTTGATGATGGTTTGCACGAAATCCATCCAAAGCGTTGGCAAACTGTCCCAGAACCGAATCCAGATAACCGATGGAGCGGGCAGAATGACCAAAGACACCTCAAGGCCGCGCACTAAAAGCTCCCAGATGACGATGATAGTCAGACCAAAGATCAGCGGAGCCAGAAACCGGACCATCCGCGTATCAGCATAAGGCCCGCTGGCCAAGCGGCTGTTCAACCACCATCCCAACAGCCACACACCGAGTGCGCCCAGAATTGGTATCATTGCGCAATCCCCATCCGTTTCAGGACCGACTTTTCAATCAGCCCCAGAAGCCCCACAAGACAGGCCGCCAGAATCGCCGCCGCAAACAGGGCCGACCAGATTTGCACGGTCTGACCATAATAGCTGCCTGCCAGCAGGCGCGCGCCCAGTCCCGCAACTGCCCCGGTGGGCAATTCCCCCACGATGGCCCCTACCAATGAAGCCGCAATGCCTATCTTCAGCGATGTGAACAGATACGGCATCGAGGCCGGCAAACGCAGTTTCCAGAACCCCTGCGCGTGGCTCGCGCTATAGGTACGCAGCAAATCCAGTTGCATCGCATCCGGGCTGCGCAAACCTTTGACCATGCCCACCACGACAGGAAAAAAGCTGAGATAGGCCGATATGACCGCCTTGGGGATAATCCCCTGCACGCCAACGGAATATAGGACCACAATGATCATCGGGGCCAGAGCGATGATCGGGATGGTTTGGCTGACTATCGCCCAGGGCATGACCGACAGGTCCATGACCCGGCTATGTACGATCCCAACAGCCAGCAGAATTCCCAGACCGGTGCCAATGGCAAAACCCAGTATCGTCGCACTCAGCGTCACCCAGCCGTGATAAACCAGCGAGCGCTTTGAGGTGATTTTCTTCTCAACCGTTGTCTTCCATATCTCAACGGCCACCTGATGCGGAGCGGGCAACCGCGGACGATCCTGTTCCCACGTGGCTGGAATGGCAAAGCTATTGTCCAGAACCAGGCTGAATTCGGACAGATCGCGACGATCTTTTGCCGAGGGTGGCTGAACAGTGGCGCCGGCCCGTTCCTGTTCGGTCAGAACGCCTTTGATATTCATCGGAATACAAGCGGCGTACCAAAAGGCTACTATGACGGCCAGTACCGTCAATACAGCCCAGAATGCCTTGAACCCGCTACTATTCATCCGAATGCCCCGCGCGCAACCCTTCTCGCACCCTATGGGCAACTTCGATGAATTCCGGCGTGTCGCGAATATCGAGCGGCCGCTCTTTCGGCAACGGACTGTCGATCACGTCAGTGATCCGTCCGGGCCGAGGGCTCATCACAACGATCTTGGTGCTCAGATAGACGGCCTCAGGGATGGAATGGGTGACAAACCCAATGGTCTTTTCAGTCCGCGCCCAAAGTGCCAGAAGCTGCTCGTTCAGGTGATCGCGGACAATCTCATCCAACGCGCCAAAAGGTTCGTCCATAAGCAGGATATCCGCATCAAAGGCCAGCGCCCGTGCAATGCTGGCCCGTTGCTGCATTCCACCCGATAACTGCCAGGGAAACTTTCCACCAAACCCTTCAAGATCAACAAGTTCCAAAACCTTGTTTACGCGTTCTTCCTGCTCGGCAGCTGTAAACCCCATGATTTCAAGCGGGAGCTTGATGTTCTTGGAAATGGTGCGCCAAGGGTACAGACCCGCGGCCTGAAATACATAGCCATAGGCCCGATTCCGCCGCGCCTCATCCGGGGTCATACCGTTGACGGTCAATGTCCCGCCGGTCGGTGTTTCCAACGCAGCGATGCACCGCAAAAAGGTGGTCTTACCACAGCCGGAGGGTCCGATGAAGCTGACGAATTCTCCCTTTTCGATGGTCAGGTTCACATCCTTCAGAGCGTGGACCGGCCCGTCATTGGTCTGAAAGGTCAGATCCAGTTGCCGCGCCTCGATTACAGGCGGTGCAGCGGTTTCAATATTCATTCCATCCCCTTGAACTTAAACCGTAATAAGACGTGATATCTGCCACATATTCAGTCATACACCGGTTGCTGGAATACCCGTGCGTACCACCGGTCGCGGCGCTGTCAGCTCTTTCCAAGTACTCAGCGCCTTGTTGACGGTTGTATTGGCCTCGCGTTCAACAAATTGGCCATGGCCTTCCTGAGTCCTGATCTCTCCGTCATGCACTGCAACCTGCCCACGGGTCAGAGTAAAGCGCGGCAAGCCTTTGACCTCTTTGCCCTCAAACACGTTGTAGTCGATCGAAGATTGCTGCGATTTCGCGCTGATCGTCTTGCCTTTCTCAGGATCCCACACCACCAAATCGGCATCGGCACCTACAAGAATTGCGCCTTTTCTTGGGTAACAATTCAATATCTTAGCGATGTTTGTTGAAGTGACTGCCACAAATTCATTTGGCGTCAGCCGACCAGTGTTCACCCCATGAGTCCACAGCATCGGCATCCGGTCTTCCAACCCTCCGGTACCGTTCGGGATCTTGGTGAAATCCCCCACGCCAAAGCGTTTCTGATCCGTCGTAAAGGCGCAATGGTCGGTGGCCACGACACTCAACGAACCAGATTGTAATCCGTTCCACAGGCTATCCTGATGCTGCTTGTTTCGGAACGGAGGGCTCATGACCCGCCGCGCCGCGTGGTCCCAATCCTGGTTGAAATACTCGCTCTCATCCAAAGTCAGATGCTGGATCAAAGGTTCCCCCCACACCCGCTTGCCCTGCATCTTTGCACGCCGAATGGCCTCATGCGCCTCTTCGCACGATGTGTGCACCACATACAGCGGCACTCCGGCCATATCCGCGATCATGATTGCGCGGTTGGTCGCTTCGCCCTCGACCTGCGGCGGACGGGAATAGGCATGTGCCTCGGGGCCTGTATTGCCTTCGGCCAACAGCTTTGCGCTGAGTTCGGCAACAACATCGCCATTCTCGGCATGCACCATGGCCGTTCCACCCAGCTCGGCAAGACGCTTGAACGAAGCATACATTTCATCGTCATTGACCATCAACGCGCCCTTATAGGCCATGAAATGCTTGAACGTGTTGATGCCGCGTGTCTCGATCACCGTCTTGAGGTCATCAAACACCTGCTCGCCCCACCAGGTCACCGCCATGTGGAAAGAATAGTCGCAATTTGCACGTGTCGACTTGTTATCCCAGCGCTTGAGCGCATCCAACAGGCTTTCACCTGGGTTGGGCAGAGCGAAATCAACCACCATCGTGGTTCCTCCAGCCAATGCCGCCCGGGTTCCGCTCTCGAAATCATCGCTGGAATAGGTGCCCATGAACGGCATTTCCAAATGCGTATGCGGGTCGATCCCGCCAGGCATCACATAGCAGCCTGTCGCATCCAGTTCCGTATCACCTTTTAGGTCCGGCCCAATCTCGGTGATCACCCCATGCTCGACCCTCACATCCGCCTGGTAAGACAAATCCGCGGTTACGACGGTCCCGTTCTTGATAACAGTGCTCATATCAATCTCCCTGATGCGGTCTGCGCCGCTTGCTTCATCTGGCTACAAATACCTCGGGGGAGTCGCCCAACGGGCGACGGGGGCAGAGCCCCCTATTCCACAATTCCAGCCGTCTCTACGACCGCATGAAACAGAACATCCGCCCCGGCGGCAGCCCAAACCTTGCTGATTTCTTCGGCTTCGTTATGGCTTAGCCCATCCACACAAGGGCACATCACCATCGCTGTTGGTGCAACCCGGTTGATCCAGCAGGCATCATGACCGGCGCCCGAAATGATATCTGTATGAGAATAACCCAACCGTTCAGCCGCATCGCGTACAGCTGCCACGCAGCCATCATCGAATTTCACCGGATCAAATCCGCCAACTTTCTCGAACTCGATCTGTAGGCCCATCTCATCCACGATATCTTCGGCCGCTACGCGCAGACGATTTTCCATATCGGTGATCACGTCCAGATCGGGCGAACGGAGATCGACAGTAAACACAACTTTCCCCGGGATCACGTTACGCGAATTCGGAAACACATCAATATGCCCCGCCGCACCCACCGCGTGGGGCGCATGGGACCAAGCAATCTCGTCAACCTTTTCAAGGATACGCGCCATCGCCAATCCGGCATTCTTGCGCATCGGCATCGGCGTAGACCCGGTATGGGCGTCCTTTCCGGTAACGGTAATCTGGGTCCAGCTGAGACCCTGACCATGGGTGACAACGCCGATATCCTTCCCCTCGGCCTCAAGAATGGGGCCCTGTTCGATATGCAGCTCAAAAAAGGCGTGCATCTTTCGGGCACCAACCTCTTCGTCACCGCGCCAGCCAATGCGGCTCAGCTCATCTCCGAACTTCTTACCATCGGCATCCTCACGGTCATAAGCCCAATCCTGCGTATGCATCCCGGCAAAAACCCCCGAGGACAGCATCGCAGGTGCATAGCGCGTGCCTTCTTCATTCGTCCAGTTGGTCGCAACGATTGGATGTTTGGTCTTGATTCCCAATTCATTGAGCGTGCGAATGATTTCCAACCCGCCCAATACACCCAGAACACCGTCATATTTGCCGCCTGTCGGCTGCGTATCCAAATGTGAACCCACATAGACCGGCAATGCCTCGGGGTCCGTGCCCTCTCGATGCGCAAACATATTGCCCATTTGGTCCAGCCCCATGGTGCACCCTGCCTCTTCGCACCATTTCTGAAACAACGCGCGGCCTGCCGCATCTTCATCCGTCAGGGTCTGACGATTATTGCCCCCCGCAACACCCGGGCCAATCTTGGCCATCTCCATCAGGCTGTCCCACAACCTGTCGCCATTGATCCTGAGGTTCTGCGCCGGAGCTGCCATCCTAGTCTTCCCTGTTGCTTGCGATTTGCTCGCTTTTGGTGTCTTGATTTGACCATCTGGTCAAACTCACGCTATCACGGGTTCGACATCAGTCAAGAAATAGCAGAGCTCGGTGGGAATTTTTGGCATATTCCGCACTTGCGAGCCCAAAAATCAGACAGGCAAAGACATGTCCAAAGACCGCGCACCAACACGAATTCAGAAAAAAAACCGCGCTGCAATTCTAGAAGCCGCTTTGAACGTGTTTTCTGCCTACGGTTTCCGCGGTGCCACCGTCGACCAGATTGCTGCCGAGGCCGGGTTGAGCAAGCCGAATCTTCTGTATTATTTCCCCTCAAAAGAAGCGATTCACACGGCCCTTCTATCTGGCCTTCTCGAGATTTGGCTGGCCCCCCTCCATGATCTCGACGCCGACGGGGACCCTTTGGAAGAGATACGCGCTTATATCCATCGCAAACTGCAAATGAGCCGGGAACTTCCGCGCGAAAGCCGTCTGTTTGCCAATGAACTGGTCCAGGGTGCGCCACGCATACACGATGCATTGTCCAATGATCTCAAAACTTTGATGGATGAGAAGACCGCAATCCTTACGGCCTGGATGGAGCAGGGTAAAATCGCGCGCCTCCATCCCTACCACCTTATTTTCTCCATCTGGGCTTTGACACAGCATTATGCGGATTTCGATGTCCAGGTTCGGGCCATTCTTGGCGACGAAGACCCGTATGAAGGTGCTGAACCGTTCATCGACACGCTCTACCGCAAATTGCTGGCGCCTTAGGTTTTCGTTAGCCGGAACCCGCTCACCCTGAGCCTAGGATGACGCTACTCTTTTCTTCCCTGTCCACACACAGGTGCCGTGGTAAGGCTTTCGTTGGGTGGGTAGAGCGAGAAGTGGGGCATAAGGCGTTCCAAGACTAAGTGAGGAGGCGCGGATATCATCTGATCCGCACCGCCACCCAATATGTCGCAAACTGCCACAACGCCCCCTCATCGACATCCTGCTCTAAGAAAATTCGACGAGTTTTCTTGGACTACTCGGCGGCTTTCGCCATTGGATTGTTGGGATGGGTTGTCCAGTTGCCATATTCGGGCTGCACTTCTTGTCCCGTGCGCGGGTCGATTTCGCCAGCGGCCATCGGCACCATCGAAATACATCCTTCAACCGGGCACACATCCACGCACAGGTTACAGGCCACACATTCGTCATCCATAACCTCGAACACGCGCTCTTCGGACATTGAAATGGCCTGGTGGCTGGTGTCTTCGCAGGCGGCATAGCATCGGCCACACTTGATGCACTGATCCTGATCAATCTTGGCCTTGGCGACATAATTCAGGTTCAGATATTGCCAGTCGGTCACGTTTGGAACCGCAAGACCGACAATTTCCGAGACGTCCTGATACCCTTTTTCATCCATCCATTTCGACAGACCCGCCGTCAGTTCGTCAATGATCTTGAACCCATAGGTCATCGCCGCCGTGCAGACCTGAACATTGCCGCAACCCAATGCCATAAACTCTGCTGCATCGCGCCAGGTGGTCACACCGCCAATACCCGAGATCGGCATTCCTTTCGTTGCCTGTCCACGCGAAATCTCGGACACCATCGACAGGGCAATCGGTTTCACCGCGGGGCCACAATAGCCACCGTGGCTGCCTTTGCCGTCAATCGAGGGTTCAGGGCTGAAGCTATCCAGATTGACACTGGTAATCGAATTAATCGTGTTGATCAGCGATACCGCATCCGCACCACCATTCTTTGCGGCTTCGGCAGGCTTGCGGATATCAGTGATATTCGGCGTCAGTTTCACGATGACCGGTCGGTCATAGTATTTCTTGCACCAGCGCGTCACCATCTCGATATATTCCGGCACCTGCCCTACGGCCGCCCCCATCCCGCGCTCGCTCATCCCGTGTGGACAGCCAAAGTTCAGTTCGATCCCGTCGGCACCGGTTTCGGCAACACGCGGCAGGATAGCCTTCCAGGCCTCTTCCTCGCACGGCACCATGATCGAGGCGATCAGGGCGCGATCTGGATAATCAGCCTTAACCCGCGCCATTTCTTCAAGGTTTACCTCTAATGGGCGGTCTGTAATCAGCTCGATGTTGTTCAGACCCAACAACCGACGGTCTGCGCCGTAGATCGCCCCATAGCGGGGGCCATTAACATTGACGACCGGTGGACCTTCGGACCCGAGTGTTTTCCACACCACACCGCCCCATCCGGCCTCAAAGGCGCGGCGGACGTTATATTCCTTGTCCGTCGGCGGCGCAGATGCCAGCCAATATGGGTTGGGGCTTTCAATTCCCAGAAAGTTCGATTTCAAATCAGCCATTTATCCGGCCTCCCTGATGCTTGCAGGCATCTTGATCATTGAGTTTCACGCAATCAGACTTGCGTGGATATCCATCGCGGCATCGCGCCCCTCGGCCACTGCGGTCACGGTCAGGTCATCCCCGCCTGCGGCGCAGTCGCCTCCGGCCCAGACCGCTTGTACCGATGTGCGCCCGGCGCCCGTGACGGCGATCTTGTTCCCGTCCAACGTCAGCCCTTCGGGCGCTCCTTCCAGCGTCTGACCTATTGCCTTCAGCACCTGATCGGCAGGCAGGCGGGTTTTCTCGCCGGTGCCCTTCAACTGACCGTCATGGCTGGCAGTATACTCCAATTCGATCTCGGCGGCTGCCCCGTTGCCGTGTACGGCTATGGGCTGAACATTGGTCATGATCCTGACACCGTGCGATGCGGCCAGATCCTGCTCATAGCGGCTGGCACCCATCGCCTCGCGTCCGCGCCGGTAGGCGATGGTGACGTTTTCCGCGCCCAGCAATTTCGACTTTACAGCTGCGTCAACCGCGGTCATGCCGCCTCCGATGACGACGACATTCCGCCCAACGGGCAGCTCAGCCAGATCGGCCGCCTGACGCACATCCGAGATAAAGTCGACCGCGTCGCGCACGCCGGTCAGATCCTCGCCGCCCGCTCGCAATGCATTCACACCTGTCAGACCGATGGACAGGAAAACCGCATCATAGTTGTCAACAAGGCCATCCAGCGACAGGCCCTCGCCCAGCACCGATCCGGTCTCGATGGTGATGCCGCCGATCCTCAGCAACCAATCGATCTCAGCCTGAGCGAAATCATTGGTCGATTTATAGGCGGCAATTCCATATTCATTCAGACCACCGGGTTTTGGGCGGCTTTCGTGAATGACCACATCATGCCCCAGCATCGCCAGCCGATGCGCACAGGCTAGCCCTGCGGGCCCTGCCCCGATCACGGCCACCGTTTTGCCGGTGAATGCGGCGCGCTGGAACGGATGGTCGCCCGATGCCATAACGCTGTCAGTAGCAAACCGCTGCAAACGCCCGATCTCGACTGGCGATCCTTCGGCGGTTTCGCGTACGCAGACTTCCTCGCACAGCGTTTCGGTCGGACAAACACGGGCGCACATGCCACCCAAGATATTCTGGCCAAGGATGGTTTCACCCGCAGCTTCAGGCTGACCGGCCTGAATCTGGCGCATGAACAATGGAATATCAATGTCTGTCGGACAGGCCGTCACACACGGCGCGTCATAGCAGAAATAGCACCGATCCGCGGCCACTGCGGCCTCATGCGGGGCAAGTGGTGGATGCAGATCCGTGAAATTCGAGGTCAGCTCATCGCTGGAAAGCCTCCCGGAGACTATGCCGGGGACCATCTGGCCCTGTGCCATCGCTCTACTCCCTGTAGATATGTTGTTATGGCCTCAGCTTGGCACAATCTGATTTTTTATCAAATGGTAAATTTTGCCAAATGGTCAAAAAATGAATAACCAGGCCGAAACACCCGGTTTTTTACTGTACATTGCTGGTTTTTTGGGCCGGAACCGCTCAGATCATCTGTGACAGGTGCCCCGATTTGATCCAAATTCGCGCGCCCTCTGCTCCTGCCAAAGCAGTGGAACGCGCACCTGGCGGTAATCTCAACCAGTCCCAGACCGAAAATTCTTCGTCGGATTCCTGCACCGAACCTGCGATGACAAACAACTCCAACCCATCGACTGCATCCAGATCCAGCTTTTCGCCAGGTGACAGATTCAATACGCGAACATCTTCGCGTGAGTCCTTGAAAAGCTGAAGATTCGAATCCACGGTAATCGACCGACGAATTTCGGTCCTGTCCTCAGGGTCAAACTGGTGCAGTTTGACTAGTATCGTCGCGCCTTCGTTTGACGAAGGCGTATGGGAAGATGTCGGAGGATTGCGCACATAACTACCTGCAGGAAAATCACCGGTCTCGTCCTGAAACACACCGTCCAGCACCAAATACTCCTCTCCTCCATCATGCGTATGGGCGGCAAAGGCGCTTCCTGGGGCAAAGCGGACAATCGTGGTGGCGCGGGCGACCTCTTCCCCGATCCGGTCCAACATCTTGCGCTCGACCCCTGCGGCAGGTGACGCAATCCAGTCATTCCGGTCGAAATGCACAGCAACACGTTTTGTGAAATCTGCGTTAACTCTCATGCGGCTTCTCCTGTTGGGTCTGGTCTCTAGATGGTTGCGCAAGTCCTGAATTCAAAATTCAGATGCATGATCTATGATCACATCTGGTTTTGTGCCACGTCTCTACCTAGTGTACGCCCAACCAAAATTCGAGCAGTGCTGGCCCAACGCCACGAACCCGAGAGACGCCCGATGCAGACCGCCAACAATAAATTCAATATCGTGGTCATCGGCCAAAACAACCGGCTGCAATACGAGGCACTGCTGTTTGCAGCCTCGTTACGACACAGCTGTCCCGATTTCGCTGGCCGCCTGTTCGTTGCCGTTCCTCAACCGGGGGCCCGATGGTCACAGGACCCCAGCATTCAGGATGAGGATGTCCTGAAAGCGTTACACCAGCTTGGGGCCGAAATTCTACCGTTTGAAAACCGGGCTTTCGGTGGAAGCTATCCCTATGGAAACAAGATCGAGGCGCTCTTGTCCTTGCCCAAGGGGGAACCATTTGTCTTTTTCGACAGCGATACGCTTGTCACCGGAGACCTGAATAGTGTGCCCTTCGATTTTGACCGCCCCGGTGCCTCGCTGAAAGTTGAGGGGACATGGCCGCGCCCGACCCTGTATGGTCCGGGGTATGACGGTATCTGGCGCGCCCTGTATGAGCGGTTCGAACTGGATTTCGACAGCTCCTTGGACAAGGCCCAACCAGCCGAATACTGGCGGCGCTACCTGTATTTCAATGCGGGTTATTTCTTTTACAGATGCCCACGCCAGTTCGGCGAACGGTTCCTGGAATATGCCTGCACCATCCGGGATGAGGATATCCCGGAACTCGCGGGCCAAACACTGGACCCATGGCTGGATCAGGTCGCATTGCCGCTGGTTATCCATGCCCTTGGCGGCGGCCGCGACGCACTGCCCACTGGCCTGCTGGACGGGTCGGTCACGTGCCACTACCGTCTGTTTCCTCTGCTGTATGCACGCGAAAGCGACCATGTGATCGAGGTTCTGGAAACTGTGGTTGCGCCCAACAAGTTCAAGAAAGTGCTCAAGGGCTATGACCCAATAAAGAAACTGGTGCTCCAGCGCAAAGGGCACAAAATACGCGAGATGTTCGATCGCGAAAACCTGCCTCAGCGCGAGCAGGTCATTCGCAACAAGATCAAAAGCAAAGGTCTATGGATGCGCTGACAGCAATGTTGTGCGCACGCGTCCAATCGCCTAGAGATTCTGCAACACATAGTCCAACAGGAGATTTCCACCATGTCTGACGGCCCCACCTACGGTTTCGACACGCTTCAAATTCACGCAGGCGCGCGCCCTGATCCGGCAACAGGTGCCCGTCAGACGCCGATTTATCAAACAACGGCATATGTGTTTCGCGATGCTGACCACGCGGCGGCTCTGTTCAACCTGCAGGAAGTCGGCTTTATCTATTCCCGCCTGACCAATCCCACCGTGGCGGTTCTGCAGGAACGCGTGGCAACGCTTGAGGGTGGCGTTGGAGCAGTTTGCTGCTCGTCCGGTCATGCCGCCCAAATCATGGCACTGTTTCCGCTGATGGGACCTGGCTGCAACGTGGTGGCCTCGACCCGGCTGTATGGCGGCACGATCACTCAGTTTAGCCAGACGATCAAACGGTTCGGCTGGTCTGCCAAGTTTGTGGATACTGACGATCTGGATGCTGTGAAGGACGCGATCGACAAAAATACACGAGCGGTGTTCTGCGAATCCATCGCCAACCCGGGCGGCTATGTCACCGATATCCGCGCACTGGCGGATGTGACGGATGGCGCCGGCATTCCGCTGATCGTCGACAACACCTCGGCCACACCCTATCTGTGCCGCCCGATTGAGCACGGCGCGACGCTGGTTGTGCATTCAACCACCAAATACCTGACCGGCAACGGCACTGTCACTGGCGGCTGTATCGTGGATTCGGGCAAGTTCGACTGGTCCGCGAATGACAAATTTTCCTCGCTCAGCCAGCCGGAACCGGCCTATCACGGGCTGAAATTCCACGAGACATTCGGTCCGCTGGCCTTCACATTCCACGGCATCGCCATCGGCCTGCGTGATCTGGGCATGACGATGAACCCACAGGCGGCGCATTACACGCTGATGGGGATCGAGACTCTGTCTCTGCGAATGGAGCGTCATGTAGAGAACGCGCAAAAGATCGCAGCCTGGCTAGAGGCCGATGACCGCGTGGAATATGTGACCTATGCGGGCTTGCCCTCGTCGCCCTATCACGACCGGGTCAAGACGCACTACCCCAAAGGGGCCGGTGCGCTATTCACCTTTGCGGTCAAGGGCGGCTATGACGCCTGTGTCAAACTGGTGAACGCGCTGGAGATCTTCAGCCATGTGGCCAACCTGGGCGACGCGCGGTCGTTGATCATTCATTCGGCCTCGACCACCCACCGTCAGCTGACCCCGGAACAGCAAGAGGCCGCAGGCGCCGGTCCCAGCGTGGTTCGGGTGTCCATCGGCATCGAAGACGCCAACGATCTGATTGCCGATCTGGATCAGGCGCTGGCCAAGGCAACGGCCTGACAAATGGCCGGGCACGATACCAACGATCTAGGCCAACCCATCGGCCGGCCGGTTTCGGGCAAGTTTCCGCGCCCGACGCCGCCTTATACACCGATGGAAGGTCAATATTGCTCGGTCGTGCCCCTTGATGTGAACAGGCATGCGCCCGGTCTGTACCGGGCGTTTGCCAATGACACTGATGGGCGGAACTGGACTTATCTGCCCTATGGCCCATTCGACAGCGAAGAAGATTTCGCCGCCTGGACCCGCGCGTCCTGTATGGATGCCGATCCCATGTTCCACACAGTGCTAGACGATGATGGCACCCCGATTGGCATGGCCTCGTTCCTGCGGATTGAACCTGCGGCCGGTGTGGTCGAGGTTGGGCACATCCATTTCTCACCGCTGCTGCAGCGCAGCCCGAAATCCACCGAGACGATGTACCTGATGATGCGCCGCGTGTTCGACGAGCTGGGGTATCGCCGTTACGAATGGAAATGCGACGCGCTGAATGCCCCGTCCTGCAGTGCGGCCCAAAGGCTGGGCTTTACCTTCGAAGGCGTCTTTCGGCAGGCCACCCATTACAAAGGGCGCAACCGCGATACAGCCTGGTATTCAATCCTCGATACCGAATGGCCGCGCATCCGCTCGGCTTTCGAGGCCTGGCTGTCGCCGGACAATTTTGATCAGTCGGGCCAGCAGCGGCAATCCCTGATGGCCCGAACCAGCGACACATCCTAGTCGGAAATCAGAAATTCCATCGACACGTTGACCGAGACCGAAATCTCGCCCCCGGAAACCGGAACGCCGCCCTCAGCTGCCATGTTCATTGCACGCATTTGCGGCATGGGATTGAATCCTCCGGCCTGTTCGCGGATCATCTGAACCGGACCCAGCGTGACTTCGGCCGCCTGTGCCAGTTGGTTGGCCTTTGCCCGCGCCTCACCGACAGCTTTGGCCCGCGCCTGTGCCTCAAGCGGTGCAGGGTCCTGAATTCCGAAATTCAGCCCGCCGAAATTGTTGGCCCCGTCGTCAATGACCGCATCCATGATGGTACCCAGCTGCGACAGATCGCGAACACGCACCACGACGCTGTTGGATGCGACAAAGCCGGAAATCTCGGGCGGCTCTCCGCTAGAACTGTTCCGCCCAGACCATACCGGCGACAAAGACAGATCACGTGTCTGCACATCACGGGTTTCGATCCCCATCTCATCCAGTCGAGTCAGAATTTTGGTCACCGCGTCCGAAGTCGCCTGCATCGCATTTGATGCCTGTGCATCTTCGTTTGTTACACCCAGGGTAATGGTGGCCATATCCGGGGCCGCATGCACCATGCCTACCGCATCAACAATGATGCGACGTTCTTCCGCAGTTGCCATCCCTACCGACGTCATGGCCAGCACAGCGGCCAGAAAAGCGATTTTCTTCAATATCTTCCCTCCAATTATCCTGATTTCAACATGGGGTTGCACCGGGTCACGGGGCAAGAGGAGACGCAGGCTTTTTCTTTCCCTCGGCGAGATCCTGCTTTAATGTCGGTCTGCGGACGAGGCATCGTTTGCATTGCAACTGACAATTATGGTTCCTCCGGATTATGAAACCCGCTTTTGCGCTGTCCATTTCTACAACCGGAATTTCTTTGCACCACAATTCCGATGGCGACTGGTTCGCCATAGGTGAGGTGTCGTTGGATGCCTCCAACTTGGAAGAGCAGTTGAAAGCGCTTCGGGACAAGGGGTTTGCGCTTGAAAATGACCTGAGCTGCAAGGTCATCATCCCAAGGGATCAGGTCAAATTCATCAAAGTCGATACCGCCGGATCATCCTTCGAAGACACCGAACAGGCTGTGCAAAACGCTGTATCCGATGCCACCCCTTATGACCTGACAGAGCTGGTATATGTCACGGCACATGACGGGGCGACCACATGCGTCGCCGTCGTTCCACGCGATACACTGGAGGAAGCTCGGGGGTTTGTGCTGGGATACGGATTCGTTCCGGTCGCGTTCAGCGCTGCATATGAAACAGATGATTTTCCGACCGAACCGTTTTTCCCGCTTGGGGACGCGCCTGCGACCACAAACGCGCCCAAAGTGATCCCCACAGACCCCGCGCAGGATAGTCCGGTTGTTCACGCGATCGCCGATTCTACCGCTCCGACCAGCTTTTGGCCTGTCCAAAAAGTGGCCGCACCTAACTGGGCCTCTCTGCCATCAGTGCGAATTGCAGCGGCGGTGGCTTTGATGTTGGTGGCCGGTGGCATATGGAGCCTTTTTGGAGAAGACAGCCCTGCCCCTGCCGATTCAGAACTGGCCCTGCTGGACGAAACAATATCCCAACCCGAACCGAGTTCTGGACCTGTCGAGCCTGCAGAGACACCCGCAGCACAGGCCGAAGTCACAGTGCCTGAGACCGCAGAGCCAGAAATGGCACCGACCTCTGAATCAGAGCCCGAGCTGTCTGCAACCGACCAGGCCATTCTTGAGGCGCTGAACGTTGCGCCCGCGTTGGTAGACGAAATCGAGCTTGAGCCTGAACCTCAGTTAGTTCCTACACAGCCGGAGATCGAAATCACGTCACCGGGCCTTTTGATAGCGCCAGCGCAGGATCCGCAAATTGAGCTGTATCTGGCCTCCAAAGACGACTCGAATCTGTCGCGTGATGCAATCGCATTGCCGCCAGTACACACATACGACACCGACCTGCCATTTGATTTCGAACCACTTTCAACCGCTGCCGGGGCAAGGTTCAGCCTTGACGAGCGCGGGCTGGTAATACCAACCAAAGAAGGCGTCTTGAACCCGGACGGAGTGGTTGTCTATTTGGGAACACCTTCTAAAACTCCCCCTCCATCGGCTTTGGTCCGGCTGGAAAAGGCACCTGTTGAGGAAGTGGTCGACAACAGGCTGGCGACATTGCGACCAAAACCAAGGCCCGAGAACCTGACCGAAAATTTTGAACGGCAACGGCTTCAAGGGCGTACATTGAAGGAATTGTCCGGAATTCGCCCGAAACCGCGCCCGGAATCCCTGTTGCGTGCTCCGCCGCCCCCGGAATCGACTGAGCCCCTTGCGGAAATGAGGGTGCCGCGCCCCAAACTCCGACCGGCCGGACTGACCCGGCAGGCCAGTGCAGGTACTGCGACTTTGGGTTCGGCAGCTGGAATTGAACAGCTCAACAATGAGGTCGGAACGTTCCAGCCCAAAACCACAGCGCCCAAAATCCCATCCTCGGCTTCGGTTGCACGGCAGGCCACAATCGACAATGCAATCAACCTGCGGAAACTGAACCTGATCGGGGTTTACGGCAGCCCATCCAATCGCCGCGCATTGGTTCGGCTGCCCAGCGGCAGGTACAAAAAGCTTAAGATCGGGGACAGGCTTGACGGCGGCAATGTCATTGCTATCAGCGACAATGAATTGCGCTATCAGAAACGCGGGCGAAACGTAGTTCTCAAGATGCCACGTGGTTAAGAGGCGGCCTGCGCGGGTGACCACGCAGGATTACCTTCTTGCATCAAGCTGCTGAAATTTCTCCACTTTCAATCTGCTCTCGCTCAATGGATTCGAACAGCGCCTTAAAGTTACCCTCGCCAAACCCATCGTCGCCTTTGCGCTGAATGAACTCGAAGAAAATCGGTCCGATGACCGTTTTCGAGAAGATTTGCAGCAGAATCCGGGTCTCACCACCGTCCAGAACGCCCTCTCCATCAATCAGAATGCCGTGCTTCATCATCCGGTCCAACGGCTCTTCATGATCGACCACGCGGGTTTTGGACAACTCATAATAGGCTTCGTTCGGGCCGGGCATGAACTTCAGCCCCTTTTCGGCAATCGCATCGGTCGAGGCATAGATATCCTCGCTGCCCACAGCGATATGCTGGATGCCCTCGCCCTTGTATTTCTTCAGGTAGGAAACGATCTGCCCGGTTTCACCGCGATCTTCGTTGATCGGAATGCGGATACGCCCGCATGGAGACGTCAGCGCGCGACTAAAAAGACCGGTGAATTTGCCCTGAATGTCAAAAAAACGGATTTCACGGAAGTTGAACAAATCACCATAGAACTTGAACCACTTGTCCATATTGCCCTTGTAAACATTGTGGGTCAGGTGATCGAGATAATAGAACCCATCCCCCCGGGGCTTGGACTGTTCTGTCCATGTGAATTCCTGATTATAGGGCGATGTTTCGTAATATTGATCAATGAAATAGATCAACGATCCGCCAATCCCCTTGATTGCAGGCACATTCAGTGTCTTGTCTGCCGCGTCATAAGGTTCAGCCCCTTTCGCTACAGCGTGCTCATAGGCTTTCTGCGCATCCACGACGCGCCATCCCATCGCCGGAGCACAAGGGCCATGCTCGCCCACGAACCGGGCAGAATAGCTGTCGGGATCTGCATTCAGGATGTAAGTCACATCACCCTGTTGCCACAACTCAATCGCAGGCTTGTCCTTGTGGTGACCTACCAGCGCGAATCCCATCTTTGCGAACAGATCGCGCAGCTCTTGCGGCTCGGGATGTGCGAACTCGACAAACTCGAACCCATCGGTTCCGGCGGGGTTTTCATCCGATATGATTGATTTCGGGGCGTTGTGAGGGAAAGGACCCATGGCGCGTCTCCGTTAATACAGGAATTTATTTGCTGATTTCAAAATACGTCTTAATCGGCACTTTTTTCGCGCATAGTTTTCCAATAACTTAAAGGGGCGCGCGTAAATTGCGCATAAGATTGGCCAATCACGGAGTTTTTCCGCACATGCTTGATTCCACTGATACGCGCCTGCTGTCAGCGCTGCAGAAAAACGCCCACCTAACAGCACACCAACTTGGAGAGATGTTGAACCTGTCGCCCAGTCAGGCTGGTCGCCGGCGCCAACGGCTGGAGGCTGAAGGGTATATCACCAGCTATGTCGCTCGCCTCGATCCTCTAAAGTTAGGGTTGCAGGTGCAGGGTTTTGTTCAGGTTCATCTGAGTACGCACGGCCCCGAGCAATCTGAAGGCTTTGCCCGTATGGTCGAAACACGCGCCGAAATCACCAGCGCATGGACAATGACAGGTGAGGCCGATTATTTACTACATGTCTATTGCGACGATCTATCCGCGCTTAATCGCTTGCTTCATCAGGTAATCCTTCCACATCCTGCAGTGGCTCGGATACAAAGCCAAATCGTTATGGATCAGCTCAAACGCGACGCCCCCCTGCCCACCTGAGCGCATTGAAAGGACGATCATGGACAACTTCCTTTACCAGGCGACGATCTATCTGGCTGCGGCTGTGATCGCCGTGCCGCTTTCGGCGCGTCTGGGACTGGGCTCTGTACTGGGATATCTGGCCGCGGGCCTTGTCATAGGGCCGTTGTTCGGATTGGTGGGTGCGGAAACGGAAAACCTGCAGCATGTGGCTGAATTCGGCGTAGTCATGATGCTGTTCCTGATCGGACTTGAACTGGAACCGCGCGCTCTTTGGGATATGCGGGACAGGCTTTTGGGGCTTGGCGGCCTCCAGGTGCTTTTATCGACCGCAGTGATCGCCAGCGTCGCCATGTATGCAAATCATCCATGGTCCGTAGCCCTGGCAGTGGGGTTGACGCTTTCCCTGTCATCAACTGCGATTGTTTTGCAGACCCTGTCGGAAAAGGGCTTGATGAAAACGAACGGAGGACGGGCGACCTTTTCAGTACTGCTGACTCAAGACATCGCGGTCATACCAATCCTGGCACTGCTTCCACTGCTGGCTCTGCCTGCCATTCCCCAGATTGCAAATGACGGATCTATCAACCGCATATCCACGGGGCACCACGGCGCGGCGAATCATAGCTTGTCATTGGTCGAGGGGTTGCCAGGGTGGGCGGTAACGCTTGTCACCATTGCCGCGATCGGTTTCGTCATTCTCGCCGGAGTGTACCTGACCAGGCCCTTGTTCCGCTTTATTCATGCGACCCGCCTCCGCGAGATGTATACGGCGCTGGCGTTGATGATTGTGGTTGGCATTTCCTTCCTGATGACGCTGGTTGGCCTGTCACCCGCTCTGGGCGCGTTTCTTGCAGGTGTGGTGCTGGCCAGTTCCGAGTTCCGGCATGAAATGGAGAGCGACCTAGAGCCGTTCAAAGGCCTTTTCCTTGGTCTGTTTTTCATCACCGTTGGCGCGGGCATCGATGTCGCCTATTTCTTTGACGACCCCTTCGATCTGATCGGACTGGCCCTGTTGGTAATCTTGGTCAAAGGGATCATTCTGTTCCTGGTTGGCCGCGCATTTAAACTGCGCGGACGCGATCACTGGCTGTTTACACTGGGGCTGGCGCAAGCAGGTGAGTTCGGCTTTGTCCTGCTGGCGTTTTCGACCCAGCAGAATGTGATTCCAGGGGATCTGTCACAAAAACTTTTGATGATCATTGCGCTGACCATGCTGATCACGCCGCTTTTGTTCATCATTTATGATCTTCTCTCGCGCCGGATGGGGGATGGCACACCGGCACCCGAACCGGATGAGATCGACGAGAAAGGCCCGGTCATCATCGCCGGGATCGGGCGATTTGGTCAGATCGTCAATCGTCTGGTGCAGGCAAGCGGGTTCAAAACCATCGTTCTTGACCATAACATCGAAACCATCCAGCTGATGCGTCGCTTTGGCGTAAAAGGGTTCCTGGGGGATCCGACCCGTCCGGAATTGTTGCGCGCGGCCGGCCTTGAAAAAGCATCTGTTCTGGTGGCTGCGATGGATGATCGCAAGAAGGTGACGCGTCTTGTCGGCTATGCGCGCCGCCAGCGCCCAGACCTACATATCGTCGCGCGGGCACGGGATCGGACCCATGTGTACGAGCTGTATCAAGCCGGCGCGAACGACATTGTGCGCGAGACATTCGATGGCTCATTGCGGGCCGGGCGATATGTGCTCGAGAATGTGGGTCTCAGCGAATACGAGGCAGCGCAGGCCGAACAGACTTTCTACCACCATGATCGCATGTCGGTTCGTGAACTGGCAGAGCTCTGGATTCCCGGGCTGCCCACCGCCGAGAACAAAAAATACATCGAGCGTGCGCAGCAGCTGGAAAAAGACCTTGAGACCGAACTGCTGGAATTGGCGGAAGAAAACGACAAAAAATCGGCCTGACCTTCAACTGACGGTCAGGCCGCGCGGATCAACTGTCCGAGACGCCAGCTTCGGCAAAGGTCGCCATGCCGGAATGACAGGCAACAGCGCTTTTGAGGATATTGATCGCCAGCGCCCCGCCAGAGCCCTCACCCAGTCGCAGCCCCAGCTTCAGCAAAGGCTCTTTACCGAGCTTGGCCAACACAGCGCCATGCGCACCTTCCGCGCTCTGGTGCCCGGCGATCGAGTGATCCAGCGCGCTCTCTGAAAGGTCAGACAGACACGCGGCGGCCGCTGAGCAGATAAAGCCATCCAGAATAACCGGAATGTGCAGCGCGCGTGCGGCGGCAATGGCTCCGGCCATAGCGGCGATCTCGCGTCCGCCCAGACGGCGCAGAATCTCTAGCCCATCGCCCGAACCGCCATGTAGCGTAACACCTTCGGCCACCACACGGGTTTTGTTTGCTAATCCCGCATCATCGACACCTGTTCCGCGACCAGTCCAATCGCCCGCCTGACCTCCGAACAAGGCGCAAGCAATCGCCGCTGCGGGGGTTGTGTTGCCGATACCCATTTCACCAACAACAAGAAGATCGGCGTTTGGTCTGACCGCAGTCCACCCGGTGCGCAGCGCCTGCAATAGGTCGTCCTCTGACATAGCTGGACCTGATGTGAAATCCGCGGTCGGTCGTTCAAGCTCCAGCGCGTGGACATCCATCGTAGCACCAGCCGCCTTGGCCAGCTGGTTGATGGCCGCCCCGCCATGTTCAAAGTTCAACACCATCTGCACGGTCACTTCCGGCGGAAAGGCCGAAACACCCTGTGCTGTGACACCGTGGTTTCCGGCAAACACGATAACCTGCGGCGAGGTGATCTGCGGGCGGGCATCCCCGCGCCAGCCTGCATACCAGATTGCCAGGTCTTCCAACCGACCAAGCGCGCCCGGAGGTTTGGTCAGCTGCCCATTACGGTCAGTCGCCCCTTGCGCAGCGGCATCATCGGGCCCGGAGGCTTGCCGGACAGCTTCGCGGAAAGAATTCAGATTGTTAATTTCGGGCAGCATCCAAAGCCTCGTTGCATCAGAGTGGTCCTGCGTGTTTAACCGAAGCGATCAAACCGACAAGACCCTGAAAGGCGCAGGAGTGCTAAAAAACGACACCAAGCTCATTTCTGCCTGGGATATTCCGCTGGCTTTGGTCCTGTTGACGCGTTTGCCCGTGCCGCGGCTGCCTGACAGAGTGTTCTCGCGTCAGGCCAGCGCCGTTTGGGCCTTTCCATTGGCGGGGCTTGTTGTCGGCCTGTTGGCCTGTGCCGCAGGATGGATGGCGACGGCTATGGGGCTGCCGTCGATAGCGTGTGCCATACTTGTCGTTCTTGTCCTGACCATCACCACCGGCGCGATGCACGAGGATGGGCTTGCAGATACCGCCGACGGGCTGTGGGGCGGTTTCACGCCTGAACGGCGGCTAGAGATCATGAAGGACAGCCACATCGGCACCTATGGCGTCCTTGCCCTGATTTCTTCGCAACTGCTGCGCGTGTCGTTGATTACTGCGATCCTTTCGAATGCGGGTTTTGCCACCATATTGGCCGCATGCATCGTTTCGCGGGCTATGATGCCTGTTATTATGTCCGTCCTTCCAAATGCCCGCCAATCAGGCCTTAGCCATTCAGTGGGCGCACCCGGGTCGACCGCGGTGATACTCGGCGGGGCCATGGCGCTGCTGCTCACTCTGCCCATAATCGGGTTGCAGGTGGTTTTCCCGGCGCTGATTGCCACTTTGTCTGCGGTGGCAATGGCGATGCTAGCCAAGGCCAAGATCGAGGGTCAGACCGGTGACATACTGGGCGCTACTCAACAACTGGCCGAGATAGGGTTTCTTATGGCCGTAGCTACGCAGGTTTAGTGGCCCCGATTTCAATAGGTGACTGCAATATAAAAAGGCCACCTCCTTGCGGGGATGGCCTTAAAACTTTGATTTTAGCAGGTTCAGGCCGCCGCTGCCGCGCGCGAGGTCAGAACCTCATCCACCTGCCTGGCCGCAGACACTTCGCCTGCGCCGGATACTGCCGCGACTTCGCGGGTCAGACGCTCAAGCGCGGCTTCATAAAGCTGACGTTCGGAATAGCTCTGTTCGCGCTGATCATCGGTGCGGTGCAGATCGCGGACAACTTCGGCAATCGAGATCAGATCACCCGAGTTGATCTTTTGTTCATATTCCTGTGCCCGGCGGGACCACATGGCACGCTTGACCTTGGCCTTGCCCTTCAGCGTTTTCATCGCTTGGCTGATGACATCTGGCGAGCTGAGCGACCGCAGACCAGACTCGGTCGCTTTGTTGGTCGGCACGCGCAGGGTCATTTTGTCTTTCTCAAAGGAAATGACGAACAGCTCGAGCGAGTATCCGGCAACTTCCTGCTCTTCGATCGAAATGATCTGACCGACACCATGGGCCGGGTAAACAACATAGTCGTTGGGGCGAAACTCAAGCTTCTTCGACTTAGACATACAGGTTCTTCCTTGGTTACGAGAGCGCGGGACAGACAACAAAACGACCCACCCCGTGCCAGTACGGCCCGGTCAGGTTGCTGTGTTTTCAACTAATCAGAACTCCAAAGCGAGCATACTTACGGAGTCATCCCCATCTCAATCAACGTTCAATTTCCGAGTATATCACAAAATTGAGACACTCGAAAGGCTGCCCCTTTCCACATGAAAGAAAGGTGTTAAGAAACAGATAGATAAGGTGCCATCTCACTGCTGAACTGACAAGTTCAGAGCGCGAATCGCTTAGCCGCCTTCGCCGGGGGCCTCAGAGAAGTATTTCTCCATCTTACCCTCTTCGCCATCACGCTCTTCTGCATCAGGCAGCGGGTCTTTCTTCGTCACGATCACCGGCCACTGCTCGGAGAACTTACGATTAAACTCGACCCATTGATCCATGCCTGGCTCAGTATCCGGACGGATCGCATCAGCGGGACATTCAGGTTCACATACTCCGCAATCGATGCATTCATCGGGATGGATGACCAGTGTATTCTCACCTTCGTAGAAACAATCCACCGGACACACTTCGACACAGTCGGTGTATTTGCAGGCGATGCAGTTTTCAGTGACAACATAGGTCATGGTGAATTTCCCGTTTGCGGTTTGGGCGTCTAGCTAAATCAGTATGGCGTCAGCTTCAAGATATGTTCAGCTATCTTGATTGCGAGAAAGATCAAGTACACGCCGATCCTTCTTGGTGGGACGACCTTTTCCCTCAAACCCTGGATTTCGCGGCTGCGTGTCCTGCTTTTCAGTCAAATCGGTATATAGTGTCTGCGCCTCGGTTGCCGGTCCGCGCCGATCACCCAGTTTTTCGATACGCACAACGCGCACAATCCGCCCCTGAGGGAAGGTCAGAACATCACCGGGGGCCACAGGCTGCGCCGGTTTCAGGATCCGGTTTCCGTTGACGCGGACATGGCCGCCACTGACCTGTTTGGCGGACAGGCTTCGGGTCTTGAAGAACCGAGCCTGCCACAGCCATTTATCGATCCGAAGCCGGGCCTCGGTCATCAGGCTTTAGTTGCCTTCCTTCAAACCCATAAGCGCGGCCGCGAACGGGTTATCGGGATCAATGGGCTTTTCTTTCCTGGGCGGACGAGATGAGAAGGTCTTGGCACCCTGCGGCTTGCCACCTTTCTTGCCCTGCGGCTTGCCCCGGCCATCCTGAGGCTTACCGCGCGGCTTACCTTTGCCCTGCCCCTGTCGCTGTTCGCGGCGTGGGCCTTGGTTGGCCTGACGCTGACGGCCCCAAGTGAAGGTATAAAAGACCTCAACTTCGGGTTCATCTGTTGCGGCTGTCGGCGCGGTGGCCTCGGCTGCTGCCCCGGTGCTTTCGGTGGCCTCGGCTGACGCCTCGGTGGGTGCGGCGACCTCTTCGGGGGTTCCCTCTGGTGCGGGCACTTCCTCGGAGGCAGCTGCTTCCGTGGCCTCTGCGGCAGGTAGCTCTGCCGGTGCGGGCTTAACCTTTTCACGCTCGGCGCGTTCGGCCTTGTAGCCCAGCCCCTGCATCAGGTCGGCGAATTGTTCCAGCGTCATACCGGTGATCGACAGCATGTCAGGCTTGGCCTCGAACCCACCACGGCTGTCTTCAGCGCGCAGCATGTCGGCCAGACGTTCCAGCATGTCGATCCGGATCGAGCGTTCGCCCGCATCGCGATAACCACACATAGTGTCATAACCGTCAGGTGCGCCTTTGGCGATGGGCACAGTAACAAGACCCGGAGGCGGCGCGTCTGGAAATTCCTGCAGGCCATTTGCCAATGCCCACAGAACAAGACGCAGACGCGTTGGGGCCGGTTTCAGCAGCAGCGGCATGAAAATGGTGAACTGACCAAAGCGGATACCGTGTTTGCGCAGCGCGCCACGGGCGTCCTGATCCAGATCCTTGACGTCTTGCGCGACACCTGCGCGCGGCAATACGCCTAGCGCCTCAACCATGCGGAAGGCAAAGCCCCTAGCCAGCCCATTGAGTTCTTCATCGCGCGACAGGTTCAGCAACGGCTCGAACAGAGCGGCCACTTTGCGGTCGATGAAATGCTGCAGGCGACGCTGAACTTTCTGTTCAACATCGGGGCCCGCGGCCTCGTCCACAAAAACCTCGACCAGCGGCTTGAGAGGCTCTGCCCCGGCAACCAGCTTGCCAACGGCATATTCACCCCACATCAGGCCACCCTGATCGGTAAAATCAATTTCGGTATCGGGTGCATTATAGAAGCGATCGGCACGCAGATGGAATTGCGGCGCGAGGGCTTGCAAGGACGCCGATTTCAAGGCTTTCGCCTCGGCTCCTTGCGCGCTTTTGTCCGGACTGAACCGGAACCCTTCCAGACGACCGACGAATTCACCTTCGACGGTCACTTCACCCTTGTCATTTACTTCGGCCAAAAGGGCCTCCTTCTGTTTGAGCCGGCGCAACAAAACGGATGTGCGCCGGTCCACAAATCTCTGAGTCAAACGGTCATGCAGAGCGTCTGACAGCCTGTCTTCTACAATGCGCGTCTCATCACGCCAATGGGATTCGTCACGTACCCAACCATTTCGTTGCGCAACGTAAGTCCAGGTGCGAATATATGCCAACCTTTTTGACAGTGCATCTATATCGCCATCCGTTCGGTCGATCCGGCGGATTTGCCGCGCCATAAAGTCATCCGGGATCGAACCACCTTCATGCAGGTGGCCAAAAATCACTTCGATCTGGCTGGCATGTTCGGCATGGCTGATGCCGCGAAAATCGGGGATTCGGCAAACATCCCACAACAAACGAACGGATTGCGGATCACTGGCACGGGCCGCAATTTCGGCAACTTGCGACAAGGATTTAAGCACATTCAGATCATCTGCCGGACGGGCTTTGATCAGGTGTTCGCTATCCGGGCTAATCTCGAGCGTGTGGATCAGAGCGTCAATCGAACCAAACTGCAAGGCGGCATTCCGCCAATTCAGTTTTTTCATCGGCGCAAAGCGGCTGTCCATAATGGCCTGCGCGACACCATCGTCCAGAGGCGGCGCCTCGCCGGTCACGCCGAAGGTTCCATCGGACATTCCGCGCCCTGCGCGGCCAGCAATTTGGGCAAGCTCATTCGGGGCCAGGGGCCGCATCCGCCGGCCATCGAATTTGGTCAGGGACGAGAATGCAACATGGTTCACATCCAGGTTCAACCCCATCCCGATGGCATCGGTGGCAACCAAATAGTCGACCTCACCATTCTGATAGAGCTCAACCTGCGCATTCCGTGTACGCGGACTGAGCGCCCCCATGACCACAGCCGCCCCACCCTTTTGACGGCGTAGCAGCTCGGCGATGGCATAGACGTTGTCGACCGAAAACCCGACGATGGCGCTGCGCGGTGGCATGCGGCTGATTTTCTTGGAGCCGGCATAGACCAGTTGCGACATCCGCTCCCGCCGGACGAATTGTGCTTCGGGCACAAGTGCCGCGATGGGACCGCGCATGGTATCGGATCCCAGAAACAGGGTTTCATTGGTGCCGCGCGCGCGCAGCAACCTGTCGGTGAAGACGTGGCCGCGTTCCGGGTCGGCGCAGAGTTGGATTTCGTCGATAGCCACAAAATCGGCACCCATGCCTTCGGGCATCGCCTCGACCGTACAGACCCAATATTTCGCACGTGGCGGTACGATACGTTCTTCCCCGGTGATCAGCGCCACCACCGACGGTCCGCGAATGGCGACGATTTTGTCGTATACCTCGCGCGCAAGCAGGCGCAGCGGCAGGCCGATCACCCCCGTGCGGTACCCCAGCATACGTTCGATTGCGTAATGGGTTTTGCCTGTATTGGTTGGGCCAAGTACGGCCACGATTCGGGATGACCCGCTCACCTTTGCCCCCTGCCCCCGGTTCTCAGAGGGCCGAGCCCTCGACCTGGGCTTTCAGTCGATTCACTGCATTGGTTACTTCTTCGTAATGGGGATGTATAGCCAAGGCATGGGAATAGGCCGCAAATGCCTTTTCGGGCTGACCCAGAATCTCAAATATCAATCCAAGCCCGTAGATGGCCTCATAGTTGTTCGGGTTCAGCGTCAGAGCATGTTCCAGATCTGCGGCAGCCATCCCGAACCTTTCGATCCCAAAAAACGCAGAGGCCCGCGCGTGCCAGCCTTCGGCGAAATCAGGCGCGTGGTCTGTCAGGGCCGTCAAATGCTCGATCGCGGCATAGGTGTCACCATCATCCAGTGCTTCGCGCCCACGCTCCAGCAGCAGGTCGGCGGAGGCCGAACCCGATTGCGACCAGAGCGCCCGTAACTGGCGGTCGATTCCAGTCGCTTGGTCCGGTGTGGCCTGTGCAAGGTTCTGCAACAACTCGGCCTCGTCGCGGGAATCCTCCTGCTGCGCAAGGCAAGTGGAGGAAAACATGACTAGGACAAAAAGTGCCGCAACGGTACCTTTGAGATTGTTGATTGCATTGCTCATAACAAGTGTCAGTGTAGCGTTGCGACCGAGGATGTCCATTCACGGCGTACTAACAAAATGAGGAAGATCATGAGCGATTCATTGGAAAAAGCCGCAGCAGTGCTGAATGAGAAACTGTCGGGCGGCGATTTCGACGCATCGGCTAAATTTGCCATCGCGGATTTGGGCGCGATCGTAGTTGATGCAAGCGGCGCGCGCATCAGCGATGAAGAAACGGACGTGACTTTGAACGCTGATGCGGACACGTTCGAGCAAATTCTCAATGGTGATCTGGACCCGACAAGCGCCTTCATGGCCGGAAAACTGAGCATCGACGGCGACATGGGCGCGGCAATGAAACTCGCCTCGGCCCTGGCCTGATGGAATATGCGTCGGCCCCTTTGTTCGAAGACGTGGCTGGCGGCCCCGCTGGCGGTGTTGCACATTGGTTGAACACCGCCGACGGTACCCGAATTCGCGTGGCGCATTGGCGCCCCGAAGGTACAGCGAACGGGACTGTCATGCTATTTCCCGGTCGCACTGAATACATCGAAAAATACGGTGATGCAGCGAGTGAATTCGTCAAGCGTGGCTTTGCCGTGCTGGTGATCGACTGGCGGGGTCAGGGATTGGCAGACCGGTTGCTTGACGATCCGCGGGTTGGCCATGTCAATAAATTCACTGACTATCAGCAAGACGTAGATGTGTCGCTAGAGCTGGCCACAAAGCTTGATCTGCCCAGGCCCTGGCATGTTATCGGCCACTCTATGGGTGGTGCCATTGGATTGCGGGCAGTATTGGAAAACGATTGTTTTGCTACCTGTGTTTTTACCGGTCCGATGTGGGGGATTTTCTTTACGCCCCTTATGAAACCCATCAGCCGGTTGACCGCAAATTGGGCCCCGCGTCTGGGGTTTGGCGAAAAGACCCCCCCGACCACTTCACTGGACAGCTATGTTCTGACACAGCCTTTCGAAGGCAATAGCCTGACGCGCGATCCTGCCATGTACAAAATGATGCAGGATCATCTGGCCAAGTATCCCGAACTTTCCCTTGGTGCACCGTCGACGATCTGGCTGCGCGAGGCATTAGATGAATGCGACTGGTTGATGGTGCAGACTGCCCCAGCCATTCCATGCCTGACATATCTTGGCTCCCACGAGCAGATTGTGGACCGCAAGGCCATCCGCGCACGCATGGCAAACTGGCCCAACAGCACGTTGATCGAAATTCCAGACGGTGAACACGAAGTCCTGATGGAACCACCAGAGGTGCGCGACCCTGCATTTGACCAAATCGCCGCGCATTTCAAAGCTGCATAGACGGATCACCCCCTGGAACCGGCGCTTTCCCTTTGACTGTCCGCTTGTGATCCTCGCCGGTCGCGCCTAGATGTTTGCCAAAGCAGATTTTCGAGGTGATCCATGCGCGACCTTCCTTTTCCAGTACGTGACGCAAACGCGGTCGGCGGGGCCGATAATCTTGGCAACCTGCCGGAATGGGATCTGACGGATCTCTATGCTTCGGAAGACGCGGCCGAGCTTGCGCGTGACCTGGACTGGTTGGAAACCGAATGCGCCGCCTTTGCCGCAGATTACGAAGGCAATTTGGCGGATCTTGATGCCCAGGGCTTGCTGACCTGCGTGTTGCGGAACGAAAAGATCAATTCGATCTCCGGGCGTATCATGTCCTTTGCCGGACTGCGCTATTATCAGCTGACGACCGACGCCGAGCGCGCCAAGTTCCTCTCGGACATGCAGGAAAAGATCACTGTCTTTACCACGCCGCTGGTGTTCTTCACGCTGGAAATCAATCGCCTCGACGACGACGCGCTAAAAGCGCATTTCGACGCCAACACCGATCTGGCCCGTTACGAGCCCGTATTCCGCCGCATCCGCGCAATGAAACCCTATCAGCTATCTGACGAGCTAGAAAAATTCCTGCACGATCTGGGTGTTGTTGGCGATGCCTGGGAACGCCTGTTCGACGAGACCATCGCGGGCTTGACCTTTGATGTTGACGGAGAAGAGTTGAACATCGAAGGCACACTCAACCTACTGACCGAGCAGGACCGCAGCAAACGCGAAGCGGCTTCTCGCGAATTGGCCCGCGTGTTTCAGGACAACGTCAAGACCTTCGCGCGCGTTCACAACACGCAGGCCAAGGAAAAGGAAATCGTCGACCGCTGGCGCAATATGCCGACTGCGCAGACTGGTCGCCATCTGTCGAATGACGTCGAACCCGAGGTCGTCGAGGCCCTGCGCGAGGCGGTCGTGGCTGCCTACCCCAAGCTGAGCCACCGGTACTACGAGCTAAAGCGCAAATGGCTGGGTCTGGACGTGATGCAGGTCTGGGATCGCAACGCACCCCTGCCGATGGAAGACACGCAGATTGTCGGCTGGGATGAAGCCGAGAAAACCGTGATGGATGCCTATGAGGCCTTTGATCCGCGTATGGGTGAGATCGCCGCGCCGTTCTTCTCGAAGGGTTGGATTGATGCGGCGGTGAAACCGGGCAAGGCGCCGGGCGCCTTTGCGCATCCCACCGTAACTGACGTCCACCCCTATGTGATGCTGAACTATCTTGGTAAGCCCCGCGATGTGATGACCCTGGCGCATGAGCTGGGCCATGGCGTTCATCAGGTGTTGGCCGCCGATCAGGGCGAGATGCTGTCATCCACCCCGCTGACGCTGGCCGAAACCGCTTCGGTTTTTGGTGAAATGCTGACTTTCCGCAAAATGCTGGACAAGGCCGAAACCCCTGAGCAGCGCAAGATTCTGCTGGCTGGCAAGGTCGAGGACATGATCAACACGGTCGTGCGCCAAATCGCCTTCTATGACTTCGAATGCAAATTGCACGCCGCACGCCGCGAGGGCGAGTTGACCCCGGACGACATCAACGCCTTGTGGATGAGCGTTCAGGCCGAAAGCCTCGGCCCCGCATTTGAATTCATGGAAGGGTATGAGACGTTCTGGGCCTATATCCCACATTTCGTGCACTCGCCCTTCTACGTCTACGCCTATGCCTTTGGTGATGGACTCGTGAACGCGCTCTATTCCGTCTACGAAAGCGGCGCCGACGGGTTCGAGGACAAGTATTTCGACATGCTGCGCGCCGGTGGATCAAAACACCACAAAGAGCTGCTGGCCCCGTTCGGTCTGGACGCCAGCGATCCCAAGTTCTGGGACAAAGGCCTGTCGATGATCTCGGGCTTTATTGATGAATTGGAAGCGATGGAGGGCTGAAGTCGCCTGAAGCGGAGACGGTGATGTCTGCTTTGCGGACAAAGCGGACTTTGTCATCCGCAACAACTATCGCCATTCTGGATCGGGGGGCAAGGCACCGTGGCATAGGAGCAGTAGACACAACAGTCCCCTTCCAATGGCTTCAAGACCGCTGCGCAAGACTTGCATTCATAGAACCACTGGCAAGCATCCGTCGGCATTATTTCGCTTTCGCTGTGACCGCATTTCGGGCACGTCAGAGTGCTTTCAAGCACTACAGTTTGCTCTGTCATTGTTTCACATCTGCATTATCAGGTAATCGTTGATACGGGCCTCGTTATAGACGACGACCCAAGCTGACGCGGTGATTGCGGTAGTCCCCGAAAGCCACCATTTCAACTTTGTTAGGGAACCGCGCTGATAAGATACAAGCCACGATATAGCGACAAGCGCCGTCGATATCGCCAATACGTAGTAGCTTGCCGCCGCGATCTTTCCGAAAATGGCTAGCCAACTGCCCCCCAGTCCCAGCAACATCATTGTCATGGGCAATACACAGCAAGTCGCGACGCCAAGTGCTGTCAGTGATCCCAGATAACTAACGCTAAGGTACTTCTGCATCTCATTCCCTTGATTAGTTGGAGTTGTCAAAGTGACTGCTTCTCGTATAACTTCTGTAGTCGCTACAGGATCAAGACGGGAAAACTCACATGTTAGCGATTGGGGAAGCATCCCGGCAAAGCGGTGTCGGCATTGAAACGATCCGCTACTATGAACGCGAAGGGATCGTGCCCAAACCAGAACGAGCACCTAATAACCGGCGGATGTACTCCGCGCACGATGTTGGAAGGCTTCGTTTCCTGAAAAAATGCCGTAATTTGGGCTTTCCACTAGCCGATACAAAGACGCTTCTAAGCCTGTCCGAAGGCGACGGAGAAGATTGCCGATCCGTAAAAGAACTGGCTGAGCTTCATATCTTCAATGTGCGTGAAAAGATAAACGAGCTGAAGCGATTGGAAGCAGCGCTGAACGAACTCACAGCCAACTGCGACAGCGGGAATGTCTCTTGCCCCATGCTCTCAAAACTGCGTACCGACTAGTGAAACTTTGGGCTCAAAGCAAACATAGTAAACTCACCTCAACTGACTGTCCTTCGACCCGCGCCGGTTGATACCGCCGCGCATTTTATGCGCCCCGTCACGTTCTTGCTGGCACTCGAGGCACAGTTTCACGCCCGGCAGTGCTGTGCGGCGCTTTTCGGGGATTGGTTCTTCGCATTCGGCACAATGGGTCAGGCTTTCGCCTACGGGCCGTTTCTGGGCCTGCATTCGGGCCAACTCATCCGAAATGGATGCCTCGATCTGTTCGCTTACTGCGCCGTCGCGCGCCCAGCCACCTGCCATCGGGATGCCTCCTGTTAAGGTGTTAGCCGATTTTGCGGCGATTCAAGAAGCGTGGCAAGTCATGGCAGCGCCACTGCATTCTCCAGCACACGGTCAATCACTTCCTGCGTGCCGCGTGAAAACTCAAGCGGGCACGGATATTCAGCACCCTCACGGACCGACCGACAAAAAGCTTCGACCTGCAGCTTATAGTGATCGTCTGCGGGGAAACGTGTGACCTGTATTTCCAGGCCGGGGCGGTGCAATTCGACGCGCGCCTCTCCGAACACACGCGGATTGAACGGCGCAGTCAGCCGGATCATGCCGCGGTCGCCATGAAACACCATCTCTTGATGCGGATGCATTCGGATCGAGACATAGCTGGAATAGGTGAAATCCGGGAACTGAGCGCGAATCTCGGTAAAAGCGTCGACCCCATCCTCCCACCGGATGGCAGATTCGACCTGAACCGGCTCCTGCCCGGTGACAAAGCGCGCGCTGCCAATCACATAGACGCCAATATCACGCAGCCCACCTCCGCCGGTCTCAGCCCGGTTGCGAATGTTTGCCGTATCTGCCCGGCTGTCAAAGCTGAACGCACCCGTCACATGGGCCAAATTCCCGATCGCCTTGTCGGCGATCAGCTTGCGTACAAACTTCCATTGAGGGTGTTGGACGATCATATAAGCCTCGACCGCCAACAATCCGGTCTCATCCCGTTTGTTGATCAATGGGGCAAATTCGGACACGGTCATAGCCATCGGCTTTTCACACAGCACATGTTTACCGGCGTCCAGTGCCTTAAGGCTCCATTCGACATGCAAATGGTTGGGCAGCGGGATGTAAACGGCCTCAATCTGTGGGTCGTTCAGCAACGCATCATAGCTGTCATAAACCGTCAAATCCGGGCAAAAGGCCTGAAACGGTTCGGCTTTGGTGGGATCGGACGTCGCAAGGCCTGCCAGACGCGCGCCCTCAGCTGCGTGGATTGCTGGGGCCATATATTGCCGCGCGAATTTCGCAGCTCCCAATACGCCCCAATTCACCGGATTCTGCATCATGGACACCCCTTATGGCTTTGATCCGGTCTGTTGTAATCGCCCTCAGTCCGAGTGTCATTAGCGCTAACACAAATAGAAAACCCGGCACGACCAATGTCGCACCGGGCCCGTTCAATTAACGAAGAGGTCAGGCTGTGGCCAGCATCCCCTTTTCTCGGGCAAGCTCTCGCATCTTCTTCTGAAGTTTCTCAAAAGCGCGGACTTCAATCTGGCGAATGCGTTCGCGACTGACATTGTACTGCGTACTCAGCTCTTCCAGTGTGACGGCCTGATCCATCAGGCGGCGTTGGGTCAGAATGTCTTTTTCCCGGTCATTCAAAACTTCAAGAGCAGCCGCCAACAGCTCGCGGCGGGCGTCGAGCTCATCGCGGGCCTCATAGTCGCCCGCCTGATCGGCATCCTCGTCCTCAAGCCAGTCCTGCCATTGCATGGTGCCTTCGCCCTCGGACCCGACGGTCGCATTCAGAGAGGCGTCGCCACCGGACATCCGGCGGTTCATGCTGATCACTTCTGCTTCGGTCACACCAAGGTCATTTGCGATCCGGGCCACGTTTTCCGGACGTAGGTCGCCCTCTTCAAGCGCACCGATGCGTGCCTTAGCTTTGCGCAAGTTGAAAAACAGCTTTTTCTGCGCCGAGGTTGTACCCAGTTTGACCAAAGACCATGACCGCAGAATGTATTCCTGAATCGAGGCGCGAATCCACCACATGGCATAGGTCGCCAGCCGGAATCCTTTTTCCGGGTCAAACCGTTTCACGGCCTGCATAAGACCGACATTGGCCTCGGAGATCACTTCGGCCTGTGGCAGCCCATAACCGCGATAACCCATAGCGATCTTGGCCGCCAACCGTAGGTGGGAAGTCACCATTTTATGTGCAGCTTCAGTATCTTGCTTCTCAACCCAGCTTTTGGCCAGCATGTATTCTTCTTCTGGCTCCAGCAGGGGAAACTTCCGAATTTCCTGCATATAGCGGTTCAGCCCGCCTTCCGGCGTCGGCGCGGGGAGATTTGCGTAATTGGCCATGTTTCTTGTCCCTCCGACAAATGTTTAAGTCGTTAACATGGATATGGGAGGTCGTCCCGATCCGTTCAAGAGGTACCGTTAACAGTTTGAAATTAACGTTTGATAAAGGAAACCTAAGAAAACGTTATTCACGTAACTTTGCTTATTATGTCAGCGGTGTGCGCAGCTGTTCAATCAGATTTTCCATATCATCCGGCAACACAGCCTCGAAGCGAAGGTTTTCACCCGATATCGGGTGCTCAAAACCCAAAACCGCAGCATGAAGCGCCTGACGAGGAAAGTCTCGTACGGCCTCTGCGGCAGCCGCGCTAAAGGCTTTGGCTGCGAGTTTCCGCTTGCCCCCATAAACCGGATCACCGACCAGACCATGACCGGCATGGGTCATGTGAACCCGAATCTGATGCGTGCGGCCTGTTTCCAGCCAGCATTCGATCAGAGCCAGCCCTTGCGGGGCCCCAAACGTTTCGACCAGACGGGCGCGCGTGACAGCGTGGCGCCCACCGTGAAACAGCACAGCCTGTCGTTGCCGGTCTGTCTTGTGACGGGCCAGCTGAGTGGTGATCCGCATGATATTTCCGGGCTCAAAGCTGACACCTTTGACGCCGCGCAACCGGGGATCATTGGCATCCGGGACACCGTAACAGATGGCGCGATAATAGCGTTCTACACTATGCGCCTCGAACTGCGCGGCAAGCCCGTGATGGGCCGCGTCGGATTTGGCCACCACCAGCAACCCGCTGGTTTCCTTGTCGATACGATGCACGATGCCGGGGCGCTTTACGCCGCCTACGCCAGACAGGTCATCACCGCAGTGATGCAGCAACGCATTGACCAATGTCCCGTTCGGAGAGCCGGGCGCAGGATGCACGACCATACCCGCAGGTTTATTGACCACGATCAGGTCGGTATCCTCGAATACGACCTCCAGCGGGATGTCTTCCGGGCCGATATGGCTGTCTTCGGCCTCGGCCACAGTGATCGCCACCACTGCGCCTTCGACCACCTTGGCCTTGGGGTCGCGGGCGGCGGTTCCGTTGATCATCACGGCCCCCTCTTCGATTAACTTCCCCAATCGGGTCCGCGACAGGCTTTCCCCCGCTGGCACATCCCGGGAAAGCGCCTTATCAAGGCGGGGCGGCGGATCGGCCGCGATTTGAAACTCAATCTGGCGAGTGCCCATGACTGTCCCTTCCGAACCCCAAGAACCGCAGGAAACGCCGCAGCTTCGCCTGCTGCGGAGAATGGTCATGCTGCTGACCGCGGTGATGATTGGCGGGGTTCTAGTGACATTCGCACTGATTGTCATCCGGCTATCGGACCGGACCCCTACCCTGCCCGATCAGGTTGAGTTGCCCGTTGGCGCAAAAGCGCAGGCGGTCACCATTGGAAACAACTGGTTTGCAGTTGTGACTGATGACAATCGCATCCTGATCTTTGACAAAACCACTGGCCGGCAGCGCCAGGAAATTACCGTCGAATAAGGTCAACCCTCTAGCGCCATGCGAAACACGATCTCGGATGCCTGGCGCAGCGCCTGATATTCCGCGGCTGTGTCCCGGCGAAACGACTGATCATGCATGCTCAACCTGACAGGGGCAAAAAGCTGCGTCCGGTCGGGAAAGAACTCTTGATGAAAACTCACATCTTCATTTGCCACAAACGCGTCCAGCCAGGCGCGTTCATCCGGTTCAAGCACATCATTCTTACGCATCATCACGGGATCATCGACAGCCCGACGTCGCAACTGGCGACTTTTCTTGCGTCCCATGGCCCTTGTGACCACACCAAACGCCTCACACGCGGCCCTTGAATGCGAAGGATTGGACGATGTTTCGGTCTTGCTGCCCAAGGGCAGTTGGACGCCGATGCGATCCAGAAAATCATCGACAATGTTGCCATTGGCCATTTCAGAGCGCTCATACAGCATAGGCACCAACGAGACGCCCGGAAAAGCTGACCTTATCCGAGCCGCAGCACTGGCAAAGCTGAAACGCTCAGGATGTGCACGTATCTCGTCCAGCTGGGTACGAATATATTCAGAACCGCCCCCGGCAAGCCTGCCGTTCTTTGCCCTTTGTTTGTAGTCGGCTTCGAAAAAGTCAGAATATCTACGGCAGTAGAAAGCAATCCTCATCTCACGCGCGGGGATCTCAGCGAAAATCTCGGCCAGTTTGTGCAGATCGACTGAGTACAACATCTCAGACGATACCAAGCATGCCTTATTCTCATGCTCAGCATATTCCCTTGCCATCGCTTCGCGCAGGGCGGTGACCGGCTGATCGGTTTGGTTCATGTGGAAGGCAATCAGGTTATGACTGCTGGCCAGACGCCCCTGCCCCTCGGTTCGCCTGCGGCCCGTTTCCATATAGTGTAATCCGGCCCCAGCCATCACTTGACCGTTTTTGCGAACAAACCCCTGTAACGCGGTCGACCCAGTCTTGGGCATTCCTATGTGTAGCCAAAGCATGAAACGTTCCTATTCGCCAAGCGACCTCAGGTCTCGGCCTTGGCTGAGAACCCGGCGGTCATCTGAAGCATGAGGTCTTGCATCTCGGGTTGTTCGCGCAACTGGGCAACCTGCTGGCGATGCAGATCGCAGGTCATATGGTGCAGGCGGGCCGTCTCAGCGTCTGACAGCATTTCGTAATACAAAGCCCGTTTCCGATCGAGGATTGTGTCGATCGAGGTCTCAGTTTCGGCGTTTTGGTTCATCATGTTCCAATATTCCATCCCAAGGCTTTCCCCCAGATGATGGGCCCGACCACGCATTTTCTTGACCAGATAACTTTCACAGGATTTCAGAGCATAGTGATTGATCTGAACATGCTCGTACCCGACGGAGTCCCGCGCCGATCGCCAACTGGCAGTAAAATACCTTTCGGGCATCGGTTGACCGGATCCGTTGTACCAATGGCATTCTTCCATCGTTTCAACGGTCGGCCTTTTCGGTCGATGGACACCGAGCGCATCCCACAGGCCGCGTTGGAACATGGTCTTAAAGCCCCAAGCTTGCGGCGGTCGAAAAATACGCTCAGGTGCAGCTTGGCGAAACTGATCCGACAGGAAACGGTCCTCGTACCGAACAATGCCGGCGTTTCCGAATAGACGCCAAGTCATTGAAATCGTTTTTGCATCCGGCATGGCACCCGTCAGCGCACGCAATGTATGGTCGCCGGTTCTGACGTTAATATGTTCATCCGCGTCGATAACGATCACCCAATCCTGTGGACGGGCCACTTCCATTTTCAGAAAGGCGTTATAGGCGCGTTTTTGCGGGCTGGTCTGACGTCTCGAGTTGTTGTCGACATGCGTGACAATGCCAAGGTCATGCAATCGCTGCAGCAAGGCATCAGTACCATCGGTACAGTCATTGGTCATGACCACAATCTGGTCCACACCAATGGCACGATTATGGGCGATCCATTCAAGAACGAATGGTCCTTCGTTCTTCATAGGGGTAACGCTGATATATCGAGGATCCTGTTCGGCCATACCTGACTGCCCTGCTTGTTTTCATTGCCCCGGTGGTATCGGAGATTTGTTTAAGATTTTGACCGCAAACTACCGGTATTCAAGCCGGTCACCAAGAGAAATTCGTCTATTTTCCACCCGCACGTTTCAGCTGATTGGAATATCGTTTCAGGGTTGGGCACAGCGCGTGGGCCTTGGAAAGATGAACGCGCGCATTCTGCTTTTCACCTCGTTGCAGATATATCCTGCCGGCCTCGCCTTGAATCGCCGCTGTATTGTCATCCAGTTCCGCAGCCTGAATAATTTGGTTTTGCCCCTGTTCTTCTGCCCCGTTCCTTTCAAGGTATTGCCCCATCGCAAAGACCAGAAATGTGTTGCCCGGATCACAGGCCAACGCATCTGCCATGGCCAGCCTTCCGTTTACAAAATCTCCATCTTTCTCATACAGTTCGGCCAGTCGCTTTAAGTATAACGGGTTATCCGGAAGGCGCTTGGCTACTTTCCGCGCAATATCCAAAGACTGCGCCAAAGATGTATTTCCCAAATGCAAACGCAGCAAAGATTGCACCCCTTCAAAGCGCGGGTCTTCGCGGGAAATACGAACGTCCTCGGGCAACTGAGTTGAGCTTTCTAGCCCGTCAGCCAAAGTCTGCAAACGGGATCGGTTGGAGGTTAGACGGCGCGCCCTTTGATCTACGGACAGACTAGCCCAATCCAATAGGATCAGGTCGAAATTACAGGGCAAGCGCACCAGAACTTTTCTTTGGGCAACGTGGGAATTATAGTTGAACCAAGGCCTCCGAATAATCTTTTGCATTGCCCAATCTATCGGCGGCATAGCGCGATGGGCGATTTGATCGCGATACAAAAGCCGAGAGCCAAATATGATGACATCCGGCCGCATTGGTTTGGTCCAGAACGCCCGGCTAAGCACTTGCGCTGCCATCCAGCGCTTTTTCTGCCCCCCCAAGATTGCTGCCTTTAGTGCCGTAGCGACTGCAAAATCTTCCGGCCAGATATGTGGGTTCTTCAGGGCCTCTTCCGTCAATTCCAACGCTTCAGCCCATCGGGTCAGGTAAAAGTAATTCAATGCCTGAAGCAGCGGCACAAAGGCATTATCAGAACCCGCATCCATCAGCGGCTGAACGAGTTCCAATGCCTCTTCGGCCCTATCTCCAGCGCCCAAACCATGAAGGTAAAAGGACGCTTTGGAATAGATATGAGCGGCTTCTGAGAGATTTAGAAATTCTTCCGGACCAAGGCGCAACCGTTCAATCATCTGTTCGTTGGCCTGGTTGATGTCCTTTTCCGCTAAAACATCCCGAAAAACCTTCCTTTGTTGCCCGGAAATCCGCGCTGCTGCCATGGAAAACGCCGAGATAAACGGTGCAATCACCTGATCCGCGCGCGACATGGTATAGAGTTCCAGAAAGTCTCGTTGTGCGCGGGTCAGACTGGAAAGATCCGCGATATCTGACATTTGCATAAGGTGCGGAAACTGCACTTGGAATCGAGCCACAAGCTCGGGCTGATCTGAAAACATGATCGCGGCACACCCTGCGTTTTTTTCAAGATGTGCCGCATACAGTTCTTCCGGTTCGATCTTTGCCGGCCAGGTCGTATGCTTCCACGGCAGACCATTCAGGATGTCGCCACGGCGAATGTGATAGGCCGACACCCCCTTGCCACTTAGTTTGGCATCTGCCTTTTCCATAATGTTCCGGATTTCATCCGTGAACCCGATCTGATGGATGAACTCTCGGTACCGGGGGCGGATCTGCTCGACATCTTCCCATTGAAAGGCCAGAACCTCAAAGCCTTCCTCGACGACAACAGAGCGGCCGGAATTCAGATGGGATATCAGCCGATCCGGTGTCGCATCGCCCTGAAACGACCAAATCGGCAGGGCGTTCTCGCCTAGAGCATCAAAGGATTCGGTGCTCAGGAAATGCTCATCCATCCACTCTTGTGAGAACAATTCTTGCGGCTGGTCCAGCTCTGGCGCATCCGCACCTTTGGGAAACCAGTTGACCCGATAGCTGGTGTCAAAATCCTCGGCCAACCGGATGCAGGTCAGCATCATCAGCAACCGGGCACCCATCCGGTCTTTGCGCTGGCCGATAAAGACCCCCTTTTCGGGCTTCATGAGGCTGCTTCGGCCAAGGCTGCGCGCCGCAGCCGTCGGAACCTCTGCCTTGCTTGCGTAACAAGCTGTGGGTGACGTTCGCCGCCAATCGCCTCGATCCCGCGCATATACAAAGGCAGTCGCCGCCGTGCCCGCATCATCCGGTAATAGGCCTGGGGTTCCAGTGTGCCGTCCATCGCCTCGAGCATAACCGGCTTCAGTATATCCAATTTGCGCAGCATCGGGGCCGCGAAATGGTTTGAAAACCATGTCTTCAGCAGCACGACATTATCGCCTTTCAATCGCGTCACCTGCTGGCGATCAAGATCAAAAAAGGGATCATAGAAAACGTAGGCTATCCCCACATTTTCAACGGTTTGCGCGGCATCGCTAAAGGGAAGATCCCAGTCTTGCACCTGCCCGAACCGATACCGGGTCTCCCACGGGACCAGCCGTTCATCCAGCGTTGTCTGCGGATTGAAAGCGATGACATTGGCGCCGGGAACAAGGGCCGAGAATGTCAGCGCTCCAAATCCGCCCATCGAAGCGCCCGCAAACACAACCTGATCAAACTGTGCAAAAAAACCCTGATCCGCTTGGGTCTGAAAATACGAGATGATCTCGGGATCGCGGTACCAAGCTTTGGTCCGCGCAAATATCCCCATATGGGACCAGCCTTCGTCACGGAAGAACTTCCAGCCCCAGGGTTCGCGGGAAAAAGACAGGTCGTTGGCATTGGCAATGTTGTCAAAGCTGACCACAAGCCGGGACGCAGACCTTTGGTGAAACAAAACCGAGTGTCTGTTCAGCTTTTGCAGAAACCCGGTCCCGTCCCCACCTGGATACAGCTCGACAAACCAAGGGGGCGCAGGGTCTGTCAGAATCCGTTCATACCCCGTCTTACGATCGGGGTGATCAGGCTTGAGCTGCTCTTTTGAAAGGTCTTCTGCCATGGTGATCAGACCAGATTTTCCGCAAGCCAGAGGCGGAAATCCACCCAGTCAGGCCGCAACTTGATCTCTGATATCTTGGTGCGATGCCAGTCACATGCCTGCGCGTGCAGGCGGCCGAGTTCTTCATCGGCTTTCAGTTCGGCCAGCAGTGGGGCCGCGCGATGCGCTGCTGGCAGTATCGAGTGATCTGTTTCTTTGTTGGCATTCATGTCCTGCCAATAGGCTTGCCCTTGGTCTACGCGGATATGATTGGTCCGGCCCCGATCCCTTTTAACCAGAAACCCATCCAAAGACCGGACGGAATAGTGATGAATCCGCCCCAGCGAATGATCAAATTTCCTCCATGCGCGCCACCCGACCTTCTCGGACGGAAACAGCCTGCCACCTGCATCGGACCAAGCGATTTCGCTTTCTTTCCCTTCTTCGACCCCTTTCGGGCGATGCGGGCCGAACCGCGTAAATTTTCCGTTGTTACGAAACAGGGTTTTCAGACCATAGGCCCGGCCGGAATGATACGGGAATTCCTGATCCCCCATCGAAAAGGACTCGGTCACAGGTTTGTCTTCAAAGCTGATATTCCCCGAACTACCAAACAATTTCCACGCGAATGAGATCGCATCCACCGGCTTTCCGGCCCGCTGTTCGGTTTCTGCGATCAGCGCCGCAAAGCTGTTGTCACCGCAGCGGATGTTCCAGAATTCATCAACATCCAGACACATCAGCCAGTCGGCCTCTTTCACTTTGGGCTGACGCCGCGCGCGCCGTAGCATCTGATGCTGCGGGTTTCCCCCTTCTTTGACCTCGTTCGGGACATGTGTGGCAAGACCCAATTCCTGCAGCCTGCGGGCAATGGCATCCGTGCCGTCTTCACAGCTATTGGTGAAGATCACAAAGTGATCGACTCCCAGTGTTTTGTGGAATGCTACCCATTCCAGCATATAGGGGCCTTCGTTCTTCATCGTCGTGAATACGGTGAGCGCCTGAGACATGTATTTCCTGCCATAACTTCTTTGCCCAAGTCATACACAACCCGGCAAGCACGAGCGAGATGGGATTTGGGTGCAAAAGAAATACTGCGCGAAACTGGTGCAAAGCTACACCCACTGGATAGGGATCATACTATTTCGAATGAATATCCAAGCGGTTGAAGCGGCTAACCTTAATCACGCCAAAATGCGCCCACTCTTTCTTTGGTTGCAGCAGGACGCATTTGGCTGGTTCAAGGTTAGTCGGTTCTGAATCGTCGTGAATCAGGTCAGAATCTCAGCGACAGACATGACATTCCGCCATCCAGTTTGGCGCATTCCACATTGTCGATTTCGACCACATCATAGCCGTTCTGGCGCAACATCTCGGTGGTACGCGGGAAGCCGGCCGGAGCCAGGACAAATTGGTTGAACCGGATCGAGTTTGCAGCGGCTTCTTCGCCTTCTGCCACATGCAGAACCCGATACCCTTCGAAGCAGCCGGATGCGTCCAGCCGCTTCGTGGACAGGATGGTTTCCCCATCCAGCAACGAACAATCCGTTTTGAAGTGCAACACGCCCGGTGGTGTAAAAACCTCGCGTACAGTGTGGCCCCAGTCGGAAACGATTTCGGTCAGCTCTGTGACACCGGCCGCATCGGTCCGATCTGACCGGCCAACCAGAATTTCGCGACCCGTTACCAGAATGTCCCCGCCTTCAATATGGCCGGGCCCAGCGATCTGCCGAACCTCGTCATAAACGCCGCGGATTGTCGGCTCCATCTCGGCCACCTCACCCATGCGGCTGGGTGCACCGGGGCGCATCATCACCGCACCCTGAGGAAGACACAGTGTGGTATCTTCAACAAAGACGGCATCCGGATACGTCTCAAGGGGAGCCAGTTCGATAACCTCTGCTCCGGTTTTCTTGAGGGTTTCAACATAATGCGCATGAGATGCAAGCATTCGGTCTAGGTCCGGCGTACCGATATCTTCTGCACGCAGACCATCGGTGATGGACGCTGCTGGGCGACGGGTGATCGCGCGCGAGAACTCATAGGTCGGGTCAGTCATTTTCGGTCTCACTTTTCATCAAGAGTGTGATTGGTTGGGCGCGCGGATTTCAACAAGCCGCGGGCCATCTTGGGATTGTGCAGACGACAAAGCTTGGGCCACGTCCAACGGGTCAGGGCCTGTGCGCCAGAACGGCATGCCGCAAGATCGGGCGACGTTTTCAAAATCCGGCGGGGTCGGATCACATCCCAGCACGGTCACGCCGACCGCCTGCATTGATGTTGCGATTTCCTGATAACCGTGATTGTTCCAGATCACGAAGGTGATCGGCAGTTTTTCATCAACGGCGCACATCAGTTCAGGAAGGCTGAACTGCGCCCCGCCGTCGCCTGCGATACAAATGACCGGAGCGTCAGGGTCCGCCAATGCAGCGCCGATCGCGGCGGGTATGCCATATCCAAGCGCTCCGAACCCGGTCGCGGCGTTGAACCACCCGCCGGGCCGATCATGATCGTAGTACAGGTTTCCTGCATAGATCGGATAAGCAGAATCGCCCACCATGATCGCGTTAGGGACTGCATCGCGCATGGCGTTCAGCACAGCCAGTAACGCCTGCATTTCCGGCCCGATTTCTTCGACCGCGTTCCGCCGCGAGGTAGCCGCGCGCGCGGCACCGTTTGCCGACTTGGGCGATGCGGCAAACCGATCCACAAGCTCGGCCGCTGCCATCGCCGCATCACCAACAATGGCAATGTCCGTCGCGTGGCGCTTCAGCTGATCGGGGCATAGGTCCACACGGATCAGGTATGGCATTTCAGCCATCGTGCCGGTGGCGTACATATCGTAGTCCGTCTGGCCCAGCTCAGTCCCCAAAGCCAGAACCACGTCGGCCTGTTCGATCAAAGCACGCACTGAATTCAGGCTCGGGCTTGCTGGTACACTCAACGGGTGATCGTACATCAACCCGCGCGCATTCACGGTTTGAACAACCGGCGCATCCAGCGCTTCGGCCAGCTGCCGGATCGACCTGCCGGCGCTGCGCCCACCTCCGCCGACCAGAATGACCGGCGCTTTTGCCGACCCCAGTAGCTTGGCAGCACGGTCAAGAAGCGCCGGATCAAGAGACTTATCGACGGGACCTTTCGCAGCATCGGTCGGACCAGCAAACTCGTCCCCCGCAACGTCTAGCGGGATTTCGATGTGTGTTGGCCCTGGGCGACCGGATTGAAACAGGGCGAAGGCGCGGTCCAACGCGGCTGCTAGTTCAACTGACTTTTCAACTCGGTCCGATGACAGAGCGACTGTTCGCGCCATCGCTCGTTGATCCGGTAACTCATGCAAGTGACCAAGCCCTTTGCCAAGACTGGACAACGTGTTGACCCCCGACACCACCAGCATCGGAACGCTGTCTGCCCGAGCCTGCCCCATCGCCGTGAGTGTATTGGTCAGACCGGGGCCGGTAATCACAAAGGCCACGCCGGGCTTGCCGGATACCCTGGCATAGCCATCAGCCATGAACCCTGCCCCCTGCTCGTGTCGTGGGGTGACATGGCGAATGCCCGATGCGGCCAGCCCGCGGTACAGTTCGACCGTATGGACGCCGGGGATGCCAAACACGGTATCCACATCGCGCCTGACCAGTTGATCAACCAGCGCCTCACCAATGCTTGTCATGCGTTTTCCAGTTGCAGTTGGGTCGCGTGGGCAACGATCCGGTCACAGGCTTCGGTAAAGATCGCGTCGTCCACCGTCAGCGCGATACGGACCCAGTCATCAACCGTGTCACCGAAAGACGGCCCCGGCATCACCGCGACTTTGCCATGTTCGAGCAGATGAAAGGCGTACTCGTTTCCATTCATCCCTGTGGCCGAGACATCAATCATTGCAAACATACCTGCCTGTGGAAGATGCACACGCAGATGTGTCTCGTTCGGCAGCCTGTCGTTCAGCATCCGGGCGCGGCGGGCGTACCGTTGCGCCATGCCTTCAGCCACGGTTGAACCGTTGCGAATAGCCGTCTCGGTCATGTCGGCGATGAAGGGCTGATTTCCAAACAGCATGGTTTCCGACAGCGACAAAAGGCGCGCGGTAAATTCCTCGGGACCAATGCACCAACCGCTGCGGAATCCGGGGGCGGCATGGGATTTTGATATCGAAGAGACGACGATTACCCGATCCGCTAGCTCGGACCGCGACAGGGGTGAGGAAAACACAGATCCGTCAAAGATCAGTTCTTCATAAACCTCATCAGAAATGATCCATAGATCATGCTCGATAGCCAGCTTGCCGATTGCGTCGATGTCTTCGCGTGTCAGGATCGACCCGGTAGGATTATGCGGTGTGGTCAACAATAGCGCAGTGGTCTTCGCGGTAATCCTGTCCGCGATATCATCCGCAGAAATACGAAAACCGTTTTCCGGCCGCAATGGAACCGGCACAATATCCGCACCGCTTGCGCGTACCACACCTTGATAGGTTGCATACATCGGATCGCCCACCAGCACCTCACAACCCGCCTCGGCCACGCCCATCAGGACGGTAAAAAGCGAGGTCTGGGTGCCTGGAAAACACAGCACTTGATTATCCGTGATCGTGCGCCCGGATCTGGCCGAATAACGATCGGCCAGTGCAGAGCGCAGTCCAGCCTCACCACGCCCATTGGAGTAGGTGGTTCGCCCGGCGCGCAAAGCGTCCACAGCGCTTTCCACCAGTTCGGTGGGCGTTGGCACATCCGGCTCGCCAATGGTCAATTCGATGATATCCCGCCCCTGCTCGACAAGTTCTTTGGCCTTGAGATAAACTTCCCATTTGGCGCCACCCAGGCCGGCAAGGCGTTCGGTAATCGCTGTTTTCTTCATGTCTGCCTCTGCTCAAGATCCGTCAATTCAACACCGATAATTGCCCCAACCGAAGCCAGCCCAATCTTGGGCAGCTCATCCGGCTCAAAGGCGTATGGCAGGGCGCCGCCTTCCATCCACAAGCCGTCGACCACGGCGTTGCATGCGATAGCCAACCTGCGCAGTTCCGCCGGGCTGGCTGGTATGCCTACCTCGTTCAGCGCATCTGCAATGAGTGATTCCAAGCGGTCACGAAAATCCCGATATGTCTGTTCGTGGATCGCTTGCATTTTGTCGTCCGCCAGAACTTTGTTCAAAAAGCCCGCCCATAGGGACACTGACCCCGGATCGACCACCGGATGGGTCAGCCCGGTCGTTACAAACGTCGCCAGCCGCAATCTGGCTGTGCTATAATCTCCGTCTGCAGGGGCCGACGTCAAATCCGTCAGTCGCCGCATATGAAAGTCATAAGCTGCTGTAATTAAATCTTCTTTCGAAGAAAAATAGTGCCGGATCAGACCCTGAGTTACACTGGCCCGCTCGGCAATCGCCCGAACGGTCGCACCTTGCAAACCTTGCTCAGCTATCAAAGACAGCGTGGCCTGGATCAACGCCTCTTTGCGCTGCTCCGCGGGTTCTCGCTTGAATTTTGTTGCGTGATCCGACATCTATCTTTCCAGAAATTATAATTATACAGTTGCATAATTGTAGGGATTTGCTAAAGCTGCAAGTAAAAAAACGGTTGAGAGGGATGAAACTGCAAAATGAACGCTGACCCAGAAACCACGCCGGATGAAGCCATTCGGGTCACTGACTTGCACAAGTCTTTTGGCTCGCTCGAAGTTCTCAAAGGCGTTTCACTTACTGCCCATCAGGGTGATGTCGTCGCCATCATCGGAGGCAGTGGTTCGGGGAAATCCACGTTCCTTCGCTGTATCAATTTCCTTGAAACGCCCAGTTCCGGAGAAATCGTCGTAAACGGCGAGCCGATTGAGATGCGCCCGGATGGCACGCCTAAGGACCGGCGTCAGCTGGAACGCATCCGCACCCGACTGGCAATGGTGTTTCAGGCCTTCAACCTTTGGACCCACCGCACGTTGCTGGAAAATGTCATCGAGGTGCCCGTTCACGTGCTGAAAGTACCGCGGGACGAGGCGATCAAGCGCGCGCACCAGCTGCTGGAGCGCGTTGGGCTTGGCGACAAGGCGGATACCTTCCCTTCCTTTCTGTCAGGCGGTCAGCAACAGCGCGCTGCGATTGCGCGTGCTCTTGCCGTTGATCCCAGCGTAATGTTGTTTGACGAGCCAACCAGCGCGTTAGATCCAGAACTTGTTGGTGAAGTACTGACCGTAATTCGCGATCTGGCGGCCGAGGGCCGAACTATGTTGCTGGTCACGCATGAGATGAAGTTTGCGCGCGAGGTTGCGACCCATGTTGTGTATCTTTTCGAAGGAAAGATCGAGGAACAGGGGCCACCCGACGAACTTTTCGACAATCCGAAATCCGCAAGGCTGCAACAATTCCTAAAATCAGTCGGCTGAACAAACAAAATATCAAACAGGGAGAATATCAATGAAAAACAAAAAGCTAATCGTGGCCGCTTTGGCTGCTGCTGTGCTTTCGGCTGGAACGGCTGGCGCAGATGAAGTCAAGATCGGGATCGCAGCCGAGCCTTATCCGCCTTTCGCATCGCTGGATGCCTCTGGCGAATGGGTCGGTTGGGAGATCGAGGTTATTGATGCGGTCTGTGCCGCCGCCGAGCTTGAGTGTGTGATCACTCCGGTTGCGTGGGACGGGATCATCCCATCACTGACCGGTCAGCAGATTGATGCCCTGATGGCGTCGATGTCGATCACCGAAGAGCGCATGAAAACGATCGATTTCAGCGACCCTTACTACAACACTCCGGCCGTTATCGTCGCCGACAAGTCGATGGACATTGAACCGACACCAGAATCTCTGGCCGGTAAGATCATCGGCATTCAGGCCTCTACGATCCACCAGGCCTATGCCAACGAGCATTTCAAGGATGCCGCAGAAATCCGGGTGTATCAGACTCAGGACGAAGCCAACCAGGATCTGTTCGCCGGCCGTATCGACGCGACCCAGGCCGACAGCATCGCCATGGCAGATTTTGTCTCTTCTGACACTGGTGCCTGCTGTGAAATCAAAGGCGCGGTCGAAAATGACGTCTCGATCCTGGGTCGCGGCGTCGGCGCGGGTGTCCGCAAGGGCGATGACGCGCTGCGTGAAAAGCTGAATGCGGGTATCGCGGCAATTCTTGCCGACGGCACGCATGACGAAATCACCTCGCGCTATTTCACAGCCAGCATCTACAGCGAGTAAGATCCGTCGTGGAAGCTATCCTCGAAAGCCTGGGTTTGGCCCAAAGCATGGAGTTGCTTGCCCTTAGTCCTCCGGGATGGGGCGGCAACCTTCTGCGTGGCCTCGCTAACTCGTTGCAGATCGCTTTTGGAGCGTTCGGGTTCGGGTTGATCATCGGGCTTTTCGGGGCCTATGGAAAACTATATGGCGGGCCGGTCACACGTGACCTGCTCGGCATATATACGACTGTAATGCGCGCCGTGCCTGAACTGGTGCTGATCCTGATCCTGTATTACGTCGGGACCGACCTGATCAATCAGGCCGCGCAGGCAATGGGATACGCCCGGGTCGAAATCAGCGGCGTTGTCGCCGGTATATGGGTTTTGGGCATTGTTCAGGGCGCCTATGCGACCGAGGTCCTCAGGGGGGCGATTCAAGCGGTTCCTACTGGTCAGATCGAAGCCGCCCGTGCCTATGGCATGCCCTCTCTTTTGCTGATGCGACGGGTGACGATACCGGCGATGATGTCTTTTGCCACGCCTGGATTGGCCAATCTGTGGCTCATTGCAACCAAAGATACGGCCCTGCTGGCCATTGTCGGCTTTAGCGAATTGACGCTGGAGACCCGTCAGGCTGCGGCCAGCACCCGCGCCTATTTCACCTTCTTCCTTGCTGCAGGTGCCTTGTACTTGATCGTCACGCTTTGTTCCGGTGTCGTGTTCGCGCGTATCGAGAAATGGGCCCGTCGTGGGCAGCCTTCGCTGAAGGGAGGAAGCCGATAATGGACTGGCGAGCACTCATGCAGCCGCATCGGATCGTGCTGATGGCACTTTTTGCTGCTTTCGTTATCTGGTGCGCCGTCTCACTGCGCTGGGATTGGATTCCAACCTATGCCCCGCTGGCGCTTGAAGGTCTGTGGAGGACCATTTGGCTGTTGGCCGTCACCTGTGTGCTTGGGTTCTTGCTCGCCGTTCCACTGGGTCTCGCTCAGGCGATTGGTCCCTGGTACCTTTCGGCACCGGCAAAAGTGTTCTGCACCGTCATTCGCGGCACCCCAATTCTTCTGCAAATCTGGCTGTTGTACTATGGGCTTGGATCGCTTTTCCCTCAGATTCCATGGATACGCGGCAGTGAGCTATGGCCCTACCTGCGACAGGCCTGGCCCTATGCGGTGCTGGCCCTGACCCTGTCTTACGCGGGTTATGAGGGCGAAATCATGCGCGGCGCCTTTGCCAGCGTTAAGAAGGGTCAGCTCGAAGCGGCGCAATCCTTTGGCATGCCGCGGTTCACTATGTTCCGCCGGATCTGGCTGCCTCAGGCCATTCGCAGCGTGCTGCCGACACTGGGCGGTGAGACGATCCTTCAGTTGAAAGCGACCCCGCTGGTGGCGACGATCACAGTGGTCGAGATCTACGCCGTGTCGTCCAGAATTCGGGCGGACACCTTCGTGGTCTATGAACCGCTGCTGCTGTTGGCACTGATCTATCTGATCATTGCAGGCATCATCACACTGATCTTCCAGCGTATTGAGCTGCAGGTCCCTGCCCGGTAACGCGACGCCGGACACCTAAGACACCTGGTCAGATTCCCGGCTGCCAGCCCTGAAACCTGCTTAACAGCAGGCGGCTGGCGACCGGCTTTGACACGTCGACTGAACGCACCGAGGGCGTCGCGAATACAAGCTATGAGAAGATTGGAAGCCAATCACTTGGTGCGGTCGAGAAGACTCGAACTTCCACGGGTGTTACCCCACAGCGACCTCAACGCTGCGCGTCTACCAATTCCGCCACGACCGCACTGTTAGTGACTTGGTAGTGGGGCGTATAGACCTTGATGATCAAGATGTGAAGAGGCAAAAATCACGTTGGTTTGAATTCCCATTCGGCGCTCTTATCTTTAACAGGTTGTCGTCCAAATGACCCCGTCAGGAGCCCCGCCATGACCTCGCCCGACCCTCGCCCCATCGTTCAGATCGACATAGTCTCGGATGTGGTTTGCCCCTGGTGCATTGTTGGATTCCAGCAGTTGGATCTGGCGCTCAAACAGCAAAATATTCTGGCAAAGCTGCGCTGGCATCCGTTCGAATTGAACCCAAACATGGCGCCCGAAGGTCAGAACCTGCGCGAGCATATCGCCGAGAAATACGGATCCTCTCGGGAACAAAGCCAGATGATGCGGGATCGTTTGACGCAAATCGGGACTGACCTGGGCTTTACCTTCGCCTTTGACGACGACAGCCGCATCGTAAACACCTTTGCCGCGCATCAGCTTCTTGACTGGGCCGAGGCTCAAGGGCGCCAGCATCCGCTGAAACTGGCCTTGTTCGAGGCCTATTTCACCAATCAAAAAGACGTCTCGAATATCGATATCCTGCTTGAGGCCGCCGAAACCGCCGGTCTGGATCGGAACGCAGCGCGCGCGGCGCTGGAATCGGGCGCTCATGTCGGCCCGGTCCGAGAGAAGCAGCAATACTGGACCAGCCGTGGCATTTCCGGCGTGCCCTCAATGGTGTTTGGCGGAAAGTATCTGCTGACCGGAGCGCAGGGGGCGGACACCTATGCGCAGGTCCTGCAGCGCTGTTTGACCGAAGCAGCCTAGGTCTTTCCATCCATGCATCCAGCCGCTAAGGAGCCGACATGGAATGGAAGATTACTGACGGATTGACCGACTATGATGAGGCCATCGCCTTTATGGAGGCGCGCGTGGCCGATATCGCGGCGGGTGAGGCGGATGAGTGTATCTGGCTACTTGAGCACCCTGCCCTGTACACAGCGGGCACTTCAGCCAAGGTCGAAGACCTGAAAGACCCGGACAGATTTCCAGTCTATACGTCAAAACGCGGTGGTGAATACACCTATCATGGTCCGGGGCAGCGCGTTGCTTATGTCATGCTGGACCTGAACAAACGCGGCAGGGATGTGCGCAAGTTTGTAAAGCAGCTTGAGAATTGGGTGATCGCAGCTTTGGCCGAGTTCAACGTGACCGGGCAAATCCGCGACGGCCGCGTTGGTGTCTGGGTGCAACGGGATGACAAGCCGCTGACGCCTGCAGGCGAAAAAGCCGAGGACAAAGTCGCGGCGATCGGCCTGCGATTGCGTAAATGGGTCAGCTTTCACGGCATCTCGATCAATGTCGAACCGGATTTGAGCCATTTCTCTGGGATCGTACCCTGCGGCATCTCGAACCATGGCGTGACTTCTCTGGTCGATCTGGGTCTTCCGGTCGCGATGGATGATGTGGACAACGCGCTTAGAAAAACATTCGCTGAGGTTTTTGGACCCGCGGGGGCGGATTAACTCGGATCACGAATCGAAAAACAGCCCGGCACCGACTACAATCCAGCCGTCAGATCCGCTCTGCTTCATAATTTGGAAACAATTCTCGATTGGTCCGTCTGGTTTCCGACGGAATCTAGTTAAATTTCACAAATATGAATACTTGGGTCCGATTAACGCCTAGTATGAATTTACCGTTCTAGAGTGAGTGGTGTGTTAAGCCGGTGATCGCAGGTATACCCTGGGAAAACAGGTATGTGTTTTGGTTACGAGTCTGCCGTTCCGACCCCAAATCGGAACGGCAATTTCTTTTTTAGTGCTCGTGTTTGTCATGTCCAAACCGGGCCGGATGGCCACAAACCTCTTCCCCACTTTCAATTTCAAGCGTTGCATGGCCGATCCCGAACTGATCCTGCAGCGCATTCTTGATGGTTGTGGAAAGCCACCTGGCATCTTCGTCTGCGTGGCTGGTCGCAACCACATGTGCAGTCAGGGCAGGTTCATGCTCCTGCATACTCCACAGATGAACGTGATGGACCGAAACAACGCCCTCGGTAGCCTCGATCATCGAAGCGACCTCTTCTGGGTCAAGGTCGGATGGTGCACCCAACATCAAGACGTGAATGGTTTCGCCAATTTCAGATTTCACATGCCAAAGGATGTAGACCGAGATCATGATGGTCACAGCCGGGTCCACCCAGGTCCAGTTGAACAGGATAACCAAGGTTCCGGCGACGATCACGGCCAATGAGCCTAAGGCATCTGCCACGTTGTGCAGAAAGGCGGCCCGGATATTCATGCTGTCCTTTGCCATCGAATAGGTCAGGACAGCCGTGATCAGATCGACGATCAGGGCCAGCACTGCGATCCAGACGACGATCCAGCCATTCACCGGTTCGGGCTCTATAAACCGCATGACACCTTCGTACATCAGATAAACGGCCAGAACGACAAGAATGGTGTAGTTAACAAGAGCGGCCACAACCTCTGCCCGGCCATAACCAAAGCTCATCCGTGGATCTGCCGGGCGTCGCGCAATCTTACGAGCGAAAAACGCGATGATCAGCGCGATGGCATCTGAAAAATTATGCAAGGCATCTGCGATCAAGGCCAGTGAGCCAGACAAAATGCCCCCCACTATTTGTGCAAGCGTCAATACCATATTGACGCCGATCGCTCCGACCACCCTCCGGTCACCGGCATTAGGATCAATGTGAGAGTGGGTGTGGTTATGTGACATGGCAGATCAGATCCTTGTTTTGAACTGCAATCCTATGTAATTCCTCTAGTCACTAGAGGTTCAAGAGGCAAAAAGCACAAAATGTACTCAATCGGAGATTTGTCGCGGCAAACCGGGGTCAAGGTGCCCACGATCCGTTTCTATGAGGAAAAAGGCTTGTTGGCCAAGCCGTATCGGACGGCGGGCAATCAGCGCAGATATGACGAGACTGCTCTGAAACGCCTCCAATTTATCCGCCACTCGCGTGATCTGGGCCTGCCTTTGCCGGATGTCGAGGCGTTGCTTTCTTTGGAAGGGGCGCAGGGGGCGGATCTGGACCATGTTCATGAAATCGCGGATCGTCAGCTGACTGAACTGCGCAACCGGATAACATTGCTGCGCAGCCTTGAGGCCGAACTGGAACGCATCACAGCCGCCTGTGACGGCACCCACGACCATGTATGTGAAGTGCTGAACGCGTTTGGCGACCATAGCAAATGCCTTGGATCGCACTGATCCTGTAGCGGGTGATCAGGCCAGCGTGTCTTTGATTTTACCGGCGTGTTCAGCGATCAGGTCAAAATCACCCATATTGCCCGGTGGTCGCATCGAAACGCCTTCGTGCCGCGGCAGAACGTGAAAATGCAGATGAAACACTTCTTGCCCGCCTGCAGCCTCGTTGAACTGCTGGATGGTGACGCCATCCGCATCAAAGGCCGCTTTCACCGCCTGCGCCATCTTCTGAACCGTTGAGATCACAGAAGCAAGCTGTTCTGGGCTGGCATCCAGCACGTTGCGACAAGGCGTTTTCGGGATCACCAGCAGATGCCCGTCCGTGCGCGGCATGATGTCCATGAAGGCCAGTGTGTCGTCGTCTTCATAGACCCGGTTTGCAGGGATTTCACCACGCAGGATCTTGGCGAAAATGTTATCGGGATCATAGGCAGACATACTCGGCCTCCGTTTGGACGTTTTTCATGAGGTGTTTGTGCGGTGCCGCATCTTGGCGGTCAAGACGCAATGCACATGCGATCAAAGCGACAAGGGTGTTTCCAGAAAATCGCGGTATATCCTGTCCCGATGCAACAGCAAACCTGCCGAAAGCGTATCCCGTACAGGATCGGATATATGCTCGAAAACCCTTCGGGTACTCGGCCGCATAGCACACAACTCTTCCGGCAACGGTGCGAACAAAGCCATGAAGGCAGCACAATAAATATCTGCTGCAGTGAGCGTGTTGCCAAACAGAAAATCACCACTTTCTGCGAGCTTGCTGCTGACGCGTTTCAATATCCCATCAGCGCGACCGGCAGCCATTTCACCTGCTTCTGTATCATAGCCGCATTTCTTGCCAAGATAGTCGGCAATCTTGGGATGGAACCCACCTTCTTGGCCTCGCATACCAGCATGGATTTGCTGAAGCCGCCTTTGCCAGCCCAATCCATTTGGGGCCGTAAGTAAGTCAATGAAGGCGAGAATGTCGGGCGCCATTGATGCTGGCAACAAATCTGGTTCAGGCGCGATTCGTTGTGCCAAGGCGACAATATCGGCCGTTTCGGAAAGCGGTACTTCATCTTTCCAGAACACAACCGGTGCGCTGTCCGTTTGCGCCCAGATGGTCTGCGCCCGGTCCTGATGGTCCAGATAAACTGGCAGCCAAGGCAGACGCTTTACGTGAAAAATACCCTTTGCGGCTTCGCTCCAAGGGCTTGGCACACCTCCGACAACGATCATGCGTAGCCCGGTGGCCGCCTGAGCCTTTTCGGTCGTCACGTAGTTCAGAACCATCCGGTCTCCTCCATTTGCCGAAAGTTGTGCTCTTTTTCGAAGCCCTGCAACCGGCACCCGCGACAATTAATCTTGATCCAGATCAAACTCGACCATTGAAGGTCGCCCCCACGCAATCTAAAACCAGCAGGAATCCCGCGCGTTGGAGAGGTCCGACAGCGCGGTGTAGTTGCAACAGGAGGCACCTAATGGCAGACGCAGCCATTCATGGTCACGACCATGAAGACCAGCGCGGGTTCTTTACCCGCTGGTTCATGTCGACCAACCACAAGGACATCGGGATTCTGTACCTGATCGTCTCGGCCCTGGCCGGTCTAATCTCGGTTCTGATGACTGTTATCATGCGGATCGAACTGATGGAGCCCGGGGTACAGCACATGTGCATGGAAGGGTTCCGCTTGTTCGGCAGCGGTGCCGAGCTCTGCACTCCGAACGGGCATTTGTGGAACGTGATGATCACCTATCACGGTGTTCTGATGATGTTCTTCGTGGTCATCCCTGCCCTATTCGGCGGATTTGGCAACTATTTCATGCCGTTGCAGATTGGCGCGCCGGACATGGCGTTCCCGCGGATGAACAACTTGTCCTTCTGGCTCTATGTCGCCGGTACTTCGCTGGGCGTGGCCTCGCTGCTGAGCCCCGGTGGTAACGACCAGCTTGGTTCGGGCGTCGGCTGGGTTCTGTACCCGCCGCTGTCGACGAGCGAGGGCGGAATGTCCATGGACCTCGCGATCTTTGCCGTGCACGTATCGGGCGCCTCCTCGATCCTCGGCGCGATCAACATGATCACCACCTTCCTGAACATGCGTGCCCCGGGCATGACCCTGTTCAAGGTGCCGCTGTTCAGTTGGTCGATCTTCATCACCTCGTGGCTGATTCTTCTGTCGCTGCCGGTTTTGGCAGGTGCGATCACCATGTTGCTAATGGACCGCAACTTTGGTTTCACCTTCTTTGATCCGGCCGGTGGTGGTGATCCAATCCTGTATCAGCACATCCTGTGGTTCTTTGGCCACCCAGAAGTGTACATCGTGATCCTACCTGGATTTGGCCTTATCAGCCACATCATCGCGACCTTCTCGCGCAAGCCAGTCTTCGGTTACCTGCCGATGGTTTGGGCACTTATTGCGATCGGTGTACTGGGCTTTGTCGTGTGGGCACACCACATGTACACAGTCGGCATGTCGGTCCAGCAGCAAGCCTACTTCATGCTGGCAACGATGGTCATCGCGGTTCCTACCGGCGTTAAGGTCTTCTCGTGGATCGCAACCATGTGGGGCGGCTCGATCGAGTTCAAGACACCGATGCTGTTTGCTTTCGGTTTCCTGTTCCTGTTCACCGTTGGCGGTGTGACCGGTGTGGTTCTGTCGCAGGCCGGTATCGACCGCGCCTATCACGACACATATTATGTGGTTGCACACTTCCACTATGTGATGTCGCTGGGCGCAGTGTTTGCGATCTTTGCCGGAATCTACTTCTACTTCTCCAAGATGACAGGCCGTCAGTATTCAGAGTTCTGGGGCAAGGTTCACTTCTGGCTGTTCTTCATCGGCGCCAACCTGACCTTCTTCCCCCAGCACTTCCTGGGCCGTCAGGGCATGCCACGTCGCTACATCGATTATCCCGAAGCGTTCGCGCAGTGGAACTATGTCTCGTCGATTGGCGCCTTTGTATCCTTCGCCTCGTTCCTGCTGTTCTTTGGTATCGTGTTCTACGCCTTGTTCCGTGGCGCACGTGAGACCCGGAACAACCCGTGGAACGAATACGCGGATACGCTGGAATGGACGCTGCCCTCGCCGCCGCCCGAACACACGTTCGAGCAGCTGCCCAAGCAAGAAGACTGGGACAAGGGCCACGCGCACTGATCCCTCTGAACCAACAGAAAACCCCGCCAACTTGGCGGGGTTTTTCATTTCTAAGTGGCGTGCCACCGGAAATTCGCCAGATCGGTCAAAATAGGGTACTCTGGTAAAGGCAAAACAATCGGCAACCCCGAGGGTTCATATGCCCGATCTTGATTTCTGGTACTCTATCGGAAGCACTTACAGCTTTCTGACGATCATGCGCCTGGACGATTGGTGTTCTGAACACGATGCGTCCGTCACATGGCGGCCGTTCAATGTACGCACAGTGATGTCGCAGCAGAAGAACATCCCCTTTGCAGGGAAACCCGTCAAATCCGCCTATATGTGGCGCGACATTGAGCGTCGGGCGGCCAAGTACCATATGCACGCCCAGCTTCCTGCGCCCTACCCCATTTCTGACCTTGCCTTGGCAAATCAAGTAGCGCTGTTGGGAATGGAAGAAGGCTGGGGCAAGAACTTTACGCAAATTCTATATCGGATCTGGTTCGAAGAAGGTGTAGAGGCCGGCAGCGAAACCGCCCTGTCCGAAGCGCTACATCGCAGTCAGCAGGATCCCCGACTGATCCTGTCCCGCGCGCGCAGCCCCGACATTGTTGCCGCACTTGAGGCGGAAACACTACGCGCAATCAAGCTGGGCATTTTTGGCGCCCCAAGCCTGGTTGTGGGGAACGAAGTCTTTTGGGGGGATGATCGGCTGGACGATGCCCTATCGTGGGCCCGCGTCGGGCACGTCATCTGAATTTTCAGCGTCGACTCGGACGCGCTTTGGGCTATCTTCCGGCCATGCCCTACAGATGGAATCAAACCACCACATCAGAACTTGAGCTGCGCTTGTGGCCGCATAACTCGCTGCCGCGTCATTGGGCAGTTCGGGTTGTGTTTAGTGTCTTTTTGTTCGGGTTGATCCCGCTTTTGGCCGTGCTCGGCTCGGCCTTGCTTTGGGGGTTGCTGCCCTTCCTGCTGCTAACAGTTATTGGCCTTTGGCTGGCTCTCCGGTCAAACTATCGGGCCCGTAGCATATTCGAAGTCCTGACGCTGACCGGAACACAGGCGCATCTGATACATCATGACCCGCGACGGGGGCAGCAGGAATGGGCCTGTAATCGCTATTGGGCCCGCCCCGAGATCCATCAGAGCGGCGGCCCGGTTCCGAACTACGTCACCCTCAAGGGTGAAGGTCGCGAAGTAGAAATCGGCGCATTCCTGTCCGAGGAAGAGCGGATTGCGCTTTACGATGACCTCAAAGAAAAACTGCGCGAACCAGTCGCGCAGTAAGCTCTCAGCATGTCACGGCAGTCAGCCGCTGGCAGCCGCACAAAGCTGATCTTTGACCATGGGCCCAACTTTCCCAAAATCCATCTGGCCAGTATAGCGTGTCTTGAGCTCGCCCATGACCTTGCCCATATCCCGGATCGACCCGGCACCAGTGGCCGTAATCGCTGATTGGATGGCTTTCGTCACCTCATCGTCGTCCAGTTGCTCGGGCAGGAATTCTTCTATGACTTCTATCTCGCGCAGTTCACGCTCCGCCAGATCGAGGCGTCCACCCTCTTCGTAAGCACGCGCACTTTCCTTACGCTGCTTGGACATTTTCCCTAGAATTTCAAGAACTTCGGCATCACCGCAACCCTTGGCTTCCTCGTTGACCGCAGCACGAGACGCGATATCCCGGTCCTTGATTGCTGCATTGATCAGACGTAGGGTCGACAGACGCTCGGCGTTCTTGTCTTTCATTGCTTGCTTCAGGGCGGAATTCACCCGTGATCGCATATCCATTTAGTTTGTCCATCCCCATGACAAAAGGAACCCCGACCATATCGAAACAAAAAGCGTGATACAACCGGGGGCCTCAACATCTAAGTCATTGATATTGCTCAATAGCCCAAAAATTGAACACACTTGACCCAAGCGCATAACCCCCTTAGGTATGCGCCGATTTACCCTGCAGGAGAGTCGCGCTATGGCCCAGAACGCCCCGTCTAAGCCCACCGCATGTCTGGCTTTGGCCGATGGAACACTGTTCTACGGGGTCGGTTTCGGCGCCACAGGCCAGACCGTGGCCGAGCTGTGTTTCAACACCGCAATGACCGGCTATCAAGAGATCATGACCGATCCTTCTTATGCCGGACAGATCGTGACCTTCACTTTCCCTCATATCGGAAATGTTGGTGTGAACCCCGAGGATGACGAAACCGGTGATCCTGTCGCGGCAGGAATGGTCGTCAAATGGGACCCAACCGAACCGTCCAGCTGGCGGTCTGCTGAAGAGCTGAAATCATGGCTTGCCCAGCGTGGGCGTATTGCCATTGGCGGTGTCGATACCCGCCGGTTAACCCGCGCAATTCGCCAGCAAGGCGCACCTCATGTGGCATTGGCTCATGATCCTGAGGGCAATTTCGACATCGAAGCTCTGGTTTCGGCAGCGCGTGGCTTTGCCGGGCTTGAAGGTATGGATTTGGCCAAGGAAGTGACTTGTGCGCAAAGCTATCGCTGGGATGAGATGCGTTGGGCCTGGCCAGATGGCTATAAACGGCAAGAGGCCCCAGTACATAAGGTTGTGGCACTGGATTTCGGGGCAAAGCGCAATATCCTGAGATGCCTTGCCTCGACCGGGTGCGATGTCACTGTGCTGCCCGCAACGGCCACCGCGGCTGAGGTTCTGGCCCATAATCCCGACGGCGTATTCCTGTCCAATGGCCCCGGTGATCCAGCGGCTACGGGTGAATACGCAGTACCGATGATCAAAGAGGTATTGGACACCACCGACCTACCCGTATTCGGGATTTGCCTTGGTCATCAGATGCTTGCGCTGGCCCTTGGCGGTCAGACTGTCAAGATGAATCACGGCCACCACGGGGCGAACCACCCGGTAAAAGATCTCGAGACTGGGAAGGTGGAAATAACGTCGATGAACCATGGGTTTGCGGTAGACGCTCAAACCCTTCCCGACGGTGTCGTTGAGACTCATCGTTCGTTGTTTGATGGTTCAAACTGCGGAATTCGCATGACGGATCGACCGGTCTATTCGGTACAGTACCACCCAGAGGCATCTCCAGGCCCACAAGACAGCTTCTACCTGTTCGAGCGGTTCTCGCATGCGATGGCCGCCCGAAAGGCACAGGCATAATCATACAGCCTTAACGGCCTGTTAACCTTAATCGCTCCACCCTGACGCAGATTACCACGTCTGGGTTGATTGAATGGTTGAACTGAACCTGCAGCATTTCGCATCGGCCGCGCCGATTTCTGCAACGGTGCGCAAGCCTTTGGGGGCTTGCCTGATCGACCGCGGGCTGCTTTCGAACCATCAGTTGCAAAAAGCCCTGCACCTGCAATCCAGACAAAATGTTGCACTGGGCGAAATCCTGGTCGGCGAAGGCTGGGTAGATCGGTCCGAGGTTCTGACGGCGCTGTCTGAACAAACAGGATTGCAGATCGCGGACCTGGATCTGCATCCACCAAATCCGGACCTTTGCAAAACCCGCCCCGCCAGCTTTTGGCTGGATCACAACATCATTCCCTGGATGCGCATCGGTCCCATTCTGCTGGTCGCTACCGCCAATCCCGATCAATTCGACGCAGTTCGCAAGCAGTTGGCAAAGGAAAAGCAAACGATCATACCCGTGCTTGCCGATGCGGACCGGATCGACGACGCGATCGCCAGAATTTTCTCGGAAAGCCTTGCTGAAAAGGCTGAAACCCGTGTGGCAATAGCTCATAGTTGCCGATCCTGGAATCGGCGCTCGCGTATTGGGCCGATTGCCATAGTGCTTGGCCTCGCCACACTGTTCCTGGCGCAACCCATTCCGGGGCTGCTGGCTCTGGTCGTTTTGGCCGTTACGTCGCTTGTATTATTCCTGACATTGCGTCTGGCGGGATTGCTCTCGTTTCTATGTTACAAAGGAAAACGCCACAGTCAGACCGCCACCACGCTTCCTCTTCGACTGCCTCGCGTTTCCATCATGGTCCCTTTGTACAAAGAGCGAGAGATTGCTGGCGCTCTGATCCGCCGATTGCGGCGTCTGACATATCCCAAAGCTCTTTTGGACGTCATTCTGGTTTTGGAAGAAACGGATATGGTAACCCGTGCAACCCTGGCCAAAATCGAGCTGCCCTGTTGGATCCGCACGATCGAAGTACCGGCATTAAGCGGGCTGACGACAAAACCGCGCGCGATGAATTATGCGCTGGATTTCTGTCGTGGTGACATTCTAGGCGTTTGGGATGCCGAGGACGCCCCTCTTCCCGATCAAATCGAACGCGTCGTCGGACATTTCACCCAAGCCAGTGAAGACGTCGTCTGCTTGCAAGGCGTTCTGGACTATTACAACCCGCGCACCAACTGGCGGTCTCGCTGCTTTACCATCGAGTATAACAGTTGGTTTCGGGTCATCCTGCCTGGCATTGCCCGGTTGGGACTGGTGGTTCCACTTGGTGGTACAACCTTTTTCTTTCGTCGCGAAAAGCTGTTGGAACTGGGCGGTTGGGATGCCCATAATGTGACCGAAGACGCGGATCTGGGCGTCCGCCTCAGCCGCGCGGGTTATCGGACCGAGATGGTTGATACCGCCACTTTCGAAGAAGCAAACTTTCGGGCCTGGCCTTGGGTCAAACAGCGTTCACGATGGCTCAAGGGCTTTATGGTCACATATCTTGTCCACATGCGCTCGCCGATCCATCTGCTGAAAGAGCTGGGTGTGCTGCGCTTCCTTGGGCTCCAGGCGTTTTTTCTGGGCACCGTCGGACAATTCCTGCTGGCCCCGGTTTTGTGGCTGTTCTGGCTTACCACATTCGGATTGGCCAGCCCGCTGGATCCCGTCATTCCGGGCAAGGTCATGACCATACTGATAGCTCTGTTCGTATTTGCAGAGATCACGAATGTGACCATCGGGATACTGGCTGTCGCCGCCCGTGAAAGACAGTTTCTGATGCCGTGGGTGCCGACAATGCCGTTGTATTTCCCCTTGGGTGTGCTGGCAGCTTACAAAGCCCTTTGGGAATTGGCTATCAACCCGTTCTTCTGGGACAAAACCCAACACGGTCAAGCCAGTGAAGAAGCCTTCGACATGTGACCGTCAGCTTTCGCGACGAACCGCATCCTGCTTGAGACGCGTCATGAAAGCGACCGAGATATGCTCTTTCAACGCACGTTCCGCGGCTTGCTCGTCACGGGCGGCTATCGCCTCGACGATGCCTTTGTGTTCACTTTGCGCGATTTCACCGCGCCCGGAAACCGCAAGCGATGTCGTTGCCATCAAGGCCATTGTGCGGTGCACAAGGTTCAGCTGTTGCACCAAATAGCGGTTGTGCGAGGCCAGATGGATCTGTTCGTGAAACCGCCGGTTCGCCCGAGACAGGGCGTTTGGATTGTCCACCAGCGCATCATCTTCGGCAACCATTTCCTGCAGCACCTTGATCTCTTCCTCGGTCGCGTGCTTGGCGGCCAAACTTGCAGCGAGACCTTCAAGTTCACGGCGAACGACATATAGCTCTGCCATCTGATTGTGGTCCAATGAGGCCACAATCAGCGAACGCCCGTCGCGTTCAAGCAAGGATTGGGTCTCTAACCGCTGCAATGCCTCGCGGATTGGCGTGCGCGAAACACCGAACCTTTCGGCCAGCTCGCTTTCGACCAGCCTGTCACCGGGCTTGTAGATGCCCACATCAATCGCTTCGAGAATAAGGCTGTAGGCGTCGCTGTTGGACTGCTTGGATTGGGGCATCTTTAGTTTTTCTCCTCGTTCGGACATGTCTATCCGTCTGCAGTGCGCACAATCAAGTACTGCATTGAAAACCTGCGCTGCGCGGCTTAAACGGCAGGCATGGTCAAACCTGCCTTCAGCCATGTCTCCCAATGGGTGTTCGATCTGGACAACACCCTGTACCCGCCGCATATGCGCCTGTTCGATCAGATCGAGGTGCTGATGACGGATTATGTGGTCCAGGCCATCGGCGTCGACCGGGCCGAGGCCGACCGGCTGCGATCCCATTACTGGCGCGAATATGGCACCACGCTGGCCGGGCTGATGGCCGAACATGATCTGGATCCCGACCCTTACCTGCATGCCGTGCATCAGGTGGATATGAGCCATATGGACCCGGACGTGGATCTGGCGGCACATATTCGTGCTCTGCCCGGTCGCCGCATTGTCTATACCAATGGCAGCGCGCCCTATGCCGAACGCGTCCTTGCGGCGCGTGGCCTCAGCGGTTTGTTCGATGCCATCTATGGGGTTGAGCATGCGGGATACCGTCCTAAACCCGAGAAGGCAGCATTCCAGGCCATCTTTGCGCAAGACGGAATCAAGGCAGAAAAAGCGGCCATGTTCGAAGACGATCCGCGCAATCTGGCGGCCCCGCATGAGATGGGGATGCGCACGGTTCATGTCGCGCCCGAACCGCACATGGCCGATCACATCCACCACCATACAGACGACCTGACCGCCTTTCTGGCCCGCCTGCGATAGGCTGTCACACTGCGACGATCTGCACGTACTGCGACCCGGGCGCCGCCCCTATATCCCAACTGCGACGAACAGAACGGAGACCCAGATGTCCGCAATCGAAATGCCCCCGCGCTCACCCATCTGGCAGCGCCTGCTATTTGCTGTTCCTCTGTTTGGCTGGATGGCGCGCGATGCGGCCGATGCAGATGGGGACGACTGGTATTACACCGCTGCCGCCATCTTCAGCATGTGGGGCTGTTCAGTGATGCTGTTTGGCTTGCCGGGCTTGTATATCCCCGCCGTCGTGATGGTGCCCGTGATATTCCTGATCCTCATCCTGATCTCGCGCGGCTGACCTGCGAGACAGGATGTCACTTGGCGCGGGAAGTCGAACCGCTCTAGGGTCGGCTCAGAACCAAAGAGGGCGCCATGAACGACCAGTGTGACATCCTGATTTCCGGCGGCGGAATTGCCGGTTTGACCGCAGCAGCGGCCCTTGGCGCGGCTGGATTCAATGTGGTCTGTGTTGATCCTACCCCACCTGTGACCCAGCGGGACGTGGACGGATCGGATTTACGGACCACCGCGTTTTTGCAACCAGCCCACGGTCTTTTGGAACAATGCGGGCTGTGGGAAAAACTTGACGCGCATGCCGCCCCTCTTCAGATCATGCGGATTGTGGATGCAGGCGGCGATGTGCCCGAGCCGCGCGTGGTGCGCGACTTCAATGCCGCGGATATCTCGGACCAGCCCTTTGGTTGGAACCTGCCAAACTGGCTCTTGCGGCGCGAAATGGTGGCCCGTCTCGCTGAACTGCCCAATGTCGATTTTCGCCCCGGAACGGGCACAGTCAGCTTGTTCACCCGTACAGCCGAAGCCCGCGTTGGCCTGAGCGACGGGACGCGCATCCGCTGCAAACTGGTGATCGCCGCAGATGGTCGCAACTCGCCCATGCGAGAGGCCGCCGGGATCAACGTGCACACCACGCGCTATGGGCAAAAGGCGTTGGCCTTCGCGGTTACACACTCGATCCCGCATCAGAACGTCTCGACCGAGATTCACAGGTCCGGCGGCCCGTTCACGCTGGTTCCCCTGCCCGACTGGCAGGGTCAGCCCTCGTCCGCGATTGTGTGGATGGAGCGTGGCCCGCGCGCGGTCGAATTGCTGAACACCGAACCGGAAAGTTTTGAAGCGCTGATGACCGAACGGTCCTGCGGGTTGTTCGGTCCGTTGAAACTGGCTTCACGCCGAACAATCTGGCCGATCATCAGCCAATCGGCAGAGCGCCTTTCGGGCGAACGCGTGGCCCTGATGGCCGAAGCCGCCCATGTCGTGCCCCCCATCGGTGCGCAGGGGCTGAACATGTCCTTGGGTGATCTGCGATGCCTGCTGGATTTGGCACAGGCCCGTCCCGAGGGCCTGGGTGACGCGCGGATGTTGGATGCCTATCACAAAGCGCGTCACACCGAGATCGAGGCCCGGGTCAAAGGTATCGACCTGCTGAACCGCGCCTCGATGATCGAAGCGCGGCCTTTACGGGACATACGTGCAATGGGGTTGAACGCGCTGTATTCGCTGCCGACCGTGCGCAAGACGCTGATGCAGATGGGCCTCGGCGTCCGCTAACGCCCGATTGTCACAAAACCTGGTCCAGCACGCGCTTTAGACGCGCGATTGTGCCGTCAACATCGTACAGCTTGTCCAGACCGAACAGGCCCAGACGGAAGGTGCTGAACCCGTCTGGCTCATCACATTGCAAGGGTACACCAGCAGCGATCTGCATGCCCAAGGCGGCGAATTTGCTGCCGTTCTGGATATTGGGATCCGAGGTATAGCTGACCACCACACCCGGCGCACCAAACCCATCGGCAGCGACAGAAACAATGCCCTTCTCCTTCAGCATTGCCCGTACTCCGTCCCCCAATGCCCACTGGGCGTCACGCAGTTTGTCAAAGCCATAGTCTCGAGTCTCAGCCATCGTGTCGCGGAAGGCTTTCAGCGCATCTGTTGGCATCGTGGCGTGATAGGCGTGACCGCCATTTTCATAGGCTTGCATGATCTGACGCCATTTCTTCAGGTCGACGGCAAAACTGTCCGAAGTCGTCTCCTCCAGCCTTGCCTCAGCCTGTTCGGACAGCATGACAAGACCCGCGCAAGGCGATGCGCTCCACCCTTTCTGAGGGGCCGAGATCAGGATATCCACACCCGTCGCCTTCATATCCACCCATGCGCAGCCCGAAGCGATGCAATCCAGAACCATCAGCGCCCCAACCTCGTGGGCTGCGGCTGCCATCGCCGAAATATAGTCGTCGGGCAGAATGACCCCGGCCGCTGTTTCGACATGCGGCGCAAAGACCACATCCGGGCGCCCATCGCGGATCGTTTCGATGACTTCCTCGATCGGAGCAGGCGCAAATGGGGACGTTGCCGAGTTGCCGGTCTGGCGCGCCTTCAGAACTGTTGCCGACGCCGTCAACCCACCGGACTCGATGATCTGGCTCCACCGATAGGAAAACCAGCCATTCCTGACCACCAGAACATTGGCATTGCGGGCAAACTGGCGCGCGACTGCTTCCATTGCATATGTACCACCGCCCGGGATAACGGCCACACCGTCAGCGTTGTAAACGCCTTTCAGCATCTCAGAGATGTCGCGCATCACATGCTGAAACTGAACCGACATGTGATTAAGCGAGCGATCGGTGAAGACGACCGAAAACTCCTCTAACCCATTGGGGTCAATTTTGTCCAAAAGCGGGGGCATTGGTATTCCTTTCAAATTCCACGAAACGAGCGGGTGTTCGCAACTTCGCTCACTGCCTCTCAGTTATTACTGAAAATTGACCCAACGGAACCCGGTTTCCTAAGAAAATTTTAACGCCTCAAAGGCCCTATCGACAACTAATGACGCCAAACAGTGTCAGCAACCCTTTACACCCCTACGTGTTTCTGACCAGATACATACACTTTGGAGAAGAAAGGTATTTTCACTCGTGACTGCGCATAAGCGGATCAGTTTTCAGTTTGTACGTGACGAAGTAAAACGACGAATAGAAACCAGAGTTTGGCCACAGGGGTCGGTGCTGCCGACAGAAACCCAGTTGGCAGAAGAATTTAATTGTGCCCGTGCCACGGTGAATCGTGCTTTGCGGGAACTGGCAGATCAGGGCTTCGTTGAAAGAAAACGTAAAAGCGGAACGCGGGTCAAAAAAGAACCCAGCAAACACGCAAAACTGGAGTTTTCCCTGACCCGACTGGATGTCGAGGGGCAGAACTCCACCTATCGTTATGCGCTGGTCGAGCGTAATATCGTCTCCAGCCCCGGATGGCTTGCCTCTCAGTTAAGCGTCTCGCAAGAAGCGCGTGTTTTGCATATTGTCTGCATGCACTATGCAGACAACCGGCCGTTTCAACTGGAAGAGCGCTGGATCAATATCGATGCAGTTCCAGAAGTGGAACATGCTGACCTCGACACCAAAGGCCCGCATGAGTGGCTGTTGCACGCCGCCCCCTTCACCGATGCTGAAGTCGCCTTTTGCGCGATTTCGGCAGATGGACGGCTGGCTGAATTCATGGGGACAACCTCGGGGACGTCCATGATCCAATTAGAGCGCACGACATGGAAAGACGGGCAGCCAATTACCTTTGCGCGCATGACACATCATCCCGGATATTACATCCGTACCAGGTACTGAAACGGGCCTAGCCGATAGGCCCGGGTAGCCTCTCTTCGCTCAGCAATACATTGGCTTCGACATCTCCGGCCCCGGGCAAAGTCATTATCCGGCGGCGCAGAACACGTTCAAAGTCCGAGAGATCCCGTGCCACGACGCGCAAACGGTAATCATAGAGGCCCAACACATGTTCAACGGTTTGAACCTCGGGGATCGCACTGACGGCACGTTCGAAATCTTCAAGGCTGACCTGACCTTTCCGCGCTAACTTGACCCCCAGAAAAACTGTCACCCCAAACCCCAACGCTTCTGCATTCAAACGCAGGTGGCGCCCCTTTATGATCCCCGTCGTTTCAAGCCTCCGGATACGGCGCCACATCGCGGGCTGAGACAGGCCAAATCTACGCCCCAAGGCACCCGCGCTTTGCGTTGCATCCTGGATCAGAGCGCGCAGAATTTTGCGGTCGAGCTCATCCAATTCGGTCATAGCGGCAGCACCTCATCGCTTTTGACCCGCGCGATATGCATCAATGCCTCGATATCTGCGATATGCGGCAAAGTCAGGATACGGTCACGATACAGCTGCTGGTAATGTGCCATATCCTTGGCAAGCACAGATAAGCGCACATCCACGCGGCCCAAAAAGGTCTGAATCTCGATCACCTCGGGAACCTCGCGCGCGACACCCATGAACTCGTCGAATGCACGCGGTTGGGTCTTATCCAGCGTCACCCGCAATGAAACCTCGACTGCATATCCCAATGCGGCCCAGTCAATGATCGCCTCTTGGGCTTGAATAATCCCGGCCTCTTGCATTTTTTCGATACGTCGCCAGCAGACACTTGTGCTGATGCGACAAAGCTCGGCCAACTCAGCGGTTGTCAGCGTCGGGTCGGCCTGGAAATGACGCAGAAGCCTGCGGTCAACATCATCAAGCATGATTTTTTCTTTTTTATTATACTTCAAGAATAGATACTCGAGTTATTCGTGATAATTCAAGGATAACAGTATCGCTATCCTTGGAAAATCGCCTTAAAACCCACAGCAATCGAAACAGAAAGGACCAGCATCATGCGCGTCTATTACGATCGCGATTGCGACATCAACCTGATCAAAGACAAAAAAGTGGCCATCCTGGGTTATGGCAGCCAGGGTCATGCACACGCGCTGAACCTGCGCGACTCGGGCGCGAAGAATCTGGTCGTTGCCCTGCGCGAAGGCTCGCCTTCGGCTAGGAAAGCCGAAGCCGAAGGCCTGGCGGTCATGGGCATTGCAGAAGCGGCAGCCTGGTGTGATGTCATCATGTTCACCATGCCCGATGAATTGCAGGCCGAAACTTACAAGAAATACGTGCATGACAACATCAAGCCGGGTGCTGCGATTGCGTTCGCCCACGGCCTGAATGTTCACTTTGGCCTGATCGAACCGAAAGCAGGCGTAGACGTCATCATGATGGCCCCCAAAGGCCCCGGCCACACCGTCCGTGGTGAATACACCAAAGGTGGCGGCGTTCCCTGCCTTGTGGCTGTTGACACTGACGCAACCGGCAAAGCGCTGGAAATCGGTCTGTCCTATTGCTCGGCCATCGGTGGCGGCCGTTCGGGCATCATCGAGACCAACTTCCGCGAAGAATGCGAAACCGACCTATTCGGTGAACAGGCGGTTCTGTGTGGCGGTATCGTCGAGCTGATCCGCTGCGGCTTTGAAACTCTGGTCGAGGCAGGTTATGCACCCGAAATGGCCTATTTCGAGTGTCTACACGAAACCAAGCTGATCGTGGACCTGATCTATGAAGGCGGAATCGCCAACATGGATTACTCGATCTCGAACACTGCTGAATACGGTCAGTACGTCACTGGTCCGCGCATCCTGCCTTATGAGCAGACCAAGAAGGCAATGAAAGAGACCCTGTCGGACATCCAGAGCGGCAAATTCGTACGCGACTTCATGCTGGAAAATGCTGTGGGTCAACCCACCATCAAAGCCTCGCGCCGTTCCAATGACGAGCACCAGATCGAAGTGGTCGGCAAAAAGCTGCGGGACATGATGCCCTGGATTTCGGCCGGTAAACTGGTCGATCAGGAAAAGAACTGATCCTATCGTGACGCCGCCCCCCGGGGCGGCGTCATTCATTTAATGGGCGTTAAAAATTTCTATCGACGGCCCGCCAACAATATCCACATGGGTATACATCGGGTTCGAATGCTGCTCGAACCGCACCGGCTTGTCGACAACCACCGAGGGCCATTTCCCGGGCTTCTGACAGAGGAAGATGTTGAGCAGCAAATGGCTGGGATTGATCCCCTGCGGATTGGCGATAACCAACATGGGCTCGACCCCTGGATTACCAACCGTGACAATGCCCGTCACAATCAACCTAGCGGGCCCCGGAGGCATCTTGTTGTTCCAAGCATACCAATCTCGTGAAGCCACATCGTCTCCGGGCTGGCAAACAGCATTCACTTCTTTGTAGTCCATAATTTGTCTCCAAATTCTTTTTCCAATACCCCTACAATACCACACTCGCAGCTAATTGTGACGAAGCAGGCAATACCATGAGAGAACCCTCTGAAATCACCAACAAAAACTGGCTTATGGTCGCTGTACTTGGCTTCATCTGGGGCGGCACATTTATGGTCGTGGCCATCGCGCTCGAAGGGTACGGGCCCGTCACAGTAGCAACAGCGCGCACGACTCTGGGCGCGCTCACCCTTATACTGCTGATGGGGGCGACGGGTCGCAAATTGCCAACAACCACGCGGGGCCTTTGGCCCTCAATCATCGTGATCGGCATTCTGTCGACGGCCCTACCTTTTTTGCTTCTCAGCTGGGGCCAGCAATATGTTCCGTCCGCCTTTGCGGGCCTTTCGATGGCGGCCATCCCGTTGATGGTGTTGCCACTGGCACATTTCTTTTCGGATGAGCCCCTCAACGCGCGGCGTTTTGTTGGCGTATCACTTGGATTTGCAGGCGCACTGGTGCTGATTGGCCCTGGCCTTGCACAGCTTGGTCAAGGTGCGGAACCACTGGCACAGCTGGCCTGTATTGGTGCTGCACTGTGCTATTCCTGCGCTTCTATATTCACGCGCAGATGCCCTCCGGTCGATCCGGTTGTTCTGGCTGCGCTCACTTTGCTGGTCGGCGCGGCAATCTTGTTGCCCATCATGCTGGTAACCGAAGGGGTGCCAAATTGGCATGGCGCACGGCCTAGCCTCGCCATAATCGCATTGGGCCTTGTTCCAACCGCCTTTGCCACGTTGCTGCGCGTCTCGATTATTCGCAGCGCCGGGTCTGTTTTTCTGACGCTGGTCAACTACCAAGTTCCGATATGGTCGATGGTGTTTGGCGCGTGGGTTCTGTCCGAGGCATTGCCGATACGGTTTTACGTTGCTCTAGCGATGATCCTGACCGGGCTAGCGATCAGCCAGTGGTTCAGCCTGCGCAAAATGCTGGCCGGTCGCTAGCCTGCAACCGCCGCGACCTCAGCAACGATACTGTCAACGACTTTGGCCAACAGCTGATCATCTTCACACTCCGCCATGACGCGGATCAGAGGTTCAGTGCCGGATTTACGGATCAGTAATCGGCCTTTTCCTTTCAGACGCTCTTCGGCATCCGAGATTGCGGCTTTCACACCAACTGTTTCCAGCGGGGCCTGCCCCTCGCCATAGCGCACGTTCTTCAACAGTTGCGGTACTGTTTCGAACTGAACCGACAGTTCGGATGCGTTGCGCCCGGAATGTACCATTTCAGCCAGGAAATGCAGGCCCGCCATGAGGCCATCGCCTGTGGTGGCATAATCGCTCATGACGATGTGGCCAGATTGTTCACCACCCAGGTTGAAATCTCCTTCACGCATCCGCTCGACTACATAGCGGTCGCCTACGGCCGTTCGTTCAAGCCTGAGCCCCTGCGAAACGAGATGGCGTTCGAGACCAAGGTTGGACATGACTGTCGCGACCAAAGCGCCGCCGCGCAAGCGGTCGGCCTTGGCCCAAGAGGTCGCTAACAACGCCATCAACTGATCGCCGTCGGCCACGTGTCCGTGCTCATCCACGATCACAACCCGATCGGCATCACCATCCAGGCAGATCCCCACATCGGCCCCGTGCGCCACCACCGTTTCAGCTGCTAGCTGAGGTTTGGTCGAACCGCAATTCAGGTTGATATTCTTACCGTTAGGAGAGGTGCCTACAGGAATGACCTCGGCCCCAAGTTCCCACAAAACTTCGGGCGCAGTACGGTGCGCGGCGCCATTGGCGCAATCCACCACCACTTTCAAACCGTCCAGCCTAAGATCGCGGGATAGCGAAGATTTCACCCGCTCGCCATAGCGAAACCGCGCATCGTCTACCCGGCGGGCCCGACCGATATTTTGGGCCTGCGCAGGCTTAACCCCTTCTTCGATCAGCCGTTCGATTTCAATTTCCGCCTGATCCGACAGTTTGAAGCCATCAGGCCCGAAAAACTTGATCCCGTTGTCTTCGGCGGGGTTGTGACTGGCCGAGATCATCACGCCCAGATCGGCGCGCATTGACCGCGTCATCAGGCCGACAGCCGGCGTTGGAACCGGTCCCAGCAACAAAACATTCATCCCGGTCGAGGTCAGCCCCGCCGTCAGCGCGTTTTCCAGCATATACCCAGACAGGCGCGTATCCTTGCCAATAACAACACGGTGCACGCCGGATTGGTCACGTCGGAAGTACCGCCCAACCGCGGCCCCCATGCGCAGGGCCATCTCAGCCGTGATCGGATGCGTATTGGCGGTGCCCCGCACCCCATCGGTTCCGAACAGCTTACGCATTGGTGTCCCTCCGTAAATTCTTGCTTGCGACCGGATTACCGGACGGCGGCCCATAGACGCAAGGCCTGAGCGGTTTCAGCGACGTCATGAACACGAAGGATCTGCACGCCCTGTGCCAATCCGGCCAGCCCCACGGCGATTGATCCCGGCGCACGGGCATCTTTGCGGGGTTCTTTGCCTATCTGACCAATAAACCCCTTTCGGGACACGCCCAGCAGGATCGGACACCCCAAACCGTGAAACAGGCTGAGATTCTGCAGAAGGATAAGATTGTGCTTTTCGGTTTTGCCAAATCCTATGCCCGGGTCGATAACGATCTGGTCCCGGCTCATGCCGAGGTCTTCAAGAAAACCAACCTGCCCATGTAGGAAGTCATAAACATCCAGCAAAACATTGTCGTAAGTCGGGTCATCCTGCATCGAACCGGGATCGCCCTGCATGTGCATCACGCAGACAGGGGCTCCAACCCGGGCACAGAACGGCGCAAGGTCCGGATCGAAGGTAAAGCCCGAGACGTCGTTGATCAGCCCTGCCCCGGCTTTCCAAGCGGCTTTGGCAACGGCGGCTTTGCGGGTATCTATGGAAGTCAACGCATCGGTGGCCGACCTGATCGCCCTGATCAGCGGTTCGGTCCGGGCGATTTCCTCATCTTCAGGGACAAAGGTTGCACCCGGGCGTGTCGACTCGCCTCCGATATCAAGAATACTGGCGTCCTGCGCGACCATGTCCCGCGCCGCAGCCTGTGCCGCCTCGACCGAGTTATGCACCCCGCCATCCGAGAAACTGTCCGGCGTGGCATTGAGGATGCCCATGATCTGGGGCCGATCCATCGCAACGCCAGAAATAGCGGCCCGTGGACGTGTCAGCCGATCCAGCACATCGCCGGGAACCTGCGCAGCCGGGATGATGCACGCGGCTTCAGTCCGGCTGAGGCGTTCGACATGGGTGAACCACAGCGTCTGACCGGCTAAGGTCACCGCCCCTTCAGGGCGCGCCTCACCATGCTGAACCAAGGGTCGGTAGTAAGCAGTCACAGATTCGCCTGATCCACCGGCACAGCGCGCAGCGGAGTCTGGGGTGAGTCCGGCAAGGCGCCTCCGAATACCATCAGCTCGCTCGCTTCGAATGTCGCGGCAAACCACGCCGCCAGAGCGACCGCATCCGAGGGCGCAGCCGACGGGCCGTCCACTGCATCAAGCACGATCTTGGACGGCGCCCAGACGCAAATCTGCCCGTTCTTCATGGCCCAATCCAACTCGGTCCGGGTGGAAACGACAACGCAGCGCAGGTCGCGCGCGGCCAGTACCCAGGCGTTCTGTTCAATGGCCAGCAGGTCGATCCGGCGCTGAGTCATCGCGTGACCGGTTTGCGAAACGGCCATATCCGCCGCCCCGACGCAGAGGATCAGGGGGCGTTTCCGGTTTTCCAACTGGTCAATCCAGCCGGTCAGATTGTCCGACGCGATTGCTTCGTTTGACAGGAAGGCCAAACGCGGGTGCGGACGCTCTTCCTCGACCAGCTCGTGGTGAGTTGCATCTTTACCGCGCACGATCTCAACGCCCAAAGCGCCGGGGCCACGATCCAGCTTTTCTATTCTGACAAAGGCTCTTACAGCCTGAGGTTCAAGCAGAATTCTCTCGGCAATCCGGTCCGCCAGAGTTTCCAGCAGGTTCAACCGCTCGGCCGACAGCTCAAAGCCGATGGCCTCGGTCACACGATCATAGGACAGGATGCGATCAACATCATCGTCAATAGGATCGGTCAGCGGGCGCACCTCGACAACGATATTAAAGCAAATGCGTTGCGTCGTTCCACGCTCGGCCTGAAAGGCGCCGATCTCGACCTCGACAATATGGTCACGCAGAGAGATGCGATCCAGAGGTCCCCGCGTGGCAGTCGCCTCGGACCGCTCGGACGGGTGCGCAAAGGCAAGACGGATTTCAGAACTCATGCGATTGACCCTTTGGGCTTGGTGGGCGTATCGGCCCTAATTACACATTGCAGGCCCTATAACATCGCAGCAAACGCCATTCCAGTCTTCGAATGCGGCGTCAGCTGACGCGAAACCAGCTCATCATTCCGGATGCGGAATGACCCAGCATATGGCAGTGTAACAACCAGTCGCCTGGATTGTCAGCAATCAGCGCGATTTTACGGGTCTGACCCCGCCCTATCAGTATCGTGTCGCGCCAGGGGCCCAGCGTGCCGTCATCCAGGATGATGCGGAAATGGTGCCCATGCAGGTGCATAGCGTGGGGAAACGCCGTTTCATTGACAAACTCAATCTGATGAGCACTTCCCAATCGCGCATCCAGAAACGGCTCATCCGGTCGATCAGAATAGCCATTCAATGCCCAAAACCTCCCGAGTTGGGCCAATTCACGGCCTGATAGTTCGGTCTCGCCCATATTGGCGGAATCCAGCCAGCGCATGGCCCCGCCTTGCAGCGTCATGCGATGGATCGGTGCGTCGTCCAGCCGAACCTTAGGCATCTCATTTGCTGGCAAAGGGCGGATTCCAGTCCTGTTTGCCGCCGCCTGACCGGCCACCGCAAGCCGAACCAGACCGAAGCTGTCACCGCGTTCTTGACTTACAAGCCCGGCAATCTGACCCTCATCACTTTGCACATCCACAATCAGATCCATCCGCTGAGCAGGTGCAAGCGGGACGTTCCCGGAAACCGGCAAAGGGTCAACCAGAGGCATTCCATCCAAAGCGACGATCCAACCTGTCAGACCATCCAGCCCCAGATCGAATATCCTGGCATTTGCCGCATTGATCAGCCGCAGCCTCAGGCGCGCGCCGCGCGCCACTGCATATTCTGGATCAAACTGGCCATTAACTGTGACGAGATTGCCCAAACGCCCGGCGTGGCTGAGGTCGTGCTGGTTATCAAAATCTTCTACGATCTGCCCGGTTTCCGGGGCTAACCTCCAGTCGTCCAGGACAAGGGTCAAATCCTGATCCACATCAGGCAGATTATCTTCTTCGACAATCAATGGGCCGTAGAGGCCACGCGCAACCTGCTCCATGGATCGGTTATGGGCATGATACCAATATGTCCCCGCATCCGGGACCACAAAGTCATAGGTAAAACTGTGGCCTGGCTGAACAGCGTCCTGCGTCAGACCCGGGACTCCGTCCATTGCATTGACAATTCGAATGCCATGCCAGTGGATCGTAGCGGGTTGGGGCAAATCGTTTACCAATCTGCGCCGGACGTTTTGCCCTTTGCGCAGGCGAATTTCTGAACCGGGCACATTTCCACCAAAGGACCAAACCGAGGTCTCGGGGTACCCGTCAGGGGCCAGCTGTCGGGAGACGATCTGGGCAACCAAATCATCTATTGCGGCATGCACTGCCTTGGGCAACAGCAACATTGCTGTACCGGATTGCAATATCTGTCTGCGTGATAACAACAATACGGACCTCCTTGGCCCGCAATCTAAACCGATTTTCGTCCCGCGCCAGTAGGGTTCCAGCGCGGGTGCGTCAATCAGTTGCTCGCCGTCTGATAGTTGTGACGGTAGAAAATATGAACACCGATACGCGCAGTTTCCTTGTAGACCTTGGCCCAAGACGGGCGCACTGCGGTCGTGTGATAATGCGTAGCCCCTTCGGTGAGCTTTTTGGCAGCCCCGTCGATGGCTGTACGCGCGACTTTCGCTACACGCTCATAGGCCTTCTTTTCTCGGATCACTTCCTCTTGACCGTCACAGGTATAGGTGAACTGGCACTGGTATTTCTTACCTGTGCCCTGATTGATCACACCACACAGCGTGTCGGGAAAGCGGCTGCTGGCAACACGGTTGAGGATAACCTCCGCCACAGCAAACTGACCGCGCACACCTTCGCCGCGCGCTTCAAAGTACAACGCCTCGGCCAGGCACTTGAACTGTTCACCTCCGGTGGCGGTGGGTTGCTCGTCCAACCAGCTCTTGGAGTAGGACACTTCTTTCGGCTCAGGCTCCTGTCGGGGCTTGAACAAATTCAGATAATCGCGAAAATTCTGACCGGGCAGTTCGCTACGGGCGACCAGCTCACGTTTCGCAGTATCGGTTGCTTCCCTCTCAGCGAAGGACACACTAGGCAGCATGGTTGTCGCCATAACGGCAACAGCCAGAATATATCTTAGCATCAGATAACCTCGCACAGGCACATTCTGCGCCATACCCTCCCCCGGCGGGCGCGATGAGGCTCATACCGAATTGAATCGGAAACGTCCAGATCAGAAGAAGTTGCAAGTGGAAAATCGCCGTAACGTCAAAATAAGTTGACGACGGCTACCTTCTTTTCACACTAATCCTTGGGTCGGCAGTTACTGTCAACCCCCAAGTCTGGACGAAATCGCCAGTTGAGCGGCAGCCAGCCGAGCGACAGGTACCCGGAAGGGTGAACATGACACATAGTCGAACCCCAAATCCCGACAAATTGCGATTGATTCGGGGTTTCCGCCATGTTCGCCACAGACCGACAGGGTCACGTCCGGCTGAACCCGGCGTCCGCGTTCAGACCCCAGCTTCAGCAATTCCCCTACACCATCGGGATCTAGCACGTGGAACGGATCCTCGGCGAAAACACCCTGACGCACATAAGCAGACATGAAACGACCAGCGTCATCACGAGACAATCCATAGGTCATTTGGGTCAAATCATTGGTGCCGAAGCTAAGGAACGCAGTTTGTGGAGCGATTTCGTCCGCCCGCAGGCAGGCACGCGGCGTTTCCACCATGACCCCCAGCCGATATTCGAACTCTTGCCCTCGTTCAGCTGCTACCGACGCCGCAACCGTGTCTATCCGAGATTTGACAAGCTCAACCTCGCGCTTGGCCGAAACCAGCGGTATCATCACCTCGGGGACCACCAGAGCGCCCTCTTTGCTGGCCTCAAGCGTCGCCTCAAAGATTGCCCGGGCCTGCATATCATAGATTTCCGGCACCGTGATGCCCAGCCTGACGCCGCGCAATCCCAACATCGGATTATATTCGGTCATCTCGGCGACACGGCGTTCCACATCCGAAACCGGCAGATCAAGTGCCTCTGCCAATTCACGCTGGCCACTGCGAGTCGTGGGCAGGAACTCATGCAACGGCGGGTCGAACAGGCGGATACAGACCGGTTGACCTTCCATAATTCGAAAGAGTTGCACGAAATCTGCGCGTTGCATCGGAAGCAGACGTTCCAGAACCGCCGCACGACCGGAAGAGGTTTGAGCAAAGATCATTTCGCGCATCACGATCAGGCGGCCGGGATCAAAGAACATATGTTCCGTCCGGCACAGGCCGATCCCTTGTGCCGAAAAGTTCCGAGCGGTCTGCGCATCCGCAGGCGTATCGGCATTGGCGCGGATCTCAATATCACGTTCGGCGTCTGCCCAGCTCATAAGCGTCTGAAAACAATCGTCTAGCGCCGCCTCAAGCATCGCGGGTTGCCCCGCCAGAACCTGCCCCGAAGTTCCGTCTATCGTCAGCTTGTCGCCCGTTTTGAAAACGCGGCCATCCTGGGCTGTCAACATCTTCTCTTTGGTCTGAAACCGCATTTCAGAGGCGCCAACGATGCAAGGCAGGCCCAAGCCGCGACCGATCACGGCCGCATGGCTGGTCATCCCACCCTTTTCGGTCAGAACAGCCACTGCGGCGTGCATTCCCCGGACATCTTCCGGGGACGTCTCTCGGCGCACCAGAATACAGGGCTCGCCCCGCGCGGCACTGGCCTGCGCCTCGGCCGCAGTAAACACAAGCTTTCCGGTTGCCGCCCCTGGACTGGCTGCAATGCCTGTGGTCAGCACATCACGGCGCGCGTCGGGGTGAACCTGCCGGTGCAGCAACTCGTTCAGAGAATGCGGATCGACCCGCATCACCGCCTCTTGCTGAGGAATGATGCCATCCTCGGCCAACCGAACGGCAATCCGCATGGCAGCACGGGCACTGCGCTGCACGCGCACACCGTCCAGAATGTGAACGTGCCCATTTTCGATGACGAATTCGACCTGCATTTCCTCACGCAGCTTTTCGCGCATGATTGCAGCATGTGCCTTGAGTTCCGCGAATGCCTTGGGCGCAACTTCCTCAAGCGACTTACCACGCGGATCCTTTTCCAGATACAGCGCAGCGACCCCCTCGCCCAACGCATCGCGACCCTGGCTTTGGCTGAGGTAACGACCGGTTATCTGCTGCAGCCCTGTTGTCGGATCAATCAGTTGCAGAACGCCGGACCCGCATTCGCCCTGCCCCACACCCGGGACCATCTCCTGAATGACCAGGCCCAGACCTGCATCCGCTGGCGCACCTTTTGCCTGGCGTAACAGCCGGGCTGAGGTTCCATCCCAGGCCCGCGCCATCGATCGCAGAACCGCAACCAGCTGCTCACCACGATCCTGTGGGAAAGGCTCGTCGGTTTCATCCTCATAGGCCCGCAACGACTGGCGCAGACCTTCCAGCCCATCGGCCTCGATGTCGTCAAACACATCCGCATCCAGACGCGCCACATGAATGGCATAGCTTTGAACAAAGCGCAGCGACAGTGCAGCCGCGGCCTCGTTCCCCATCTCGTCTGACAGGTCCACATAGCGCGCATCATTCATACCGATGTTGAGGATTGCCCCCGGCCCGCCCCAATCGGGATCCTCGGAGCTTGGGCGAACACACAGCAACGCCGCCTCGTCGAACTGTTCGAGAATGGCCGCAATGTCGGGCACCTGCCCGCCGGCGATCCGCTGCACTGCATCAAAGGACAATGCAACCGTTCGTGGTACGGGAAAATCCAACCGAACCAGGCGCTGCAGGCATTTCGCGCGCCCGCCATGAGTATTCGCCGCTACGGGCGCTTCGGCTGTGATCAGCGTGGTATGCGGGTTATTCTGCACTGCGGCACCTTTTGGTTTCACCGCAGCATAGGCCGCTGCGCCCGTGGCGCAAGAGCGTTAACCTTCGATCCGGGCCAGATCGGCCACGCTGGAACAGACCTTCCTGATCTGGCTGAGCAGGTTCAGACGGTTGCGGCGTAGGATGTCATTGTCGGTATTGACCTGCACATCCTCAAAGAACGCATCCACCGGCCTGCGCAGCGCGGACATAGCCGTCATCGCGGCCGGGAAATCTTCGGACGCCAGCGCTGTGTCGATCTGTGCCTTAGCCTGATCCAATGCCGCAAACAGTGCTTTCTCGCTGTCTGTTTCGGCGAATTTCACATCCGCGCCATAGGAGTACTCGACCCCATCCTTTTCCTCGGCCTGAGACAGGATATTGTTGGCTCGCTTGAACCCCTGCACGAGGTTTTCGCCATCCTCGGTCGCAATCACCGCGTTCAGCGCGCGGGCACGTTTGACCAACAGGTTGAGGTCGTCATTGCCCTCCATCGCGATACAGGCGTCGATGATATCGTGCCTGATACCCTCATCGCGTAGGAAGGTCTTGAGGCGGTCGTGGAAGAAAGAGAGGAGGTTTGTTTCAAGGTTGGCACCTAACAATACGCTCAAATCCAGCGGTCCATAACGGCGCTCGTATTCTGCAACTTCGGCTTCGATCTGCTCGACACTCCGATTTCCAAGTCCTTCGTCTCGAAGGGATTCCACCTCACTTACTGACATGCCAAGATAGTTGGCCACTTGCTCAAGCCGGTGACGCTCGGTACCGGACGACTTAACTACCCTATCCGCGACAAAGCCCACATTTCCTGTTTTCAACATTGGGATTAGGGGCAACCTCAACCCATTCTCCAAAACCAACCGAATAACCCCCAACGCCGCTCGACGCAGGGCAAACGGGTCCTTCGAACCGGTCGGCTTTTCATCAATCGCCCAGAACCCGGTCAGCGTGTCCAGCTTATCCGCCAGCGCCACGGTCACTGACAAAGGCGCGGTTGGCACGTCGTCTGACGGGCCCAGCGGCGAGTAGTGCTCTTGCGCCACGGCGGCCACGGCGGCGTCTTCGCCTGCAGCCTCAATATAGTACCGCCCCATAAGCCCCTGAAGTTCGGGGAATTCATAGACCATTTCCGAGCTCAGATCGGCCTTGGCCAGACGCGCGGCTTTCTCGGCCTGATCCGCATCTGCTCCGACCACTGGGGCCAGTTCGCGGGCTAGTGCCGCGATTCGGTCGATCCGTTCCGCCTGTGTGCCCAGCTTGTTATGGAAGGTCACGTTCTCCAGCGCGCAGGTCCATTGGGTCATATCCGACTTGGCAACGCGCAGGTCATTCTCCCAAAAGAACTTGGCATCCGCCAGACGGGCCGACAGCACCTTCTGGTTCCCCGCCAGAATGGTCGCGCCATTGTCGGCGGTCTCGCGGTTGGCGACGGTGATAAAGCGTTCAATCCGGCCCGTTTTGGGGTTCTTCACGGAAAAGAATTTCTGGTGTTCCTTCATCGAGGTTTGCAGCACCTCAGGCGGCAGCTCCAGAAACTCTTCGTCAATCTGCCCCATCAGCACCACGGGCCATTCGACCAGCCCGGCCACCTCGGCCAGCAGACCCTTGTCGTCGACCACTTCCAGACCCGCGGCAAACGCCATGTTCTGCGCGTCGTTCCAGATGTGTTCGGCGCGTTCCTCAGGTGACAGCACAACAAAAGCGCGTTTCAGCTTGGCGGCGTAATCCTCGAACGATGTTACAGAAAACTGGTTCGGGGCCATAAAGCGGTGACCCTCGGTTGTGTCGCCGGATTTGATCCCTTCGACCTCAAGAGGCACGACCTGCGCTCCGGTCTCATCATTGAGGATGCACAGGATCGAATGCAGCGGACGCACCCAGCGCATCGACCCACTGCCCCAGCGCATCGACTTGGGCCAGGGGAAATTGCGTATGGTCGCCTCAAGCACTTCGGCCACGATATCAGTCGCCGGTCGCCCGGGCTTTTCGATCATCGCGAAATACACCGTGCCTTTGGGCGTTTCGCGCTCTTCAAGCTGATCACGGGTTACACCGGCGCCGCGCAGGAAGCCTTCGATGGCCTGATCCGGTGCGCCCACTTTCGGACCCTTGCGTTCTTCGCGGATGGACGGGCTTTCGGCCAGCAAGCCTTCGACCACCAAAGTCAGACGACGGGGCGTGGTCAGTGAGGCAGCCCCGGCATAGGTCAGACCGGCCTCGACCAAACCATCGGTGATCCGCTTTTTCAGGTCTTCACCGGCACGGGTTTGCATGCGTGCAGGGATTTCCTCGGAAAACAGTTCGATCAGCAGGTCGGGCATAGTCAGTCCTTAGAAATTGACGATCGTCTGGATGACGATGGCATTGGCGATATCCACAAAGAATGCGGATACAAGGGGCAGTACGATAAAGGCAATAGGGGACGGGCCATATCGCTTGGTTACGGCGGTCATATTGGCGATGGCGGTGGGGGTCGCGCCCAGCGCAAACCCACCGAAGCCTGCGGCCAGAACCGCGGCGCGATATCCCGACCCCATCACCGGAAACAACACGTAGATAACGAAGATGACCGTAAAGGCGGTTTGTGCCGCCAGTACGACCAAAATGGTCACACCAAGTTCCGCAATCGTCCACAACTGCAGGCTCATCAGCGACATGGCCAGAAAGGTACCCAACGCAAGCTCTGAAACCAGCCCAAGCGCGGATGTGCGGCTGACGGGAACTGCATTTGGCCGCAACCAACTGCGCAGGTTGCCGATCAAAATGGCAATGATCAGACAAGGTACAAACAGGGGAAGTTTCAGGCCGGCCTCTGCGATCAGAACATTCACACCGTAGCCAACGATAATGGCAAGATGGAGGTACAGCATGACCCGCATCAGACCAAGCGGCGTAATATCGGGATAACGCTGTTCTTCGGTTGCCACACCAACTGTCAGTTCTTCGTTGGGGCGGTCGGGGGTCAGATTATAGCGTTCGACAAGATACTTGGCCACGGGACCACCAACCACCGCGGCCAACACCAGGCCCAATGTCGCCACTGCGACCCCCAACTCGGTCGCGCCTTCCAACCCAGTTACGGCGCCAACGTCCGGCGCCCACGCGATGGCGGTTCCATGCCCTCCGATCAGGGCAGCTGATCCGAATAACACTCCGGACTGGGCAGGAAAGCCAAATGCAACTGCCCCGACGGCACCAATGCCGTTTTGCATGATGATGGTGATCAGTGTCAGAACCAACAGCAAGAACAGAGGTTTGCCGCCGGTAAGCAGATCCAGGAACCGGGCATTCAGGCCGATTGCCGCAAAAAACAGCACCAGCATGTAATCCCGCGTGGCCATCTCAAAATCGAATGAGATGCCTGTGGCCATGTATAATCCCAACATCACCAGCGCTGCGACCAACCCGCCGCTGACCGGTTCGGGTATGTTGAAGCGCTGAAGCAGTTTCACCTGCGTGTTCAACTCCGCCCCCAAAAGATAGACAGCCAGACCCAACGTGGCGGCGATCATATCCGGGATGAGATAAGTCATTGCCCCGTTTCCGGTTGCTGCGGGCATTCCTCTCCGACGACCGTGCCGTCATAGGCCTTTTCCCCGCAGTTGTTCAGCGCGTGCCAAACATAGCCTTTTCCATCCTGGGTTACAGCGACGATCCGGTCCACGCCAAAGTGTATATTCTTAGCCCCGATAAAGGCCTGCGCCTGACCAGTCTGCAACGCGTTGGCAATCTCGATGGCATCGTAGCACTCAAACCATCCGGGCGCCGTCAACGGTTCGGGGTCATTGGCGGTCTGATAACCAGCCAGATCTGCGGGCGTCAGGTCAGTTTCAAAACAGGCGCGGTATCGAATCGGAGAGCTGTCGGCATCAATCGCCTGAAAGTCCGTATAGGCGATGGTCTCGGGCTCATCTGCGCCGATTGCAAGCAAACGGACATCCTGTCCCGGCTTTGAGACCACTCCATAATAAAAGCCGTAAACTTGCAGATAGTACATGGCCCCACCAGCCAGAACAGCCGACCCAAGAAGGAGAATAGCAAGTAGTTTTCCGGTCATCGTTCGAGCATCCTATTCACGTGGCCTCTTTCATTGAGGTCGAAAATGGGCCAGTTTCCAACCTGATACAGGCTGACTTTAGGGTAATGAAAATGGACACGACTCTCGCCGCAGGTTTTTTCGGCGCGCTTTTTGCGATCATGAACCCGATCACCAACTTGCCCGTTTTTCTGAGCGTGACTGATGGTCTGACCCCCGCAGATCAACGCAAGGTTGCGGTGAAAACCGTCACCTACTGTCTGATCCTGGGCGGTGCTTTTGCAGCCATTGGCAGCAAGACATTGGGACTGTTCGGCATCAGCGTCAATGATCTGCGCGTTGCGGGCGGTCTTGTTGTCCTGATGATCGGCCTGAACATGCTGAGCGGCACCGAGAGCACGGCGCATCACGGAACCGAAGGCGAAAAGAAATCTTATCCCGAGGCCGACACCGTCGCCTTTTATCCGTTGGCCTTTCCCATCCTCGTTGGGCCTGGCACAATCACGACGTTGATCCTCTATGCACATCAAATGTCCAAACCTATGGACGTCATACTCTATGCGGGCGTTTTTCTGGCAGTGCTGTTTTTGCTGTTCGTCACATTCTGGAACGCCGCGGCGCTGTCCAAGCGGCTTTCGGACAACGCTCGGGTGATCATGAGCCGCTTTATGGGTATGATCCTGTCCGCCATCGCCATCAGCATGATCGCGGACGGGCTTAAAGTTCTGCTTCCCGGTTTGGCGTAACTGCCGCATCAGACCTCGTACCCGGCGGCATCGGTCTGAACGAAGGCGTCAGCGCATTGCTTTGCCAAGGCCCGCACGCGCCCGATATAGGCCTGCCGTTCCGTCACCGAGATCACGCCACGCGCATCCAACAGGTTAAAGATATGTGATGCCTTGATACACTGATCATAGGCCGGGTGCGCCATTACGATACGCTTGCCGGTTTTTGGATCGTCATGCTCTTGCGCCAGAATACTGGCGCATTCGGACTCGGCCTCTTCGAAATGGCGCAGTAGGACTTCGGTGTTGGCCACGTCAAAGTTCCAGCGGGCATATTCTTCTTCGGTCTGTTTGAATATGTCACCATAGGTCAGCGGGCTGGGTGACTGCGGATCGTTGAAGGGCATGTCCATCACGTGATCAACACCCAGCACATACATCGCCAGCCGCTCCAACCCATAGGTCAATTCACCTGAAACCGGCGCGCAGTCATGGCCTCCGACCTGTTGGAAATAGGTGAACTGGCTGACTTCCATGCCGTCGCACCAGACCTCCCAGCCCAGGCCCCATGCGCCCAGGGTTGGGCTTTCCCAGTCATCCTCGACAAACCTGATGTCATGCAAATCCATGTCGATGCCGATTGCCTCAAGGCTGCCCAGATACAACGCCTGCAGGTCCGGCGGGCTAGGCTTGATCAACACCTGATACTGGTAATAGTGCTGCAAGCGATTGGGGTTCTCGCCATAGCGCCCATCTGTTGGGCGGCGCGAGGGCTGTACATAAGCTGCGGCCCAGGACTTGGACCCCAACGCGCGCAAAGTGGTCGCGGGATGGAATGTCCCTGCCCCGACCTCCATGTCATAGGGCTGCAGAATGGCGCAGCCTTTTGACGCCCAATAGGTCTGAAGGCGCAGGATGATCTCCTGAAAAGAGCGAGGTGCGTTGGACTTAACGGTCATCACATTCCCTTTGGACGCCATTGCGCCCTGTTCCGGTGGGTTTTGCCCTTCCTATGCAAGGGGCCAAGGGGCGTCAACGGGACAGTGTGCCCGGGAAGCCACTGAGCGGCCGAACTGGAAATTCCCCGTATTCCAGGCATGGTGTTTCAACCCGCATATCGCGTACTCTTCATCGCAGAAAAACACCGCGGACACAGGCACACAATGAGACGCATATTAACGGTAATTTCAGTTCTTTTCCTTTTCGGCGTGCGGGCATCATTTGCTCAGCAAGACGGAGGTGTTTGGGTCCAGGTCGAGGCGCAGCCTTCGCTGCGTGAAGCCCAGGAACGCGCACAAGCCTATTCTGGCGCGTTGCCAGACGTGAATGGATTTCGCCTGAATTCGGGCTGGTATGCCATTGTTATCGGCCCGTATCTGCGCGGCGATGCCGAGCAAGTTCTGCGGGTGTACCGTGCAGAGGGGCAAATTCCAGCCGACAGCTTTATCGCCTTCTCGAACACTCTGGGGCAGCAGTTCTGGCCGGTCAGTGCGAATACTCAGGACCAGGCCGCTGTGACAGCGCCGGTCGCACCTGAACCGGAACAACCAGTGGCCGAGGCAACCCCGCAAATTGCCGATGAAACCAGATCACAGGCGCTGCAAAGCGAACGATTGCTGAGCGCGCAGGAGCGTATGGGCCTTCAAACCGCACTTCAGGCAGCCGGTTTCTACAATTCGACGATTGACGGTGCCTTTGGTCAGGGGACACGCCGCTCGATGGGCGACTGGCAAAGTTTCAACGGATACGAGGCGACCGGGGTTCTGACGACGGCACAGCGCAAGGCCCTGATGGATGACTATAACGCGCCACTAATCAGCGCCGGAATGCAGCGCTACACAGACCCACAGGCAGGTATCGAGATGGCCATGCCGCTGGGTGTGGTTGCATTCGACCGTTACGAGGCCCCCTTCGTGCATTTCAACGGCTCGACCGACCTGAATGCTCAGGCCCTGCTGATCAGTCAGGATGGCACCAAAGCAACCCTGCGGGCCCTTTTTGAAGTCATGCAGTCGCTGGAAATCGTTCCGCTTGAAGGCCCTCGCCAGCTGCGCGGTGACAGCTTTACGCTGGAAGGTCGCGGCAATGACATTGTATCCTATACCGAGGCCAAGCTGAAAGATGGTCAGATTAAAGGTTTTACCCTGGTCTGGCCCGAAGGGGACGAGGCGCGCCGTACCCGCGTTCTTGCCGCCATGAAAGCGGGCTTTAGCACCACTGATGCGGTTCTTAACGCCGCCGCCGGATCGGACGCTGTGCAAAGCATTGATCTTGTATCCGGCCTGCAGGTTCGCAAACCGCGCCTGTCACGCTCGGGGTTCTTTGCGGATGCCAAAGGCACCGTCCTGACCGTGACCGAGGCGGCAGATAGCTGCTCGCGGATCACGCTGGACGGCGCGCACGAGCTTGAGGTCGCCTCGACCGATCCCAATATCGGCATCGCCGTTCTGCGGCCAAGCCGCGACCTTTCCCCGATCAGCGTGGCCGAGTTCAGCAGCACCAAGCCGCGGATTCAGTCCGAGGTTGCGGTCTCCGGATTCTCGTATCAGGGCGTTTTGGGCGGTCCGACGCTGTCATATGGGCAGATCGCCGACCTGCGCGGCCTGAACGGTGAGGATGGCGTGAAGCGTCTGGCGCTGGCCACCCAACCCGGCGATGCAGGAGGCCCCGTGTTTGACGGCAACGGTCAGGTGGTCGGGATGCTTTTGCCGACCCCGACGAATGGGCGGACCCTGCCCGCCTCGGTCAGCCTGTCTGCCAATACAGAGAGCCTGAACAAGGCGCTGAGCAAGGCTGGGCTGGCAGGTCAATCCAGCGCCACCGCCGCCACGCAGGTCTCACCCAATGAGCTTAGCCGCCGGGCAAATGGGATGACTGTTCTGGTACAATGCTGGGATTGAGTTCGTAAAATCGCGCATTAACGCCGCCCATCCGGGCGGCGTTTTTTATTCTGCGCGCCATATGTCCGGAGTGATCCGGATCAATGTCGGCCCCTTAGCGGAAAACGCTTTTCGCACCGCAGACTGCATGTCTTCCAGTGTTGAGGGCGCAGCAGACAAGGCGCCGAATGCCTCGGCCAGTTTGCAAAAGTCAGAATTTCGCGCAACGACAGCATTCGGCGCGATCTGACTGCCCACCATGCTGTCTTCGATCTCTTTCAGCTTGCCATTGTCCCAAAGAATGATCGGCAGGGGCAAACCCAGCTCTACCGCCACGCCCAATTCCATCATCGTGTAGTGAAAGCCATAATCCCCAGCAATCACAGCAGTCGGCCTGCCCGGCCGCGCGATAGCGCCACCTATTCCAGCCGGCAACGCATAGCCCAGCGTGCCAAAGCCGTTCGGGTGGTGCCAATGATAGGGGAAAGGCATTTCCCACACCCCCTTGGCAACATAGGCGAACTGGGTCATGTCAGAATACACCATCACATCCGCTGGCATTGCCTTACGCAAGGCATCCAACACCGGGACAATACCGGGCCGTTCCGCATCAATCTCGGCGCGCCATTTACTGCGGGCTTCGGAGACCTCATCCGAGGACCAGCCATTTGCCGGTTTGACATGGTCAATAGACGCCCACATCGCGTGGGCAAAGCTTCCGCCATCCGCCTGCAACTTGACAGAGGCCCGATGATGGTCCGACAGGACCTGAGGGTCCAGATCAATGCGGATCATATTGGCCGTATGCCCCAGCGCATCGCGCCACAGATCGACCTCACCCAGCTCGGCTCCGACGACCACCACAAGATCGGCGGAGGCGATGATCCGGGCGCTTTCGGGACGAGACAAGGCAGCGCCAAAATCCAACGCATAATCCAACCCCACCATTCCACGCCCCGCATAGGTGGTGAAACAGGCCGCTCCGATCTGTGTCAGAATCTGCCGCCACAAGTTTGATCTTGCACCACCTCCCAGAACGAACAGCGGCCTGCGCGCAATGTTCAGCATCGACAAGACCGGCGCGACGTCCGGCGGCAGAGCCTTTGTCCGCAAACCCGGCTGGTTCGGGAATGGGGCTGGGTCAGCCTGTGCCTTAAGTTGCGAAATCGGCACCTGTATGTGCTTGGGTCTGGGGCGGCTCAACGCGAACTCTTCGAAAGCACGTTCAACCAGGCCATAGGCGGCCGAAGCTGTATTAGCCTGCAACGACCAATCCGCGACCGTTTCTCCGGCGGCACGTTGATCCTTCATCTGATGAAGCTGTCCCTGCAGCGCCTGATCATCATCAAGGCAGGAGGACAGCACCAGCATTGGCACCGAATCCGAATACCCCTGCCCCATGGGTGTCATGATGTTGCACAGCCCAGGCCCTGTGATCACATAGGCCACGCCAGGATTGCCGCTTGCGCGCGCATATCCGTCCGCCATGAAACCGGCCCCCTGCTCGTGACGCGCAAGAACATGGGTGATGCCGGCTTCTTCGATCCCGCGATACATCTCTTGATTATGGACGCCGGGGATACCAAAAATCACATCAACACCCCGATCCCGGAGCATGTGCGAGATTTGAGCGCCAAGTGGTCTTTTCATCAACTTCTCCAGAAATGGACTGTGAACAGCGCATAGACCGCGAGCAGTTCAAGCCGACCGACCAGCATCCCCGCAGATAGTAACCATTTGGCTGTATCGCTGAGCCCGCTGAAATTACCCGCTGGTCCGATCTGATCCCCAAGGCCCGGACCAACATTGGCCAACGCTGTTGCTGCACCCGAGACAGAGGTAATGAAATCCAGCCCGGTCAGCGCCAGCGCCCATGCCAGAAAACCCAAAGACAATACGAAGAACATGAAAAAGCTCATGACCGAAGTCAGGACATCCGTTCCGATGGGACGCCCATCATAGAGAGGCATGAACACCCCATGCGGTGAACGGATACGCCGGATTTGAGTTTTGATGGATGCAAACAGCAGTTGATAGCGGAAAATCTTGATCGAACAGGCAGTTGATCCCGCACACCCTCCGATCAGGCCAATCAGGAAGAACACCATGATCGGAAAACTGCCCCAACCCATATAATCGACGCTGGCATATCCGGTACCTGAAATGATCGATGTGATGTTGAACAGCGATTCCCGCACCGCCTGTTCCCAGTGATGCGGAAAGACAGAGGTCAAAAACACCGCCATGACGGCTACAAGAATCAGGATCGTGGCCAAAAACGCCCGAATCTGACTGTCGCGGAACAGGGAGCCGGTGCTGCCATTGGCAAACTGAACATAACGCACAAATGGCAGGGCAGCGAGGATCATGAAAATCGACGCCGCATATTCCGCCGGACCCGAGAAGGTACCGAACGATGCATCATAGTTTGAAAACCCACCGGTCGAGATTGTGGTCATAGAATGAACCACGGCGTCAAAAAAGCTCATGCCAAGACCGGTGTAAACAAGCGCGCAGACCACGGTCAGGAACACGTAGATCAGGGAAATCTGGCCTGCGATTTCTTGCGCCCGCGGCAGGATCTTACCCATGGTTTCGAAACCTTCCGAACGGAAGATCTGCATTCCTCCGACCCGAAGCTCGGGCAGAAAAACCATTGCAACAACGATGATCCCGATACCGCCCAGCCATTGCAGCACACCGCGCCACAAAAGCAACCCCTGCGGCAGCCCGTCGAGCCCGGAAATCACGGTCGATCCCGTGGTCGTAAGGCCAGACATGGCCTCGAAATAGGCATCTACAAAGCGCAACTCGGTTTCCCCGAACAGGAAAGGAATTGCCCCAAATAAAGGCAAAGCCACCCAAACGCCGGTCGTGAGCAGAAAGGTCTGACGGATCGTCAACCCTTCGCCAACGCCATTTGAGCAGCTCATAGAAAGGACAGCGCCGGTCAGAATGGTGATAACGCTGCTTTCAAGGAATACATGCCATTCGCCGCGGCCCTCGATAAGGTCCGCAAGCATGGGCAACATCATGGTCGCCCCAAGAATGGCGACCAACAGGCCAATCACATATCCTACCGGGCGCATGTCCGTCATGAGGCGCAGCGTTGGCGCGCCTGCACGACTGTGTCAAGCGGATGTCCCGATTACTTTTCGGTTTTGCCGCTCGAGACGGGCATCACGGGCGGTTTCGAAGGCGCGCGTGACCGGCGTGCAGCTGCCGCCTGTCCCGACTGAGCCTTCGGCGCGGCCGGATTTGTAGGTGCAGGTTTGGCGGTTGCAACCCGATCTGCCTTCACCTTGGACGCTACGGGTTTAACAGCTGCGGTTTTTGCAACAGCAGCGTCGATCGCTGCGGCGGGAGCAGCAGTTTTTGCCACTGCAGGTCTGACTGCAGCAGGTTTAGCGGCTTCTACTTTGGGCGTTTCAGATTTGGCAGTTACGGTTTTGGTAACTGCAGGCTCTGCCGTAGCGGCTTTGGGGGCAGCGGGCCTAGCTGCGACCTTTGGGGCTGCGCCTTTTGCCACTGCAGGTTTTGCCGCGGACTTGGTCTGTGCCTTTTTCGCACCCCCCGACGTTCTGGCTTTTGTCACAGGTTTCGCCAGGGCGGGCTTGGGCGATTCGGCCTTTGCCTTGACTTCTGCCTTTTTCTGGACGGCCACTTTGACCTTTGCCGCAGGTTGCGGATCAGCATTGACCACAGGCATCGCCTGAGATTTGAACTCAGGTGCCTTCACGTCAGCAACAGTCTTTTCGGAGGCGACACGCAGGGCCTGAACCTGGGCGAAGGGCAGTTCAATCGCAGAGTTGGTCAGAATTTGCATGATTTTCAAATGGTTGGTCATTGCCTCACCGGCAAATCGAATTGCTGCTGCCTGAAATTCAAATGGCTGGGTAAACGGGTTCATGAGGTTGTTCTCCTGTGAAAGTGATGCAACCCGCGAATGAGTAAAGAACCCTGCCCGCCCTGACAAAACGGGCGGATTACGTTGCCTTGCAGTCCTTGGCGTCGCACGTGCCGGCTTCCTGATTGAGTGAAATGATCACCAGAACAGTGACCACGAGATGGCTGCATTCAAGGATAGTTTACAGCAAGAACTTCGCGCTTGCAGCATTTATCGCTGCAATGCGGCGAAATTTCACCACGCCGGCACTTAATCAAGGCTTTACAAAGGTTTAACACCTATCCGACATGAAACAATGTCGTAAACAGCCTCGGATCCAGGCTGGAGGACACAAAGGTCGGGCCCTCAGTCAGAACAGAAACGGCATCATGGCTGTGCAGGCTTTCTTGATGGCTGGCGATCACTCGGAAATCGCCGATATGATGGTCTGCCAAAAGTTCGGCACAAAACAGGCGTGCCGCGTCTTCGACAAAAATCGGGTTTGCGGCGTTCAGCTCGGCAAAGGCCTGCTCATCTTCACGTTTGACCATGACCTGCGTCTCGGTCGGCACCGCCCTGCGACACAGCGCAATCAGATCTTCGAACCAGAGGCAATCGGCATCGCAATCGACCGCAACCGATATCCGCGCAACCGAGCGCTGCGAATGCGGCGTCGCCAGTTGCCCTCGTGTAGACCGCGCATGCTCGCTGAGCTCCAGAGAACATGGGCACGTCGAGGAATACACATAATCCAGATGCATGATCTTTTGACGCACGCCATTCTGTTCGACCAGTTCCAGGGCGATATCGTAATATTGATAGCCTTCCAGACCCGAACGCAGGCTTTGAGTCCTGTCCGGGTAAGAGAACCGCATCTGGATACGTGCGTCAAAGCTGTCCAGATCGGTCATATAGTCGTTCAGCGCAGCCTCGATCACCTCAAAGCTGAACGTGCGCTCAGCATGTTTGTAGAACGAACGCATGATACGGGACATGTTGATGCCCTTCTTTTCCGCATCAAGGCTGACAGTGCCAGTCACTGAGGTCTCCAGCGTCAGGTCGTCGCCCTGCTTGCGGTGAAACCGGATCGGCAGGCGGAAATTCGATATGCCAACATGTTGAATCTGTTGCTTCGCCCCACGGATCAGGCTGGAAGGTCCATTCTGAAGGTCAGGCAACGAGGCGCGGTAGGCCTCATCCACAGCAAACCCCTCGGGGTAATGCCGCGACAGGGATGGGTAGTTGACCGGCAGGAGCCCCGGCACAAGCCGCGCGACAGCAGGATCAAGCTGACCGATTTCAGCCTCAGTCGCGTTCTCGGCCCATTTCCGCAGGGTTTTCAACGCTGCCGCGGCCTCATCATTGTTGGGGGCGTCATCAATGTCACGGGGATACACGTTCATCGATCAGGGCTCCTCGGGTTGGTCGCCGGACTATATATATGTTCGACGCGATTTCCAGTCTAATGGTATACGCGCCGAAACACAGCCCGGATCGAAACTTCGTGATGGGCGCATCATGCGCACAAGTCACAAACCGTTTTCGAACCATGGCTAACAGTTCAGCTGACGCCCCTATTGCTGAGAAACGTCCAATGCGCGCTTGATATCGGCAAGAAGATCATCGGCGTCTTCCAGACCGACCGAGAACCGGATGAGGCCCGGAGCAATGCCCAGCTCAACTTTTTGGTCGTCACTCAATCTTTGATGTGTGGTGGTTGCCGGGTGGGTGGCAATCGACTTGGCATCGCCCAGATTGTTCGAAATCACCGGAATCGTCAGGGCGTTAAGGAAGGAAAATGCCGCCTCTTTTCCGCCCTTGATATCCAACGACAGCACTGTCCCGCCTTTGCCGCCAAGCTGCGTTTGTATCAGATCATTCTGCGCATGAGACTTCAGACCGGGGTAAAGCGTCCGCTCCAACGCCGGATGGCCCTCTAGCGCCTCGGCAATCTTCTGGGCGGTTTCGGCCTGTGCGTTGACCCGCAACGCCATGGTCTCAAGCCCTTTCAACATGATCCACGCGTTGAAGGGGCTAAGCGCGCCTCCGGTGTGTTTCATATAGGGCTCGACCGTACCACGGATGAACTCTTTGGTGCCGATGATGACACCACCCAGGGCGCGGCCCTGCCCGTCAATATGCTTGGTCGCCGAGTAGACAACCACGTCAGCCCCCTGAGCGATCGCGCGCGAGAAAACTGGGGTCGAGAACACATTGTCCACGATGACCGTTGCACCAACCGCATGGGCCAGAAGGGAAACGGCTGAGATGTCGATGACCTCAAGCGTCGGGTTGGACATAGATTCGAAGAAAACCGCTTTGGTGTCCGGGCGGATCGCAGCCTCCCATGCGTCAAGATCGGTACCGTCCACAAAGGTCACTTCAACCCCGAACCGGGTCAGCACGTTTTCCAGAATATACAGGCACGACCCGAACAGAGCCTTGGCAGAAACAACGTGGTCACCGGCTTGCAACATCGAAGTCAGTGCCGCATTCACCGCAGCCATTCCAGAGGCGGTGGCAAAAGCGTCTTCGCCCCCTTCCAGAGCCGCGATACGCTGTTCAAACATCGAAACTGTCGGGTTTCCATACCGAGCGTAAATGAACTCATCAGGGCCGGTTTCGATGAACCGCGCCTCGGCCTGCTCGGCCGTATCATAGACAAATCCCTGGGTCAGAAAGATCGCCTCGCTCACTTCGTTGTATTGGCTGCGGCGGGTGCCGCCATGGACGGCTTGTGTGCGCTTGTTCCAGCTCTCGCTCATGTCATTCCTTTCAGCCCCGCTTGGGAGGCAAACAAAAAACCCCAGACGCGGCCAAGCGAAAGGGGTCTTTCATCCTGACCTTTTAGCGGTGTTGTTTAACGTGGCCCGCAATCCGGTAACAAATCGCCACTTGATGAGGATGCATTTACGCCCCGTCCCAGATCACGTCAAGACCGGCTGCACCAAGGTCACGCTTTCGTAACACACCTGCGCGCCCTCTTGCCGAACGCGCTGAAACCTCCATGATCGCGTCCAGTTTGAGGAGATGACATGATCGATCTATATTTCTGGCCCACGCCCAACGGCTGGAAAGTGTCCATCGCTTTGGAAGAGATGGAGCTGCCCTATAAAACCCACCTGATCAACATCGGCCAAGGCGACCAGTTCGACCCCGAGTTCCTTAAGATCGCCCCCAATAACCGGATGCCCGCGATCGTCGATCCGAACGGACCCGGAGGGACGCCGGTATCTGTATTCGAAAGCGGCGCGATCCTGATGTATCTCGCCCGAAAAACCGGACGCTTCTATGGTGAAACTGAACGTGACCGGATCGCTGTCGAAGAATGGCTGATGTGGCAGATGGGCGGCATCGGCCCGATGGCGGGACAAGCACACCATTTCCTGAAATACGCACCTCAGCTGGACCCGCCGCAAGACCTGCCCTACCCCAAGGATCGCTACCGTGCCGAAGTCGGACGTCTTTACGGCGTTCTGGATCGCAGGCTGGCCGAGAACGAATATGTGGCCGGCAATTTCTATTCCATCGCCGACATGTCGATCTGGGGCTGGGCGAGCTTGTGGGAAGGGCAACAACAGGTGTTGGAAAACAAGCCTCACTTTACCCGCTGGTTGGAAACCGTAAGCTCTCGCCGCGGTGTGCAAGCGGGCCGCGCCTTGCATGCCGAGTTGCGCGGAGATCACCGTGACAGGCAATCGCAGGGCGTTTTGTTTAAACGATAAGCGAGGGTATTGTTTACACGGTATGTCGCATTTTCTGGATGCCAGAATCAGGAGTGAATTTTGACCGTCCTAGTACAACCGGCCTCCAAATCTGTTCCACCCGAGGCTCTCGCCGATCTTCTATGGAGCACAGATCCAAAACTAAACGGTTACATATTTGGAAAAATGGATGTCTTGCTTAAGATCATCGGAACAGAATGGCCCGCGCAACTAGGTTTGTATTCGTTCAAACATGCCTTCACGGCCATGCACCGTGGCAAAGTCGCCGGCCTCCTTATTGGGCATACAGAAGAAGAATATGCTGCGAATTTCGATTTTTCCGTCGATCATCAAGCTAATGCTCTTGGCGAAGATGAAGCCCGTCATCTAAAATCTGCCTTGCATTGGATGGATCGGTTGTTTCCCGCCCCGCGTCAAAACTCTTACTACATTCTCGAATTCGCTGTGAACCCAGACATGCAGGGTACAGGCATTGCCAGCCAACTCTTTGCAATAGCAACGAAACGGGCTTTGGCGGGTGGGTGCAATCAAATATGCCTTGATGTAGCTGCCAACAATGAAGCCGTTAGTTTTTATGAACATATTGGATTTAGCGTCGAAATTGAATCGCGCGTGCCCGTTTTGGACGACGAGCATGGAATAGGAATGCACCTGCACATGGTTCTAGAGATCGGTCAAAGCGACTGACATCGGTGCAGGCTCGATTGCAATATTGTCGATAAGAATATTCAGCCGCGACCGTTCATGTCGCAATTCCCACTGGAAACAGGCAACGCCCTTCACTAAGGAAGAAATCGACAATCGAAAAAGGAAGACGCACGCAATGGCAAAGATCACCTATGTCGAGCATGGCGGTACCGAGCACACTGTCGAGGTCGCCAACGGACTAACCGTCATGGAAGGAGCCCGTGACAACAACATTCCCGGCATCGAAGCGGATTGCGGCGGCGCCTGTGCCTGTTCGACCTGCCATGTCTATATCCACCCCGACTGGGTTGAGAAAATTCCCGGCAAGGATGACATGGAAGAAGACATGCTGGACTTTGCCTATGAGCCCGACCCTGCCCGTTCGCGCCTGACCTGCCAGATCAAAGTCACAGACGAGATGGATGGCCTGATCGTTCAGATGCCGGAAAAACAGATCTGATGCCCTGCAAAGCGCCGCGCCTACCCTACCGAACTTGGCAGGGTCAGGCCCGCGGCGCAGCGCTGACGTTGTGCTTCTGGCTGACGGGCCATGTCCCGCTGGCACTGGCAGAGACCGTCCCAGCCGCTCGTTTCACCGAGCCGACTACACGTTACGCCCACGGAGTTCTGGGTGATAACATCGAATATGGCGCGTTGGAGCTGACTATCCAAAGCGGAAATGTGACCATCCGTCTTCCATCTGATCGCGTATTTGAAGATCTCGCTCCACGGCTTGTGGACGTGGATCAGGATGGGACCCCCGAGGCCATTGTCGTTGAATCTCAGGACCAAGCGGGCGCTCAGTTGGCCATCTATGATGCCAGAGGCGATAAAATCGCCGCAACTCCGCATATCGGTACCCGCTTTCGATGGCTTGCTCCGGTCGGGGCGGCGGATCTGGATGGGGATGGCAATATCGAAATCGCCTATGTCGACCGCCCTCATCTGGCCAAGACATTGCGCATATGGCGCTTTGTCGACGGAGAATTAATCCAGATTGCCGCCCTACCAAGGCTGACAAATCATCGGATCGGCGAAGATTTCATCACAGGGGGTCTGCGCGACTGTGGCAATGGCCCGGAACTGGTTGTCGCGTCTGCGGACTGGCGCGAAATTGTCAGCATCCGCTTTGACAATGGCTGGGTGCAGCATCTGGTCGCCCCCTTTAGCCCGAAAGCAATGACCTCTGCGCTTAACTGCGTACCCTCGCCCTGACTGCAGCCCGCGTCAGAGGGCTGCCCGGCCCAAGCCCATTGACGCTGCATCTCTGATGCAGTGGCTGGGCGCGGGAGCCGTCGCGATTACAGCGCCCGCCATCCGATATCCCGGCGAAAGAACCCCTCTGGCCAGTTGATCCCGTCGATCAGCTCATAGGCGCGGTCACGCGCTTCCTGCAGGTTCTGGCCGCGTGCGGTGACATTCAATACCCGGCCACCACTAGAGACGATCTGACCGTCGGATTCTTTGGTTCCTGCGTGAAACACCATATTACCGCTATCTTCAGATACGTCATCCAGCCCTTTAATCACGCTGCCTTTTTGGTAGGCGCCCGGATAACCATTTGCGGCCATGACTACCGTCAAGGCGTGATCATCCGCCCAGTTTACACGCGCCTCGGCCAACCGGCCTTCTGCTGCGGCGTGCATCAGGTCCATCGCCTGCGCGCCCAGGCGCATCATCAGCACCTGACATTCCGGGTCGCCGAAACGCACGTTATATTCAACCAACCGTGGCTGGCCGTCTTTGATCATCAAACCAACATAAAGAACGCCCTGAAACGGCGTTCCGCGCCGCTTCATCTCTGCCATGGTGGGGCGCACAATCTCGTTCATCGCGCGCTCTTCGATTACAGCGCTTAACACAGGAGCCGGAGAATACGCGCCCATGCCGCCGGTGTTCAGACCGGTATCGCCCTCGCCTACCCGTTTATGGTCTTGCGCCGTGCCAATGGACAGGATGCTTTCCCCGTCGCACAGCACGAACAGAGATGCCTCTTCACCTTCCATGAACTCTTCGACCACAACTTCGGCACCGGCACCACCAAAGGCTCCGCCAAACATGTCATCGATCGCATCCAAGGCCGTCGCTTCGTCCATCGCAACGATCACACCCTTGCCCGCGGCCAAGCCATCAGCCTTGACGACGATAGGTGCGCCCTGCTTTTTGATATAGGCTTTGGCTGGCTCGGCCTCGATAAACCGGGCGTATCCTGCGGTTGGAGCATTGGCGGCGTCGCAGATCTCTTTAGTAAAGCTCTTGGACGCCTCGAGACGTGCAGCCGCGGCCGAGGGGCCAAAAACCAGGACACCAGCCTCGCGCAAACGATCCGCAACCCCCGCAGCCAATGGCGCCTCGGGGCCGACGATCACAAAGTCGATCGCGTTCTCATCCGCAAATCTGACCACCTCACCGCCATTTTCGATGTCCAGTGCCGCACATTCGGCGATCCGGGCAATCCCAGCATTGCCCGGAGCCACGATCAGGCGGTCACATTTCGGGTTTTGCATCACCGCCCAGGCCAGGCTGTGTTCGCGCCCACCACTGCCGAGAATGAGGATGTTCATGACTGCTCTCCGATCTGCTTGGCCTCGCCTTCCGCGCGTTCTAAGCTGGCCGAGCATTTGACACAAGGCGCTGAAATGTCCGACCTGCTTGACGACCCCATTCCCGGCCAAAATACCCCTGAATACACTGTTTCCGACATCTCGGGCGAGGTGAAGCGGACGCTGGAAGGCAGTTTCGGCCGAATCCGTGTTCGGGGTGAAGTCGGTCGCGTGTTCAAAGCCAGATCTGGTCATCTGTACTATGACATCAAGGACGACAAGAACGTACTGGCCTGCACCACTTGGAAAGGCCAGGTTGCTGCCCTGTCCGTGGTTCCCGAGGAAGGTCTGGAAGTGGTCGTCACAGGCCGTCTGACCGCTTTTGGAGCGCAGTCCAAATACAATCTGAACGTGGATGAGGTTTCGGTGGCCGGACAGGGTGCCCTGATGGCCCTGCTTGAAAAGCGAAAGAAACAGTTGGAATCCGAGGGCCTGTTCGCACCCGAGCGTAAAAAGCCTCTGCCCTATCTTCCTCAGATCATCGGCGTGGTGACCTCACCCTCGGGCGCGGTGATCCGCGATATCCTGCACCGGTTGCGTGACCGGTTTCCGCGCAAAGTGCTGATCTGGCCTGTCGCCGTGCAAGGTTCGAATTGCGCGCCTGAGGTGGCGAACGCGATTACTGGTTTCAACCAACTGACCCCTGGCGGTGCGCTGCCACGACCTGACCTGATCATTGTCGCCCGCGGTGGCGGGTCAATCGAGGATCTCTGGGGGTTCAACGAAGAGATCGTGGCCCATGCTACGGCGGCATCAGAGATCCCGCTGATCTCGGCGGTTGGGCACGAGACCGACACGACCCTGATTGATTTTGTATCAGACCGCCGGGCCCCAACCCCCACGGCCGCAGCCGAGCTTGCGGTGCCCGTCCGCATGGAACTTTTGGCCTGGACCGGAGAGCAGGGCGCCCGCCTGTCCCGTGCAGCCACGGACGCTGTGCAAAGACGGTCGCAACGGTTGCGGGATTTATCCCGCGCATTACCACGCCCGGATAGCTTGTTGAACAACCCGCGACAACGCCTTGATTTAATTGCGGACCGACTGACACCAGCACTTGAGCGCGGCGTGCAAAACCGCCGTTTGCAAGTTGTGAAACTGTCCGCCCATCTGCGCCCGTCCACATTACGCTCACTGGTCGGAACCCGACAGGAAACACTGCGCAGCCTTTCGTCGCGCCTGTCTGTCCGGCCGATCCAGCGCGAAATCGACAGCCAACGGCAAAACATCAACCGCCTAGCCGAACGCTTGAGTACAGCGCAAGCCGCGCGTCTGGACCGGATGCGTCAATCCCTGGAAACCGCAGACCGGCTGCGTGAAACGCTCAGCTACAAGGCAACGCTGCAACGTGGATATGCGGTCGTACGCGCCGAAGGACAGGTACTGACAACCCGAAAACAGGCGGCAAATCACCAATCCTTTGACATTGAATTTGCAGATGGCGAATTGAAGACCGGCCCGTATACCGCGTCACCGTCAACTTCGAAAAAGCCGCCGAAAAAGGATGCGCCGGATCAGGGGTCGTTGTTCTGACCCCTGCACAGGCTAGACACCGACTTCGGGACCGTAACAGACCATCTCGGCGTCTGTGTCTTCGTTCTCATATAGTTCGGTCATCTCAGGATTTCCCTCGAACTGAGCGATCAGACCGCCGCCAGTTTCAGTGAATACCCAGCATTGCGGGTCATGTCGGTCTTCATAGACGAAACAGATCTGTCCTTCCTGCTCGTACCAGAGCCCTTCTTTGCAGTTCCCATCCAGAAAAGACCAAATCACGCGGCGATCCGGCAGATAACGCTCGACCCCATAGATCCTGCCTTCAAAGCCATAGAACAGGGTTTTTCCCAGCGTATAGCGGTCAAATTCCGCGCCGGACAGGGATGTGTCAGCACAAACCGCCGGGGCAGCCAACGACAACAGAATCGCAATTCGTTTCAGCATGGGTTCATTCTGTCAGATGGCAGGCCGCTAGGCCAATTCCCTTTTCATTCCAACCGGGTGCCTTCACGTCACCGATTGAGTTGTGCGGTTATGCGCTGCGAAAGTGTTCGGTACATGCTGCGGAGATAACTCTATGACCAATGCCCTCTTTCTGATTGCGACAGCTTGCGCTCTGGCTTACCTGCCATTGACCTCGCGTGGCGCTGGCGCTGTTCGGTCAATCCTAAAGACCCTATCCGTCGCAATTCTGGCGGTCATTGCCGCCCAAAGTGGCGCTCCATTTCTGTTGATCCTTGCGCTGGCATTCTGTGCGCTGGGGGACGCCCTTCTGTCCCGGGAAAGTGATGCCACCTTCATGGCCGGGATCGGTGCCTTTGCAACTGGTCATCTGGCCTATATCGGGCTGTTCCTGTCCCATCCGGCCAGCGACGCCGCGCTTATTCTGGAGAAGCCCGGATATTTCTGGTCTTTGATCCTCCTCGGTATTGTCGTAGTCACCCTATTACCGCCGCGTGCCGGAGACCTGAAATGGCCCGTTCTCGGGTATATTCCGATCATTCTGGGCATGGGTATCACGGTCCTGGCCCTGCCCGAGACAGGCGCGCTGCGTTGGGCTTTACCTGCGGCGTTGTCCTTTATCGCGTCCGACCTGATCCTGGCGACTGAGAAGTTTCTTCTGCCAGCGGACCATCCCAGCCGCCGTTTCACCTCCTATCTGGTTTGGGTATTGTATTGGGGGGCGCAAGCCGGTCTTCTGATCGCCTTCCTCTGACCCTTTGCAACTGCTGCAATTCCGCATTAGGTGAGAGGAACACCTGCGGAGACCAAAAATGGCGCTATTCTCAAAGCTCAAGGACAAGCTGTTCAAATCCTCATCCCGCCTTGAACAAGGGTTGGATGCCATCGTTGAAGATGGGGGCGAGGAAACAACTGCACCGGATTCAATCCCGCCAGCGCCAGCGCCGCATTCCGAACCGGCACCCGAAGTCGCGCAACCGGACATGGCACCGGAACAGGCAGTTGCCAAACCGGTGGCCACTACAGCCGAGTCTGCGCCGTCCAAATCCATGCTTGGGCGGCTTTTCGGGCGCGCCGAGACCGAGACAACAGTTCGCCGCACGCTGGATGACGACATGCTGGAACAGCTTGAAGAGCTGTTGATTGCATCCGACATGGGTGTGGACACAGCGCTGCGCGTCACCGCCAATATGGCCGAGGGCCGTTATGGCCGCAAACTTTCGACACAAGAGATCAAGCAGCTTCTGGCGCAGGAAGTCGCCCGGGTTATGGAACCCGTTGCAAAGCCCATGCCGCTCTATTCCAAACGCCCACAGGTGGTACTGGTCGTTGGCGTCAACGGATCGGGCAAGACCACCACGATCGGCAAACTAGCCAGCCAGTTCAGGGCGGCCGGCAAGAACGTAGTGATCGCAGCTGGAGACACCTTCCGCGCAGCCGCCGTTGAACAGCTGCAGGTCTGGGGCGACCGCGCAGGCGTTCCGGTCCTGACAGCCCCCGAAGGCTCGGACCCCGCCTCCTTGGCCTTCGATGCGTTGACCCGCGCACAAGAGGATGGCGCCGATCTGTTGATGATCGACACCGCCGGTCGTCTGCAAAATCGTGCCGACCTGATGGAGGAATTGGCCAAGATCGTCCGGGTGATCCGCAAAGTCGACGAAACCGCACCGCACAATACCCTTTTGGTTTTGGACGCCACCACCGGTCAGAATGCACTCAGTCAGGTCGATACCTTTCAGAAACTGGCCGATGTCTCCGGCCTGGTGATGACCAAGCTGGACGGCACCGCAAAAGGCGGCGTGCTGGTGGCACTGGCCGACAAGTTCGGCCTGCCCATTCACGCAATCGGCGTTGGAGAGCAGATCGACGATCTTTCCCCCTTCGATCCCGAAGAATTCGCAGCCGCCCTAACCGGCCTGGATAAAGGCTGATCCCTACTTCATCTGGCTAAAAATACCTTCGGGGGGTGTGGGGGGCAGACAGCCCCCCACCCTCTCCACCCGCGAAAGGTCGATGTCTTGAGCGACTGGCTCATCTCTCTGGAAGGCACGCCCAAGGGCCATGACCTTGCCCTTGGGCTCGCGCTGATGGCCGCCTTCTTGCACGCGGTGTTCGGAGCATTACAAAAGGGCCGTCACGACCCGTGGCTGTCTCGCGGGGCCATAGACGCCAGCTACTGTCTTCTGGCTGCACCTTTCGCGTTTTTTTTAGTACCCTGGCCCGAACCCTATATGTGGCCAATCTTCGCCACCGTCTGGCTGATCCACATCGCTTACAAGATACTGCAGGCAATGGCCTATACCAAAGGCTCTTATACAGTGGTCTATCCTGTTGTGCGCGGCACCGGGCCGCTGTTCACCGTTTTCGGCGCCTATCTTTTGTTTGGCGAGACCTTCTCTGCCACCCAATGGTTTGGCGTCGCGGTCTTGCTAGCGGGGATATTCGGGCTGGCGGCCTATAATCTGCGGTTTCTTGAAACCAACCGCGAAACGCTTGGGATCGCCCTAGCCTTGGCCCTCGCAACCGGCCTGTTTGTGGCGTTATATACCACCTATGACGCCTATGGCATTCGTGCGACGGCCGATCCGTTCACCTTTCTGGCCTGGTTTTTCATGATCGACGGGGCCGCCATGCCGATCTATGCGTTCTTTCGCTGGCGCGTGATGGCCCATCGCCCGGCCTTGGGACCCTTGGCGCTGCGCGGCATCGCCGGCGGGATCATCGCCCCCCTATCTTTCGGGGCCATCATGCTGGCCACGCGGTTGGACAAGGTCGGCGAAGCCGCCGTTCTGCGGGAAACCTCCACCGTCTTTGCCGCCCTGATCGGCTGGCTGGTTCTGAAAGAAACCGTCGGCCCAAGGCGGATCGCGCTGATGGCATTGATTGCACTCGGCGCCGTAATAGTTGAAATGGGCGGGTAAGCAGCAGGACAAAAGACATGACAGGCAAGACCGACATAAATCCATTTCTGAAACAGGTGCTGGAACTGGGTCCTCCGCTGGCCTTTTTCTTCATCTACCTGCGCTTGCGCGATGACAGCTTTATGATCGGCGGCATCGAGTATTCCGGTTTTATCATTGCCACGATCATTTTTGTGCCGCTGATGCTGGGGGCAATGGGCATCTTGTGGTACCTGACCGGCAAGCTAAGCCGGATGCAGATATTCACAGCTTTCATGGTCATTTTCTTCGGCGGCCTGACCGCCTGGTTCAATGACGAGCGGTTCTTCAAGATGAAAACCACGCTTGTTTATGGCCTGTTTGCTCTGATCCTGGGGATCGGGCTGCTGCAAAAGAAATCCTATCTTGCCTATGTTCTGGACGAGATGCTGCCCATGAAACACGAAGGCTGGATGATCCTGACCCGTCGTCTGTGTGCGTGTTTTGCTGTTCTGGCCGTCGCAAATGAATTCGTGTGGCGCACGATGTCGACTGACCTGTGGGTCAAGATTGAAACCTTCGGATTCCCCATTGCCCTTATGGCGTTCCTCATGCTGCAGTTCAGCCTGTTGCAAAGCTATATGGATGATCCCGATCATCAATGACGGCTAAATCCTCAACCGCCCTTCGGATGACTTTTCCGTGAAGCGCGGGAGGCCATAAAACCTAACAAAATCCTTGGCTAAACGCTTGGGCTATGAAAAGTTGTGTCACCACTCACCTTTTCCCGCCGGAGCACCACACCAAATGACGGCTTTCCCAAATAGTGGCTTTCTATCCGAAGCTTCAGACCGGCTGAGATCAATGCTCTCGGCACAGGCGACAGAGATTTCTCTCGAACCTGGTGATATCCTTTTCGAACAAGGGGATGAAGGGGATGCCCTCTATGCCATTCTTGCCGGCACGCTAGAGGTGTCCTTCTTGGCGATGAGCGGTCGAAAACTCTCGTTGACATTGATGAAGCCTGGCGAGGTCTTTGGTGAAATCGGCTTGTTCGACAATGGCCCCCGCACCGCAACCGTGGCCGCGGCCGAGGCCTCTCGGGTGCTGCGTGTGCGTAGGTCCGATGTCATGAACCAGATCCGCCAACATCCTGACCTTGCGGTGGATATGATCCGACTGGCCGGTTTGCGCATGCGGTGGATGGGGTCGCAACTGAATGAACAGGTCTTTTTGCCGATGCCTATCCGGCTTGCGCGCAAACTGCTGCATCTGTCCAACCTTCAAGACGATCCAACCACTCGCATTACCCTGTCCCAAAGCGAGCTGGCCGAATTCGTTGGTGCCACGCGCGAAGCTGTCTCAAAGACAATTTCAACCTGGAAACGCGACAAGGTTGTCGAAGCTTCGCGGGGCGGCCTGATGATCCATGATTTTGAGGCACTGCGGGAACTGGCGGATTCCGACCTCATTTGACCTGTTGTGACCTGCTTCACATACGACGGATCGCATTAAGATTACGTTAGGAACTGTTACCGTAGGAGGTCAGAGAATCATCCCCGATATCTGTCCACTGACCTCTCCCTGTACCAGAGCCATACGCCTTCCCCGGCGTGTGGCTCATCTTTTTTCAGCACAGAAAAAAGGCCAGAGCAGGTGCCCTGGCCTTTCTGTTTGTTCAACCTAAGAGATCACTCTTCAAGGCTCAGCGCGACAAAGCGTGGATCTCCACCGCGCCGCACCAAAAGCAGCAGTGACTTCCGCCCGGCCGTGCGGGCTTCTTCCATTCGGTCCTCGAGATCAGAAATCGCAGTGACCTCCTGCTGGCCAGCCTCGGTGATCAGATCACCGGCGCGCAAACCCTTGGCATAGGCTTCTGACGCCTCGTCCACTTCGGTCACAACCAGCCCCTCGGTATCCGGCTCCAGCCCCAGATCAGCACGCAGGGCTTCAGTCACGGGCGATATCGTCAGCCCCAGAATATCGGCATTTTCCTCAACCGGGGCTTCTTCTGCCTCACCCTCTTCGCTTTCGGCCCGCTCGGCATCTTCGCGGCGGCCCAGAGTCACAAGCACTGTCTGCGTGCTGCCATCCCGATGCACCACCACACGGACCGACTTGCCAACCGTTGTCTCACCAACCTGACGTACCAATCCACGGGTGTCATCGACCTCGACACCATCAAAGCTGAGGATCACATCGCCCGCCAACAGGCCTGCCTCTTTGGCCGGGCCCTCGGGTACATCGCTGATCAGTGCGCCACCCGGCTTGTCCAGGCCCATCGCCTCGGCCATATCCTCGGTCACGTCCTGAATGCGGACACCCAGCCAACCGCGGCGGGTCTCGCCGAACTCGCGCAGTTGGTCGACAACCTTGACCACCACATTCGAGGCCATCGAGAAGCCAATCCCGATCGAACCGCCATTCGGCGACAGGATCGCCGTATTCACGCCGATCACCTCGCCATCCATATTGAACAGCGGCCCGCCCGAGTTCCCCCGGTTAATCGCAGCATCGGTCTGGATATAGTCGTCATAAGATCCGCTGAGCGCGCGGTTCCGCGCCGAGACGATCCCCGCCGAAACCGAAAACCCTTGCCCCAGCGGGTTGCCCATCGCAATCACCCAGTCGCCAACGCGCGCAATGTCACTATCGCCGAACTTGACATATTTCAGCGGCCCGGTGGCTTCGACCTTCAAAAGCGCGATATCGGTTTTTTCATCTGTACCGATCACTTTCGCAGGCAGTTCTTTCTTCGGTTGACCGTCGCCCGGGAAGAATTCGACCAGTATCTCATCAGCCTCGGCAATAACGTGGTTGTTAGTAACGATGAAACCATCCTCGGATATCACAAACCCCGAGCCCAGCGAATTGCTGCGGCGGGGGCGGTTATCTTCATCCCCGTTACGGTCTTGAAACTCGCGAAAGAAATCTTCGAACGGAGAGCCTTCGGGAACGATCCCCTGCGGGCCGGTCTGTCCCTCGATCAGTGTCGAAGTGGTGATGTTGACCACCGCTGGGCTGATCTTATCGGCCAGCGGAGCCAGGCTTTCGCCCCGCGCCTGGGCGGCCACTGACTGCGCCAATACAAGCAGCATCCCGGCAAAGGCCAGCCACATCAACCGCATGAAACCAACAACGTCGTCCCGCCGGACGGATATAATGCGCGCTTGTGACTGCACGTGGGAACTCCTTGTCGTCAACACTATCTGGATCGCCCGCCGGCGGCCCTTCTTGATATCCAATGTAGCTGGTTTGTCCTTGCCCGCAACTGAGGATCGCGGGGAAATCACCATGAAGTGTAGCCGTTGTTCAAAACCCGACCTGATATGCACCCCATAGCAACACGAGACCTCCCACCATACATAACAATCCTGCAAGTCGACGTGCCTGCTCTGGCATCGACCGCAGCGCCTCTAGCATACGTTCAATAAGCGAAGGGGCCAGCGCATAGGCCAGCCCCTCGACAATCAACACCAGCCCAAAGGCCAGAAGGATCATACCCATTATTCAGACGCCTGCCCCGCCGATTGGCCCCGGCCGGTGGGTGATTTGAGATAGTTGAAGAACTCGGAATCCGGGCTCAATACCATCGAGCTGTTACCGCCCTGCAATGCATTCTGATAGGCGGTCAGCGAACGATAGAATTCAAAGAATTCCGGGTCCGCACCGTAAGCTTCGGCAAAGATCGCATTGCGTTCGGCGTCAGCCTCACCGCGAATGATCTCAGCCTCACGCCGCGCATCCGACACCAGTTCGACAACGGTCCTGTCGGCCTGGGCACGTACGCGCTGTGCCGCCTCATTACCACGGGCACGTTCGTCCGTTGCTTCGCGCTCCCGCTCGGCCTTCATCCGGTCAAACGTCGCTTCGAGGTTGGCCTGCGGCAGATCGGTCGCTTTCAGGCGCACGTCAATGACGGTCACACCCAGCGCACGTGCCTCGGCAATCGCACTATTGCGGATACGCAGCATCAGCGCAGCCCGGTCCGAGCTCAGGATGTCACGAGACGAAACTGAACCCAGAACTTCGCGGGTTTCAGCGCGCAAGATGCGGTCCAGACGATCCTCGGCAACCGGGATACCACCGACACCAACCGCCTGGCGGAACTGGTTCAGATCGGAAATCCGGTAGCGGGCGAAGGCATCGACGACCAGACGCCGATCATCCAACGGCGTCACTTCAAGCGGTTGAACGTCGATGGACAGGATACGGTCGTCATAACGGACAACTTCCTGAATAAGTGGAATTTTGAACGCCAGACCGGGATCTTCTTTCACCGCGACCACACGGCCGAATTGCAGAACCAGCGCACGCTCGCGTTCATCAACGATAAAGATCGAAGACAGCCCAGCGACGCCAAGGATCACCACAAGGATGAGGATAATGGGTGACTTACGCATCAGTTGCTCTCCCCGGATTGATTGCGGCGCAGTTCGTTCAGCGGCAGATACGGCACAATGCCCTGTCCCTGACCGGCCGAGTTTTCGTCCAGTATGATCTTGTCGACATCACCCAGAATCTGCTCCATCCGCTCCAGATACAAACGTTTGCGCGTTACATCCGGCGCTTTGGAGTATTCTTCCAGAACCGCGCTAAAGCGGCTGGCTTCACCTTGTGCGCTGTTGATCTGCTGGGCGCGATATCCTTCGGCCTCTTCCACAACTTGCGCGGCTTCACCACGTGCTTCGGCCAGTACCTTATTGGCATAGGCGTCGGCGACGTTCTGCAGACGGTCACGTTCTTGTGCGGCGGCCTGAACATCGCGGAAGGCCGCGATTACGTCCTGTGGCGGGTCGGCTTTGTCAAAGTTGACACGCACAATGTTCACGCCGGAATCATAGCTGTCCATCGTCGACTGAATCAATTCCTGCAAGCGATCAGCAATCACACCCCGATCTCGGTTCAGGATCGGTGCCAGCTCGCTTTGTGCAATGATCTCGCGCATGGCCGATTCCGACACGGCGCGGATCGTCTGGCGCGGGTCGCGCAAATTGAACAGATACTTGGCCGGGTCATTGATGTTCCAGACCACCTGATAGTCGATATCGACAACATTTTCGTCGCCGGTCAGCATCAAGCCATCATCGCTACCACGGGCTCCGCCCATGTCTTCGTTTTGCTCGCGGGTCACAGGAATGACCTCGGCAGTTACAAATGGCCAAGGCGCAAAGTTCAGACCGGGATTTCCAACGTTTGAAAATTCACCCAAAAACAGCTCTACTGACTGTTCTTCCGGCTTTACCGTATAAAAGCTGGCCGCCCCCCAAAGGACTGCACCCACCACCAACCCAATGGCAACGGTCCCTTTGGTAAAGATGGGACCACCACCGCCGCCACTGCCCGAACCATTGGTGCCACGACCACCGCCGCCGCCCATCAGGACGCGCAGCTGTTCCTGGCCTTTTTTCATCAGCTCGTCGATCTCGGGAATCTGCGGGCCTTCATTTTCGGGAGGCTTGCGCCCGTCCCCGTTGTCACCCCGATTTCCTCCGCCGCCAGAAGAGCCTCCGCCCCCCCAGGGGCCGCCGCTGTTGCCCGCCATTTTTATCTATTCCCTTGTGTTGAACCGTGTGATCACGGGTTCCCTTGTAACTTGTGTGCGCGCGGTTGCAAATCAAGCCGTACGCACAGGATGACGCATTGTTACCAGTTCTTCCGCCATGACCGGATGAACTGCAACGGTGCGGTCGAAATCTTCCTTGGTTGCACCCATTTTGACGGCAATGCCAGCCAGTTGAATCATCTCGCCGGCGCCCGGTGCCACAATGTGACAGCCCAGTACCTTACGCGTGGCCTGAGAGACGATCAGTTTCATCAAAACCCGCTGCGTGCCACCTGCGAATGCCTTTTGCATCGGCTTGAACGAGGTTGCATAGATCTCGACCGGCTCTTGGGCTGCAGCGTCTTCTTCACTCAACCCGACCGTGCCGAATTCCGGCTGCGTGAAAATCGCAGTTGGAATCAGGTCGTGATCCACAGGTGTCGGGTTGCCTTTGAATACGGTTTCGACAAAAGCCATCCCCTCGCGGATCGCAACCGGAGTCAGGTTTACCCGATCCGTCACGTCGCCAATCGCATAGATCGAGGGCACGCCTGTCTGGCTGTAATCATCCACGATGATCTCACCCTTGCGGCCGCGTTCAACGCCGATCGCCTCAAGCCCCAGATTGTCGGAATTGGGCGCGCGACCCGTGGCATACATGACCACGTCAAACAGCTGTTCAGTGCCATTGGTGGCCTTTACGCGAATCTTGTCACCGTCTTTGGCCATCTCAAGCACATTGGTGCCCAGATGCAGATCAATCCCGTTCTGGCACATCTCTTCGCTGATAAGACCGCGCGCTTCTTCGTCAAAACCCCGAAGGATTTGCGCGCCGCGGTAGAACTGGGTGGTTTTCACGCCCATGCCGTTCATGATTCCTGCAAACTCGCTGGCGATATAACCGCCACCAACGATCAGGATGCTTTCGGGCAGTTTTTCCAGATGGAAAATCTCGTTCGAGGTGATCGCCAGATCCGAGCCCGGAAACTCGGGCACAACAGGGCGTCCGCCTGTGGCGACCAGAATATGCTTGGCCGTCATGCGGGTGCCATCGGCCAGCTCAACCGTATGTGCGTCCACCACATGTGCACGCTGATCAAAGCTTTCGACGCCGTTGTTTTTCAGGATGTTGCGATAGATGCCTTCCAGCCGGTCCAGCTCGACATGGAGTTTGCCGCGAAAGAAATCCCAGTCAAATGCACCGGGTTTGACGTCCCAGCCATAGGCCTGCGCATCTTCGACCATGCCAGAGAATTCGCTGGCAAATACCATCAGCTTCTTAGGGACACATCCGCGGATCACGCAGGTCCCGCCATAGCGATCCTCTTCCGCCAACGCCACTTTGGCCCCGTTTTCGCCAGCCGCCACACGCGCCGCCCGGACCCCGCCCGAGCCGCCTCCGATGACGAAAAGATCATAGTCAAAGCTCATTTACAGTGCCTCTTTCAGTTTTCTGACAACGCTATCGAGCCATCATCAATGATGTACCCGGTCACTCATGACGGCCCAGACTGGACCACTGGGACAGTTGATCTTGCCAGGACGCATACAGATTTGGTCGATAATGCTCAATCGTCTCTACGAAACACTCAGATATGGGTTTCGGCATGGATTGCAACGGAAGGGGTAAACACTCATGCCCGCCATCTGACTTGTTGAGGCTAACAAAAAAAATAGGGCGTCGTTTTTGCTCGGTTTCGTCCAACGCATCAATGTAGCGTACATCAGGCCAAACAATGTCTTGGATCATTCCTCTACGCGTGCGTAGCTTCAATCCACCAGAGTCCACTAGGGCCACAGGCGACGGCATATTGAGTGAGACTAGATAGTTCATGAACAACACGACGGAAGTAAGGACAACGAGCACCAATGTGAAAAGCGTGCCACCTGTCCACCCTGCGGAAACAAAACCCCACGCCGCCACCACAGCCGCAATCCCGATCTTGATCAGGTTGCGTTTTAGCGTCCTGGCTCGCGCAGCCAAATCTGCTTCGGTTTCGCGGTATTCAGCAACCGGAGAGGTGCTCATTCCTTAATCCGCCAAATCCGTGAACAGGTTGTCTTTGCCGCCATCAAACAACTCGTCCAGTTCCACCGTTCCCTCGTTGATGTCGCGCAGTTCGACCCGGCCATCTCCATAACCGATCACGACCTTGTCGCAAATGTCGATGAACAACCCGTTCTCGACCACGCCGGGTACCTGGTTCAGCACCAGCGCCATCTGCCTTGGGTTTCCGATCCGTTGCAAATGCAGGTCCAGCACGTGATTGCCTTCATCCGTGACAAACGGCGCTTCTCCGTTCATGCGAAGTGCCGAGCGGGTACCGAGAACATCCATGGTATCCAGCACCTCTTCGATCAGGGTGCGAGTGGTCTGCCAGCCAAAGGGGATCACCTCGACCGGCAATGGGAAGGCACCCAGAGTCTCGACCTCTTTGCCGGCATCGGCGATGACCACCATCTGGTCGCTGGCCGTGGCTACGATCTTTTCCTGCAGGTGCGCGCCGCCGCCGCCCTTGATCAGATTAAGCTCTCTGTCGAATTCGTCCGCACCGTCGATGGTGATGTCCAGCCATCCCGCCTGATCCAGGGAAACAACCTCAATGCCCAGTTCACGGGCCAGTTGGGCCGTCCGGGTCGATGTCGGAACACCCTTGATCGCCAGACCTTCTTCTCTGACCCGTTCCCCCAGCCGACGCACCATCCATGCAGCGGTCGATCCGGTTCCCAGGCCGACTCGCATCCCATTCTGCACCATGTTAGCCGCACGGCGTGCTGCGACGTATTTTGCAGTGTCGATGGGCGACAGATCACCGGCCATTTCAGCATCCCCCTAATTTGCTGCGGAACTTATACGGAATGCCTACGACAACTGCGAGAGAGAATTGTCCGGATCGGTAGACCAACATGTCGCGAAACTACGCGTTTCCTATGGGAAACGTCGCAATCAGGTCTGTTGAAAACATACGTGAGGTATACATAGTTCGCATGAACACGCCTTACCGCCTGCACTATGCCCCGGACAATGCTTCGCTGGTCATCCGGCTGGCGCTGGAAGAGATGTGCCTGCCCTATGAAACCGTTCTGGTAGACCGCCGCCAAAGCGCACAGGACAGCCCGGAATATCGCGCGCTGAACCCCAATGGGCTGATCCCGGTATTGGAAACACCACAGGGGCCGATCTTCGAAACCGCTGCTATCTTGTTGTGGCTGGCGGATACGCATGGCCGGCTGGCCCCTACCCCCATGGACAGCAACCGCGCCGCGTTTCTGAAGTGGCTGTTCTTTGCCTCCAATACGCTGCACGCTGATCTGCGTATTCTGTTTTATGCCGAAAAATATATAGACGCAGCGCAGGTCAATCCTTTGCGCGCCGGTATCCGCCCTCGTTTGCGCCAGCACTTGCGCCTTCTTGACGATGTTGCGAAAAGCGCGCCTTCCTGGCTGAGCCCGGACATACCATCGGTCCTGAGCTATTATCTGGCCTGTCAGATGCGCTGGATGGCGCTCTATCCTGCGAAGGCTGATCGCAGCTGGCTTCAGATCGCTGACACGCCGCATCTGCAGCGAATGCTAATGCAGTTGGAGACGCGCCCCGCAACACGCGCCGCAATCGCGGCCGAGGGTTTAGGGGTTACACCCTTTACCTCACCAACCTATGCTAACCCACCGGAAGGCTTTGCTACCTGATATGTTTCTGTCTGTCTTCGATATGTTCAAAGTGGGCATTGGCCCGTCCTCGTCCCATACGATGGGACCAATGGTTGCTGCCGCGCGGTTTCTGGATATGATGCGCGCCTCTCCGTTCGAATTTTCAGGGCTGCGCGGGTCGTTGCACGGGTCGCTGGCCTTTACCGGTGTCGGCCACGCAACCGATCGCGCCACGATCCTGGGCCTGGCCGGATTTGTGCCCGACACATATGATCACGAACGGGCCGAGGCCGCACTGGCTGGCATAAGTGAGACCCACAGCGTAACCCCCGAAGGATTGCCCACGCTGCAGTTCGATCCCAAGGCCGATCTGGTTTTCGACTATGAAAACAATCTGCCGGGCCATGCTAACGGTATGGTCCTGATGGCCACGGACGCACAGGGCGACGTGATCCTGCGGCAGGTCTATTACTCGATCGGTGGCGGCTTTGTTCTGACCGAGGAAGAACTGGCCCAGGGCAAGGCAACAGATGAAGGTGCACCGGTGCCCTTTCCTTTCAAATCGGCGGTCGAGATGTTGGACATGGCCAAAACCAGCGGCAAAAGCATCGCCGAGATGAAACGCGCCAACGAGATCGCGCGCGGCTGTGCAGACAGTTTTGCCAAAGGCACCGCGCGCCTCTGGCAGGTCATGAACGATTGTATCGAGCGCGGTCTGACCACCGACGGCATTCTGCCAGGCGGTTTGAACGTGCGTCGTCGCGCCAAAGGCATCTATGACGCGTTGATGGCCGAACGTGGCATGAACCTGAACGCGCCCCACACGATCAACGACTGGATGAGCGTTTACGCCATGGCCGTAAACGAAGAAAACGCAGCTGGCGGTCAGGTGGTAACCGCCCCCACCAATGGTGCTGCCGGGGTTCTTCCAGCGGTAATGCGCTATTATCTGGACCATGTACCCGGTGCTTCAGAGAACCACATCGAAGATTTCATGCTGACTGCGGCCGCTATTGGAGGGCTGGTCAAATACAACGCCTCGATCTCGGGCGCCGAGGCCGGGTGTCAGGCTGAAGTCGGCAGCGCCGCAGCCATGGCTGCAGCCGGGCTGTGCGCGGTTATGGGCGGCACCCCGGAACAGGTGGAAAATGCCGCCGAGATCGCTCTCGAGCATCATCTGGGCATGACCTGTGATCCTGTCGCCGGACTGGTTCAGGTACCCTGTATCGAACGCAACGGGCTGGGTGCGATCAAGGCGGTATCAGCGGCCTCCTTGGCCCTGCGCGGAGATGGTCACCATTTCGTACCACTGGACGCCGTCATCGAAACCATGCGTCAGACAGGGCATGACATGCATGAAAAATACAAGGAAACGTCATTGGGCGGTTTGGCGGTGAACGTGCCGAATTGCTGAAACAAAGCGGGGAAGCATGATGGATGGCCATTGTCTTTGCGGTAAAGTTTCATTTCAGGTGGACCCGCCTGTTCTGTCCTGTGTGATCTGCCACTGCGACAGTTGCCGCAGACAATGCGCGGCCCCGATGACAGCTTATTTCGGGGTCCGCGACGGACAGTTGAAATGGACGGGCCAGGAACCAAAGACATTCGCATCCTCACCCGGCGTAGAACGCAGCTTTTGTCCTGATTGCGGCTCGCCGATCTCATTCCGGTCTGCGTCCATGTCCGGCATAATGCACCTCTACGTGGCCCTTCTGAAGGACCCCAACCAGTTGCAGCCAACACTGCATGTCGCGCATGAGGAAAAGCTGGACTGGTTGCAAATGGATGACGGGCTACCGATCTGTATCGGCCCGGACTACACCAAGATGCAGCCTTTGCCTGAAACCTAGCTTTCGCTTTCCCCGGTTCAGCCAAAGCGCTAGCGTCGCTGCATGACACAGGATCGTCCCGTTTTTGGCATCGTGCTGATGCTTGGCTTTTGTGCGCTCGCACCGCTGGGGGACGCGGTCGCCAAATTGCTGGGCGAAACCATGCCACTTGGGATGCTGGTCTTTGTCCGGTTTACACTTCAGGCCCTGTTGCTGGTTCCGCTGGTCGCCTGGACCGGCAGGCCCTGGCAAATGCCGAGGCGCATTTTTCGTCTCGCTGTCATAAGAACTCTGCTGCACATCGTCGGTATCACCGCGATGTTTAGTGCCCTGCAATACTTGCCCCTGGCAGACGCTGTGGCCATCGCCTTTGTTATGCCGTTTATCATGTTGCTTCTTGGCAAACTGGTACTAAAGGAAGAAGTCGGCAAGCGGCGCCTGATTGCGTGCCTTGTGGGCTTTGGTGGTACATTGCTTGTCATTCAACCCAGCTTTGCCGAGGTCGGATATGCGGCTTTGCTTCCACTTGTCGTCGCGGTGGTGTTTGCCCTGTTCATGCTCGTGACCCGGCAAATTGCAAAAGCTACAGATCCCATTGCTCTGCAGGCCGTGTCGGGCGTCATAGCTTCTGTCATCCTACTGCCTGCCCTGTTGGTGGGAACACCCGCCGGAATCTGGGAGCTGTCCCTGATTGCTCCGAATTTGGGCGATGTCTGGCTTTTGCTTGCAATCGGGCTTCTCGGCACGGTCGCACATCTGTTCATGACCTGGTCGCTGCGATATGCACCCTCTGCAACATTGGCCCCGATGCAGTATCTCGAAATCCCAGTCGCTACGGTGTTTGGCTGGCTGATCTTTCACGACCTGCCCGACGGTGTCGCCGCTTTGGGCATCTGCATCACCATCGCTGCCGGCCTCTATGTCATTCTGCGTGAGCGGGCCAGCGCCCGGACGGCCCCGACAGAAGCGCCTGCATGACCTGATCCAGCATCGCCCTGGGAAACATTACCAAAAGGCCCGGCCCATCCATGCGCAATTCTACCGAGCCCAATGCGCGGTTGGACGTTCCGACAGTGCCGTTCGGCTCCATCACCAAACCGTCGATTGGCCATTCAAGGCCGCGGCTTTGCCCTGATACACGCTGTAATGGAAACAATGAGACGACATCTCGAGGCGCCATCGAAACCGAGATTTGGGGGGGTGCGTGAAAGATAATCTCACTTTCGCCAATCAGAATACAGGGCTGATCTTGCCTGCGAACCAAGACATTGAGTGCTGCTAACTGGTGATCCAGACGCCCCCCGAGAAAACCGACCCCAATCACCAACGGCGCCTCGACACTGCGCAGGGCCTTGTCGAAATCCGTGCTGTTTTGTTCGCTAATTGGAAACAGTCGATCCAGCGGAATCTGATCTTTGTGATCCGAATCAAGCGAATCAAAATCACCGATAACAGCGTCTGGAATGCGCCCAATTTCCAACAAACTTGCCGCCCCACCATCCGCGGCGACGGCCAACTTTGTGCGAATCAACGCCAAATCCAAATCTTCAGGGCCAATTTGACCGCTTCCAACCAGCGTGATTGACTCTTTCGAACGTACAATTCGCGTCTTTTTCATGAGATTGATCATTTTTCCCGGGTTTTGACACATTGAGACCACAAAATGATAGGTTCATGGACAAAGTTCTGAGCCAATAGCTCTGCCCACGACCGGGCTGATGGCTCGTGTAGTTTGTAGAGGACGTACGTCTGATGGTACAGAATAACAAGGTTTTGACAGTTTCCTACGGAACCTTCTCGTGCACTTTGGAAGGATTTGACGATTCTTTTGAAACGATGAAGTCGATTGCCGAATACTTCCGCGACCTTGCAGCGGATGACAGGTATTTTGGGTCTGAACCGCCGCAACCAGACGCCGAAATGCTGACCCGCATCGCTCAGCGAGATGCGACGCGTAAAGTCGAAGCCAGCCAGAGCGAAAACGGATTGCTTCTGCGGGCGCAAGACCGTGCCGCTTCACCGTCCCTTTCTACCGCGCCCATGACCCCGCCCAGTACCCCGAGTGCTCCGGCCTATACCGCTGCCCCCTCACAGTCCGCGCCCATCGCAGAGGCCGAGCCGGTAGAGGGTCGACCCGAGCCCGCCGCCGATAGTATCGCCGCAAAGCTGCAACGGATCCGGGCGGTAGTCTCTCATAGCGAAGAAAACTCGGTGATCTACGCCGAGGATGAAGATTCCCCCCTGATGAAATCCGAAACCGGCCCAACTGATGCCGTATCGGCTGCCTTTCAGGCTGGAACTCTGACCCCCACAGATCTGGTCGAATCCCCCGCGGCAGATGCAGAGGTAGAAGCGGCTCAGGAATTTGAGCCCGAACCTCAGATGGACATGCCCCCACCCGCCGCGGAAGAGGCAGAGATCGAAGGCCCGGCTCAAGAGACCCCCACCGTGCCAGAAATTGATGTCGCACCCATCGCCGGCGATGTGACCACTGTCGAGGCAGAAGAGGTTTTGTTTTCGGGTCTGAGTGCCGAGACGGACGAAGCCGAGAGCGACGAAATCGACAATATCCTGACAGAAGACATTTCGGCGGTCGCAGACAAATCTGAAGAGGTTGCCGGCTATTTGACCGAAGAAGACGAGGAAACTCTGCTTGATGAAATCGCCAGCGTCGAAGCCGTGTTGTCCGCCCGTGCGTCCGAGCCTCTGCCTGAGGAACCGAACCTGGACGAGGACGTTTCTCGCCTGATGGAAAAGGCGGTCGAACAGATGGATGATCCCGCGACTGCCACTCAGCGCGAGACATATTCCCGTCTGCGCAATGCAGTGGCCGCAACCAATGCTGATCGTGCAGATGCGCTGAACCGTAATCAGGCTCAGCAGATCAGCCCGCGCCGCCCCGAAAGCAATGTTACAACTGCCCGTCCCAAGGCAGAGCCTGCCGCTCCCCTCAAGCTGGTTGCTGAACAGCGCATCGACAATAAAGACAAGGATGAAATGGGGCCGATTTCTCCGCGCCGTGTAAAATCCAAACCGCTGGGTCTTCCGATCGAGGAAAGCGGCTTTGCGCACTATGCGCAGGAACAGGGCGCACAATCTCTGCCGGACCTGCTGGAAGCTGCGGCATCTTATCTGTCGTTCATCGAAGGACAGGAACAGTTCTCGCGCCCGCAACTGATGAACAAGATCCGTTCTCTCAAGCAGGACGATTTTAATCGCGAGGAAAGCTTGCGCTCATTCGGGCAACTGCTGCGCGATGGCAAGATTGAGAAAGCTGGCGGAGGTCGGTTTGCGGCTTCGGACGAGATCGGGTTCCGCCCTGACGGAGATGAACGCGCCGCAGGCTGAATTCAAACCGAAAAGAAAAAAGGGCCGGAGACCAACTCCGGCCCTTTTTCATTGGGCGATCTTTTGTGGGCAGGCGTATGAACCCGCCGCAGGATGAGCCCCGAATAGGCCGCTCAGTCAGAGGATCCGTTTGGATCTTCTTTTCCGACACCTTTGAAGATGAATTTGAAAGGCAGAGCCCACAAAATGCCGAGCGCTACGTATACCAGAAGTTCCAACCAAATTGGTGGCCGGTCCAACCAATTTATCACCGTCACCACCGCAACGATATAAGCCGGCAGGCCAATCAGCAGCAGCACCATCGACCAACGACGACGCGCTTTATAGCTCAGGCCATTTTTCTGTTCGCCGGCCATCAGTCAGCAAACGGGTCTGTCACCAAAATGGTGTCGTCCCGCTCTGGGCTAGTGGACAGCAATGCAACCGGACATTCGATCAACTCTTCGACCCGACGCACATATTTGATGGCATTTGCAGGCAAGTCCGCCCAACTGCGCGCGCCTTCCGTTGATTCGCTCCAACCAGGCACCTCTTCGTAGATCGGAGTACATCGTGCCTGCTGATCGGCTGCAGTGGGAAGATAATCCAGACGCTTACCGTCAAGGTCATAGGCAACACAGATTTTCAGCGTCTCGAATCCGTCCAGTACGTCCAGCTTGGTTAGCGAAATACCGTTTACGCCACTAGTGGCACAGGTTTGGCGCACTAGACAGGCATCAAACCAGCCGCAACGCCGCTTGCGCCCGGTGGTCGTACCAAACTCGTGCCCACGCTCACCCAGACGCTGGCCATCCGCATCATCCAATTCGGTTGGAAACGGCCCCTCACCCACACGGGTCGTGTAAGCCTTTACGATGCCAAGGACAAAATCAATCGAGCCGGGCCCGATGCCGACGCCGGTCGCCGCCTGACCGGCGATCACGTTGGACGAGGTCACAAACGGATAGGTTCCAAAGTCGATGTCCAGAAGGGCACCCTGCGCGCCTTCAAACAGAATACGCTTACCAGCCTTGCGCTTTTCGTTCAGTACTTTCCAAACGGGTGCTGCGAAAGGCAGAATCTCGGACGCAATTTCCCTTAGCTGAGCAATCAGTGCATCGCGGTCCACGGGTTCGATCCCCAATCCCTTGCGCAGCGGGTCATGGTGCTGCAGCGCGCGATCTACGCGTGCCTCAAGGGTCGCCTCGTCTGCCAGGTCAGCAACCCGCACAGAACGCCGCCCAACCTTATCTTCATATGCGGGGCCAATTCCCCGACCCGTGGTCCCGATCTTGGTTCCTTTGCTTGCCGCCTCTTCGCGTGCGCGGTCCAGTTCACCGTGGATGGGCAGGATCAGCGGGGTGTTCTCTGCGATCATCAGCGTTTCGGGCGATATCTCGACCCCCTGCGCCTGGATCGTTGCGATCTCTTTCAGCAGGTGCCAGGGGTCAAGAACAACGCCATTGCCAATGACACTCAGCTTGCCGCCACGTACCACACCGGATGGCAGAGCGTGCAACTTATAGACGGCACCGTCGATTACCAACGTATGACCGGCATTATGCCCGCCTTGAAAACGCGCGATCACATCGGCCCGTTCACTGAGCCAATCGACGATCTTGCCTTTTCCTTCGTCACCCCACTGGGCGCCGACAACAACCACATTGGCCATATCTGGTCCTTTTGCGCTGAGATATCAAACCCGGCTCGTATAGCGATGTGTCAGCGACAGGGAAACCGATAATTCGCCGCAGATCATAACCACACTGTGCGTGGTGCCTCCGGCGGAGGTATTTTTAGTCAGATGAAGAGAGGATCCCTTGCTTCATCTGGCTCAAAATACCTCGGGGGAGTCGCGGCTTGCCGCGGCGGGGGCAGCGCCCCCTTTCTAGCCATTCGACAAATGAACGGGTTCACCATGTGGAGTCGTCAGATAGGCTTTCTCCCAATCCAACGAGACTGCAGCGACATCACTTGGGTTCGCGTCACCCATTTCGGCTAAAAAGGCCTCGAGTGTTTCCAGCCAGGCATGGAAATAGTCGTTGCCACCATTCAGCTCTTTGCTCAGACCATGGCTTTTTAGCATCTTCGAAAACCGATCGGCCCATTCCGACCATTCGAATCGTCCCGCTTCATTCAACGCGACCGTGACCGCAAAGACCTGTGCATGCCAGGGCTCTGCGAATGCCAGCTCGGGTAATGGCTGTGCGTTACACTCACTCATCGGGCACCAGATAGCTTTGCCACAGATCTAATATGACCTCGTCATTTCGGTTCTCGGGATCGGCCCAAAGCTCAGAGGCTGGGAATGCAACCGCATATAATGGTTCAGGTGCCTCTCCCAGACCATGAGCATTGGAATCCGGCAAAACATGCGTCCCATGCAGGCGTAATATCCGACCGCAAGCGCCAGAAGCGTAAGATGGCAACCTGGTATGACCACCGTTTTTCAGGCGGTTGGCAGCCGGTCGTACTGTACGCACCTTTTGGCCGGGATCAAACTGCACCGCGATATTCGAGGGTCGATCAGCCGGACCGCCTTTGGACAGTACGCCCTCAACCGCCCCGACTGTCAGCGCGCGGGAAGCCAAAGGATGTGAAGCATCCGTTCCTTGGCCCAAAAGGTCTTCCAAAGTCAGGACCCCCTGCTCTACCAACAGATCTGCAAGTGCTGACACCCATTTTTCGTAGTAAGAGAATCGTGCATAGTCTTTGGGCGACAGTCGTTCGCGTGCATGGCGCGAGATGTCGATATTCCATTGTCCCAGAAACCCGGCAGCCAATGTCAGTGCCAATGCGCGCCCGTGCCATTCTTCTGGGAAAATCACTGCATCTTGGGATTCGGGGATCACCGGACCGTCGCCGAACCGTCCTCCCATATCGTGAACGCGGGTCATGACGGCACCTTTGGCAGGCCGGTTCCGATCATACTGTCACGGGTCACAAGCGCGGTCAGGTCGTCTTCGGTCATCCCATCGGTGCCATCGGGGCGCATGGGTAGAACAAGATAGCGTATCTCGGCCGTTGAATCCCAAACCCGCACGGCTGTTTTATCCGCCAGAGAAACTCCGAACTCTGACAAAATTTTACGCGGCTCACGCACGGCCCGCGCACGATAGGCATCCGATTTATACCACCCCGGTGGAATCCCCAACAAAGGCCATGGGTAGCAACTGCACAGCGTGCAAACGACCATGTTGTGGAGATCAGGGGAATTTTCGACAACAACGATATGTTCACCTTGCCGACCGTAAAAACCAAGCTTTGTCACCTCGGGCGTTGCATCCTTAAGCAGTGCGGCCTTAAAGGCCGGGTCAGTCCAGGCTTTGGCAACAACCCGGGCACCGTTCTGCGGGCCAATCTTGTTTTGGTAAGTGTCGATGATCTCATCCAAAGCCGCCGGGTCGATCAGCCCCTTGCGGGTCAGAATCGTTTCCAGCGCCTTGACGCGAAGTGCGGGTTCAGGCGGCAATAAGGCGTGCGGATGGTCGGGATTGTCATGTGGCATAGGCCGCAGCCTGCTTTACCACCCCCTTGCCTGTCCAGTCTCTTTGCTGTGATCCCGAAGATCACTTGGCGTGATGGTAACTCGTGACTTGCCCCCGGAACCAAACTTGCATAAGTACCTCGCGATACACGCCACGCTGTACAGGACCACCATGGAAAACGTCGTTCTCATTATCCATCTTCTTCTGGCTTTGGGCCTGATCGCCGTCGTCCTGATGCAGCGGTCCGAAGGCGGCGGCCTTGGCATGGGTGGCGGCGGAGGCGGTGCCATGGCTGGCCGGTCGGCTGCAACAGCATTGGGCAAGGTGACCTGGATTTTAGCCGCGTGCTTTATCGTCACTTCGATCACGCTGACCATTCTGGCGGCACAAAAATCCTCGGGCAGCTCTGTGCTCGACCGGATTGGGACACAGGCACCGGCCGCGACCGAAGAAAGCACACCGGCAATTCCGTCGGCGGATGACCTGTTGCCTCCGGCACAGGGTGACAACGCGCCTTTGATCCCGCAGGCCAACTGACACACAAAACCTAGAAACCGAAAAGAGAACTGCAACAGCATCTTGCGGTTCTCTTGCGCTATTGGCGCGAATCCTTTATACGTGAAGTCCCGTGATGCAGCGGTTTTTCTTGAACCGCCGGGCAGCTGATATTGACGTCTCACGGGGAGCAGCCGAAAAACATGGCGCGTTTTATTTTCATCACTGGTGGTGTGGTTTCATCCTTGGGCAAAGGATTGGCTTCGGCGGCTTTGGGCGCGCTGTTGCAGGCCCGAGGGTATTCGGTGCGTCTGCGCAAGCTGGACCCCTATCTGAATGTCGATCCGGGCACCATGTCGCCTTTTGAGCATGGCGAAGTGTTCGTTACAGATGACGGGGCAGAAACCGATCTGGACCTTGGCCATTACGAACGTTTTACCGGCGTCGCCGCGCGCAAAACCGACTCGGTCAGCTCCGGGCGGATTTATTCCAACGTGCTGGAAAAAGAACGCCGCGGCGATTACCTGGGCAAAACCATTCAGGTGATCCCGCACGTCACCAATGAGATCAAGGATTTCATCGCCATTGGTGAGGATGAAGTCGATTTCATGCTGTGCGAGATCGGCGGCACCGTGGGCGATATCGAAGGCCTGCCCTTCTTTGAGGCCATCCGCCAGTTCAGCCAGGACAAACCACGCGGCCAATGCCTGTTCATGCACTTGACCCTGCTGCCCTACATCAAAGCCTCGGGCGAATTGAAAACCAAGCCGACCCAGCACTCGGTAAAAGAACTGCGTTCGATCGGTCTGGCCCCTGACATTCTGGTCTGCCGGTCCGAAGGCCCGATCCCGACCAAGGAACGTGAAAAGCTGGCTTTGTTCTGTAACGTCCGCCCCGATAGCGTGATTGCTGCGCAGGACCTCAGCACCATCTACGATGCTCCGCTCGCCTATCACCGCGAGGGACTGGATCAGGCGGTTCTGGATGCCTTCCAGATCAGCCCTGCCCCCAAGCCCGATCTGACCAAATGGGAAGACGTCAGTGATCGCATCCACAATGCCGAGGGCGAAGTGAAGGTCGCCATCGTCGGTAAGTACACCCAGTTGGAAGACGCCTATAAGTCGATAGCCGAGGCGCTGACCCATGGCGGGATGGCCAACCGTGTCCGCGTCAAGGTCGAATGGGTCGATGCCGAGGTATTCGATACCGAAGAGGCCGCCCCGCATCTGGAAGGCTTCCACGCGATCCTCGTGCCCGGCGGATTCGGTGAGCGCGGTACCGAAGGCAAAATCAAGGCTGCGCAATATGCCCGCGAACATAAAGTGCCCTACCTGGGCATCTGCTTGGGCATGCAGATGGCCGTAATTGAGGCCGCGCGAAATGCCGCTGGCATCAAAGAGGCCGGGTCCGAGGAATTCGACCATGAATCCGGTAAAAAGCGGTTTGAACCGGTGGTCTATCACCTGAAAGAATGGGTGCAGGGCAATCACAAGGTCGAACGCAAAGTCGGTGATGACAAGGGCGGCACCATGCGCCTGGGCGCCTATGACGCGGTTCTGGCCGAAGGGTCAAAAGTGGCCGAAGTCTATGGCGGTACCGCCATCGAGGAGCGCCACCGCCACCGCTATGAAGTGGACATCAAATACCGCGACAAGCTGGAAAAAGCTGGTCTCAATTTCTCAGGCATGTCCCCCGACGGCCGGTTGCCAGAAATCGTCGAGTGGTCGGATCATCCGTGGTTCATTGGGGTCCAGTACCACCCCGAGCTGAAATCAAAGCCGTTCGACCCGCATCCTTTGTTCCGCGACTTTGTGCGCGCTGCCAAGGACACCTCGCGTCTGGTCTGACACCAGGCACGAAAGCAGATTGTATCGGTCAGCGCGAAAAGACTGTACGCGCTGACCCTTTGCACGGTTAACTGTCCGCAACTCAGAGATAGGAGACCGTCCATGACCGATCAGATCACCAATGCACTGACATTCGCGGCCCTGCACAAAAAGGGCGAACCGGTTATCCTGTACAATATCTGGGATGCTGGCAGTGCCGGTGCCGTGCGCGACGCTGGCGCCCAAGCCATTGCCACTGGAAGCGCTCCTGTTGCGATGGCACAAGGGTTCAGCGACGGCCAAAACATCCCGATGCAGGCCGCGCTGGACAATGCTCGCCGGATTGTCGAATCCGTTGATCTTCCGGTTACTCTGGATTTCGAAGGTGCGTATGCGGCTGATGCTCAGGGTACCTCTGCCAATGTCAGGCTGGCCCTTGAATCCGGCGTTGTCGGCTTCAACTTCGAAGACCAGATCATCGGATCAAATGAGTTGTACGATATTGAAACTCAGGCCGCCCGTGTCAGCGCGATGCGTGAAGGTTGCGATGCGGCGGGCGTTCCTGCGTTTATCAACGCGCGAACCGACATTTTCCTGAAGGCGCAGCCCGAAACCCATGATGATGCGATGCTGGAAGAGGCAATGGTCCGAGCACAAGCCTATTCAGATGCAGGGGCCAGCGGATTCTTCGCCCCCGGCCTACGGGATCAGGCCATGATTGCCCGGTTGGTAGAGTCAATCGACCTGCCGCTAAATATCATAGCATTACCCGGCACACCGGACACCGCCACTTTGGCTGGGCTGGGAGTCGCGCGTATAAGCTATGGCCCTGTACCCTATCGGAAAATGCTGGCCTGGCTGCAAGACGAAGCGCGAAAGGTACTCTGACCCAGCGCGCTATCCGGCTGTAGCAGGCGGTCTTTTGATCATTCTGAGCCTTGCGCGATAGTCCGTGCTTGGCGGGTTATCAAATATGGAATAATCTCTGACCATGTTGAAAAAACTCTTTCAGGCTTTCCGCCCGCCACAACACGACAATCTGCCCGACCCAGACGCTGAACTTGCACTCGGGGCGCTTATGGTGCGCGTTGCACAAGCGGACAGGGATTATAAGCTGGAAGAGATCAGCCTGATCGACCGTATCCTCGCCCGACTTTATCAACATAACGCGATCGAAGCCGCAAAGGTCCGCGCCACCTGCGAGAAACTGCACGCAGCCGCACCGGAAACGGACACGTTCGGTAAGCTGATCCGGGAAACCACGGACCTGCACGAGCGCTTGGCCGCTTTGGATGCCCTCTGGGAGGTGGTTCTGGCCGACGGGAATACAGATGAGGGCGAGATGAAAATCGTCGAAGAAGCCCGCATCGCCATGGGTCTGAGCTTTAACGACAGCAAGACCGCCAGAAAGCGTGTGCAAAGACGCTTGGAAGAGGCGTAAGGCCTCTCTATACCTGTCTCATGTTTAGTGATTTTCTGTCTCGACTGACCCAGCCTCAGCCCGCCCCTTTCACCGATGACGATGCTCGACTGGCCTTGACGGCCCTGCTGGTGCGCGTTGCCCGATCTGACAACGACTATGCCGACAGTGAAATGGCGCGAATCGACCGGATTTCGGTTGAACGCTATGACCTATCCCCGTTCGAAGCCGCCGGCCTGCGCGCCCGCGCCGAAGATCTCGAGGCCGAAGCACCGGACACCGTACGGTTCACTCGCGCAATCAAAGAGGCCGTTGCCTATGACGACCGCCTGGCAGTCGTTCAGGCCTTGTGGTCGGTCGCTCTGGCGGATGGGCACCGCACGGGTGAAGAGGATTCCTTACTGCGACTGGTCGTCAGCCTGCTGGGTATCAGTGATGTCGACTCTGCAATGGCCCGTCAAAAGGCTGCCAAATCTTGATAGCCATGCTGGGCATGTACGACATGCCTGCGCTGCGCCCTGCGAATGATCGGTTTTGGGCATCGATTCGGGATTACCTTGGCTATGGCCCCGCAAACCTAAACCGAGACCGGGATGTCTGGGATGTCTGGTTGGACCCGGATCTGGTTTTTGCCCAGACCTGCGGCATGCCCTATCGCACCCGGCTGCATGGCAAGGTGCAGTTGGTTGGAACGCCGGACTACGCGTTGCCTGGCTGCCCACCTGGCCATTACCGGTCGGTTTTTGTAGCCCGCCGCCACGACCCCCGCGACCTTGATGAATTGGCCGATGGTGTTTTTGCCTATAATGAACCGCTGTCGCAATCCGGATGGGCCGCCCCAATGGTTCACCTTGAACGATACCACCGAACACCATCGTCGGTTCTGCAAGCCGGTGGTCATGCGCTGTCTGCTCAAGCCATTTCCGAGGGCCGTGCCGATTATGCCGCGCTGGATGCGCTGACATGGGAGATTCTGAAGGTCCATTCCGACCTTCCAGAAGCTCTGCGTGAGGTCGCCGAAACAACCCCAACCCCCGCGCTACCTTATATCACAGCGAAGGATCAGGATGCCGCTCAGATCGCACGCGCTGTTCGCAACGCGATTCAAACCATATCACCGCAAGATCGGAACCTTCTGCACCTGCATGACCTGATCTCTATTCCTGCCAAAGATTATCTGCGCGTCCCAAATCCGTCGAAATTGTAAACTGCGATGGATAATTCATGATCAAATTGACCAGAACGCTTCGTCAAATTGACGGAATCACCCGCTTACTCTGTCATTTGCGCATTGCATTGATCTGATTTTTAAGCCCTAGTACCGCACCAACACCAATAACACTTGGACCAACCGTGACAGATTCAACTCCCGTCATTGAGATCAAGAACCTACACAAGAGTTTCGGCAATCTGGAAGTGCTGAAGGGCGTGGATATCACTGCCAGACGGGGCGATGTCGTATCTTTGATTGGGTCCTCGGGGTCTGGGAAATCCACTTTATTGCGGTGCTGCAACCTGTTGGAAGACAGCCAGCAGGGCGAAATCCTTTTCAAGGGTGAACCTGTTCGTTGGTCCGGTAACAGCCACACGCGCCGGCCTGCAGATGCGAAACAGGTTCTGCGCATTCGCACAAACCTGTCGATGGTTTTCCAACAGTTCAACCTGTGGGCTCATTTGACCATCCTGCAGAACGTGATGGAAGCACCTGTAACGGTATTGGGCCGTGACAAAAAAGAAGTTGAAGACAGCGCACGCAGATACCTTGAAAAAGTTGGTATTGGCGACAAGTGCGACGCCTACCCCGCACAGTTGTCTGGTGGCCAGCAACAGCGTGCCGCGATCGCGCGGGGGCTGTGCATGGAGCCCGAGGCGCTTTTGTTTGACGAGCCCACGTCGGCGCTGGACCCCGAATTGGAACAAGAAGTGATCAAGGTGATCAAAGACCTGGCGGCAGAAGGCCGCACCATGATCATTGTGACCCACGACATGAAAATGGCCGCTGATATCTCTAGCCATGTCGTTTTCCTTCACCAGGGCCTCATCGAAGAAGAAGGCCTGCCTGAAGATCTCTTTACTACCCCTGAATCTCCACGGCTTCAGGGCTTTCTTTCCGCCACTCAGGCGGCATAACTTCAGATCAGAACCAAAACTGGGGAGTATCCAATGAAAAAACTGATCCTGACCACTGCGGCCCTTGCGCTGAGCGCGGGCATGGCCATGGCAGACACCATCCGGATGGGGACCGAGGGCGCCTATGCACCTTGGAACTTCGTCAATGACGCAGGTGAGATCGACGGCTTTGAGCGCGAGCTGGGCGACGAGCTGTGCAAACGCGCAGACCTGACCTGCGAGTGGGTCAAGAACGACTGGGATTCGATCATTCCGAACCTGGTCTCGGGCAACTACGACGTGATCATCGCTGGAATGTCGATCACCGACGAGCGTGACGAGGTCATCGACTTTACCCAGAACTACACACCACCGGATCCCTCCGCCTATGTAGCAATGTCGGATGACGCCGATGTTGCAGGTGGTGTGGTCGCCGCACAGACCGGCACCATTCAGGCTGGCTATATCGCCGAATCCGGCGCGACCCTGGTCGAGTTCGCCAGCCCCGAGGAAACCATCGCTGCCGTACGCAACGGTGAGGCCGATGCGGTTCTGGCCGACAAATCCTTCCTTGCCCCGATCGTCGACGAAGACGCAGATCTGCGCTTTGTGGCCGATGAGGTTCCGCTGGGTGGTGGCGTCGGCATTGGCGTCCGTGAATCCGACGGTGAGCTGAAAGAAAAGCTCAACGCAGCCATCCAATCCATGAAGGATGACGGCAGCCTGAACGAGCTGATCACCAAATGGGAAGTGTCTTCGACCTTCTAATTCTGATCCGGCGGCGTGCCCCAGTCTACGGGCGCGCCGCCCCAGCGCCTTTACCACCTGAAGAGGCCCGCCATTTTTTCGTTCTGCACTGATCCCGACACGCTGGGAACCTTCCGTTGGTTCTCGTGCTATCTGACCAATGGTGTGCATTGGTCCTTTTACCTGTCCTTCCTCAAGGTACTGGCCCTACTTGCCGTGACGGCGCCCGTAGCGCTGGGTTTCGGGTTCGTCGGGGCCATGGCTGCCCGTTCGCACGTTCTGCCGGTCAGTTGGCTGGGTAAGGGTTATATCGCCATCGTGCGCGGCGTGCCGGATATCGCCTTTTTCATGTTCTTCGTGATTGCTTTGGATCAGGCATTCGAATGGACGCGGCATCAAATTCTCTGCCCGGACTGGACGGATTCGATCCGACAGGGCAACGACTTTATCGTCTGCCAATCTGCCAAACTGCCACTGGGCACCTCGCCGGAATGGGTGCACGAAACCTATGGGTTCTTTCTGGCTGTCATCACTTTCTCTATTGTTTTCGGTGCTTTCGCCGCCAATGTTCTGTTCGGCGGCATGCGGGCCGTACCCTATACACAGCTGGAAACCGCCGAAGCCTATGGGATGTCCCGTCGCCAGACATTCTGGAAAATCCTTGTGCCTCAGATGTGGGTTTATGCCCTGCCCGGTCTCAGCAATCTCTGGATGGTTCTGATCAAGGCCACGCCGTTGCTGTTCCTTCTGGGCATCGAAGATATCGTGTACTGGGCCCGCGAACTGGGCAGCACCAAGACTCCGAAGTTTACGCAATACCCACACGGTGACTGGCGCATGTGGTATTTCCTGTTCCTGCTGGTTTTCTACCTTGGCTTCACCCGTATGTCCGAGATCGGGCTTGAACGCCTGATGCGCCGGCTCTCGCACGGACAGGCCACCGCCGCCGGAGAATTGCTGCGCAAGGAGACCACCGCATGAGCTGCTTGCAGACCATTCAGGACTACGGCCTGCGATCTCTTGGATATGGCGAGCGTCTGCTGCCAAAATCCGACTTTACCTTATGTGAGCACTTTACCCTGATTGGGTCTGGTATGATCTGGAATATCTATTTCGGAGTCATGGCGCTTGCGACCGGGTTTTTCCTTGCCACAGCACTGGCGCTTGGCAAAGCTTCACCCAGTTTCTGGCTGCGCAAACCTTCGGAATGGTTCATTTTCATCTTTCGTGGTTCGCCGCTGTTCATTCAGTTTTTCTTTGCCTATTTCTTCTTCCTGTCGCTGAAGAAATCCTATCCGATGTTCGATTCTCTGACGTCGGCCTGGATTGGGGCGCTGATCGTTCTGTTTCTGAACACTGCCGCCTATTCAGCCGAAATTTTCTTTGGCGCGCTCCGATCCATTCCCAAGGGCGATACCGAGGCTGCAGATGCTTATGGCATGTCCGGCTGGTCTCGCTTCCGGCGGATCGTCTGGCCCACCATGCTGCGGCTTGCCTGGCCCGCCTACACGAATGAGGCGATCTTTCTGTTCCATGCCACCACGCTGGTGTTCTTCTCGGCCTTCCCCGCCTGGCAGCAACGAGGCGATGCGCTGTATTACGCAAGCTATTTCGCGGACAAGACGTTCAACCCCTTTGTCGCCTATCCAATCCTTGCCTTCTATTTCATCTTACTGACGCTTGTGATCGTTGGGGGGTTCGGCCTGGTGAACAAGCATCTGAACCGTCATTTACCTGCGGAACGAAAAACAAAAATGCGCTTTCGCCTGAATCTGGCACGCTAAGACCCAACCGGGGTTGCAGCCGCTGCAATCCCCGGAAAAGACAATTTCTCAAATAAAAGTCGGTACCGTTTTGAGTAAAGGCAGCCCTTCGATTTGCGCGACAGCCTAGGGGCGGAACTAGCTTGGGAATTTTCCGGCAATCGGGGAGATGGTACCGCCTCCCTGGCTTGAACAGGGGACCTCTGGATCCACAATCCAGCGCTCTAACCAACTGAGCTAAGGCGGCACTTGTGAAGGGCGATGTACCGAACGCGTTCACGGAATGCAAGAGGATTAAAGCTGAATTTTCCAGCTTTGTTCGACCAGATCAACCCCGAAGGAATGGACCGGTTTGCTATCCATCAACTGCCACCCAGTGGACCCATAAAGCGCACAGGCAGCCTTGTGGCTTTCATGCGTCCACAGCCTCATTTCAGTGTAACCGGCGCCGCGAGCAAAGCCCATGCAGCTCTCCAGCATCCGCTTTCCCAGACCCATCCCGCGCGCTTCGGGCAACAGTAAGAACAACCGCAGTTTTGCGGTCGTTTCACTCAGGGCAACGCAGAAAATACTGCCCAAAGGTTTACCGTCACATTCGGCTATCCAGCCACGCTCGCGCTTGGCATCATGGTCCGAGATGAAATCGTCGAGGATTTCTTTCACCAACACGGCAAAAGAGTCGTCAAAACGCTCGTCTCGTGAATACAAAAGATCATGCACAGCCACCAACCACGGCGCGTCCAAAGCTTCAAAGGGTCTGATCTGAATAGAGTGCATCCCCTATTTGAACGCAAAGGTAACTTGATTCTCAAGCCTTTGCGCGCTAGCACGAACTCTCATCCCCGGAGGCACACATGAGCATCAATACCGAAAGTGACATTCAGGCGAATTTGCAGATCGGACCAACAGATCAGGGGATGGTGCGCCTATTCATCGAAGCAGAAAACCTTGAGATTCCAATGGATTTCGATCCAGAAGAAGCCGAAGAGATTGCCGACGAGCTCCGCGCCGCCGCGCATGCCGCACGGGCAGTAAAAGGCTGACCTATCAAATTCTGGGATCTCTCAGAGACTGCAAGCGACGGGCCGCGTCTGTGGCAAATTTCTGGATCATCTTCTTCCGCCGGGCCGGAGCTATCTTGTCCTCTGGTGCCATACGCACGATCTCGGCGTCATAAGCATCGGCAATGATCAACCCGGTCTCGGCAGGCAACAGCTCGGTCGGAAACTCCGTATCCACTGCCCAGAAGAATCGATCACACCACTCCAAATAGCCCTGCCATTTGGAATCCGACTGGAAATCAGCGCGGCTTGATTTACATTCGATCACCCAAAGCTCACCCTTAGGACCCAGCCCCATCACATCAACCCGCAGTCCGCGTATAGGCACGAATTCCTCAACGGATACAAAGCCATGCGCCGTCAGGTGACGGGCGACGCCACGTGCAAGTCTTTGTCCGGGTTGCAGGTCCAATGTCATATCCCAAATGTGAACAATTAGTGAACAAATGTAAAGTGAGCCCATACGGCTTGACTTAGTACCATTTGGTATTGCATTAATGTGAAACCAAATGGTATCTCTTTAGGTTGCATATGGAAAACCAAACTCAAAACGCGTTCCGCGCTCTGGCTGACCCGACCCGCAGGGACATTGTGCAGATGTTAGCACTGCAGGACATGACGATCGCTCAGTTGACTGATCGCTTCGACATGACCCGCGCGGCGGTCAAGAAACACCTGACCGTGCTGTCGGATGGCGGCCTGATTGCCGTCGAAGCCCGTGGCCGGGAACGCATAAACCGACTTGAACCAAAAGGCATGGCCCCTGTTCTGGATTGGCTCAGCTACTTTGATCAATTCTGGGATGAACGCCTTAACTCTCTTAAAGAAGCTGTTGAAAGGAAATCAAAATGACTGATGCCGTTCTAAGGAAATCCATCTTCCTGAGGGCCGAGCCCGAGACTGTCTGGGCCTATCTGACCAAACCCGAGAGGCTGGCGGAATGGTTTCACAAACCCGAACGCCCCCTGGCGCAGGGCCAAAAGCTTGAGATGTTCGGAACAACCAGTGGCGACCTGCTGATCTGGGGAGAGGTCCGCGAGGCGCGCCCTCCGTCTTATCTGGAATACTCGTTCACGGTTAAGCCGATGGGCGACGCGGTAAGCATCGTGAAATGGACGCTGGAACCGGTTGCGGGCGGTACACGCCTGGACCTGCTGCACGAAGGTCTGCCGCAAGGTGCCGATGCCTTTGGCCTGATCCTGGCGCTGGACAATGGCTGGGACGAGCATTTTGGCAAGATGCGCGCGTCCTTGCACGAAACTGTTGACGCCTGACCCCTTGTACGAACCCGCCGGACGCCCTACTTAGGCCCGTGGCGGGTTCTGCCCTTCTTGTGACTGGTAGCATTCTGGTGGCCTTAAGCAATTCCGAGGGGGCTGGCTCTGTTCAGGTCCTGGCCTGATTACCTGGCGCCCACCTGTACATACAGGTCCTCGGGAATCAAACCGCACGGTTGACTGGTGGTCCCGCCACACTCGATCCAAACTCCGGCAGGAAATAGCCGGATTTACGAGCTCTGGGTTCTGACCTGCGGGCCAGATCGCGCTAATCAAACCTGGATCAGACAGGCATCAAGAAATGCTTTTACGGGTTCGGGTTGCCGAATGGCACGGGGCTGCACAATCACAACATTGAAATACCCGATATCCTGTGCCAGCGGACGCGCGACGACCGCATCGCCTTCTATCGTTCGTCTCGCCTCTGGCGGAAAACCAACCAGCGTGAACCCAAGCCCTTTGCCAACATAGGCATGCACCAACTCTCGTGATTGCGAGATCAGTGGCACTTCTGGATCAAGCCCAGCGGCCTGCAACAGGTCAAGATAGCTTGGACCCGGACCGGAACGCGACACTGCAATGTAGGGCATGCCTGTCAGCTGCTCAAGCTGTACGCTGTCGGCATGCACAAATGGGTGCGAGGCCGGAAGTAAAACCAGAGGCGCCAGTTCTTTAAGTACTTCAACGTGATGACGTCGGGGTTCAAACCCTTGATCAAACACCACAAGCGCGTCCAACTCGCCGGCATCCAGCGCAGCAACGAGGTTCGGGAAATCATCCTCAACAACCTCGATGCGGATACCGGGATGGCTTTGGCGAAAAGCCAGAACAGCTGGTAGAATGATCTTCTGCGCAATCGCATAATGCGTCCCGATAACAATAGAACCTGTTTTACCCTCAGCCATCACAGCGGCCCGATTGCCGAGCGCGCCTGCTTGCATCAGCAACGCGTCGGAATCCGTCAAAAAGGCTGCGCCAACGCGGGTCAACCTCATCCCGCGTGCAGGAAAGCGATCAAACAACGTCAAACCAGTGACATCTTCGAGTTTGTCGATTGCCGATGAAATAGCGGCGGCCGAAACATTCAGGTTCCTGGCTGCCTGCGCGATACCGCCACATCGCGCCGTCTCGGCGAAGAACGACAACTGGCGCAAAGTGAAACGTATCATCAATAAAATCTTCTTTTTACAAATTTTAAATCAGTTTTTTCGACCTTTAGCAATGCGCTACCCTGCGTTTGAAATTCAGGGAGAAAGCAGATGGACATCAGACCACTTACCGGCGGTGTGGGCGCAGAGATCATCGGCGCCGATATCCGAGACGGCAGCCAGTTCGACGCCATTCATACGGCCTTTGCTCAGCACTCTGTCATCGTACTCAGAGCGCAGGATGTCGGCCCGGATGAGCATCTGGCGTTTGCCCAACGCTTTGGCGCGATCAACATCAACCGCTTCTTCAGACCGGTCGATGGGCATCCAGAAATCGCTATGGTGCTGAAGGAAAAGGATCAGAAAGAGGCCATCGGAGAGGGCTGGCATACCGATCATTCCTACGACCAAATCCCGGCGATGGGGTCTATCCTGCATGCTTTGGAAACCCCGCCCTTTGGAGGCGACACACTGTTCGTCTCGATGGGTGCAGCTTATGAGGCGCTGTCACCTACCATGCGGAGCTTTCTGGATGGGCTCTGGGCGGTTCATTCGTCTCGGCACGTTTTTGGAACAAGCTCACAGGACAGTGAAGCGGCGCAAAGTGGTCGGCTAAGCAATGCACAGGCAGCCACCCAAGACGCGCGACATCCTGTGATCATAAAACACCCCCTCAGCGGGCGGCGCGGTATTTATGTGAATCCAGTGTTCACAACCCAAATCGAAGGCCTGAGCGCCGATGAATCAGCAGCCATCCTTGCAATGCTATATGACCATTGCCAGCAACCCGAGTTCCAATGCCGCATTCGTTGGCAAACAGGCGACATGACCATCTGGGACAATCGGGCCACATGGCACAAAGCGGTCAATGACTATCATGGATTTCGACGATTGATGCACAGGGTTACCGTGGAGGGTGTCGCCTTGTCTGCCGAATGACCCGAACCCTGTCAGAGAAAAGACACAACGCAGTCAGACTAAAACTGACGCCCTGACCTACCAATTACGGCGGGCAAGCTCTGCGTCCACCTCAACCGGCGTGTCACGTGTCTTAACGCCCTGTACGTGCCTCTTGTTTGATCAGGGCAGGCTTTAGCCTGACAGAAACCGGCGTTCCACCGCGCGGACCGCCGGGTTTTTCTGCCATGCTCATAATGGCATAGGCAAACTGTACACCGGCAAAGACGATCCCGTTCATGAACCAGATCATCGCCAGAGCAACCAGGCCGATATCAGAACCAGTAATCAGATGACGCAGGTTGGCGACGTTCAGGGCCAGAAGCACCCCGACAAAAATTGCCGAGATGGCAAAGCCCCAGGCCACTTGCGTGATATACAAACGGATCAGTTTGGGCATGGCGGACCTCATTGCGCTATAACATTCAGTTTAACGCATATCTGATCCGTGTAAACGCGTCAGAACGCCTCGGGCTTGGCCTCGTGCGCCATGTGATCCAGCACTGCGTTGACAAATTTGGTCTCTTTACCTTCGGGGAAGAAGGCCCGCGCCACATCGACGAATTCAGTGATGACCACCTTGGGCGGTGTGTCGTTCTGTGTCAGCTCTGCTCCGGCGGCCCGGAAGGCCGCGCGCAGGGTCGGGTCGATCCGGGCAATCGGCCATTTGGCAACCAAAGCGCGATCGGTCATCTGATCGATCGGCGCCTGATAATTGACCGCATCTTCTACCAGCTTGCGGAACAGGCGAATATCGCCGTCCAGCATTTCCTCGCCCTCATAGACGGCGCCAAAGCGGTGATCCAGAAACTCGGTCACAACCTGATCGGTTGTCTGACCCGATTGCTCCATCTGGAACAGCGCCTGCACGGCATAGAGCCGAGCGGCGGATTTCATCAGGCGTTTCTGGTTGGCCGGTTTTGGCGCGTCTGTCTTGGTCATGCTGTTGTGGGTCCGTTGCTGTCGCCCGCCACAAGGATGGACTCGGACGGCGGCTTGAACCCGACGCCCTTTTTGGAAGAGCCCCACTTACGGCTGAGCGCGATCAGATGCAAGGCCGCAGCGGCAGCCCCGCCCCCTTTATTCATTTTTTCCGGATTGGCGCGCACTTCGGCCTGATCGTCATTCTCGACTGTCAGGATACCGTTGCCGATGCACAGCCCCTGCAGACCCATCAGTTGGATGGCACGGCTGGAGTCGTTGCAGACGGTTTCGTAATGCGTGGTCTCTCCGCGAATGACACAGCCCAGCGCGACATAGCCGTCAAAATTGCACTGACGGTCCGCCATGGCGATAGCCGTCGGGATTTCCAAGGCGCCGGGCACTTCGACCACATCACAGGTGCCGCCTGCCCCTTCGATCTCGGCCTTTGCGCCAGCCACCAAATTGTCAGCGATGGCGCGATAGAACGGGGCCACAACGATCAACAGCTTGACGGGTTTGTCGAAACTCGGTGTCGGCAACACGCCGTGTTTGTCTTGTTCAGCCACAATCAGTCCTCCCTGAGGATTGAACGGGTCCCGACAATGGACAGGCCAAAAGCGTCGAGCCCGAGATAAACGGTTTCCGGCGAGTCGGTCAGCAGCACAAGTTCCTGGATCCCCATCTTGGACAGGATCTGCGCCCCCAGACCGGTTTGTTTGATGGTGCGTGGGCCCTCATCTTCAGCCGCATAGAGCGAGTTGCGCGGTTGGCGGAACAGACAGACCACACCGCGCCCTTCATCCGCAATCTTTTCCATCGCGCGCGGCAGCTCACGTGAGGATTTCGGGCCAAGACCCAGAATGTCGGGCGCCTCGTGCAGCGCATGGGTCCGGGTCAAAACCGGCTCGGGTGTGGTGATGTCACCCTTGACCATCACGACATGTTCGATGCCATGAGTCTGATCGGTGAAAATCCGCATTTCCCAATCGCCGCCATATTCGGATGTGACGGTATCCCGAGATGTCTCAACCACCAGATTGTCATTGCGCGACCGGTAGGCGATCAAGTCGCTAATCGTGCCGATCTTCAACCCGTGTTCCTTGGCGAATTCGACCAGGTCAGGCAGCCGCGCCATGGTTCCGTCAGGGTTCATGATCTCGCAGATCACGCCCGAAGGGTTCAACCCGGCCAGGCGTGAGATATCAACGGCGGCCTCGGTATGGCCCGCGCGCACCAGCACCCCGCCCCGCTTGGCCCGCAAGGGGAAGACGTGACCCGGCGTGGCGATATGGACCATCGTGTTTTGCTCGTTGATCGCAGTCGCCACGGTCAGCGCCCGGTCACCAGCGGAAATGCCAGTCGACACTCCCTCGCGCGCTTCAATCGACACGGTGAACGCGGTCTCATGACGTGACGAGTTGTTCACCGCCATCATCGGCAGACCCAACGTGTCAATCCGTTCCGCCGTCATCGGCAGGCAGATCAGGCCACGACCATGGGTGGCCATGAAATTAATTGCCTCAGCATCAGCGAACTCGGCGGCAATCACCAGATCGCCCTCATTCTCGCGATCTTCGTGATCAACCAGGATATACATCCGGCCTTTGCGCGCCTCGTCGATGATCTCTTTGATCGGGCTGATTGCCGCGCGCAGCTGGGCCTCGACCGGTCCGGGAGTTTCAAAGCTCATGGGGCAGCCTTTCACATGCCAAGTTTGACCGGGTGGATAGACCACCGCGCGGTCAAAGACCAGACCGCATGCAGCACCGTTCCGGTCAGACGCGACGTTGAATTGTGGACTAGGACATTTCAGCGAGGCGCGCGACATAGCGAGCCAGCGTGTCGATCTCAAGATTGACCCGGTCGCCGATGCCGACATCCCCCCAGGTCGTCACCTCTTTTGTGTGCGGAATAAAGTTGATACCAAAATCGCACCCGTCCACATCGTTTACGGTCAAAGAAGTACCGTTCAGCGCAACTGATCCCTTGGGCGCAATGAAGCGGGCCAGATCTTTGGGTGCGCGCAAGGTTACTCGCGTGCTGTCGCCCTCGTCCAGAACGGCGACCACTTCTGCGACGCCATCAACATGACCAGACACGATATGACCGCCCAACTCATCTCCGACCTTCAGCGCGCGTTCCAGATTGACGCGTTTGCCGACGGTCCAGCGATCCAAATTGGTTTTCGAAACGGTTTCCGCGCTGATTTGCACATCATACCAGTCTTCGCCCAGTGCGATGACTGTCAGGCAAACGCCGTCGCTGGCAATGGATGCACCAATATCAATCCCCGGGGTATTGTAGGCGGTTTTGATCCGCGCCCGCAGATCGCCTTGCTGCTCCAGTTCGGTGATGGTGCCGATATCTGTGACGATCCCCGTAAACATTGCGTTAATCCTCTGTTTCTAACCTGATGCCAGCGCTCACCGTCGAGGTAAGCGTAAGCGCGCCTACGGGCAAGCCCCAGGTTGCCGCAAATACGACAAACAGGCATAATTCCTCATCTAACGACAAGAGCAGCAGAAATGTTACCACTCAACGGCGCTGCGCAAAAACGCGTATTTCTTTTCCTGCAAGGACCGCACGGGCCGTTTTTTGGCGCGCTTGGTAAGATCCTGCGCGCAGCGGGTTCCGAGGTGTGGCGCGTGGGTTTCAACGCCGGGGATCAGGCTTTCTGGTCTGATAAGGCCAGCTTTATTCCCTATGCTGGCAAACCCGAGAACTGGCCGGCAAAATTTGTTGACCTGGTTGTCGGCCGCGAGGTGACAGACATAGTCCTGTATGGCGATACGCGTCCAATCCACGCCCAAGCCATCCGCATCGCCCGCGCCCACGGGATCACTGTTCATGTTTTCGAAGAAGGGTATCTGAGGCCCTGGTGGGTCACCTACGAACGCACAGGTACGAATGGCAATTCGCATCTGATGAATCTGGAAGTTACCCAGATGCAGCGAGCGCTGGAGCGTACTGATGCGCCGATGCCGCCCCCTCCGACGCATTGGGGTGATATGCGACAGCATATTTTCTATGGCGCGCTGTATCATTGGTTTGTTCTGTTCCTGAACGGCAAGTATCGCAATTTTCGAACCCACCGTGACCTACCGGTTTCGAAAGAGTTCAGGCTGTATTTCAAACGGCTGGCAATGATGCCCTTCCACAGAATCCGGCGGCGAGTGGCGACGGAGCGAGTCCGGCGGGGCGGGTTTCCCTATCACTTGGCATTGCTGCAACTGGGACATGACAGTTCGGTTCAGTCACACTCGGACTTTGACTGCATGTCCGAGTTTCTTGAGCAGGTACTGCACGGTTTTGCAAATGGCGCACCAACGCACCATCATCTGGTCATCAAAGAACACCCGCTGGAAAATCATCGGGAACCATTGCGCCAGGTGGCACGCAAACTGGCCAAAACACTGGGTATCGCTGATCGGGTCCATTATGTACCCGGGGGCAAACTGGCCACATTGCTCAACGAAGCGAGCTCGGCCGTGACGATCAATTCAACTGCGGGTCAGCAGGTATTGTGGCGCGGCATTCCTCTGCGCGCCTTTGGCAAATCGGTCTATGACAAGCCCGAATTTGTTTCCAGCCAACCGATCACTGATTTCTTTTCCAATCCAGATATCCCCGATACCGAAGCCTATCAAAGCTATAGGCGTTTTCTGCTAGATACCAGTCAGGTCCCCGGCGGGTTTTATTCACGCCGTGGGCGGCGACAGTTGCTTAGGCGCGCCGTGGATATGATGCTAAGGGCGAAAGATCCCTACCAATCCGTGCTGACCGACAAAGAGGCGCGGACGCCACAGTTGAGGATCGTTGAGTAAATCACCCCTCTTGATGCTGGCGATTGCAGTTGGAAACAAGTACGCTGCTGGAAACAAAAGACCAAAACCAAGACGTTCGAGGATATTCGGCAGTGCAGCGCTTTCCAATCCGATGGGGACGGGGTGTAACCCTTGTGGCCGCTCTTGGCCTGCTGGCCGCGTGCCAACTACCTAAAACTGGCCCAAACAAATCCGAAATCCTTGCCGGTTCGACCACGAAAGGTGGAAACGCCTATGTTGTTGAGGTTGACGATCGGGTGGCGCAGGTCACGTCGGCAGTGCCTCAATATGGGTTCTCGCAAACCTTCCGTAGCGCTCAGAACCTGACCGCCGACACGGTTCGTCCGGGTGATGTACTGGGCCTGACAATCTGGGAAAACGTAGATGACGGGCTGTTATCCGGAGAGACCGGCGCCTCAACATCCCTGGAAGAGGTACAGGTCGATAGCGAGGGCTTCATCTTTGTTCCCTATGCCGGGCGCCTGCGCGCAGCCGGAAACACGCCGGAACAGCTTCGCACGTTGATCACGGAAAAGCTCCAGGATCAGACCCCTGATCCTCAGGTCGAAGTGCGCCGTATCGCCGGGGACGGATCAACCGTTTCGCTGTCGGGCACCCTGTCCGCACCCGGGATCTATCCGATCGAACGACCAACCCGCACACTGGCCGGAATGCTGACACGGGCTGGCGGCGTGATCGAAGGGTCCGATATCGCCCTGGTGACACTAATCCGAGGCAATCAAAAAGGGACGGTCTGGTACAATGACTTGTTCCGCAACCCGGAATTTGACGTTGCCCTGCGGGGTGGCGACCGCATTCTAGTCGAAGCCGACAACCGGTCCTATGTCGCCTTGGGGGCGACGGGCGGTCAGTCGCGCGTGGCATTCGACAGTCAGGATCTGTCCGCGCTGGAAGCGCTGGCACAGGTTGGTGGCTTACAGCCCCTGTCTTCGGACCCGACCGGCATTTTCGTTCTACGAAAGGAACGACAGGACATTGTCCGGTCAGTCATGGGAAAACCGGACCTGCAGGGAGAGCAGCGCATGATCTACGTGCTGAACCTGACAGCACCCAATGGCCTTTTCATCGCCCGTGACTTTGTCATCCGCGATGATGACACAATTTACGTCACCGAAGCACCTTACGCGCAATGGAGCAAATCCATCTCGTTGATCGCCGGTGGCCTGACCCCGCTTGCCAATGTCACGACACTGACAGGCGGATGATGCCCTCCGTTCCTCAAGGAACGCATGCCAAGGCCGAACGCAGTCGTCTTTTGGTCTATAATGGCGGATTTCTGACAGCCGCGCGCGTGCGGAGAATTCTGTCACTGGCCGGATATGATATCGGCATCGGCACGCCCAAGGGGTCGGATCTGGTGGGTATCTGGGGCAATAGCCCGACGGCACATCGTGGACTGCGTATAGCGACCAAATACAATACTCCGATCTTGCGCGTAGAGGATGCATTCCTGCGATCTCTGCACTCAGGACGCAATGGCGATGCTCCGCTGGGTCTGCTGCTTGATCGCAGCGGTGTGCATTTTGATCCAACACAGCCTTCGGATCTGGAAACACTTCTTGCGACCGACCCGTTGGATAATACGGCCCTGCTGAACCGGGCACGTGGCGGGATGGCGCGGCTGCGCGAACTGCATCTGAGTAAGTATTCCGCCTATGATCCCGCGACCCCTGCGCCGGACCCAGGGTATGTCCTGGTTGTCGATCAAGCACGCGACGATGCTTCTGTAAGGGCAAGCGGCGGCGATGAGGCCCGGTTCCGCGAGATGCTGGTTATGGCGCAAGAGGAGAACCCCGGCGCGACCGTTCTGATCAAAACCCACCCCGACACGATCGCAGGGCACCGGCCCGGATATTACTCTGCCGATGATCTGACCGACCGCGTATCCTTTCAGCACAGCGCCATCAGCCCCTGGACCTTGTTAGAGGGCGCTGTGGGCGTCTACACCCTGTCCTCGCAACTTGGGTTCGAGGCCATATTGGCCGGTCACAAACCCCGCGTCTTCGGCCAACCGTTTTACGCCGGATGGGGTCTTACCCAAGACGAAGCCCATTTCCCAAGACGCCAACGAAACCTGACGCGCGCGCAACTCTTCGCCGCCACCATGGTTCTTTATCCCAAGTGGTACGATCCCTATCGGGATCAGCTGTGCGAATTCGAATCCGTGCTGGACACGCTTGAAGGTCTGACCCGCGCCTGGCGACAAGATCACAAGGGCTGGACGGCATCCGGGATGCGGCTTTGGAAACGCAGGCACCTGCAGCACATGTTTGGGCGCGAGAAAAAGGTAAAATTCACGCCTGACGTTCCCGAAAACCCAGATCGTCCCCACATGGTTTGGGCGCGGCACGGCCGTGATATGGAAAACGTCACACGGGTCGAGGATGGCTTCGTTCGGTCCCGTGGGTTGGGGGCCAGCCTTGTGCCGCCTCTGTCGCTGTCGCTGGATGACCTTGGGATCTATTACGACCCGACCAAACCCAGCAGGTTGGAAGAGATGATCGCCAAGCGGGAGACCCTGCGGCCGGATCAAGAATTGCGGGCCGAGCGGTTGGTGACACAGATTATCGCCGGAGCGGTCAGCAAATATAACACCGGCGGCCCGGTTCCGGACTTGCCAAAAGGTCACCGCATTTTGGTGCCCGGACAGGTCGAGGACGATGCCTCGATCCTGTTTGGAACCAGCACCGTTCGCACCAATACCGAACTTCTGCGCACCGCCCGCGAGATGAACCCGACCGCCGTTCTGATCTATAAACCGCATCCCGATGTCGAAGCTGGCCTGCGTGAAGGTGAGGCCGAAGCTGAGGGGCTAGCAGACCTGATCGTCAAGAACACCGATCCCGCCGCATTGTTGGGTGAGGTTCAGGAGGTCTGGACCATGACCTCTCTGCTAGGGTTCGAGGCGCTGATGCGCGGATTGCCGGTCACAACGCTCGGCGCACCCTTTTATGCTGGTTGGGGTTTGACGCAGGATTTGGGGTCCGTCCCCGCCCGTCGTGGTGCACGGCCCTCCCTGCTGGGATTGATCCATGCCGCACTGATCGATTACCCGAGGTATCTGGACCCTGTCACCGGCATGCCCTGCCCTCCGGAAGTGGTATTGGAAAGGCTGACAGATGGCTACCAGAGCCGATCTGGCCCCGGCCTTAGACTGCTCTCGAAACTACAGGGCGTTTTCGCAACACAGGCGCATCTCTGGCGCCGTTAGCGCAATGCCCGCGCCCAGCGATGCATCACGTCTTGACCGATGATGCGGGTCTCCAGCAGTTCAAACCGTGGGGCCTCATCCAGACGATCCATACCAAGCCCCCCGATGGCAGGCAAACCTTCGGCACCAATCGCAAGCCCGGCACTGAAGCCGATCAACTCATCAACCAGTTCATCCGCCAAAAGCGACGCGGCAAGGGACGATCCGCCCTCGCAAAAGACGCGGGTCAAACCCTCCTGCCCCAACTGCAGCAACAGGTCAGCGGCATCAATGTGATGATCGCGTAACGCGCAGGGGATAAGCCTTGCGCCCAGTCCTTCCCACGCTTTTGCACGTTCGGCATCCGGTGACGGACCATGGCATAACCACACCGGAACTTTCGAGGCGGTGCGTGCCAGTTGACCCATCAACGGGATATCCAGATGGCGCGAAACGACGACGCGCACAGGCTGACGTTCAATCCCAAGATCCCGAACTGTCAGAGAGGGGTCGTCTACACGCGCTGTACCCGCCCCAACCATAACGGCATCATGCGTTGCCCGCATGGCATGAACAGCCCGCCGCGAGGTCTGACCCGTAATCCACTGACTATGGCCGCTTTCGGTCGCAATGCGCCCGTCAAAACTGCTGGCCAGTTTAAGCGTGACAAATGGCCGGCCCTGTTCGGTCTTTAGAAAGAAACCGGCGTGGTCGCGGGCCGCCTGATCCGCAAGAACACCGGTTGTCACGTCAATCCCAGCGTCGCGCAGCATGGCAAAGCCCTGCCCGGCAACACGCGGATCACTGTCTTCGATGGCTGAAACAACACGCGCCACACCGGCCTCAATCAAGGCCTGAGCGCAAGGCGGGGTCTGTCCGTGATGGGCGCAGGGTTCAAGCGAGACATAAGCAGTCGCGCCACGCGCCTGCGATCCCGCCTGTCTTAACGCTTCGGTTTCTGCATGTGGCCGACCGCCAGGTTGCGTCCAACCACGCCCAACAATCCGCCCGTCCTGTACGAGTACGCAGCCAACGGATGGGTTGGGCCAGCACGTCCCCTGTCCGCGCCGCCCCATGTCAAGGGCCAGCGCCATATATCGCTTATCTGTTTCGCTCACTCGTCCGTCGAAGGCTGCGGCGGGCGCAGTTCGTGGACAAACTCCTCGAAATCATCGGCCGCCTGGAAATTCTTATACACGCTTGCAAACCGAACATAGGCAACGGTGTCGATCCGCGCCAGAGCTTCCATAACAATTTCACCGATCTTGCTGGACGGAATGTCGGTATCGCCCATGCTTTCCAGCCGTCGCACAATACCCGAGATCATCTGATCGATACGTTCCGGATCAATCGGGCGTTTCTGCATCGAGATACGGATCGAACGTTCCAGCTTGTCGCGATCGAAATCCTCGCGTTTTCCATTGGTTTTGATCACAACCAGATCGCGTAACTGAACGCGTTCATAGGTGGTGAACCGTCCGCCGCAAGCCGGGCAGAAACGGCGCCTGCGGATCGCGACATGATCCTCTGCCGGGCGTGAATCTTTGACCTGAGTGTCGATATTTCCGCAAAACGGGCAGCGCATCCGCCGTCTCCTCGTCTCTTGTTCCGCCTCTTTTAGTAAGCGCTGTGGCCCACTTATCCACAACTATAGGGCAGCCTCTAGGATTTGGGTAGTCGGAAATTTTTACCGCTAAATAAAGGGGTCACGCGAAATGCGCAGCGACGCGTCGGTTGTGTGATTGGGTCCGGTGTTCAAACAGATAAACGCCCTGCCATGTCCCCAGCATGGGCACCCCTGCGGCGACAGGAATGCCCAAGGACACAGGCAGCAACGCAGCTTTGATATGTGCTGGCATATCGTCTGGCCCCTCATAGGTGTGCCTTAAATACGCCATCGACGGATCATCCGCCGGTGGGACCAGACGTTCGAAAAAGGCCTGCAAATCTGTCCGCACCTCGGGGTCCGCATTTTCCTGAATGGCCAGAGAACACGAGGTATGGCGTACAAACAGGGTCAACAATCCGTCGTAACCGCTTGGGGCAAGCCAGTCTCGTATATCCGAGGTGAACTCATACAGCCCCGGCCCCTGCGTTGAAATGATAAACTCGGTCTGCAAAACGCGGGTCTTACCTTCTTCAGTCAAAAATTGGCTGCCGGAAACACAGGCCATTCGCGTTCTGGACGGACCTGCTCTGCCCCGGCTGGAAACCAATGGAAACAAAGCTTGTGCTCTGCTCGACATTTGCCGGAGGGGTCAACGAAAATTGGACCGCCGTGCGGCGACCGGTAGCTTCGCTTGGGCCATATCCACGCACAACATAGATATTCTGCTGCCACCCTGCCCCCAGGCTGCGACGAGCAAAATCTGCAGCAGCGCACCAATAGCCATCCACATCTCTGCGCGCGCGCGGGATCACCTCAAACACTTTGTCGTTTACTGCAACAGTCTGAAAACCGTTTGGTGCTGCTGTCACCGCCCCCGGTTCAAACAACGTGGCGGCGGCCAGAACCGCAGATGTGATCACTTTTTTCATAATGCTACTCTCTCATGTTTCTTGATAAATATTAAAGTAGATTGCAGGAGGCCATGGCAAAGCCACCTCACGTTCAATTCAGGCATTGTTCCTATTTACGTGAACCGGCATCAGCCAGCCCCGATATCGGATCAGTTGACCCAACATCGGCATTTCTGCCGAAACATCGAACCGAAACCGGCCTTGATCGTCCTGCCATTCCACCGTCGCCGAACGCGGTAAAAGAAAGTTTGGGCATGGCACCCCCAATAGAGTGAGGCGCAGGATGTTCAAATGCAGCTTTTGACCTCGAACCTGTGGGCGCATCCAGATGGTCAGCCCTCCGATCCTCTCTTTCACGCACCGCCTGTCTGCGTCGTAGACCAGATGAGACAGCGTCTCATGCCCGCCAAAATCCCTGAACCACTCCCATTCCTGGCCAGTGAGTTTGGTTCGAATGCGGACCGTCTGAGTATCTGCAGCGGGGGGAAACCCACCCAACCACAATGACAAAGAGGTCAACCACCCGGTTCCTCTTTGGATGCTGCATAGTCCTGTAAACTCTGCCGTTTCACTGTGGAATTTTCGAACCGCATCCGGCACCTCAGAATTGGCTGGAAGGGCCTGCAGAAATGGGTCCGGCCTCACGCATACCCTCCGGGGAAGAACCGCGCTTTCAGGGATGAATCCGGAACCAAGCACGTTTCGAACCGCCCAAAGAATGCAAATCGGTGGCGCGCGATGAAATGATAAAGCGGATCCTTCAAAAACCGCGGAAGAAATCGACAGGCCGACAGAACAGGCCACAAAGCGGGTAAGCTGCGCATTGCAGCAGCAAAAGCATCCAAGCGCTGATGCACAACACCGTCAACGATCACAAGATTGGTTTCAAACTCGTCGGTGGGCAGGCCGAGTTGCCGGTAAAGGCTTTGTCCTATGGGGGACTGGGCAATTACAAACTTGAACCGCTTCTTTGTGTCGGCCCACAGCATGAACCTGAAAAATCGAGAACACAGCACGCATTCTCCATCAAAAACGATGAGGTTCTGCTCGGTTCCCACATCTGAGATCGCCCGGTCTTGCATTGGATACCAGATCAATTTCGCCACAACCGGACCGTGCCATTGAAGGGTAAAATCCGCAATGCGACACGTAGGTTTTCAGATGAAACGTGCCGGGGAGCCACCGATCGCTAGTCTGAGACGACCGGAGCTCTACCCTCATCCCCATAAGGTGCTGACCCGACAACACGGGGTAACTATGCCTTTGCGCTGCTATATCCTTGCTGAAAAGTGCCAGAAACTTGTGAAAACCTGCCAGATGGGTTTGCCTGCACTCCTGCAAACTGGGTTCAAATTTTTCGCGAAAGCATTAAGAATTGGATATGGAACTTGATATTGCCAGAATTCAACACTTGACCCGAACGGTAGATGAGCGTTCGGGCGGCCCAGAGTTGGCAGACCAGCTTTTGGAACGCAGCGGTCTAAGCCGAGCGGCAATCGCTCCCCCCACTACAGTCTACAGTGCGCAAACTGAGGCGATGTTCATCAGATATGCCTGCGACGCTATGCGCGACATAACTTTTGCCGCCTATGCGGGTTCAAAAGTCAGTTCGGCCTCTAGCATTACGGCCTATATCAGCAAGTACTCTCGTGACCTCCGACAGGTGTTTGAAAACACAACCCGCTTCTCTCGCATCATAGATCCCACAATCACCTTCAGTCTGCGCCATGCCGGGAATTTTGTGTCCTTCGAGGCGGACTGGGAAGATGCAAGTTTTGCCCGGTATCACAGACGCACAGAGTTTTTGATGTTTGGGACACTGGCGCGAATGCGGAACCTGACGCAGTCAGACTTCCACCCCATAGCAATTCGCTTTCAACACGAGGTTGGAGAGAAAAGAAATCTATTTCAAAAGCTTGCAGGATTTTCGGTAGAGTTTGGAGCAGAAAACCTAGAGATTGTTCTGTCGCCTTCATCTCTGGATCTTCCCGTGCCCACATATGACCCGATGCTTCGAGAGCATCTGATTGAGTACGGGGAACGCGTCTTGGCAGAGCGGGCTTCGCCTAAGCAAAAATTGCGGGCGCAGGTCGAGGGTCTGATTACACGTTCGATGCCGGGGAATTTTCCGCAAGCCGATGACATAGCCGCCAATCTCGGCATGAGCCCGCGAACATTTGCACGTCGGCTAAAGGATGAAGGGTCAAGCTATCGAGAGATCGCAGACGATCTGCGCTGTGATCTGGCCCAAACTTTCATCACCAACGGTATGCAGCTATCTGAAATTGCATTCTCACTTGGCTACGCAGACCAACCCGCCTTTTCCACCGCTTTCAAACGGTGGACGGGTCGCGCGCCCAGCGCTTTCCGCAGCCGCCTGGACCCGTGATCGTAACTTTGAAGTAGCCGGGGGTCGTCAGCCTTGCAGCCTCGCCCCGGCCCGTCCCATGAGTGGACATTGCGGATATAGGAAGACGCGCAGCGGGCTTCTTGTGAGTTCTCGCCAAATTGATGTTTCTACAAGCCACCGTGAACAGTGGTTTCAAACGAAAAAGGCGCCTCGGTCGAGGCGCCTTTCTGGGTTACTGATCCAGGAACGACCGCAACTTTCGCGACCTGCTGGGGTGTTTCAGTTTTCGCAGCGCCTTCGCCTCGATCTGACGGATACGTTCGCGCGTCACGCTGAACTGTTGGCCGACCTCTTCCAGAGTGTGGTCGGTGTTCATACCGATGCCAAACCGCATCCGCAGAACCCGTTCTTCCCGCGGGGTAAGTGAGGCCAGAACACGCGTGGTCGTTTCCTTGAGGTTTTCCTGAATAGCACTGTCCAGCGGCAGCACAGCATTCTTGTCCTCAATGAAATCGCCAAGCTGGCTGTCTTCTTCGTCGCCAATCGGCGTTTCCAGGCTGATCGGTTCCTTGGCGATCTTCATCACCTTGCGGACCTTCTCCAGCGGCATCTGCAGCTTTTCGGCCAGTTCTTCCGGCGTCGGCTCGCGGCCGATTTCATGCAGCATCTGACGACCGGTCCGAACCAACTTGTTGATCGTCTCGATCATATGGACCGGGATACGGATCGTGCGTGCCTGATCCGCGATGGACCGGGTGATCGCCTGACGGATCCACCAGGTGGCATAGGTCGAGAACTTATACCCGCGGCGGTATTCGAACTTGTCTACGGCCTTCATCAGGCCAATGTTACCTTCCTGAATAAGATCAAGGAATTGCAGACCACGGTTCGTGTATTTTTTGGCGATCGAGATCACCAGACGCAGGTTGGCTTCGACCATTTCTTTCTTGGCCTGGCGCGCCTCTTTCTCGCCTTTCTGGACCTGCTGTACGATGCGGCGGAATTCGCTGATGTCCAGGCCAACATATTGCCCGACCTGAGCCATATCGTTGCGCAGTTCCTCGACCTTGGAGGTCGAGCGTTCGATGAACATCTGCCAGCCCCGGCCCGGCTTTTCAGCCATCTCAGCCAGCCAGTTCGGGTCCAGTTCACGCCCACGATAGGCGTCAACAAATTCGCGACGGTTGATGCGGGCCTGATCCGCCAGCTTCACCATCGAGCTGTCCAGCGACATGATCCGACGATTGATGCCATAGAGCTGGTCGATCAAAGCATCGATCCGGTTGTTGTGCAGATGAAGGCCGTTCACCAGTTCGACAATCTCGGCGCGCAGCTTCTGATAGGTCGCTTCGTCCGTGTCGCTGAATGTGCCGTCTTCGTTCAGGGTTGCCGAAATCCGGCTGTCCTGCATTTCGCTCAGCATCGCAAAATCAGTCGAAATACGCTCGAGCGTCGTCAGAACCTGATCTTTCAGAGCAGCTTCCATAGCAGCGAGCGACATGTTCGCCTGCTCGTCTTCGTCATCGTCATCATCGGTCGCAATCGGGTTGCCATCGGCATCCAGCTCGGGGCCTTCTTCCTTGGCGGGCTTTGCGGCCTGCACGGTCGAAGTGTCGACGACCGGCTCTTCAACATCGCCGTCTTCGTCCATCTGATTGCCGAAAGTGGCCTCCAGATCAATGACGTCGCGCAGCAGAATGTCTTCGGACAGCAATTCATCATGCCAGATCGTAATCGCCTGGAAGGTCAGCGGGCTTTCACAAAGCCCCAGGATCATCGTATTGCGACCAGCCTCGATCCGCTTGGCGATAGCAATCTCGCCCTCACGGCTGAGCAGTTCGACCGAACCCATTTCGCGCAGATACATGCGCACCGGGTCATCGGTACGATCAAGCTTTTCGGTGGCGGCACCGGCCAGCGTGACCTCACGGTTGCTTTCCGTTGTGATCAGGTCGGTCGAGCCTTTATTCTCTTCCTCTTCCGCCTCTTCATCTTCGATGATGTTGATCCCCATCTCGGACAGCATCGACATAACGTCTTCGATCTGTTCCGAGCTGACCTGATCAGGTGGCAGGACCTGATTGAGCTGGTCGTAGGTGATGTAACCTTTCTCGCGGGCCTCGGCGATCATCTTCTTGACCTGAGTCTGGCTCATGTCCAGCGAGATTTCCTGTTCCTGCTCGTCGGATTTGCTGTCTTCGTTTGTATCCTTGGCGGCCATTCAATGCTCCTGCAGGGATGGGTGATTCGATCGAACCGAATCATTAGCGCGTTGAAGTGATTCGGCCACCCGTTTACCTGTTTTTCTTTTCCAGTGCCTTACGAAAACACCACATTACCGGCGTTTTCGCTCGAAATTGATACCTGACATGATTGCCTTAAACGCATCCTTCTCGTCGCGGTTGATTCGCGCACCATTGTCAGCGATGTCGAAAACGGCCCTGTCTTCATTCTGGCTTCGGCTTGTTCTGTTGCGCTCTTCGGCAGCTTGCGCCAAGCGATAGGTCAACGCTTCATCGTCCAGATCAGACAGCTCCTCTGCGGCTTCGGCAATCTCTGCGTCCAGACCCCTGAGAGCTTTGATTTTGGCGAGTTCCTCGGCCAACGTCATTTCGGCCTTTTCAACGTCGCCCGGTTTATTCACGCAGGGGATCACTGCGACATGGCGAAGGGCCAGCAGGTTTTCAAGGGCGTGATGTCCCAAAGTTTCCGCAATATGTTGTTTGAGGTTCTCAGGATCATCTATCGCGTGCCGCAGAATGGCATCGCGCAGGCCAGCGTGATCTTGGTCACGGCACTCCATTTCTTCCAGTTGGTGTTCAAACTGCACCACGACTTGGGGGTTCAATGCGGCGATGGCCAGAATGGCGGCTTCGCGCATCTGGATATCGGCATTGTCGGACGATGCCAGGAACGACGCCCGCGCACCCGGTGTGGCCGGTTGTGGCTGAGGTTTCCATTTCCCGCGCGGTTGCCAGGGGCGGTTTTGCTTCTGCCTTTGTGGGCGGAACAGTTTCCAACACAGATCCTTGATTTCTTGCTCGTAATGAGAGCGAATTGAACCATCTCGGATCAGCAGTGTCTTTTCTTGGAGTGTGCGTTCCAACGTAGCCTTGCGTTCAGGGCTGTCGAACACCTTGCCTTTGGTTTCGCGCTGCCACAGCAGCCTGACCATTGGCATGGCCTCTTCCAACACCGTCTGCACTGCCGTTGGACCTTCGGCCCGCAACAGATCATCGGGATCTTTGCCCTCGGGCATCAGCGCAAAGCGCAAGGACTTTCCTGCCTCAAGCAGCGGCAGGGCCAAATCGACCGCCCGCATCGCAGCACGCAAACCCGCCGTGTCGCCATCCAGCGCAACGATCGGCTCGTCCGAGATACGCCACAGCAGTTGCAACTGATGCTCGGTGATTGCGGTGCCCAATGGGGCCACAGATGCGCCAAAACCGGCCTCGGCAAGCGCGATCACATCCATATATCCTTCGGCCACGATCAATGGCTGCCCTTTGCCGGCAGCCTGCCGTGCGGGGCCTTGGTTATAGAGGCTGCGCCCCTTGTCGAACAGTTCGGTTTCGGGCGAGTTCAGATATTTCGCATTGTCATTGGGGTCCATCGCCCGGCCACCGAACGCAATGCAACGCCCGCGCGGATCCCGGATCGGATACATGATCCGGTTCCGAAACGTGTCATATGGCTTTTTACCTTTGTTCGAGGGTTTGGCCAGACCCGCACCAAGGATCAGATCTTCGGCCACGTTCTTGCCGTGTAGGTGATCCCAAAGCGCCTGCCAACCGTCGGGAGCAAAGCCGATTTCCCACCGATCCAGCGCCTGCTCTTTCAAGCCGCGCCGCGCCAGATAATCGCGCGCCTCCCCACCTGCTCCTGTTTTCAGCTGCAACCGAAAGAACTGCACCGCCTGTTCCATCACCTCGGCCAGTTGCGTGCGACGATCCTGTTTCTCTTGTGCCTTGGGGTCACGTTCTGGCATCGGCATTCCGGCCTCACGCGCGAGAATTTCGACCGCTTCGATGAACGAGACATTCTCGGTCTCTTTCACGAAGCTGATCGCATCCCCTTTGGCATGGCAGCCAAAGCAGTAATAGAAACCCTTTTGGTCATCGACGTGGAACGATGCTGTCTTCTCGTGATGGAACGGGCACGGAGCCCACATGTCGCCCTTGCCCTGATTGGACTTGCGCGCGTCCCACATGACTTTGCGCCCGACGACCTGAGACAAGCTCAGCCGGGTGCGCAACTCATCCAGAAAACCGGGTGGTAATGACATGGCTTAAACCTGACAGAAACGGCAACGCGCGCCAAGGGGAAGGCACGCGTTTGTCCGCAAAGAAATCGCAAGGTTTTGGATTACTGCTGCAGGCACAGCTCCATCCACGTGGCGCCGAGATCCTTTTTGCGCACATCGCGCATCTTCTGCTCATAAACCCAAGGGGTGATCAGCGGGATCGCGGCATTATAGTTCGCGGGCCAGGTCGGACCTGTATCGGCCACGGCTTGCGGCACGTCGCGCTCTTTCACGCGATCAAGTCGCGCCTGCTGGATCGCCGCCACGACATCCGCCTGATGCTGGCAGCTTTGTTCTTTTGTTTCCTGAGCAGCCAGAGGTGTGGCCAGTAAAATAGCCGCAACGGCAATACGCAACATGGTGGTCTCCGGGATTCGTTCTCGTCGCTGAAGTCTACTGCCGGGCGCGGATGCGCGCCATCGTCGAATTGCATCTTGCGCAGCCCTGTTGCGCCTTGGTCCTGCAGGCGATGGATCAGATGCCAACCGCCCGCAGAGAGTATTGTCAAAGCCCCTTAGCGCGGTAGCTTTTCGAGACACGATCAATGGCCACGATGTAGGCAGCGGTCCTCAGATCCTCGACATCGTCGCGACTGTGCCAGACTTCACGCATCGACTGGTAAGCAATCCGCATGGTGTCATCGAGCCCCGAACGAACCAGCTCAAGCTCATCCGCACCTTTCAGATATTTCGCCTTGAAGTTCGGAGACATGGACCAGGCATCGCCCAGATAGCGGTCCAGCCGTTCCAGCTCACTGACGATCAGCTCGTGCCGCGACTCTTCCTGGCGACGCTGCATGCGGCCAAACCGGATATGGCTGAGGTTCTTAACCCATTCGAAATACGAAACGGTCACACCGCCAGCATTTGCGTACATATCAGGAATGATCACGACGCCCCTATCGCGCAGAACTTCGTCTGCACCAGCTGTCACTGGGCCGTTTGCAGCTTCGATGATCAGCGGGGCCTTGATGCGATCGGCATTATCAAGGTTGATCACACCTTCCAGCGCCGCCGGGATCAGGATGTCGCACTCTTCTTCCAGCACGGCCCCTCCCTCGGCGGAATGGGTGGCGTCGGGATAATCGCTGACGCCGCCATGCTTGACAATCCATTGGCGAACCGACTCGACGTCAATCCCGTCCGGATTATACAGCGCTCCGTCCCATTCAATGATGCCTACGATACGAGAGCCATCTTCCTCGCTTAGGAACTTGGCAGCGTGGTATCCCACATTCCCCAAGCCCTGAACAATAATGCGCTTGCCGTCCAACTTGCCCGACAGCCCTGCCTTTTGAATGTCCTCAGGATGGCGGAAAAACTCGCGCAGCGCATATTGAATGCCGCGGCCCGTGGCCTCGACCCGTCCGGCAATACCGCCAGCATTCAGCGGCTTGCCTGTCACGCAGGCGCGCGCGTTGATATCAGTTGTATTCATCCGGGCGTATTGGTCCGCCATCCACGCCATTTCACGCTCACCCGTCCCCATATCCGGGGCTGGCACGTTCTGTGACGGGTTGATCAGGTCGCGCTTGGCCAACTCATAGGCGAACCGGCGGGTGATCTGTTCAAGCTCATGCTCTTCGTATTGGCGCGGGTCTATACACAAGCCGCCCTTTGATCCGCCAAATGGCGTTTCGACCAGGGCGCACTTATAGGTCATCAGCGCCGCCAGCGCTTCGACTTCGTCCTGGTTCACCGCCAAAGCATAGCGAATGCCGCCTTTCACCGGCTCCATATGTTCGGAATGTACCGACCTATACCCGGTGAACGTGTGTATGTCACCGCGCAGCCGGACGCCGAAGCGTACAGTGTAGGTGGCGTTGCAGACCCTTATCTTTTCTTCAAGGCCCGGAGGCAGATCCATCAGGGACGCTGCCCTGTTAAACATAAGATCTACACTCTCTCGAAAGCTGGGTTCTTTTGTGGCCGTCATTTAAACCTCCGTGCCGGCGAACGACTTGCGTTCTGACGTTTTGTCGCACCCCTTTGCTAAACGATCAATGTTTAAGCAGAAATAAAATCTCAAGTTACGGGGAAATATTCGAACTCTGGCTGAGTCGCCAAACCCAGACATTATCCGCCGAATTGTTCACGCATCGAATACAGCCCCGCGCAACGGTCCGGAATTATCCCTCAATTTCCCTCAAACCAGCCAAAACTGGGCCCTTTTCGCCCAATTCCCGCCACGTTTCGCAGTTAATTTCCATACGTTAACTTTTCCTTAGCAGCTTTGGATGTCTGCTCAGCGAGGTCTGCAAGATGAAAATGCCCAAGTTTCTACGCGAAAGCAAAAGCGGCGCTAAATCCGCGCTAAGCGCGCGCCGGTTCGCAAAAAGCGAAGACGGTACATTCACAATCTTTGTATTGTTGGGTTTCCTGGTGATCATCGCCTCGACTGGGGCTGGCGTTGACCTAATGAATTTCGAACGCGACCGCGCCAATCTGCAATCAACATTGGACCGCGCCGTTCTTGCGGCCGCTGACCTTGATCAGAAAAAGCCCGCACGCGAAATTGTCGATGCCTATTTCGAGAAGGCCGGGCTGGGCGGCAAAATCACTTCTGTCGTGGTGGAAGAAGGCTTTGGATCACGTAAAGTATCAGCCACCGCCGAGGCGACCATCAAAACCCACTTTATGCATTTCTCTGGCGTCAACAGCTTGACCGCTAACGCGGCCAGCACGGCCGTCGAAAGCATTGGAGCTGTTGAAATTTCGCTGGTTCTCGACATCTCAGGCTCAATGAACAACTATTCGAGTTCTGGCGGGAAGAGCAAAATTGCGCTTCTGCAGGATGCGGCCACAGAATTTGTCACGCTGATGCTGGATTCAGATGATCCTAACCGCACGGGCATTTCGATCTCGATCGTGCCTTACGCAACTCAGGTCAACGCGGGTGAACCCATCCTGAGCAAATTCACCAACGTTACAGCAGAGCACAACTACTCCCATTGTGTGAACTTTATCCCTGAACAGTATAGCGACGCGGACCTAGAGCGTGATGACAGGCTGGAACGCACCGCGCATTTTGACCCCTTCACCTATTCCGAAGGCTCGATCAGAACACCGGTTTGCCCGGTCCGCGATGGCAGTGCGATTACGCCTGTTACCGATAATCTGGAGGCATTGACCAAACAGATCAAGGCGTTGACTGCAACCGGGAACACCTCGATAGATGTCGGCATGAAATGGGGCGTGGCCTTCCTGGACCCAAGCGTTCGTGGCATTGTGAGCGACCTGGCTGACGACAACATCGTTCCAAATCACTTCCGGACCCGCCCGTCAGACTATAACTCGGACATCTTGAAAATTGTAATCGTAATGACCGACGGTCAGAACACGGACCAGTATATGCTGAACCCGTCCCTTCGGGAGGGCTTGTCGGATGTCTGGTACAATGCTGAGGCCTCCGAATACACAGTCTACCATTCGCAGGGTCAGCCTAACTTTTTCTGGCCACAGCAGAACACATGGGCGGACCATCCGTTCGGCAATCCTGATCCAGAGACACCAGCCAACGAAGAATTGGGTACGGCTGTTCGCCTGACCTATCCAGAACTCTTCAACCGTGTGTCTTTGGCCTGGAATGCAAGATATAACTATTACTGGCAGTCAAGTGCATGGGCCGAGTGGTACTCGAAAGCGTATGCCAAAGTTGAAACTTCGGCCAAGAACCAGCGCACCAAGCATATCTGTGACGCAGCCAAAGATGAGGGCGTCATTGTCTATGGCATCGCCTTCGAAGCACCCAGAGCCGGGTACAAAACCATCAAGGACTGTGCCAGCTCGGACAGCCATGTATACAATGTGAACGGTCTGGACCTGGAAGACGCATTTGCTTCTATCGCGTCGTCGATCAGAAAACTGCGGTTGACCCAATGATCAGAGCCCTTGTTTCAAAGCTGCGAAGCCTGAAACGCAGGGAAGATGGGGCGGTCACCGTCGAGTTTGTGATCATCTTCCCGGCATTCATGTTCTTCATCCTGAGTGCGATGGAATATTCGGTGGTCACCTTGCAGCAGGCGATGTTAGAGCGGGCTGTGGACCAGACAGTTCGCGACATTCGCCTCGGCACGGGCACCAACCCAACGCATGATCAGATAAAAAGTACGATCTGTGATCGCGTTGTAGTGATCAAACGCTGTACCACCAACTTGCAGCTGGAGATGCTGCAACAAAGCGCGTTTGTCGGGTTGAACCTACCGCCTGTTCCGGATTGCACTGACAATTCTGAAGAAGTGAACCCAGTTCGCGCTTTCGAAAATGGCCTTTCGAACGAGTTGATGATCCTTCGGGCCTGCGCAAAGGTCGATCCGATTTTCCCTACATCGGCGATGGGGCGTATTTTGTCGGATGAATCAGGCCAGATCGAACTTACCGCGACGACTGCCTTCGTACAGGAGCCTCTGTAAGCCTATGTTTTTCATTTCAAAGCTCCGGAATCTTCTGAAATCCAAGACGAAAGACGAGAGTGGGGTACTCACGGTTGAGGCTTTGCTTGTCTTTCCGATGCTGGTGTGGACGATCACAGGCGCTTTCACGTATTTCGACGGCTTCCGCCAAAGCGCATCTAACCTGAAAGCGGCGTATACTGTTGGCGATTTGATCTCTCGCGAGACCGGCACGATCACGGACACTTATATCACCTCATTGCATTCGCTGCTGGTGGCGATGGTCAACAACCGATCACAGATGAATCTGCGCGTGTCGCTGGTTGTGTTCGACGAACAGGATGATCGTCATTACGTCAGATGGTCAACCGCGCGCGGTTACGACAGCATCTGGACCGACGACAATATCGACCGCATGCGTGATAACCTGCCGCCTATGCCGAACCAGGACACACTGATCATTGTTGAAACGGCGAATGCTTACATTCCGGTCTTTGACTCGATCTATGGGGTGGATTTCCTCAAAGGCGAACATGTCTTTGAAAATTTCGTCTTTACACGCCCACGCTTTACCAATGAGGTTGCGGCAAATGTGTCGGGCGTTGTTGAAATTGAGGAAAATCCCGACGGGTCTGGCGAGATCGGTGAAATCGAGGACCCTGGCACAGGGGATTCCGGTGCGAGTGCGGAAAGCGCAACGAACTAGGACAGGGTGGGTTGGCATCTTAGTGCCTTCCACCCCGCCTTCGAATAACGAGGTGGCGCTGAAGGTCTGACCTAGCCGCGTTCTGCCACCATCACAGACAAAATCTCGGACATGAATTTGGTTTCGGCGGCGGATGTCATGCCACCTATGCCAACGCGGCGTCCCAAGCGCCACCACAGCCCCGGCGCCCATCTATTTGCACCTGATTGCCGGGTTGTTACCAGAAAGCCATTCGACGGCTTGAAGGCAAACGCGCCTCTTTCGACGGTTTCAATGTCTTCTATTGCGGCGATCGGCTGCCCTGCCCCGGTTCTGAGTTCGGTCTCAGTCAGCTCGATCCAATCCGAGGTTGCCTGCCACATGCGATAGGCCAGCCAAAAGGACGCCGCGCCTACCACAAACAGGAATACTTGCCAGGATGGCTCCGGCGGCGCGGCAAGCGCGACGAAAACAACCAGAAAGCCCACGGTCGACAACATTCCGACACCCATCCACCGCCTGGGTGATGAGGCTTTGACCACGGCCAGAACTTCTTGTTGCATTTGCTGCTCTCCCACTTTGCAGTTGGGTTTAGCCACTTTCCCAGCCAAACAACAGAGGCGAACGCACCTGCTGAATTTCGCACAGGTTGCGTGTTTCAGCGCAAATTGACCCGCCATGGCAGTGCGGTACATCTTCCTCATAGCAACAGGAGCGCAGCAATGTCCCTCAGACCGACTTTGGAAACCCGAAAGGCCATACCGACAATGGAGGGTGCAGGCGTTAAACTGCACCGCGCCTTCGGCTTTCAGGATCCGTCAGAACTGGATCCTTTTCTGCTGTTCGACGACTTTCGCAATGAACGCCCGCAGGACTATCAGGCTGGATTTCCATGGCATCCGCATCGCGGGATCGAGACGATCACCTATGTCCTGTCCGGCTCGGTTGACCATTCGGATTCACTTGGCAATAACGGAACACTTGGCGCGGGTGATGTGCAGTGGATGACGGCAGGGTCCGGAATCCTGCATCAGGAAATGCCCAAGGGAAGCCAAACCGGCCAAATGCACGGGTTTCAACTGTGGGGCAATCTACCCGCGGCCCAAAAGATGACAACACCGCGATATCAGGACGTTCCGCGCAAAGAGATCCCTAAAATCATGGACGATGACGGAACCGTTGTCCGTGTGATCGTGGGGACGTTTTGGGGCAAGACAGGCCCAGTCGACGGCATCGCCGCCGACCCTCAGTATCTGGACATCCAAATTCCGGCAGGTGTGAAGAAGACCTTCCCCATAGACACCTACCGTCGCGCATTTGCATATGTATTCGAAGGCGCGGGCGCCTTTGCTGATGCCTCGCGGCCTGCGGGGGTCCTTTTGGAAAAAGAAGTTGGCGGCCAAGAGGTGAACATTCGTGACATGTCGGGAGACCGAACACTGGTTCGGTTTGGGAGTGGTGACGAAGTGACCGTTCAGGCAGGTCCGGAGGGTGTCCGGTTCCTGCTGATTTCCGGCGCACCGATCAATGAGCCGGTCGCGTGGCACGGCCCCATCGTCATGAACACCCGGACCGAGCTTGAACAGGCTTTTCGCGAATTGCGCAACGGGACGTTTATTCGGCCGGCACATTGACTGCCCCTTAAGCAGTCATCGCCTTTCGGACCATGTCCCAATAGACGGCTTCAACCTCGTCCAGCGAAAGCCGCCCACCGGCGCGATACCACGTCATGACGCCGTTCAGCATGGCGATGACCGCCAATGTCGCAATCTTCGTATCCGCGACCGCAAAGATACCCGCCCGCTGACCTTCGCGCAAAATGGCTTCAAGCCCGTCTTCATACTTGCGGCGCAGATCCTCTATTTCGGCGAAGTTTTCGGGCGTGAGGTTCCTAAGTTCCATATAGGCGATGAATACCTCGTCAGGGCGCTGCAGGTGGAACCGGATGTGAAATCCGACAAACCGACGCAAAGCAACCTGCGGATCGCCAGTTTGCTTTTGCTCGCCATAGGCGGACAACAAATCCTGCATATGGTCGCGCATCAAACGGAACAGAAGGCTCTGCTTATCCGGGGTGTAATTGTACAATGCCCCGGCCTGCACCCCAACCTCGCCCGCAATTTTCCGCATGGAAACAGCAGCATACCCATGGCGCGCGAAAAGCCGAAGCGCTGCCTGCCGGATACGCGGGCCGGTAATGTCCGAGTGTGAGCCTTGTGTACGTGCCATGTATCCACCATATCTGAACGGATGTTCAGATAGAAGCCCGCTTGAAACGACCGGACAAAAAGTGCATCACCGATGCCAGTTGCCACAATAAGGTTTCATCATGAAGCCCCTTCTTCTTCTGCCCCTAGTTTTGCTCTGCCTGGGATGCACCAATTTTCCCGAGTTGAAAGACCGAGAAGGGCCAAATGTGCAATCGGCCCCCTACCCCAAGTTAACCCCACTGGCAGATGTTTTCGCTGTGCCTGTTGACCCGCTGTACGAAGCGGCAGAGGTCGAAAGTGAACTGACCGAACGCAGCAAGGCGTTGAAGAAAAAGGCAACGGCATTGCAAAACACTCAGACCAATTAGTCCTCAGGTTTTCTGTCGCCTGGCATGGGTGTCGCGGATTGCGCCTCGGCGCCGAACCCGCTAAGGCAGCGGGAACGGGGAAACACCCCAGATTAGGATTATCGAGCGGAAAGGAACCCACAGGATGACACAGGCGCTGCGGCTTGGAATTGCGGGCTTGGGAACTGTTGGTGTGGGTGTCGTCAGGATCGTGCGCCGCCATGCCGACCTGCTGCAGGCACGAACGGGTCGTCCTATCCAGATCACAGCGGTTTCCGCGCGTGATGCTGGCAAGGATCGCGGTGTGAACCTGTCGGATTATGCCTGGGAAACTGACCCTGTCGCATTGGCACAGCGCGACGATATTGATGTTTTTGTTGAACTGATGGGCGGGGAAAACGGACCTGCCAAAGCCTCGGTCGAAGCGGCGCTAGCCAGTGGTAAGGATGTCGTCACCGCCAACAAGGCCCTGTTGGCCATTCACGGTCAGGAACTGGCCGAAATGGCCGAAGCCGCGGGCCGTGTGATCCGCTTCGAAGCGGCCGTGGCTGGCGGCATTCCAGTGATCAAATCCCTGACCGAAGGACTTGCGGGCAACGAAATCACCCGCGTCATGGGGGTGATGAATGGCACATGCAACTATATCCTGACCCGGATGCAATCGCAGCGGCAGGGATATAACGCCCTGTTCGACGAATGCGCACAGCTGGGTTACCTTGAAGCCGATCCAAATCTGGATGTGGGCGGGATAGACGCCGCGCATAAACTGGCGCTGCTCGCCTCGATCGCATTCGGCACCAAACCGAATTTCGACGGGATCGAGATCGAAGGCATTCAGCAGATCAGTCTGGATGACATCGACCAGGCCCATGACATGGGATACCGGATCAAACTGTTGGGCGTGGCTCAGCGCACGGCACGGGGGCTTGAACAGCGGATGCAGCCGTGTTTGGTGCCCAGTGACTCGCCCCTGGGCCAGCTTGAAGGCGGCACCAATATGGTGGTGATCGAAGGCGACGCGGTCGAGCAGGTTGTTCTGCGTGGCCCCGGAGCTGGCGAGGGTCCAACGGCGAGCGCGGTGATGGGCGATGTCTGCGATCTGGCACGTGGGCTTCAGATTCCGACTTTCGGCCGCCCTGCCAGTTCGTTGCAGGACGCAGTGCCAGCGCTGACTGGTCGCCCTGCCCCCTATTATTTGCGTCTGGGTCTGCTGGACAAACCCGGCGCCTTGGCCAAAGTTGCGGCCATCCTGGGCGATGCCGGGGTCTCGATTGATCGCATGCGCCAATACGCCCATGCGGAAAGCACCGCGCCGGTTCTGATAGTTACCCACAAAACCACCCGTGCCACGCTGGATGTCGCCTTGCTGGGCCTGCACGAGACCGATGTTGTTTCGGGCACACCGGTTGCTTTGCGGATTGAAGAGGTTTGACCCTTGCGGCCTGCACGATACGCAGGCTATGCCGGACAAGACGCCGATACTGACCTGAGGATAGTGAAAATGAGTGCTGCCAAGATTGATTTCAATGACCGCCTGTTGTCTCTGGGCCTGGCGCGGGTTGCGGAACAGGCTGCGCTTGCTTCGGCTTCGCTGGTTGGACGGGGTGATGAAAAGGCCGCTGACCAGGCCGCTGTGAATGCCATGCGCGAACAGCTGAACCTTCTGGATATCGCCGGTGTCGTTGTCATCGGTGAAGGCGAGCGCGACGAGGCACCGATGCTGTATATTGGTGAGGAGGTCGGGTCCGGCAATGGTCCCGGCGTCGACATCGCGTTGGACCCTCTGGAAGGCACCACGCTGACCGCCAAGGACATGCCCAACGCGTTAACTGTGATAGCAATGGGCCCGCGCGGATCAATGCTGCATGCACCAGACGTTTATATGGACAAACTGGCCGTTGGCCCGGGTTTCCCTGAAGGCGTTGTCAGCCTGGACATGAGCCCGCGCGAACGTGTGGAAGCGCTGGCCAAGGCCAAGGATTGCGAGCCTGCCGACATTACCGTCTGCATCCTGGAACGCCCTCGGCATGAGGCAATGATTGCCGAAGTTCGCGAAACCGGTGCATCTATCCGCCTGATCACCGATGGTGATGTTGCTGGCGTCATGCACTGCGCCGAAAGCGAAGTCACCGGGATCGACATGTATATGGGCCAAGGCGGCGCCCCCGAAGGTGTTCTGGCCGCTGCAGCGCTGAAATGCATGGGCGGGCAGATCTTTGGCCGCCTGCTGTTCCGCAATGATGACGAACGCGGCCGCGCCGCCAAAGCGGGCATCACCGATCTGGACCGCATCTATTCGCGCGATGAGATGGTAACCGCCGATGTGATCTTTGCCGCAACCGGCGTCACCGGCGGCTCTTTGCTGCCGCGCATCAAGCGCGAGCCGGGTTGGGTTGAAACCACCACCCTGTTGATGCGGTCGAAAACCGGGTCGGTTCGACGCATGTCCTACCGCACGCCGACGTGGTCGCATAACGACGGCTAAGATCTTGCGCCTGACCATCGTGCAGGGCTATCCATAGAAATGATAAGGCCGGGTCCGCGAGGGTCCGGCCTTGGCACATCAGGGGCAGGACATGAGCTTTCTTGGGGTTGAACATTCACTGTCAGCACGTCGCTGGGTCGGCCCCTCGGCGGATGTAGAGCGCGCGACCGAGGTGCTAGTACAACAAGCCGGATTGCCTCGGGCCGTCTGTCAGGTTCTGGCCCGGCGCGGTGTTCCGGCAATGGAAGCTCCGGGATTTCTAGAACCCAAACTGAAAGAGCTGTTGCCCGATCCGCGCGCGATGAAAGACATGGAAACCGCTGCAACCCGTTTTCTGACTGCGGTCCGTCTAAAGCAGCGCATTGCGATCTTTGCCGATTATGACGTCGACGGAGGCAGTTCGGCTGCTCTGCTACTCACGTGGTTGCGTCAGATGGGCCTGCAGGCGACGCTCTATGTGCCTGACCGGATTGATGAGGGCTATGGCCCCAACGTCCCGGCGATGCAGGAACTGGCCGCCGCGCATGATCTGATTATCTGCGTCGATTGCGGAACCCTCAGCCATGAACCCATCGCCGCCGCAAAGGGGGCCGATGTCATCGTCCTGGACCACCACCTTGGTGGCGAAACTTTGCCCGATTGCGTGGCCGTGGTGAACCCGAACAGACAGGACGAAAGCGGCGATCTTGGCTATTTTTGTGCCGCCGCCGTCGTGTTCCTGATGCTGGTCGAGGCCGGACGGCAACTGCGCGAAGCGGGTGCAAAAGGGCCTGACCTGATTGCAATGCTAGACCTTGTGGCGCTGGCCACGGTGGCGGATGTGGCTCCTTTGATCGGTGCAAACCGCGCGCTTGTGCGTCAGGGGCTGAAGGTCATGGCGCAACGACAAAGACCGGGGTTGGTGGCGCTGTCGGATGTGGCGCGGATGGATTCCGCGCCCAACAGCTATCATCTGGGGTTCATGCTGGGCCCGCGCGTCAACGCAGGGGGCCGGATCGGCCAGGCCGATCTGGGTGCCCGGCTGCTCAGCACCGATTCAACCCATGAAGCAGAGGCTCTGTCGCAGCGGCTGGACGAGTTGAACACCGAGCGGCGCGATATTGAAAATGCGGTTCGGGCAGCCGCCATGGAACAGGCCGAAGAACGGGGCCTTGATGCGCCCTTGGTCTGGGCGGCCGGGGAAGGCTGGCATCCGGGCGTTGTCGGCATCGTCGCGTCGCGCCTCAAAGAAACCGCCAACCGCCCGGCCATCGTCATCGGTCTGGACGGGGATGAGGGCAAAGGATCGGGCCGATCAGTGACCGGTGTCGATCTGGGTGCCTCGATTCAGCGGCTGGCGGTGGAAGGTCTGCTGGTCAAGGGCGGCGGCCACAAGATGGCGGCTGGCCTGACGGTCATGCGTGATCAGCTGGAACCGGCGATGGAACGGCTCAGCGAATTGCTGGCAAAACAAGGGGCAGGTCAAACCGGCCCTGCTGACCTGAAACTGGAAGGCACACTTATGCCCTGCGCGGCCACTGTCGATCTGATTGAACAGATTGAAAAAGCAGGGCCTTTCGGCGCCAGTGCTCCGGCTCCGCGGTATGCCTTTCCGGACTTACAAGTGCGCTTTGCCAAGCGGGTCGGCGACTCCCATCTGAAGCTGTCGCTGTCGGACGGGGTGGGTGCCGGGTTGGATGCCATTGCGTTTGGCGCCTTTGACGGACCAATGGGGGAACGGCTGACCAATCACGGCGGCGCACGCTTTCATTTCGCCGGACGACTTGAGGTGAACACATGGGGTGGACGGCAAACTGTACAACTCAGATTGGAAGATGCCGCCGAGGCGATCTAAGGCCGCATTCGCCACCGCCAAAAAACTTTCACAACCCTGCGTTTTTCGGCTTGCGGGGGTCAGAGTGAAACCGTAAAAGGCCCCCCACAAGCTAGCGTGGCCCGTTCGTCTATCGGTTAGGACGCCAGGTTTTCAACCTGGAAAGAGGGGTTCGATTCCCCTACGGGCTACCA